>JANRKF010000012.1:0-11186 GCA_033763575.1 Alphaproteobacteria bacterium | reverse complement strand
TTCGTAATGCGTAGGTCGTAGGTTCGATTCCTATAGACGGCACCATTATCCCAGACCAGCATGCTGGTTTGGGATAATGGTATTATTTTCATGGGGAAGCGAACCGTGGTTCGAAAATTCCGCAGCAGCGGAATTTGACGGCGAAGCCGCCCGAAGGGCGAGGGTCAGCAGGCCCGAGTCATTCCTATAGACGGCACCACGCTTCGCCTTCGGCTTCGCGTGGCGCGGCCACGTGAAGATGATCTTAGGCGAGGCCGTGCCCGGCATAGCCCTTTTTGAGGGCGACGACGGGCTGGCAAGAGGAGTGGTTGAACGCCACCATTTCATTTCATCCACGCTTCCGCAAATTATGCCGTTTTTTGAGGAGGTCGAGCAGGTTTTCGGCGGCGTTGGGAATGTTGGTGCCGGGTCCGTAAATCGCGGCCACACCTGCATCCATTAGGAATTCATAATCCTGCGCGGGAATCACACCGCCGCAAACCACCGTGATATCGCCGCGTCCCAGTTTATCAAGTTCAGCGATCAGTTGCGGCACGAGGGTTTTATGCCCGGCGGCGTGCGAGGATACGCCGACCACATCAATATCCTTCTCCACTGCGAGTTTGGCTACTTCTTCCGGCGTGGCAAACAGGCTGCCCACTTCCACTTCAAAGCCCATATCGGCGAAGGCGGTGGCGATGACTTTGGCGCCGCGATCATGCCCGTCCTGCCCCATTTTGGCGACGAACAGGCGTGGCGCATGTCCTTCATCGGCGGAAAACGTCATCACCTTGGCGCGGACGGGTTTTAATCCGCCATCCTGCTCAAAAAGTTTGCCATACACGCCGGAAATGGTGCGGATGGTGGCATCATACCGGCCATATATTTTTTCCAGTGCAAAAGAAATTTCGCCGACAGTGGCGCGTTGTTTTGCCGCTTCCACCGAGAGTTCGAGCAGGTTCCCGGTTTTCTTCGCCGCCGCATCGGTGAGTGCCGCGAGCGCAGCCTGCACCGCTTTTTCATCACGTTTTTCACGAATTTCTTTCAGGCGTTTGATCTGGCCTTCGCGCACTTTGGCGTTATCGACATCAAGGATATCGATCGCCGCTTCTTCTTTCAGTTTGTATTTATTCACGCCGACGATGACTTCTTCCACGCGGTCGATGCGCGCTTGTTTGCGGGCGGCGGCTTCCTCGATATGCATTTTCGGCATGCCGGTTTCGATGGCTTTGGTCATGCCGCCGAGCTTGTTCGCTTCTTCGATCAACGCTTCCGCATGTGTCACCAGGCTATTGGTCAGCGATTCGATGTAGTAGCTGCCGCCCAGCGGATCGACCACTTTGGTGACGGCGGATTCATTCTGAATAATGAGCTGCGTGTTACGCGCGATGCGCGCCGAGAAATCGGTGGGCAGGGCGATGGCTTCGTCGAGCGCGTTGGTGTGGAGTGATTGGGTGCCGCCGAGCACTGCCGCCATCGCTTCGATGGTGGTGCGGATGACGTTGTTATAGGGATCTTTTTCAGTGAGAGAAACACCGGAGGTCTGGCAGTGCGTACGCAAGCTGCTCGACGTGGGATGCTTCGGATTATATTTTGCCATCGTCTTCGCCCACAGCAGGCGTGCAGCGCGGAGCTTGGCGATTTCCATAAAGAAATTCATGCCGATGCCGAAGAAGAAGGAGAGGCGCGGTGCGAAATCATCTACGTTCAGCCCCTTGGCGAGTGCGGCTTTCACATATTCCTCGCCGTCGGCGATAGTGTAGGCGAGTTCCTGCACGGCGGTGGCGCCCGCTTCGTGCATGTGATAGCCGGAAATCGAAATCGAATTAAATTTCGGCATGTTTTTCGCCGTATATTCGATGATGTCGGCCACAATGCGCATACTCGGTTCCGGCGGATAAATATAGGTGTTGCGCACCATGAATTCTTTGAGGATGTCATTTTGAATGGTGCCGGAAAGCTGGTCGAGCGCAGCGCCTTGCTCTAACCCCGCCACGATATAGCTGGCCAAAATCGGCAGCACCGCGCCGTTCATGGTCATCGAAACGCTCATCTCATTCAGCGGAATGCCGTCGAACAATATTTTCATGTCCTCGACAGAATCGATGGCCACGCCAGCTTTCCCGACATCGCCGACCACACGCGGATGGTCGGAATCATAGCCGCGATGCGTTGCTAAATCGAAGGCAACAGAAAGGCCTTTTTGCCCGCCCGCGAGATTGCGTTTATAGAAGGCGTTGGATTCCTCGGCGGTGGAAAAGCCGGCATATTGCCGCACCGTCCACGGCCGCACGGAATACATCGTCGCACGCGGGCCGCGCACGAAAGGTGCGAAGCCGGGTAGGGTGTCGGTAAATTCCAACCCCTCTAAATCGGCAGCAGTGTAGAGCGGTTTTACCGGAAAACCCTCCGGCGTTTGCCATGTCAGATCATCGGCGGTTTTGCCTTCGCCTACATCTTTAGCGGCGAGCTTTTGCCAGTCGGCGAGGGATTTGGGGGGGAATTCAGTCATAAACGCTCCATTTGATGGAGGTGACCCTAGCGCGATAAGCTGAAGAATGGGTTAATCAGCCCTGTCTTGCTTTGAAGCGTGGGTTCTTTTTGTTGATGACGTAGACGCGGCCTTTGCGGCGGACAACGCGGCAGTTTTTATCGCGGATTTTCGCGGATTTCAATGAACTCAGGACTTTCATAACAACTCACTTACCCCCGCATTTATTGCGGGGTCTGGTTAAATTAGAAGGCGGTACTTATACTTACGCAGCATTATCTGTCAACTGGAAATCGCTGAATGTTTTGGCCATGCCGTGGCTTGTTTTGTTCCATGCATAAGGATTGGTGACAAGCTGCCAGAGCGCCGGATAACTCGCAACGCTATGTAAAACAAGATAAAAAGGGTAGGTGAGGGCGGCCAGCATCATTTTCGCATGCTGCTTGCGGTACAGCGAGGCGATATGCAGGGCGGTGGCGACATGCAGCGTCAGGTAAATGCCGAGATTGGCGATTCCCAGCGCATACAGCCATTGTGGAAGCATCGGGGCCATATCGGGCAGCCACAGGGCGCTGCCGATCCATGTGACGGGCGCGGTGAGGTAGGAAAAGCTGGATAGTGCGACAAAAAACTGGAACCCCAGGAATCCATGCAGTTGCAGGCCACGATAGAGGCTCGCCGGGCGCCGCATATGCACCAGCCATGTCTGCATATAACCTTTTATCCAGCGGGAGCGCTGCCGGAGCCAGGCGGGCAGGGTGTTGGGCGCTTCTTCCATGGTGATGGAGTCTAGCATCGCCGTTTTGAACCCGCGCATGGCGAGGCGGGTGCCGAGATCGGCATCTTCGGTGACGTTGAACGGATCCCACTCGCCGAGCTGTTTCAGCCGTGCAAAATAAATATGGTTGCTGGTGCCACCGAGTAGAATAGGCATGGAGAGCCGCGACATCCCGTAAAGCAGCACATGGAACAGCATGGCATATTCCAGTGAAAACAGCCGGGTGAGCAGGTTATCATTCACATTGTAATAATTGAGGCGGGCCTGCAGGCAGATGACGTCGTCGGGCAGGCTGCGGAAGGCGGCCACGGCTTTTCGCAGTTGCTGCGGGTCTGGCCGGTCGTCAGCATCGTAAATGGTCACGAATTCGCCACGGGCGAAGCGCAGCGCATAATTGCAGGCTTTCGGCTTGGTACGCGGCAGCCCCGGCGGCACGCGGATGATGTCAAACTGGTAACGGGGTTTCAGCGCATAGGCTGCGTCGAGCGTATCATCGTCATCTTCCTCCAGCACCAGCTTGATATCGAGCTTGGAAGCGGGGTAATCCATCTTATGCATCGCCGAAAGCAGGTGCGGCATGCTTTCCGTTTCCTTATACATCGGGATGAGGACGGTATAAACTGGCAGGTCGGCATCGCGGATAGCGGGCGCTGTGGCCTCATAAGACGTAACGCGGTTAAGGCCTGCCGCATACACCACCAGCTTGAACAGCATGGTAGCGGCGTAGAGCAGGTGGCAGGCGGCGAGTATGGCGATGATGCTTGTCCAGAACGATGTCGCAAGCGCCGCGCCGAGCAGGCCGAAAGCTGCCATGGCAATAATTTTCCGGCCAGCGCCGGTCCGGCTGAGTGCCGAAGATTCCGGGGCGTTTTCAAATAATTTCATCGTGCTTTCGTGGCGGAGTTCGCCGGCAAATACCGCCTGTATCGTTTTGCGGATGTCGAGCGGGCTGGTGATGACGAATTCGACGTCTTCGCCGTAATATTTGGCGGCCCATTCGCGTGTGGCGTCGGAATATTCGGCGGTGGCAAGAATGAGGCATACACCTTTTTTCTGGAAGGGAATACAGCGCATTTCCAGATAGTCATCGATATGGCGGGCATCGAGCAGCGCTTTATCCGGCGGGGTTTTGAGCAGGTCGGTAAAAGGCAGGCCATGCTGTATGGCGATGGTTTCGTAGAGCGTCCTGAAGCCCAGCATCCCTTCGGCAACCAGCACGTCGCCGAGACGTGTTTTTGTATGCTGAGCGCGGGCGATCGCTTTATCGCACTGCGCCGTATCGATAATGTCATGCCCGGTCAGCAGCTCGCCAAGCCGCACGGTTTTCATTCGAAATTCCGGATGTAGCTGACCAGCGCTCCTTTGCCCTGTCCTGTGTTTTTGCCGGTGAGGTGGGAGAAGACTCCCAGCTGGAACGCCCCGTAAGACGCGGTGGTATATTGCACCGAGAACTGCCCCTTCACGAGGTTATAATCGTTGCTGCTGGATTCGGTGAAGCTGCTGGTCTGGATGCTGTGGCGGCCCTGGGTGATGAATAGCTGCGGCACGATTTGCCAGTGCTCGGTCAGGTTGAGGCCGACGGTGGTATCGAGCACGAGCTGGTCGTCGGGCGTGCCTGCGCGATGCAGGTAGCCGCCGGTGATGTCGGCGTAATGCAACTGGTCATAGAGCTTGAAGCCGCGGCCATAGGAGGCGCGAAGGCTATAAACCGGGTGATCGCTGCCAATCTTCGGCGTGGTGGTTCTGTCGTCGGGGCTGGGCAGCGTCACGCCGGGCTGCAGCGAGATGACGGAGAAATCATCCCTCCACAGGCGTTTGCGCACGAACAGGTCGGTATCGCCGAGATTATCGGCACTATCGTCGCCGGAGGCCGTATCCTGCAGTGTATGCACCAAACGCAACTGTCCGCCGAGCGTGATATCGTCGCGCAGCCCATATTCGGCATATTGCGCGAGTTCCTGCTTGGTGTAGGCGAGTTGCGGTTGTTTATTACCCTGCGCATCAAGGAATTTTGTCGCCCGGTAGGTGCTTAAGCTGGTGATGCTTTGCAGCACACCCTCTTTCTGTGTCCATGCCCCGGCATAGGCTGCGGATGCCACAAAAAAAGCGCCCGCGATCATTAAAAAGCCGGTGAAATACTCGACGGTTCTTGCAATCTTGTTTCCGGTCATCCGGTTATCACGATTAATGAATTTTTCGGTCGATGTCGGCGAGGGCGAGGGCCAGTAATTCCTGTTGCGGCGTGGATTCAATTTGTTTGATAACAACGGTGCGGGCGGCGGCCAGCGCAATATCAACAATATGTTCACGCACCTCATTAATGGCGCGAGCTTCTTCCTGGGCGATTTTTTCCAGCGCGTGTTCCATGCGGGAATCGAGCGCTGCCTTTAATTCCTTATCGGCATGGGCGGCGAGCAAATCGGCATCGTGACGCGCCTTGGCCAGGATTTCCTGCGCTTCCTTGGTGTATTCGGTCTGTTTTTGTTTATAAAGCGCCAGCACAGCCTCGGCTTCTTTCCGCAGTTTCTGGGCAGCCGCCAGCTCCTCGGCGATCTTGGCGGAGCGTTCATCCAATACTTTCGCGAGCATGGCGGCGATTTTTTTGTAAAGCGCCGCGACCAGCAATACGAACGCCAGCACGATCCATGTCTTCGGATTGGAGAAAAGAACGTCCATGCTTACAACCCTCTCGCTTTCAGTAAATCCATCACCACCTGGCTTGCCTGTTCGGGATTGGCAGGTTTGGAGGTGATTTTCTCGCTTATCATCGCCGCGAACTCGGCGGCGGTGGGCGTAAGCGCCGTGAGCAATTCGAGCTTCTTATTATTGATGCGTGCGGTGGCTTCCTGGATTTTTTTATTGGTCTCAACATCCAGCGCGCGCAGGGTTTGTTCAGCGTGCATGGCGTTATCCTCCAACACTTCATGAATCAAACCCTGCGCCATTTCGCGTGATTGCAGCAACGTATGATCGTAATCCTGCTTGGCGCGCTCGGCAAGGTTCTTGGCGCTCTCAGCGGCTTCAAAATCGCTGCTGATAGTGTGCGAGCGCCGCATTATCGTCCGGCCAAGCGGCGGCAGGATAACGCGTGCGAGCAGCACATAGAGCAGGGTGAAACACACTGCCAGCCAGAAAAGCTGCGAAGCGAACCAGGTAGGATCAAGCTGTGGCATGTGGGCTTATTTCACTACGAAAATAAGCACCATCGCCACGACCAGCGCCAGAAGGCCCATGAACTCCGCGAACGCCGCGCCGATAAAGGCAGGGGTCATCAGCGAGTTTTTAGCCGACGGGTTGCGGGCGATACCGGCGAGCAGCGCGGCGAAAATATTGCCCACGCCGAGCGCGGCACCGAGGAAACCCAGTGCGGTGAGGCCCACGCCTACGAATTTGAGGCCTTCGGCGAGTGCGTTGTAAGATTCAGCTTCCATTGTTTTAGTCCTTTGTTGATGGGTTGGAGGTTAGTGGAGATGCAATGCGTCATTCAGGTATACGCACGTCAGGATTGTGAAAATATAGGCCTGAATAATCGCAATGGCAATTTCAAATCCGGTGAGGAAAATCAAAAGCGGGAACATGGTGCCCACACCGACGAGCCCGAAGGTGATGATAAGGCCCGCGATGACTTTCATGGCGACGTGGCCGGCCATCATGTTGGCGGCAAGACGAATGGAAAGGCTGACCGGGCGGGCGAGATAGGAGAATACTTCAATGAAAAACAGCAGCGGCACCATCACCAGCGGCGTGCCTTCGGGCACGAAGAAATGCAGGAATTTTACCGGCCCGTGCTTGAAGATGGCAATCAGCGTGACGAACAGGAAAATAAACACCGCCATTGCGAAGGTGACGGCGATATGGCTGGTGACGGTAAACGACACCACCGGGATCATGCCGAACAAATTGCACAGCAGCACAAACATGAACAGCGTAAAAATAAACGGGAAATATTTGAGGCCTTCCTTGCCGGCGACCTCGGCGATCATATTTTCGACGAATCCGTAAAGCATTTCGGCGGTGCCTTGCAGGCGGCCCGGAACCAGCGCCTGTTTGCGCGCCCCCGGCAGCAGCAGGCCGATGACGGCCATGATCGCGATCACCATCCACAAGGATGAATTGGTGAAGCTCAGGTTAACACCGGCAATATCCAACGGAATAAGGGGTTGAATATCGAACTGTGCCAGCGGGCTATGGCCATGGTCTTCACTCACGTCTTTTGCTCTCAATCTCTCTGGCGCTTCGCATCATATTGCGGATGCCCGCGGCCGTTCCTAAAAATACACACACCAACATCGCCCAGGGAAGCGTTCCCATCCAGACATCGACACCGTAACCGACCAGCGCACCGGTGAGTACGCCCGCCAGCAAATCCGCCGTGAAGCGGAATGCCTGCGCGTAATCAGAATCCCCGCGCCCAGCATCGGTATGTTCAGCCGCCGGTTTTGCCTTCTCGATTTTATGCGCCAACGCCTCAAGCGAAGGCAAATCGTCGGTTTCATCCGGCATGGAGTACCTCAATAAGCGGGTGCAATCTAGGTAGCTTAAACTGCTGTGTCAAGAAGATAAATAAGCCTTTTATTTCTTCATTTTGGACAGTTTGGCATCGATGAATTTGGAGACCGCTTCAGCGGTGCGATCACCTTCATAAACTTCACCGCCGATAAAAATATAGGGTGTGTGCGGAATTTTCAGCGCATCGTTGGTATCTTTTTTCGCCTGGAGCACTTTCATTTCGCGTTCTTTGTCTTCCATGCAGCCCTTGAAGCGTGCCTTGCTCAGGCCGCCGACGGTGGCAATGGTCTCCAGGCCCGACATGAAATTCGTATCAAACGCCCAGCGTTTCTGAGCATCGAACAGTACCCGCGAGAATACATAATATTGCTCTTCCGATGTCTCACCGACGCAATCGACCAGCATTGCGCCGCGCATGGCGGGTTCGTTCAGCGGAAACTGGCGGAGTATGTAAGCAAGCTTGCCGGTATCGATATATTTCTTCTCAAGTTCAGGCAGCACATTGCTCGAGAATTCTGCGCAGTGCGGGCAGGAGAGCGAAGCATATTCGACCATGACCAGCGGCGCATTCCTTTTGCCGAGCACATAATCGGTTTTAAGCGGTGCAGCTTGAATCAGGTAGGATTTTTCTACTTTAGCCGGACCACCAAATTCTTTGATGGTTTTGGCTTCCGCCGGCACTTGGGCAGGCCGGCTTTGCGGAGGAATTGGCTTGGCCGGAGTGTCCGCCTGCTGGGCTACGGCGATGAACGCGCCGCCGCAGGCAACGGCAACAATAACGGCAATAGTAATATAACGCATGGCAGTACTCCGGTTGGGTGAATTTCAGTTGTCCAGTGTAGGACTTGCAAAAGTTTTTGCAAGTCCCGAAAGCGCATTGCGCAGCTCTTCATCTTCCACTTCAGTAATGCATGTACTATCGACGTTTTTCGCGGCTGGAATTTTCCTGATGACGGGCGCGGGCGGCGCAGACATAGGCCGTTGCTCGATGGCGATCCGTGCGACCGCCCGGTAGCCGAAATAGCTGGCGATACGCTCGATAATCACCGGCTGCATGTGCTGCAAAGTGAGAGCGTGGACGCCGCTGCAGGCGATGGTCAGCGTGCCTTCGCTGTTTTTATCCTTGGCGAAGGCGAGTTTCACCGGCAGCGTATGCGCCGCCATGTCTTTGCCCACAAGTTGTTCCCACTCGCTAATCAGCTTGCTTGCGGCCAGACCGTTCGCTTTCAGCACCGGGCGCACCACCGGCTCCACACAGCTTTTCAGCGTTTTGGAAAAGAGCGAATAGCGGCGTTTGGTGGGGTTTTCAGGCGGCACGGGCGAGTAACTCCCTGATAGGCGCGAAGCTGCGGCGGTGGTGCGGCGTGACGCCGAATTCCGCCAGCCCTTTCTGGTGCAGTGCGGTGCCGTAGCCTGCATTTTTCTCCCAGCCATAATGCGGGAATTCGCGGGCGAGCTCACACATCATGCGGTCGCGGGTCACTTTCGCGATGATGCTGGCTGCTGCGATCGACAAGCTTTTGCTATCACCTTTAATAATGGAGATGGCAGTGCAGGGGAGCTTTGGCGGCTGGTTGCCATCGACCAGCGCAACATCCGCCCGTACCGGCAAGGCCGTCAATGCGCGCTGCATGGCGAGCTTGGTGGCGCCTAAAATATTGAGTTGATCGATTTCATCAACGCTCGCAAGGCCGACGCCCACTTGTGCATGCTGCATGATGAAATCAAAAAGCGCCTCACGTTTGGCGGCGGAAAGTTTTTTGGAATCATCGATCCCCTGGGGAATATTCTTTACATCAAGAATAACGGCGGCGGCCACCACCGGCCCGGCCCACGGCCCGCGCCCGGCTTCGTCGATACCGGCGACAAGGCCTGCATGTTGCTGCTCATATTCAAAGTTAGGAGGCATAGACCAGCCCCGCCGCATGGCGGGGTCCCGTTGTTAAAATAACCAGATCCCGCACTAAATGCGGGGCTTACACCATCCCAACATACACCGGCCATTGGTTGGTGGCAAGCGAAGCCAGCGTCGGGCTGGAAACGCCGAGGATTTCATTATAGAGCCAGTAATTGGTCATGACCTGCATCACATAATAGCGGGTTTCGGCGTAGGGCATGGTCTCGATGAACAGCAGCGGATCGTCGCGGTATTGCATGGCGGTTTTCCATTCCTGCAGGCGGCCGATACCGGCGTTGTAGGCGGTGAGCATGTAAATCATATTGTTGCCGACCAGCTTGTTTTCCAGCAGGTGGCGCACATAGCTCTGGCCGAGCGTGATGTTGCGTTCGGCGTCGCTGGCTTCGTCCATTTTATAGCTGCCGATTTTGTCGCTCATCATGCTGGCGGTGGTCGGCATGAGCTGCATCAGCCCCATCGCGCCCGCCGGGCTGATCGCGCCATTCCTGAAGCCGGATTCCTGGCGCACCAGCGCGTAAATGAGCGTAGGATCGACGCTGAACCCGCCCACCGGCTTCCATTCCGGAATCGGGTATTTGGCGACATCGTAACGTTTATCCTTGGTCTCCAGCCGTTTCGCCAACGCGATCTGCAGCGCAGGCAACGACAATTGATGCGAGAGTGAAAGCACCGCATAGCGATCTTCCTCCGGCAGGTTGGCGTAAAGTGCGCGGAGTTCGCGTTCGGCAATATCGCCACGTCCGGCCTGCACCAGCGCGATGCTGCGGATGACGGCGCTGTAACGGCTCAGATTCTGCACCTGTTCTTCGGAAAGCGATAAATCCTCATCATCGACATCGAGCGGCTGGCGTAATTGTTTGCGCGCAAGGATGCCATAGAAGCTGCGCGGCTCGCCGGCGGCAATAATCAACGCGCCCGCGGCTTTCTGGTTTTCGCCAAGATTGCTGTGCGCCCGCCACGACCAGAACCCCGCAGCCGATACTTTCCACGGCGACAGCTCCTTGCGGGCGGCCAGCATCTTATCGAACATCTCGGCGGCTTTGGCATATTGCCCGGCCTTATAGGCAATAATGCCGCTTTTCCAGACGCTGTAATATTTCGATTCACCGAAGCTGGAGGCGAGGCCATTATCATCGCCGCGCATGCTGATGAGCGTCGGCTTGTACACCTTGGGTTGTTGTATGCCGTATTTATTTTCAGCCAGCGCGTAAATATCATAAGCCTGCGGCAGTGTGCGGTAATTGGCGAGCCACACGGTAAGCTCTTCGGCGCTTGCCTCATACTTGCGGTTCAAATAACGCTCGGCCAGCACATGACCTTTGATGACCGTGTTGCTGACCTGCGCCAGCGCCTCATCCGCCGCCGCCCAGTCGAGCGTCCGCTGGGCTTTGAAAGCAGTATTATAGAGCGCGCTGTCGCTATTACTCAACACCACCGGCATGCCGCCGATGGTGGCGGGCAGGGAGGGGGTGAAGGAAAGGGAAGCCTCCAGCGTTTTGCCGGGGCCGAAC
>JANRKF010000011.1:0-128985 GCA_033763575.1 Alphaproteobacteria bacterium | reverse complement strand
GACTGCGCCTGCCGCGCCTTGCTGGCCGTTGCGCCAAAGCGCTCGACGAATTTCATCATATGCGCTTTCTGCGCCATTTGTTTTTCGTGGAGGGCCTGCTGCCCCATCAACCGCTCGGCGCGCTTGCGCTCAAACTGGTCGTAATTGCCGGTGTAAAGCGTGAGCTGCTGGTTTTCCAGATGCACGATTTCGGTCACGGTCTTGTTTAAAATATCCCGGTCATGGCTGATGATGATGAGCGTTTCCTTATAGCGCATCAGGAAATTTTCCAGCCACACCATCGCCTCGAAATCAAGATGGTTGGTCGGCTCATCGAGCAGCAGCAAATTCGGCTGGCGGAAGAGCGCCGCCGCCAACGCCACCCGCGCCCGCCAGCCGCCGGAGAAATCGGAAATCGGTTGCTGCTGGGCGCTGTCATTGAAACCAAGGCCGGAGAGAATGGAAGCGGCCCGCGAAGGCGCGCCGTACGCATCGATCTCACCGAGGCGCTCATAAATAGTGCCCATGCGGTCGGGATCGATGACGGTTTCGGCCTCGGCCAGAAGCTCGGTGCGCTCGGTGTCGGCATCGAGCACAATGTCGATCAGCGACATGGTTTCATCGCGCACATCCTGCCGCACCCAACCGAGGCTCGCACCCTTGATCATGGTGATATCGCCGCCATCATTGGCGAGTTCGCCGTTGATGAGCTTGAACAGCGTCGATTTGCCGGTGCCGTTCGGCCCAACCAGCCCGACACGGTGCCCCGCGGGAATGCTCAAGCTGGTTTTATCGAGCAGCGTGCGCCCGGCGATACGGTAGGTGAGGTCGTTGATAAACAGCATAAGGGCGCTTTCTATGGGTTTTCCGCCGCGCCGTCAAAGTATTATTGGAAATCCCGTGGATTGCTGCCATATTGGATGCCGAGCATGGCGGCCTTGGCAAAACGCAGGCACACCACGCTGCCAAGGGCAATCGCAACCGGCCAGAGCAGGATATGCACCCAGTAAGGCGGCTCATACAGGATTTCAACCACCGCCGCCGCGACCGTGACCAGCGCGCCCACCACCACGATGCCGAAAAAAGCCGGGCCGTCGCCCTGCTCACGCGCAGCGATACGCAGGCCGCACTGCGGGCAATGCGTCACCATCGACAATAATCCACGAAATATTTTCCCACGCCCGCAGGCGGGGCAGCGCGCCCTAAATGCCACCCGTTCAAGGCTGGGACGGTTATTCGTCATAAATATCTTTACGATGGCCGATGGCGGTAACAATGACTAGATTCTGCTTCGGGTCGATCTGGTAGATCACCCTGTAATCGCCCACACGCAGCCGCCGCAAACCCGAATGGTTGAACCGAAGCGGTTTGCCGAAGAGCTGCGGATCCGTGGTTAGTTTTTTTTCAATGGCTTTATGTATCTGGGCCTTGATGGCTTTAGGCAAGGCAGGAACGTCATGATGCATGACGCGTTCGTAATATTTAACGGTGAACCCCACTATTTCCAGACTTCTTCGTGGGAATAGAGTTTGCGGTTTTTGGCCATGCGCCTTTCGGACAAGGCTGAAAAATATTTATCTTCCTGCAATTCAAGCCCCATCTCGATCATTTCCTTGGCGGCGACCGATAACGTTTTACGCCCGGCGCGAGCAAACATGGCGAGCATAGCGTGCAGCTGCTCATCAAGCGTGACATTTACTCTTGGATTCCTAGTGGGCATAATATTCTCCTATGCCACTTAGTGTATCACAAGTGTATCACCAAGGCAAGCCTCAATGATGTGCGTCGGCCGAGGCGATACCGCGTTTTACCATCACCCACGCGACATAGATGGCCCCGGCGCTCAGTATGAACGTCATCGCCAGCAGGAACGGAGCCATGATCGGCATCATTTTATTGGCCAGCCCGCCATACACGCAGACGAACAGGAATAGCCACACCACATCGACAAAATGCCAGTACCACGCGGCGAACTCAAAGCCGAGATGGTGTTTCGGCGAGAACTGCCCCTTCTTCGCCCGCATCAGGCAGACGGCGAGGAAAATCGTGCCGACCAGCACGTGGAACCCGTGGAAACCGGTGGCCATATAGAAGGTGGAGGCGTAGATGCCGTCTTTGAAACCGAAGGCGGCGTGCGAATATTCATAGGCCTGGCAGGCGGTGAAGAGCACGCCGAGCAGCACCGTCCAGCTAAGGGCCGTGACTGCCTCTTTTTGCTTGTTGTGCAGGATTTCGTAATGCGCCCATGTCACCGTGCAGCCGGAAAGCAGGAGGATGAGGGTATTGAGGAACGGCAGGTCCATCGGGTTAAACGGCGTGATGCCCGCAGGCGGCCACACACCATGCGCAATCGCCCATGTATCTTCCAGCGGCAGTTTCGGTAAGAGGCTGGCGTTGAAAAATGCCCAGAAAAACGCCGCAAAAAATAAAATCTCCGACACGATGAACAGCGCCATGCCGATGCGAAGCCCGGTGCTCACCTCTTTGGTGTGGGCATGATCGACGATACCTTCCTTCACCACATCGCGCCACCAGCCGAACATGGTGTAGAGCACGCCGGAAAGACCAGCAAGCGCGACAACGACACCCCAATGATGCTGGTGCATGGCGGCCGCGCCGCCGAATGCCATGGCAAGCAGCGACATCGCGCCGACGAAAGGCCACGGGCTGGGATTGACGAGATGGTAAGGATGAGATTGATGCGACATAGAAAACCCTGATGTAGTGAACCTGACTGCACTCTAGAATGCGTTGGTAAATAAATAGATAATACGAAAAAAAATGCAAGGAACGAAATAATCGCCGTAAAAATAGTGTACCGACGCCATGTTTTGCGCTATTTCTACGCCGGTAGCCTAGCAAAACATCAGGAGTGCTTATGAAGTTCTTTGTCGACACCGCAGATATCAACGAAATCCGCGAGCTGGCCGCCACCGGCATGCTCGACGGCGTGACCACCAACCCCACCCTGATTGCCAAATCGGGACGCGATTTCTTCGAGGTCATCAAGGAAATCTGCACCATCGTAAGCGGCCCGGTCTCCGCCGAAGTCACCGCCACCGACGCCCCCGGCATGATCAAGGAAGGCGAAAAACTCGCCCGCATCGCCGATAACGTCACCATCAAAGTGCCGCTCACCTGGGATGGCCTCAAGGCCTGCAAGCACTTCACCAGCAAGAATATCATGGTCAATGTCACACTGTGCTTCTCGGCGGCGCAAGCGATTCTCGCGGCCAAAGCAGGAGCCACCTTCATTTCGCCGTTCGTAGGCCGGCTGGACGATATCGGCGAGTCCGGCATCGGGCTGATCTCCGACATCTGCACCATCTACCGCCAATATGAAATTTTTGAAACGCAGGTGCTTGTGGCGAGCATCAGGAACCCGCAGCACATCGTCGATTCGGCCAAGCTCGGCGCGCATGTGGCGACGATTCCGCCCAAAGTCATCCACGACCTGGTGCACCACCCGCTCACCGACAAAGGGCTGGCCGCCTTCCTTGAAGACTGGAAAAAAACCGGACAAAAGATTGCATGATGCAGGATCCGCGCCCGCAACCCGTAAGAGATGAAGAAGTAAGGACCTTCCTGCTCGCCCACCCGGATTTCCTACGCGAGAATATCGATATACTGGAAGCGGCGAACAAGGAGCGCGACTTAGGCGACGGCATCGTCGATTTCCAGAGTTTCCTGGTCAGGAACCTGCAGAAAAATTCCGAGTCGCTCAAAAATAAATACGATGTGCTGGTCGATTTCTGCCGCGACAATATGTCGATTCAGGGACAAGTGCACCGCGCCGCGCTCCGCCTCATCCAGGCGCGCACGCTGGAGCAGCTCCTCGAAGTCATCACGCAGGACCTGGTGAGCCTGTTCGATGTCGATGTGGTGCGCCTCGCCATGGAATCGGAAGCGGCGGAAGCCTACGAAACCTATTATTCCGAGCATAACTATTCCGGCATCGTGTTTGTGGTGCCGGGCACGGTGGAATACGCCATCGGCAAGAAAAACATCAATATGATCGCCGACACCGCGAAAGATGTGCCGGTCGGGTTCGAGCAGATTTTCTCCGATTGCGAGGCGCTGATCCAATCCTGCGCGCTGCTGAAGCTTGAGCTTGAACTCACCCAGCGCCCGGTCATCCTCGCCTTCGGCGTGCGCTACCCGGATCGTTTTCATCCCGGCCAGGGCGTCGAACTGCTCAATTTCCTCGGGCAGATCGTTGCCACCCAGCTCGACCGCTACCTGCATGAGCTGGAAGTATGAGCCCGCCGCATGTCGGCGCCTTCCTCGAATATCTTGCCCATAATAAGCGCGCCTCGCGCCACACCCTCCTCTCCTACGAGAATGATCTGTCGCATTTTTTCGTCTTCCTGCAGGAGCATCTGGGTGAGAAAATTTCGCTGCGGGTTTTAAAAAACCTGGAAGCGCGTGATTTCCGCGCATGGCTGGCCAGCCGCATGGGAAGCTACGAAGCGACCTCGAATGCCCGCGCCTTATCCAGCGTCAAAAGTTTTTTCCGCTACCTGGAAAAACAGGATATCTGCACCAACGCCGCCCTCTTCCATTTACGCGGCCCCAAGCTCGGCAAGTCGCTGCCCAAGGCGGTGGATGAAGAAAAAACACGCGACGCCATCGGCGTAATCGGCAGCTTACGCGATGACTGGACGAGCAAGCGCGACCTCGCGCTGCTGCTGTTGATTTATGGCTGCGGGCTGCGGATCGGCGAAGCGCTCTCGGTCACCCGCGAAGCGATCGAAGGCAGGGACACGCTGCTTATCACCGGCAAAGGCAACAAACAGCGCGTGGTGCCGCTCTTGCCGGTGGTGTCGCAGGCGGTGGCGGATTATCTTGCCCATTGCCCGATCGCGATTGAAAAAAATGCGCCGCTTTTCATCGGCGCGCGCGGCAAAAAACTCGACCCGGCGATATTCCAGAAAACCATCCGCACCGTACGCGCCCAGCTCGGCCTGCCGGATTCAGCCACCCCGCACGCCTTCCGCCACAGCTTCGCCACCCACCTGCTCGCCGCCGGCAGCGACCTGCGCTCGATACAGGAATTGCTCGGCCATACCTCACTTTCCACCACCCAGCGCTACACCCATGTCGACAGCCAGCGGCTGCTGGCGGCTTACGATAAGGCGCATCCGAGGGCGTAGCTTTTAAATGCCCCCGGAATTTCCTGCTGGAAATTCCATGGCGCATAGCTCAGGGCTGGTTCGCGCTACTGCGCTCTCCTTACCCTATCCGGCGCTGGGCCGGATAGGATCGTTATGTGAATGCAGTAGCATGAACCAGTCTTGAACGCGCCTCATGCGATTTCCAGGAGGAAATCGCGGAGGCAACTTAAGAATTCAACTCCTGCACTTTTTGCAGCACATCGCGGGCAATGGGGGCCGCTGCAGCGGAGCCGCCGCCGCCATGCTCGACGATCACCGCCACCGCATATTTCGGCTTATCGACCGGCGCATAACCCACAAACAGCGCGTGGTGGCGATGCTCCCACGGAATGCTGTTCTGGTCCTGCCCGCGCACGGTGATCTGCCGCACCTGCGACGTGCCGGTTTTCCCGGCAAAGGCAAACGCCGGATCGAGGATGCGCTTGCCGTAAGCCGTGCCGACCGGCATATTCACCACATCGCTCATCGCCTCCATGGTCAGCCGCAGAGTTTCTTCGGAAACCGGCAGCGGATCGAAATTTACCGGCCCTTTTTCCAGCCTCGGCGTCACCATGAAACCGCCGCCGGCGATCCGCGCCGTCATCACGCAGAGCTGCAGGGGCGTGGACAACATATAGCCCTGCCCGATCGCGCAATTGATGGTGTCGCCGCCGGTCCATGCCTGCTTGTAGCGCTTCTTTTTCCATTCCGGATCCGGAATGATTCCCGCCCTCTCCCCGATCAACCCCAGATCGAAGGTATCGCCCAGCCCGAAATTCCGCGCCATGTCGGCAAAGGCCTGGATGCCCATGCGGCCCGCGATGGTATAAAAAAACGTATCGCAGGATTCGGTGATCGCCCGCTTGTAATTCACCGCGCCATGGCCGCCTTCCTTCCAGCAGTTGAAACGGTGGTTGCCGAGGTCGAAATGGCCGGGGCAATGCACCTGCGTGGAGGACGTGATGACGCCTTTTTCCAGCGCGGCGATACCCACCATCATCTTGAAGGTCGAACCGGGCGGGTATTGACCGGCAATCGCCTTGTTCATCAGCGGCACTTTTTTATTTTCGTTCAGCTCGCGCCAGTAATCCGACTTGATGCCGAGCGAGAAAATATCCGGATTGAACGCCGGCATCGACGCCATGGTCAGGATGTTGCCGGTGTCGATTTCCATCACCACCACCGCCGCCGCCTGGTCTTTAATGAGGCCGGAGGCGAAGCTCTGCAGCCGCTTATCGATGGTAAGCCTGATCGACTCGCCGGGGATGGGATCGCGCTTATCGATTTCGCGCACGGGAATGCCATGCACATCCACCTCCAGCCGCTTCACGCCCGCCGTGCCGCGCAGGCGCGATTCCAGCATGTGCTCGACGCCGTTCTTGCCGATCTTGAAATCCGGCAGGCGCATGAGCGGCTGGTCGTCGGCCGAGAGATCATCTTCCGACACCGCGCCGACATAGCCGGTCAGGTGCGCCGCTTCCTCGCCCAGCAGGTAATGCCGCACCTGCCCGAGATTGATATAGACGCCGGGCAGTTCCGAGGCATGCAGCTCAATCTTCGCCACCTCTTCCCAGGTGAGGTTCTCCTTCAGCATCTCCGGGCGCATGGCACTACGCAGGCGCAATGTTTCCAGCCGTTCGCGGGTCTTTTCCGGCAGCGTCACCAGCGCATGCAGCCGGGCGACGACCGCGTTGAACGCATCGCGCCTGAAACCGCTCATATCCATGGTTAGCTGGTAGTTTTTGGCGTTGCTCGCCAGCACCTCGCCGCGCCAGTCGAGCAGCTTGCCGCGCTCCGGCGCTACCAGCTGCAGCTTGATGCGGTTATTTTCGGCAAGGCTCGTATATTTTTCGTCCTTCATCAGCTGCAAATAGCCGAGACGCCCGGCCAGCACCGAAAACCCGGCCGCCTGCAATCCCGCAAGCACCACCGCCCGGCGCGTGAACACCCGCTGTTTTTCATTATCCCTAGGCATGCAATAAATGGTAGCGTGCATTCCCGATTCGTTCAACCAGCGGATAAAAAATGAGGTGCAACAGCGGATAAAGCAGCACGGTGAACAGCCACTGGATCAGCGGGGTGGAAACCGGCGCACCGTCGGCATAGAAAAACACGATCGCCGCCCAGCAGGAAAGCTGCCAGATGAGCAGCAGCAGCGCAAAATATCCCCACATCGCGGCAAATCCTTCACGGTAGATATATTTGCGTTGCGAGCGCACCAGCAGGAAAAACAGGCAAAAACCGAGCGCGGAAAAACCGAGCGGCAGCGCGGTCGCCACATCGACCATAATACCGGTGGCCGCTAGCAGCAGCATGGAAATATCACGCGGGTGCATCACCCCCCAGATAAATACCGGCGCGAGATGCAGCATCGGCATCACCCCAGAAAGCCCGGCCACATGTTTCTGCGTGACGTAAAAAAACGCGAGCAGGAAAACGGCCAGCATCGGCAGGAGCGAAAGCATCCAGAGCTTGATTTTCTTGGTCATGGATTATTTGTCGTATTGTACGACCGAGACATACTCAATATCGGCTGAATTGGCGAAAAGATCCACCCGCATTGCCGCCTTATCGGCATTACCCACAATGCCGACGGCGATATTTTTCGGGAAAATCCCGCCATCGCCGGAGGTGATGATACGGTCACCCTTGCGGGTGGCGCTGTCGGTGGCGACATAGCTTAAACCGGGACGGCGCTCGCCCCGGCCCACCAGGATCATTTTTTCGCGGGTGCGCTCATTCATCACCGGGATGCGCGAGCTCATATCGGTCAGCAGCAACACCTGGGCGCTGCGATCGCCGCTGCCCGTTACCCGCCCGACCAGCCCACGCTCGCTGATGACCGGCTGGTTAGCCACAACGCCATCTTCCTTGCCGGCATTAATCAGCGCTGCCGAGGAAAAGGCGCTGCCATGGGCCGAGACAATGGTCGCGGTCGCGAAATGCGCCTCACGCTTGGGCGCCACATGCAGCAGGCGGCGCAATTTCTCATTCTCCACCTGCAACTCCTTGGCCAGCGCCTGCCATTTGAGCAGCTCGCGGTTTTCATTTTTAAGCGACTGGTTCTGCTGATAGACCATCACCCAGTTTTTGGCCCCGGCCGAGACCCCGCGCAGCGCGTCAAACGGTGCGGCGGCCACCGAAAGCACCGGCACCAGCGCATCGCCAAGCTGGGCTTTGAGCGTCATCACATAAGGATTCCCGCTGCGGCCAAGCACCAGCAGCAAAAGCAATAAAGTAAGCAGGAAAAACTGGCCGACACGCACCACACTCGAACGGGTGGGAAGCATCAACGTACTGTGTTTTCGTGTTTTTCTGGCCATACCCCTTTAGTATAACAAAAAATATTTAATCCGTCATCCCGCATTTATTGCGGGATCTCCCTTTTGTTACGACGGGACCCCGCAACAAGTGCGGGGCTTATCACTCCTGACGGAACAGCACATGTTTCAACAGCTCTGGATTTTCCAGCACCCGGCCCGTGCCCATGGCCACGCAGTTGAGCGCCTCTTCGGCGACGAACACCGGCAGGCTGGTGGCCTGCGAGAGCACCGCGTCCAGCCCGCGCAGCATGCCACCGCCGCCGGAGAGCACGATGCCTTTATCGACGATGTCCGACGATAGTTCCGGCGGGGTGCATTCGAGCGCCACCTTCACCGCTTCGATGATCTGCCCGACCGGCTCCACCAGCGATTCGGCGATCTGGTATTCGGACAGGGTGATTTCCTTCGGCACGCCGTTCAGCAAATCGCGGCCCTTGATTTCGACCATGCGGCCCTCGCCGTTTTCCGGCGCGCAGGCCGCACCGATTTCTTTTTTGATGCGCTCGGCGGTGGTCTCGCCAATGAGCAAATTACCATAGCGGCGGATGTAGGAAATAATCGCCTCATCCATCTTGTCGCCGCCGACGCGCACGCTGCGCGCATACACAATGCCGCCGAGCGAAAGCACCGCCACCTCGGTGGTGCCGCCGCCGATATCGACGATCATCGAGCCGGTCGGTTCGGTGACAGGAAGCCCGGCGCCAATCGCCGCCGCCATCGGTTCCTCGATCAAAAACACTTCACGCGCACCGGCATTTTCCGCCGCCTCCTGAATGGCGCGGCGCTCGACCGGGGTGGAGCCGCTCGGCACGCAAATGATAATCATCGGGCGCGGCTTGATGAACGAATTGGAATTATGCACCTTGCGGATGAAATATTCGATCATCTGCTCGGCCGATTGGAAATCGGCAATGACCCCATCTTTCAGCGGGCGGATCGCCTCCACTTTCGCCGGCGTGCGGCCCAGCATCAGCTTCGCCTCGTTGCCGAACGCAAACGGCTCCATGCGGCCGCGATTATCTTTCCGCGCCACCACCGATGGCTCATTCAGCACCACCCCGCGGCCTTTGACATAAACCAGCGTATTCGCCGTGCCGAGATCGATCGCCATATCCGACGACATCATGCTGAAAAACTTCTTAAACATAGAAAATCCTGATGTAAGGGAGGGTATGGCCCCTTATAGACGATAAGGACGCCCGCTACAATGCCTTCTTAAGCTTTGCCGCCTTTTCCAGCGTGAGCGCCTCCAAGACGAGGAATTTCTGCTCTTTCTCATGGATTTTGAGGTAGCCGCAGGCCGGTGACGCCGCCGCCGGGCGGC
The DNA here is from genome assembly GCA_033763575.1 of Alphaproteobacteria bacterium. Taxonomy (GTDB): domain Bacteria; phylum Pseudomonadota; class Alphaproteobacteria; order Rickettsiales; family SXRF01; genus JANRKF01. The sequence continues at coordinate 119,206 of JANRKF010000011.1, read as the reverse complement.
CTACGTAACGCAGCCGGTTTTTATTGCCGAGCGACTCCATCACCGCCTCGATATGCTCGCCGACAAAGCTCCACGCCCCCATATTGCGCGGCTCTTCCTGGCACCAGATGATTTCCGCATTCTTATAGCGCGCCAGTTCCTTTTTCAGCGCATTCGATGGGAACGGGTAATATTGTTCCATGCGGATGATCGCGACATTATCGATTTTTTCCGCCGCACGCGCTTCGAACAAATCATAATACACCTTGCCCGAACAAACCACGACGCGCTGGATTTTATCGTCTTTAGCCAGCGTCTCGGTTTCGCCGATGATGCGTTTGAAATGCGTGCCCTTGCCCATATCGGCGAGTGTTGAGGTCGCAAGCTTATGGCGCAGCAGCGATTTCGGCGTCATGATGATGAGCGGTTTGCGGAAATTGCGTTTAAGCTGGCGGCGCAAAATATGGAAATAATTCGCCGGTGTAGTGCAATTCGCCACGATCATGTTATCTTCCGCGCAGGATTGCAGATAGCGCTCAAGCCGCGCCGAGCTATGCTCCGGCCCCTGCCCTTCATAGCCGTGCGGCAGCAGCATGACCAGGCCCGACATCCGCAGCCATTTGACTTCCGCCGAGGAAATAAACTGGTCGACGATCACCTGCGCGCCGTTGGCAAAATCGCCGAACTGCGCTTCCCACAGCGTCAGCGAATTGGGCCGCGCAAGGCTGTAGCCATATTCAAAACCGAGTATGGCAAATTCGGAAAGCGACGAATCGATCACCTCGTAATTCGCCTGCTTGCCGCCGAGGTTATTGAGCGGGATATAACGTTCTTCCGTGTCCTGGTCGACCAGCACCGAATGGCGCTGCGAGAACGTTCCGCGCCCGCAATCCTGCCCGGACAGGCGGATGGAATGGTTTTCTTTCAGCAGCGTGCCGTAAGCCAGCGCTTCGCCGGTCGCCCAGTCGATGCCCTTGCCTTCTTCCATCATTTTCTTTTTAGCATCGAGCTGACGCAAAATTTTACTGTTGGCTTTGATGCCCCCAGGATGTTTGGCAAGCGCCAGCCCCACCTCTTTCAATATTTTTACATCCACGCCGGTTTCACCGTCCGGATGTTCGCCGTCTGCCTTGGCCAGCCCCGCCCACTCGCCTTCCAGCCAGTCGGCCTTGTTGGGCTTGAACGTTTTCGCCACCTCATATTGCTTGTCGAAAAAGCTTTTGAACTCGGCGAACTTCGCATCCACTTCTTCCTGCGAAAGCGTGCCTTCGGCCACCAGCTTGTCGGAATAGAGCTTCGCCGGCAGCGGTTTTTTCGCGATCTCGCGATACATGATCGGCTGGGTGAACATCGGTTCGTCCGATTCGTTATGGCCGTATTTGCGGTAGCAGATAATATCGACCACCGTATCGCGCCCGAACTCCTGGCGGAACTCGGCGGCCAGGCGGCAGACATAGGCCACCGATTCCGGATCGTCGGCATTGGCGTGGAAAATCGGCGCCTGCACCATCTTCGCGACATCGGTCGGGTATGGGGTGAAGCGCGAATATTTCGGGCTGGTGGTAAAACCGATCTGGTTATTGACGATGATATGGATCGAGCCGCCCGTGCGGTAGCCGCGCAGCTCCGAAAGCGAGAGCACTTCCGGCACCGAACCTTGTCCGGCGAACGCCGCGTCACCGTGCAGCATCACGCCGAGCACCGATTTTTTCTCTTCGACATCGCCGCGTATATCGAGCTTGGCGCGAACTTTACCTACCACCACCGGATTCACCGCTTCCAGATGCGACGGGTTGGCAAGCAGGGAAAGATGCACTTTGCCGTGCGGCGTTTCGCGGTCCGACGAGGTGCCGAGATGGTATTTCACGTCACCCGAGCTGGTCACCCATTCCGGAAAATCGATATTGCCGTGGAACAGCGAAAACATTTCGGCGTAGGGCTTGCCGAGCGTGGTGGTAAGCACGTTCATGCGGCCACGGTGCGGCATGCCGATGATGATTTCCTTCACGCCACGAGAGACGGAGGTGTTGATGATTTCTTCGAGGCCCGCCAGCATCACGTCGCCGCCCTGCACCGAGAAACGCTTGGTGGATGGGTATTTGACCTGCAAAAACTGCTCGAAGGATTCGACTTCGACCATCGTGTTCCAGATTTTTTTCTTCTCGTCCGCCGTCATATGCGCGCCGCGGTCGCCCTCGATGCGTTTCTGAATCCACGCCTTCTGCTCCGGGTCCATGATATGCATGAATTCGACGCCGATATTACCGCAATAGGTCTGGCGGAGGATGGTCAGTATCTGGCGGAGCGTCGCTTTCTGGATGCCGAGGCTGCCGTCTAAGAAAATTTCGCGGTCGAGATCGGCGTCGGTGAAACCGTAGGTCGCGTAATCCAGTTCCGGGTGGTAGTCGTTCACCTCGATACCCAGCGGGTCGAGGTTGGCGATCAAATGCCCGCGCACGCGGTAGGCGCGCACCATCATGATCGCACGGATGGAATCGTGAGCAAATTGTTCAATTTGCTCGGTGCTTGGTGCTTGGTGCTTGGTGCTTGGTAATTTTTTATCTGCCCCCTTGCCCCTGTCACCTGCATCCTGTTCTACCGCGCCGATCACTTTCGGACGCACCGCCGCCCAGCTGGCGCCGCGCTTACCGCTGGCACTGCCTGCCGTCATGTCGCGGAAAAAATCGCGCCATGAGCTATCGACGCTCGCAGGATCCTGCATATAGCGCTCATACAGCTCTTCGATGAATACGGCGTTCTGCACCGCGAAGGGTGTGGACTGTGAAAAATCTGGGTTATTGCTCATAGCAATGCTCGTTTGGTGTGGGAGGACGGAAGCTCTAGAATAGCACAGCTATTTTTTCAAGGAAAACTTAAAGTTTCATGTGCCGCATAGATTAATTTTAAGTGAACGCAGCAGCGTAAACCAGCCATGAGCCGCAGAGCGCGTCCCATGCGATTTCAAGCAGGAAATCGCGGGGACAAATCAAAGCTTAGTCCTGATCTGAAGCACATTCAAACCATACGTCACAGCCATATAAACCGCGCCGCCCGCCACCGACAGGGTAACCAGCGCGGAAAAACGCTGCCACTGCGCCGCCACCAGCCAGGAGCCGAGATGGCTTTCAGCCACCAGCAGACTCGCCACCATCAGCCCGCAAGAGGCCAGAATTTTGATGATATTATATTTAAGCGCGCCCTCAATCCGAATCCACGACCGGCGACGGAGGGCCACCAGCATCAGCGCTACATTGACCCAGCCGGCAATCGACGTCGCCATGGCCATGCCGACATGGCGGAAAGTGCCCATCAAGGCGAGGTTGAAAAACAGGTTCACGAGAATGCAGACACTTGCGATTTTAAACGGCGTTTTCGTATCCTGGTTGGCATAAAAACAGGGTGCCAGTATTTTAATCAGGATGAAGGCGGGAAGCCCGGCGGCAAACGCCACGAGCGCCGGGGATGTCGCCGCCGTTTCCGCAGGCCCGAACGCCCCGCGCTCAAACATCACGCGGATGATCGGCTCGGCAATCGTCATCAGCGCCGCCGCCGCTGGCAGGCTGAACATCAAGGTAAAGCCGATCGCCCGGTTCTGGCTGTGATAGACCTTCTCCATATCGCCCAGTCGAATCTGCTTCGAGAGCATCGGCAGCAGCGCCGTGCCCACCGCAATGCCGATCACCGCGAGCGGCAGCTCATTAATGCGGTCGGCATAGTAAAGATACGATACGCCGCCATCGAATTGCGAGGCGATGATGAGGTCGATGAACAAATTGATCTGCGCCACGCCCGCACCAAGCGCCGCCGGGCCGATCAGGAGCAAAAGTTTTTTGACTTCCGGCGTGAGTTTAGGCGCGGTGAATTTCGGCAGCACCCCCTGTTTCGCGCAGAAATAAACCAGCCACAACCACTGCACCACCCCCGCCACAAACACCGCCACCGCCAGCGCATGCGCCATGTTCGGCGTCACCTCTTCAAGCAAAAGCGGCACAATAATCAGCGAGAGGTTCATGAGAATCGGCGTCGCCGCCACCGCCGCGAATTTCTGCGAGCTGTTCAATATCCCGCCAAGCAGCGACACCAGCGAAATAAAAATAATATAGGGCATGGTGATGCGGGTGAGCGCAATGGTAAGATCAAATTTATCCGGGTCGTCCGCAAAACCGGGCGCTAAAACAAACATCAGCCACGGCATGCACACAATGAAAATGCCGGTGACGATGAATAAAATCACCAGCAAAAGCGACATCGCCTCGCTGGCAAATTTTGTGGCTTTTTCCTGGCCGTCGGCGGCAACGCTGCCTGCATAAAGCGGCACGAACGCCGCATTAAACGCGCCTTCGGCAAAAAGCCGGCGCAGGAAATTGGGAAGTTTGAAGGCGACAAAAAATGCATCAGAAAGAAAACTTGCGCCCAAACCCGATGCAATGGTGATGTCGCGCACGAACCCCAGCACGCGGGAAGCGAGCGTATAAAACCCAATCGTGGCAGAAGATTTAATGAGGGACATGGCTTAGGAAGCCATCTCCACCAGCTCTTTTTGTGCCGGAACTACCGAAGCATTATTCGCTACCGTAGACGGGGTATCCGATTCCTCCGCGCTATCCTCGCCCTCCTCTTCATCATCGCTGGCACGGCGGGATTGGGCGATTTTTTCATCCACCGCCGGGATACGGAGCGTTTTGAGCAGGTCGCGCACTTCCTGGCGCGCCGCCACATGCGAAATCGACAGACCGCCCTTGGCATTGCTCTCCATGATGTCGAGCACGGTCAGGCCCTGCAGGAACATTTCGCGGAAAATCACCCGCTCGGAAAAGCCGGGAGCGACACGGAAGCCGATGCGGCGGGAAAGCTCACCGGTCACCTGCGTCATGAAACGCTTGTTTTTCGCGTCGATGTTCGACAGGCGGTTGCGCATCACGATCCACTCGATCGATCCGCCATCGCGCTTGGCGCGCAGCAATTTCTGCTCCCACACCATTTCCGAATAAATCGACGGCTTGATGATTTTGAGCGTGTGGCCGTCCACCGTGGCCAACACGTCAAGATCGACGAACGAGTCATTGATCGGGGTGATGACGGTATCGGCATGGCCATGCGCGAGGCGAGCGAGATAGGTGTCGGAACCGGGGCTGTCGATCACAATGAAATCATTGGTCACAGAAAGCTTGTCGATCGCAGCAAGGAAACGCTCGCGCTCATCTTCTTCGGCTTCCTGCACGATATTGAACGGGCTGCGCGGCAGCACGATATGCTGCGGCGTCGGCAGCGGAACATTTTCTTTAAGCGAAGTCTGGCGGCGATTCTCAATATAGCGCGAAAGCGAACGCTGGCGGGCATCCAGATCCATGCTGCCGACATTGAAACCAAGGCGCATCAGCGCGATGATGATATGCATCCCGGTAGTGGTTTTGCCCGAACCGCCCTTTTCATTGCCAAGCACGATGAGATGCGCGCGTTTGGAAGGCATGGCATCGTCATCCATAGAAAAAACCGGAAGGTTCATGGGGGCCTCTTTACCTGTTTTGCATGTTTATTTTCCAGTCATCATAAGCCGCAAATGACAAAACGCAACCCCTAAGCGATCAGCCATATGTAAAAAAATACGCGGTCATCGCACAGGCGATCGCCACCACGATGCGCCGCACCGTCTCCGGGTGCACACGCAGGGCCAGCCTCGTTCCCACATAGCCGCCGGTGATACCGCCCGCCACCAGCACAAGCGACCATTCCCACAACACATGCCCCGATACGATGAATATGACCATGGCGACTGCGTTGATCGCGCTGCCCAGCACCGTTTTCAACCCATTCATCGCATGCATGTCCGAATGGCCGGAAAGCTGGAGCATGGCGAGCATCAGGATACCTATTCCGGCCCCGAAATAACCGCCATATATCGCGATTGCCAGCATGGAAAAATAAATTACGGCACGCGGCGTGGTTGCATTTTTCATGCGAAATAGCGCAACCATTTTTCGCCCGAAGATAAAAATAAGCGTCGCGAAAAGCAAAAGCCACGGCACCAGCGCAGCAAAGGTCTCTTCAGGATAATGCAGCAAAGCCGCCGCGCCGATGGAACTGCCGATCACGCAAAAAAACAGGAGCACCTTCAGCGTGGAAACCGGCGTGTTGATCCGGCGCCAATAGGCATAGCTGCTGGCCACGCTGCCCGGCCACAGCGCAATCGTGCACATGACATTCGCCGCCACCGGCGAAAGCCCGCCGAACATCAGCACCGGGAATAACAAGAAGGAGCCGCCGCCCGCTACCGCGTTAATCGCCCCGCCCATCGCGGCGGCGAGGAAGAAAAGCAGCGGCTGGAGAAAATCATATACCACGGCTGGAAACAGAAGAAATACCGGAGAATGCCGTCCTGTATTGCCGTTGCAGCTGAGTGGGAAGCTGCTCAATCAATTCATTCACTACATCCATCGGCGGCGTCCAGGCGCTGACTACAACGGCCCTAGGCCTCCCTTCCAACGAAGGATTCCCGACGGGCAATATTTTTGTATCCTCATACCCGGCGCTCAGCCATTTGTCCAAAACGCTCTCTATGGTGACATAACTGCCGGTTGAATCGATTTCCACCCCCCACGCCTCAATATCAGCATTCCGCAAACCAAGTTTGCTGGCAAGCTTTTCAATGGAAATTATTTTATTTACTGTTTCCGTCATAACACGACCAATCAGTAAATCGGGAACTTCGCGCAGAGCGCTTTCACTTTTTCCTTCACCTCTTTTTCCGCCGTCGAATTATCGCCCTTCGCGATACCATCCAGCACATCACCGATCAGATGACCGATCGCCTTGAATTCCTCGACGCCGAAACCACGCGTGGTCCCGGCAGGCGTGCCGAGGCGGATGCCGCTGGTGACGAACGGCTTTTCGGGATCGAATGGAATGGCGTTTTTATTGCAGGTGAGCCCAGCGCGCTCGAGCGATTCTTCCGCCGCTTTCCCGGTCACGCCTTTCGGACGGAGATCGACCAGCATCAGGTGGTTGTCGGTGCCGCCGGCGACGATGTTGACGCCGCGAGCCACCAGCGTTTCCGCCAGCGCATGCGCATTATCGACCACCTGTCTGGCGTAGGTTTTAAATTCGGGCCTGAGCGCCTCGCCAAACGCCACCGCTTTCGCCGCGATCACATGCATCAGCGGGCCGCCCTGGATACCGGGGAAAATCGCCGAGTTGAGCTTCTTGCCGATCTCTTCGCTATTGGAGAGGATCAGCCCGCCGCGTGGGCCGCGCAGGGTTTTGTGGGTGGTGGTGGTGACCACATGCGCGTGCGGTACAGGGCTTGGATAAACGCCTGCGGCGACCAGCCCCGCGACATGCGCCATATCGGCCATCAGATACGCCCCGACGCTATCGGCCGCTTTGCGGAAACGCGCCCAATCGATCACGCGTGAATAGGCCGAAAACCCGGCAATAATCAGTTTCGGTTTATGCTCGGCAGCCAGTTTTTCCATCTCTTCATAATCGATGAGGCCGTCTTCTTTTTTCACGCCATATTGAATCGCCTTGAACCATTTGCCCGATTGGTTGGGCGCGGCGCCATGGGTTAAATGCCCGCCTGCGGCAAGCGACTGGCCGAGGATGACGTCGCCCGGCGAAAGGAGCGACATGAACACCGCCTGGTTCGCCTGCGAGCCGGAATGCGGCTGCACGTTGGCATAGCTGCAACCGAACAATTCCTTCGCACGGTCGATGGCGAGCGCTTCCGTTTTATCCACCGCCTCGCACCCGCCGTAATAGCGCTTGCCGGGATAGCCTTCCGCATATTTGTTGGTGAGCACGCTGCCTTGCGCTTCCAGCACCGCACGCGAAACGATATTTTCCGAAGCAATCAGCTCGATCTGCGATTGCTGGCGCAGCAATTCCTCATCAAGCGTGTGGAGGATGGCGGGGTCGGTATCCGCGAGTGAGGCGGAGAAAAACTTGTTGGTCATAGGGGGCTCTTTCTTCTGGGCTAACATGATGCTCCTCGTTACTTATCCATTTTATTCACACGCGTCTCGTGCCGTCCGCCATCAAACGGCGTGGCAAGAAAATGCTTTAAAATCTCTTTGGCGGTTTCCGCATCGGTGCTGCGCTCGCCGAGGCAAAGCACATTAGCATTGTTGTGCGTCCGCGCAAGCCCGGCATCCTCGACCGTGCGGCAGAGGGCGGCACGGACACCCTTGTGGCGGTTGGCGGCAATGCTCATGCCGATGCCCGACCCGCAAATCAGCACCCCGCGCCGCGCCGGCTGCGCCACTATCCACTTGCTCACCAGATGGGCGTAATCGGGATAATCCACCGAATCCTTGGCAAACGCGCCCATATCCTCCGGCAAAAACCCAAGCGCGAGCAGCTGGTCTTTGAGCGTTTCTTTGAGCGTCACCCCGGCGTGATCGGAGGCAATGGCAATGGTTTCAGGCATAGCCAATCTATAGATAAAGGTTAAAAAATGAGCAAGCGTAAATAGCGCGGGAAAGAATGCGCTGGATGTGCAGGGGTTTATACTGTACCACTCTCCAGACTTCACCCCGCTATCAAAAGGAGATGCTTATGAAACCCACCATGAAAGCCCTCATCGGCAGCTGCGCGATCCTCGCACTGGTCGCCACCACCGACAGTTTCGCCCGCGAGCGCAATGCCACCATCACCACCGGCGGCGGCAAAACGTTAAACCGCAAGGTCACCCGCACCTACGACCCGGCGACCGGCACCGTGAACCGCAGCGTGACCGGCGTGGGAGGCAAAACTCGCAGCGCCACCGGCACCCGGGTAAAAAATGAAGATGGAAGCGTCACCTATAACACCACCGGCACCGGCCCGAACGGCCAGACCTATAACCGCACGGCTACCAACAGTGTCGACCCTGAAACCGGCACCGCGACGCGTACCGTGACCGGCCCCGGCGGCAACACCCGCACCGGCACCGCCACTATAGAAAAGGGCAGCACCTCGGAAGGTGAAGGCCTCTAGCCTATTCCTGCGGGAAGAATGTATAAGAAAGGGTGATGACGCGGGTGTCTTTCATTTCGGGATCGCTTAAAATCGCGGGATCGATGTAAAATAGCACCGGCATGTCTATCTTCTGGTGGGCTTTCAGCGTTTGCTTCTCGAAACAAAAGCAGGCGATTTTAACAAAATACGCCCCAGCACCGTGCGGCACGACGTTATAGATCGCACGTCCGGTAACCGGCGTGTTTGCGTTATTTTCCGCCACGTAATGGGTGAGCGCCTGCTCGCCGATCTTCACCCGTATCTCACGCTCGCCCGGTTTGAAGCTCCAGTCGAGGCTCGGATCGATATCGGCATTGAAGCGGATGACGATTTTACGGTCGCCAACCGCGCCCGGTGCCACCTGCCCCTCCTGCGTCGTGCCGCCGAAACCGGTCACCTGGCAGAACAGGCGGTAAAGCGGCACCGAGGCGTAGGCAAGCCCCAGCATGGCAATGGCGAGCGCGGCGGCATTTGCGGCAAGGCGCGCATTCGATGTCATGAAAACGAGAACCCCATCCGCATCAGGGTCACGCCGTAAACCAGCGCAATCAACGCAGCCAGCAATAAGAAAAGCACAATGTTTTTTTGCCGTTGCTTCCGATGTTGTGGGCTAAGCGGCATGGTTATTCGGGATCTTTATCGGCCTGCAGGTGGCGGGCGAAATCAAGCATCAGCAGCAGGAAGATGGTAAACAGGCTGCCCAGCACGAAACTGCCGCCCATCAGATACACCGTATGCTCCGATAAATCGGATAACAGCTTCGCATTCTCCGGTGTCAGTTTTTGCATGCCCATGTCCTTCCGGCTACATACTACGCAACCATGCATCAATCATCAAGGCCGTAAATAACGCGAATAAATACAGAATAGAAAAACCGAATGTTTTCTTCGGCCACACATCGCCTTCGCTTATCAGCACACGCCACACATGATATAAAAACACCGCGCCAAGAAGCCCAGCCACCGCGCCGTAGAACCACCCCGCCAAATGCAGCGCAGGCAGCGCGAGCGTCGCCGCCACCAGAAGAATCGTGTAAAAAAGCATCAGGCGCTTGGTGTGGAGATGCCCCGCCACCACCGGCATCATCGGCACGCCCGCCTTGGCATAATCGCCCGAGCGGAACAGTGCCAGCGCCCAGAAATGCGGCGGCGTCCACAGGAAAATAATCGCAAATAAAATCAGCGATGTCAGCGATACATCGCCCGTTGCCGCCGCCCAGCCGATCATCGGCGGAAACGCGCCCGCCGCGCCGCCGATCACAATATTCTGCGGCGTCGAACGCTTGAGCCACATCGTATACACCACCGCATAAAAGAAAATGGCAAACGCCAGGATCGCCGACGCCACCCAGTTGAGCGCGAGCCCCATCAGCATCACCGCAAGCGCCGCAAGGAAAAGCCCGAAAGCCAGCGCATCGTCGGGCGCCACGCGCCCCGCCGGCACCGGGCGCAGCAAGGTGCGCGCCATCAGCGCATCGATATCGCGGTCATACCACATATTTATCGCCGCGCCCGCACCGCTGCCCAGCGCAATGCAAAACAGCGTGAGCAGCTGCTGCATCAGGTTGAGGTGGCCGGGCGCCACCACCATGCCGGCCAGGCCGGTAAACACCACCAGCGCCATCACTCCCGGCTTGAGCAGGGTGACAAAATCGCGCACCGTGGAGGGGGCGGCGCCGATAGAAGGACAGGTTGCAATTGTCATGATAAAATCCGCATAAAATCAAACTGCGGATAGGTTTATAGTGAACGGTCCACGCTGGCAACCGGTTGTTTCACGCGTTCGGCATGGAGCACTTCACCCCGCGTCTGCTCAGGTTCCCCGACAGCAAGCGGCGAGAATTTGACTTCCTCCGGCCCCAGCACCTGAAGCTTGGCTTTGGCCTCGGCCTCCTGGTTATGTGCGCGCCACCAGCCCACCACACCCATCACGCCGGTGATCACCCCCAGCCCCATGAATACCTTGTTGAGCCCGCTGAAAAAAGCCGATTGGGGCCTTTTGTAAACAGCCGATTGCAGCGCGTCATATTGCTCGGACATGTGGCTGCCGGTGGCCATGAAGGTGCCGATGATGGCGCTGTCGAAGTTGCTGCTGGCGCTGGCGCGAGCATTGTGAAGTTTGGTTTTTTCCACCTCACGCGCAATATCTTCCTGTGTTTCGTATATTTTAGCCATAGCCTACCATACCCCATTTTCGTGATTTTTCATAATGAAGATTCGATGACGGTTTTAATGCTTTGATAAGCAAGCGTTTTATACTATATCATCCCCAGGATGGAGCCGTAGCTCAGCTGGATAGAGCAAGCGTTTCCTAATAGGTAGGTCTGCTCCTTAAAAGCTTCCTTTTCATAGGGAGTTATTCTGTAAGGGGTGTGTTGCAAACCGCGTTGCGAACCGTGATATACTCCATTATATTCCCATGCGATGGGGCCGTAGCTCAGCTGGATAGAGCAAGCGTTTCCTAAACGCTAGGTCGGTTGTTCGAATCAACTCGGTCCCACCATTTAACGTAATTCATTATGTGCAATGTAAGAATATCTAATAAATTGGATTTCGGCCAATTTATTTCCGCGGTGCTACGTCAGGCCCGCGTGTTTTGGGTTCACCGGTTGCCACCCGCATCCCGTCCGGCCCTTCCGTTTCAGAGCCATGAAAATTACTGTTATGGTTTCTCACAGCTTCCGAAACCGCCCGACTCGCGTCCGAGTTGGCGCCCAGCAGCGCGGCGAACATGGCTTTGTCCTGTTCGCTAATTGGCAGCCCTCCTAGTTTCTGTCTTGTTGCTTCGGCGCTTGCGATGGGGTTTTTTTCCGGCACTTCCAACATCGGCACCGCCGGCTTTTTCTCTTCCACTGCTGACTCGCGCTCTTTCTGGGCCTGGAGTGCCGCCTCTGCCTGCGCCATTTCCACCGCTAGCTGCGCGCGCATTTCCCGCGAGGCTTCACCCGGCGTGATTTTCTCAACCAACCTGCTGATGCGGTCTAAGCTTGCGATATGGTCGGGAAGCACCTCATCCGGAATTTTTCCTTCGGTTTTGGTATAGTGCGCTACCCGGAAATCATAACGGCTCATCTCTGCTTTCAATTCCATGCGCAGGTCGAAATTTGCACGCTTCTCCGGCAGCATGGCGGCGAATTCCACGCGCGCCTTTTGCATGTCGGCCACGCCTTTATCCAGCGCCGCGCGAACTTCCGGCGGCTGGCCCATGCGTGATTTTTCAGTGAGCTCAATAAAGCGCAGCATCGCCGCGTCGTGTTGCTTGGCCTGCTCCAGCGGCACCACCTCCGGCTGGGTTTGGGTAAAATATTGCGTCAGATCGAGCATTTCTTTTTTCTCATTCGGAATAAGACCGAGAACAGGATTCGTGCCGCCTGCCGCTTGCTTATTAAAGCCATCCAGCTCTTTCAGCGCCAACTCATACCGGCGCGCCGTTGTGCGCGCGGCGAATTGTTCTTCGCGCGCTACGCCATCGGCCTCATAACCAATCGTATCCTGCAACTTGTAGGCATTGGCAATCTGCCCGCTAATGAGTGAGAGGTTTTGGGGGTTACTAAGATCAATATTTTCAATTTTGATCACGCCGCCTTCGCGATATTGGTTGAAGGGATGGCCCGGCGTTAGCCGCAATTTGCCGCTGCGAATATCATCCAGCGCGCCGCGTAAATAATGATATTCACCGCTGGGTTTCATCTCTGCAAGCTCCTGGGTGAATGCCCGCAAATCGGCGCTGCGCTTGATGCCTGTGTTATAGGCATCCACCGCGTCTCCCACCACCCAGCTCACCGCCGTGCCCGCCAGCAAACCGCCGCCAAAAATTGTGCTCACACCGCGCGCCGTCATCGCCGCCGTGCCAGCCGCGCCCATTTCCGCGGCAATCTGCCCGCTCGCGGCCATGCCCACGAAGGTGTGCGAGCCATTCACCGCCAAGACGCGGCCTTTTGCGCCCACGCCGCCATCTTCATTAATGAAATTGCCTTTGGCGTCATACACATCATAACCCACCATCACCGCCGCCAGCGGGTAGTTGGCTCTCTGCGCCAATTTGCTGAGCGAAGCCGGAATGTGTTTGGCCGCGCCCGGCGCCATTTCCCCGATGTTGATGAGGTTGCCTGCGCCGTCCAGCATGTTGGCGGCAACGCCGACCCCTTTGCCTTCCCCTGCATATCTTAGAATGTTTGCTGCGTTTTGCTGCAACGCATACATTGATGCCCCGCCGGAGGTCGCCCTGCCGGCACCGGTCATCTCCGACACGGCCATGCGGACGGGCGCATCGGGTGCATCCGGCTGTGGCGCACGGACGGGCGTGTCGGGTGCATCCGGCACTTGCGCAGGAGGTCGTGGTTTCGGCGCTTCAGCAACTGCGATAACTTTCGCAAGATGCTGCTTCATTGGCTGCGGCAGCGCCTCGTAGAAAATATGGGCATCCAGCGCGGAAACATGTAATTGCAACACGCCACCCACCTCACTTAACGTTGTGTGAACAGCACCTCGCGGCCCACCTAAACGAGCCTGCCAATCCTTTAATTGATCCGGATTACCGTTTAGGACAAAGGTCATATCCATCTCGTTAACACGCACCCGCAGGGGCTTGAACGAAACGCTATCCGGGGGCAATTGTTTAAGCACCTCCCTAACCCGATCTACCCGTCGGTCATGCTCACTCACCTGTGGTGCGCTGCTGGATTCCGCCGGCGTACGCACCGCCTCAGGCGGCGGGACTGGATCCGCATATCTTTCGGGATTTTTCGTCTGCAACTCCCACTGCCTTAATTGCGCCTGCCTGCGGGGCGAAGAAGCTTCGGATTTAGCTTTGTCCAACCGTTCAAGCGCGGCGCGCAATGTTTCATCCGGCACACTACCGGGGTTCTGTATATTCTGATGCATGAGATCTGTGACCGCATGCTGCGCCTTCAACACTTCCGGGTAACCGGCTATTTTTGCAACCTCAGTTTGTTCCGGCGTGAGGCCGGTTTTCTCATTATTCACTAATTCTGTGATGAGATGTTCAACGTATTCCGTCTGACCGCGAGGAAATTCAATATGATATACGCCACGATTGCCTTGTTGACTCATATTACCAGCGCTTGGCGTTACCCCATGCGCTTCAGCAAAAGAATGCAGTGCGGCAACATAATTCATTGCTCGAGACTGATTCTCCAGGGGATAGGCGATACGAAACCCACCACTTTCTATATGCTCTATTTCTATTCCCGCTGATCTGGCAAGATCGATTACTTCCTGCCCCGCGTAATGCGCCATGGCAACATCCACCGGCGGGCGGGGCGATGCGCCGGCATTCGCCTGCGCGAGTTGCGCCGGGTTGGGCATCGCCCCGGGACCGCCGCCATGTTGTTGCTGGCGGGCTATTTGCGCCGCATGCCATGCATCCTGCTGCGCGCGCGCAGCAGGATTGGAAGGCGGTCGCGCCTGCTGCTCCAGCACCACCGGCTGCTGGGCTGCCGCAAGCCTCGGGAGAGCAGCCTCTTCATTCCTTACGGCCTCTCTAAGACTCTTGGCGCTGACTTCTTGACCTTGAGGTTTATCCCCTGCGGCGGGGCCGGCCTGCTGTCGCTGCTGCGCATCCTGCGCTATGCGGCGGTCTGGGTCATCCATCGGTCGGCTTTGCTGTTGCTGCTGCGGTTGCTGCATTTGCGGGCGGGGCGGTGTTGCGCGCGCCGTATCCGGGGCAGTATTGGCTTCCAATGCCGCGATAAACTTTTCCCGATCAGTAACGCGCGGGCCGATATTCTCTCCACTAGCATTCCACTCCACTGGAAAAAGCTTATCAAAAGCGTTTCTGTCAGTGATCTCAAGGGAAAGCCCGTCATCATAGCGGATGCCCGCCGCATCCAATATCTGCACGACATTTTTATAGTTCGGATCAGGAGCGCGTTTTACGCCCACATCATCAAAATCCAGGCGGTTGGGATTCCTCATCTCAACGAGGCCTAAATCATCCGTCAGCCATGCCTGGCGCTGGATGAATTCTCGCGCTTCCCTGCTGACGGTGACGAGGAAGCCATCCGCCGTCCGCATGGTGGGAACCCCGCTTTTCTCGATGGCGGCGAGATCCTCCGGCGAAAGCGCCGCAAGCGGCAGCTTTTTAACATGGCCATCCGCCGCCTCTTGCCACGGCAGCGCACCCACCTTTTGCCGGCTTTGCTCAAGCTCCGCTGAAGCTTCCGCCGAAAGCTGGCGCATCAGTTTCTCTCTGGCCGCCCCACCGGTGCCGATATGTTCCCCGGCGTCATCAAACTTCATCGGGAAAAGGCGGCCAAACGTCGCGGCATCCGGCACAAGGATTTTCCCATCTTCTACAAAATATTGCACGCTCGTATCGGCCAAAATCTCGTTAAGTTTCTGAATATCCTCAGGGGCAGGCACCAACTCCAGTTGATCGCGGCCAAAATCGGATTTTGTCTTCTTCCAAGGAAGGTTCTGCACAAATTTCCGCGACTCATCCACCACCACGTAGACCCGCTGATTTTCAACATAGTTCGGCGTCAGGCTGTTGTTGATCCGTTCGCGAACTTCAAGCCCGTCACTTCCCAAATCAAGGGTTTGAACATGGCCAAAATATTTTTTCTGCCACGGCAACTGCTCCACTGCTTGCCGGCTTAGATGCCAATCCTGCAGCATTTGTTGCCGGTGGGCGGCAAGCAATGCTTCCGGGCTTTCAAATTCCGGAGGCTTTGCAAAGCCACGCTCTTTCCATTGCATCACCGTGGGAACAACGACCATCTCCACATACGCGGCAAGGTGCGGGTGCTCGGTTGCCAGCCTGTCCCACCTGCCGCCGACATGGGTGCCCCCGCTTCTTGCATCCATAAACACAGCGGGCACTTCCGCCGGAATATTTTTTGTGCGATAATCGGATAGTGAGAGACGATCCTTTAACTCAGTAATTCCGCTTTCGTTCGCCAACGCATCCCGCCGCACGGATTGGGCGAATAAACCTATTTCTCGCTGATGCAAAACGAGTGGGTTGTTAGGCGCAAGCCCGACATCTGGTTTCTTAACGGCATCTATGAATGCTAAGAATTTATTTGGCTCAGATGAGTAGGATGCATCTATAGCCTGAACCAGCCTTTGTTTGAGGTTATTCGCGTCTTTATACGAAATGTCCTGCTCAATATTCTTTCCTAATACCTGCTTTATTGCTTCCAATGCAGTCTGCTTATCGGCATCTAAACGAGTGGGTGCGAATACATCGTCCACCAATTTACCCACTCGCTCTACATCAGAGCCTTGCAAATACGGGCGGGAAATGTTGTATCCAAAAGCCGCGTTAATTGCGCTATGCCACGCTTCATGCACCAATATACGGGCACCCTGCTCGCTAGCAACTGAAACACGCATCTTACCGGATGCATCCGCTAAATGTGAAGATCTGCCCCCAACTATTTTTTCTTCACTATGATCGGCTACGGCCTCTCCACCAAAATAAACAAAATGCGTGTCTTCTCTCGCCATCACCGCATCCACCCCTGCGCGTGCCACCGGGTCCGCAATATCGGCATATTGCCTTTGAAACGCCGCCTCCGCCTGCTCATCCGTCATGGTTGTAGCGCGAACGGAGTAATCCATTCCCCTTTTCGTCATCTTATCCCGCACCATGACGCTCAGACTGCTTGCCAAAAGGTTTTTGGCCATATTTGCTGGCCGCCCCATTGCCGCGCTGAATTTTTCAGTGTCAATGGCATCAAGCACTTTGCTTACCGTGTCCGGGAATTCGTTCTTGACAATTGCTGCCGGTGAAATCCCGCGCGTGATGTCGAAAAGCGGAATGGTTGCAAATGGCTTCGGTTTATCGGTGGGCAAAAGGTGGTCGCTGGTTTCCGTGATGTCTATCTCGAAAGGGTTGTTCGGGTCTTCCGTCAGCCATACATGCACCTGCGGAGTCCAGCCGACGATTCTGGCGCCCTGCCCTGTGGGTGGCTTGAGGGTTACATCCTGAGTATTGAGACCTAACTGCGAAAGTAAACGCTCTAACTCTGGACCGAAACCGAGCGGCGCTATGTAAGCCGGGCCACTGTCTGGCCTATTTTCATGGTTATCCGGCATGCGAAAACACGGCTTAAGATGGTTAAAATCAGGCTAATTATATCATGTTAACGTTAAAAAATCGTGACAGGAGGGCCCATACTTGATTATATCGCCCTTTCAACAATACAAGATCTTTGTATCACCCAAAAACATGGCCTTCGATGCCCCGAAAATCCCCCGGAGTTGAGGGCGAATCAGCTACTGAAAATGGAAGTAGTTATCTGTCTCATATTCTGGTTCTTCTGTATTTTTTTACAAAATTTTCAGTTAAGCGTGTTGGGGTGTACTTGGCCATAATTTCCTCTGTTTGCAAACCGTGTACATCGCGCATAAAAAACCGTTTTAAAACCGGTTAAGTAGCAAGTTGTAGCGGTATCTAGAGGGCAATTATAGCCTTCAAGCATCTGAAAGAAATCATTTTTTGGTGCGCTGGAGTGTTGAGGGGTGTAATTGTATAAGCGTTTCCTAAACGCTAGGTCGGAGGTTCGAATCCTCTCGGTTCCGCCATTTCCTTTTTCCGCAATGCGGGAAGAGGGAAATGGCAGGAAAGGGGGATGAGAACCCGCAATTCGACAAATTCAAGCGCACTCAGGATGGTGGTGAGGCTAAAAAAGCTCGATTTCTTCGGCCGGAGTCGTTTTGGTTGCTGTGGAATCGGGCATCACACCCGCCTGTTGCAGCCGGGAGAGATAGCGCTGCCGGATGTCACCGAGCCTGATACCGATCAGGATGGATTCCGCCATCTCCTGCGCTCCTCCACGGAACTCGAAATCCTCCTGAGCGCTGGCGGGCGGCGGTATCTTCCGGGCGATTTTTTCCATCACCCCCAGGCATTGGCGGATGATGTCCACCGAATTTTCGGTGATCTGCGAGTTGCGATCCTGAAACTGGAGGTTGACGATCATCCCCTGAATCGCATCGGAAATCTGACGCGAAGATTCGGCAGAACCCTGCATGATTGCCATCGACGCTTCGCTCTGCTTCACCAGCCCGTGCATCAACGCCTCCAGCGTGTCCTTGGCCATGATATTATCGTTCATGTCGGTGGTTGCGAGTTCTTTCAGCACCTCAAAACCACCCACTACGCTTTTCATGATCATGTCGGTGCGGGAGCGCATATTGCCGGACAACTCGGCGATCTCGCCGGAAAGCGCCTTCACCTCATAGGCGACCACGCTGAATCCCTTCCCGGCAGCACCGGCGCGCGCCGCCTCAATCAGCGCATTGAGCGCCAGAAAATTCGCCTGCTTGGTGATGTCCTGAATTTTTTTGGAAAACACCTCGATCTCGTGCAAATTTTTGATGGCATCATCCATGCTATAGACCATCGCCAACGCTTTTTTCGCTACGAATAACATCTTGGATACCGACTCGTCGAGCGTCTTGCTGAACAAGGCGATGAATTCTTCCAGCGAAACTTTTTTATCTTCAAGCGCAATGGTGCCGATGGTGGAAACAAGATCCTGCACCACTTCGCTTTGCGTGTTTGCGCTTTGCGCCAGCGTTTTAAAACGGTCGGTCAGGTCGTAACTCGCTTTTTCAACGTTGACCGCCGCTTCCGGCAGTATTTCTGTCAGTATCCTGAGCGCAGTTCCACCCGCCTCGATCAGCGCCCGCAGGTCATTCGCCACGGGAGCGAGAGAAGCCGGAACGCCGATTTTTTCTTCCGTCATCAGCGCGATATGTAGTGCTGGATTGCCCATACTAGATTCCGTTCCTTTCACAATAACGCAAAACCGTCGAAGGAATATCGGCCAGCGATAATTCGACATTCACCGCCCCCGCTTTCATCGCCATCTGCGGCATGCCATACACCACGCAACTCGCCTGATTCTGCCCGACATTATAAGCACCGCGATCGCGCATGGCCTTCATGCCGTCGGCGCCATCCCGCCCCATGCCGGTAAGGATCACCCCGACTGCACGCGAACCGACAGAATCCGCTACCGAATGAAAGAGCACATCTACCGACGGGCGATGGCTGGAAACCGGCGGCCCTTCTTCCAGCTTACATACCAGCTCAGCGCCCACTTTCACGATTTTCATGTGGCAAGCGCCTCCGGGCGCGATATAAGCATGGCCCTCTTTCAACCGCGCGTGATTCGTCGCTTCCTGCACCTTCACCTGCGATAGGGCATCAAGACGTGCAGCAAAAGATTTTGTGAAAGTCTCCGGCATGTGCTGGGTAATCACAATCGGCGGCACGTTGCCCGGCAGCCGCAGGAAAACCTCCCTGAGCGCCTCCACACCGCCGGTCGAAGCGCCGATGGCGATGATATGCTTCGAGCGCCCGCCCGGCGGATGATAGGGCACCACTAACGGCCCGGACGATATATGCCTGGTGGCGCTGCGCTGTGTCATATTGGCCTTCGCCGCCGCCCGCACCTTGGCGACCAGTTCCTCTTTTAAACTCCCGATGGTATCGCGTGTGTGGTTCGACACCGGCTTGCTCACATAATCGAAGGCACCGATTTCCAGCGCCCGAATCGTCGCCTCCCCGCCTTTTTGCGTGAGCGTCGAGGCCATGATGACCGGCATCGGCCGCAGCGTCATGATCTTTTCCAGAAACGATAATCCGTCCATCTTCGGCATCTCGATATCAAGCGTCAGCACATCGGGATTGAGCCGCTTGATTTTTTCCCGCGCATCAAATGGATCGGAAGCCGTGTCGAGCACTTTGATGTCAGGCTCCCCGGAAAGCATCTCAGAAAACATCTGCCGGATCAGCGCAGAATCATCGACAATGAGAACGGTAATCGGTTGTGCCATAATTCAAAAAAGCTCAATGTTGCTGTCGGTAGTGTGGGCGGCAATTTCTTTTTTGTAGCGGGCCTCTTCCTCGACCACGACCATGTCCTCCTTGCGGCGCAGAAGCCGCATCATGACCTTGCCGGTATCGGGAAAATAATGCAGGCGGCGCGGGTGATCGCCTTCCAGGTCTTCCGACGTAATGCGGTAGCCTTCTTTTTTCAGAAATTCACGGATGAACTGGGCGTTCTTCGAGCCGATACGCGCTGAATTATTGATGACATTGCCGCCGCCGAACACCTTCACCTCGAAGCGATGTTTCTGCCCGCCGGCCTTGAGTATGCCGTTGATCAAACTCTCCATCGCAAATACGCCATAGCGCGCCGAATCGCTCACCTTGCTGTCCACGCTTTCATCGCCGGGCAATAAAAAATGGTTCATGCCGCCGATTTTGGCCACAGGGTCGCGGATGCAGGCAGACACGCAACTGCCAAGAATGGTGGCAAGCATCTCGCCACCTTTGGTGGACACATACCAGTCGCCGGAAAATATTTTCACGATGTCAACATTTTCGCTATCGTCATGCACACGCTGCTTGCCGTGGAAATAATCCGAGACCGGCATTTCCTTCTTGGCGCGGCGCTCCTCGGCAAGTCTTTCGCTCATGCTCATATCAGCGCACCTTCCTGTATATGGTTCGCCCAACCAGTTCGAAACGATCACATACTTTGAATAAATTTTCCGAATGGCCGATATAGAGCCAGCCGTCCGGCTTGATCAGATCGGCGATACGGTTAAATAATTTTGCCTGCGTCGGCTTATCAAAATAAATCACCACATTGCGGCAGAACACCGCATCGAACGGCCCTTTCATCGGCCAGGATTCGAGCAGGTTGAGCGGCTTGAACGCGATCATCGATTTCAATTCATCCGACATGCGGATTTTATCGGTCTTGGCAAGCTTCTGCACGTCGCTGCGGCAGGAGGGCGGAATATTTTCATACTGCTCGGAGGCATACTCACCCTCCATGCCGGTACCCAGCATGTTGGTGTCGATGTCGGTGGCCAATATTTTAGCATCCCAGCTTTTCCAGTCTTTGAACCCGGCCTTGATCATCATCGCGATCGAATAAGGCTCCATCCCCGCCGAGCACCCGGCCGACCAGATACGCAGCCGTTTTGGCGAAGGGCGCTGGGCGATAAGATCGGCAAAAACCTTGTCGCGCAGATGCTCGAAATGGTGGCCTTCGCGAAAGAAGCTGGTCAGGTTGGTGGTAATCGCGTTGACAAGATTGCCAAGCTCCTCCTTCCCTTCCTCCCCTTGCATCATGTCGCAATATTCGGCGAAGCTTCCTAACCTGAGCGCCCGCAGACGACGCACCAGCCGGGAATAAACCATGTCCTTCTTATGCTCGGCCAAGACAATGCCGGTGCGCTTATTTGCAAGGTCCGCCAGAAATTTGAACTGCTGATCGGAAAATGAAAACTCACGTTCGTCATCGGATTTTTGCGATGCTTTTGCCATACCGCTTCACCCGCTCCCCTACTTAGAATTCCTGCCAGTCCTTGTCATAACTACCGCCGCCGCCCGCAACCTTGGACGGTTTGGCGGCTGCTTTCGCTGTAGTCTTCCCCTTGCTTGCCGATGCCTTGGCTGCACCCTTGGCCGCTGGTTTCGGTTTTGCCGCAGGCTTCATCGTTTCCAGCGCCACGACATTGGGATGCGAATCGTCATCTTCATCCTCATCATCGCTCAAGGTGAAGAAGCTCATGAGTTTTTCAAGCTCACGGCCCTGTTCTACCAGTGACGTTGCGGCGGCGGTATTTTCTTCCACCAGCGCAGCATTCTGCTGCGTCACCTCATCCATCTGCGTGATGGCCGTGTTGATCTCGTCGATGCCGGTCGCCTGCTCCTGACTGGCGCTTGCGATCTCGGAGACGATGCTCGATACCTGCTGCACCGAGGCGACGATATTACGCAGCGTTTCGCCGGCTTTGTTCACCAGCTCGGCGCCGTCTTTCACCTGACCAACGCTCTCATTGATGAGCGCCTTGATTTCTTTCGATGCCGAAGCCGACCGCCCGGCGAGCGAACGCACTTCGCTTGCCACCACGGCGAAGCCCTTACCGGCATCACCCGCGCGCGCCGCTTCCACCGCTGCGTTGAGCGCGAGCAGGTTGGTCTGGAAGGCGATTTCGTCGATGACACCGATGATGTCGGAAATCTTTTGCGAGGATTTTTCGATCGAACCCATCGCTGTCACGGCCTGTTCCACTACCTTACCGCCTTCACCGGCTACGGTATTGGCTTTGCCGGAGAGGTCGTTAGCAGTGGCAGCGTTGCTGGAGTTTTGTTTCACCGTGCCGGTGATTTGCTCCATCGATGCCGCGGTTTCTTCCAGCGACGAGGCTTGCTCCTCGGTGCGCTGCGAGAGGTCGGTGCTGCCGGAGGCGATTTCGCTCGCCGCCGAGTTGACCGCCTGCGCCGACTCGATGATTTGCTTCACCATGCCGTACAGGCGTTCGACCGTGGCATTGATCGCAGTTTTGATCTGCGCATAGCTGCCTTTATATTCCTGCTCCATTTTCTGGGTCAGGTTGCCTTGCGAAATGCCGGTCAGCACCTTCACCGCTTCATTCATACCCATTTCATTCTCAGTGCGGGTAGTGACCATCTCGGTGACATCGCTGGCGGTTTTCACGACGCGCACCACTTTGCCTTTTAGGTCCATGATCGGGTTGTAGGAAGCGTTGATCCAGATTTCCTTGCCGCCTTTGCCAAAGCGCTTGAATTCACCTGTCTGCGCTTCGCCACGGTTCAAATCATCCCAGAATTTGCGATATTCCTGGCTGGTGCGATAGGCTGCATCACAGAACATGCTGTGATGTTTGCCTTTGATTTCATCGAGCATATATCCCACCGCGCCGAGGAAATTCGGGTTGGCGTTGATGATGGTGCCATCGGTTTGAAACTCGATAATGGCTTGTGAGCGGTTGAGCGCTTCGGTAAGGCCCACCGCCGTGCCGTCCTGCCATTCGACGACGGTGCCGAGCCGTTCATTATTCGCGCCGAAGATTGGGTTCGCCACCAGATTGAACGAACGCCCGCCGACCTGGATGGAGGTTCGGTAGGTGCTGGCCAGCTTGTCCAGCATCCCGCGCTGCATCGCCGGGTTTTTGTGGAACACATCGATATTCTGGCCGATCAGGTTCGCCGTGTTGAAGCGCGGAAGATCTTTCTGAATATCTTTCTCGGCTTCTTTCAGGAAGCCAACCAGCGATTCGTTCAAATAGCTGATATTGAAATTGGCGTCGGCCATCATGACGTTGGCGGTGCAAGTGTCGAGCGCTAGTTTCAGGCGCGCCGCGTTCATGCTCTCGATTTTCGCCGCCGTGATGTCGCTCGCGGTTTTGACCACGCGCACGATCTTACCTTTTAAATCGGTGATCGGATTATAGGAGCCGTTGATCCAGATTTCCTTGCCGCCTTTGGCAAAGCGTTTGAACTCGCCAACCTGCGCTTCACCGCGACCGAGATCATCCCAGAATTTGCGGTATTCAGAGCTGGCTTTGTATTTCTCATCGGCGAACATACTGTGGTGTTTGCCTTTGATTTCCTCCAGCGAATAACCCATGACCGAGAGGAAATTCTGGTTGGCATTAATGATGGTGCCGTCCGGGAAAAATTCGATCACCGCCTGCGATTTGTTGATGGCATCGACCATGCCTGCCGCCGTGCCGTCCTGCCACTCGACCGTGGTGCCGATGCGCTTCTTGTTCTGATCGAAAAGCGGCACCGCCACCAGGTTAAACGAACGCCCACCGACCTGAATGGAGGTTTTGGTCGGCTGGTTCATCGCCGCCAGCATATTGCGCTGGTGCGACGGATTTTTGTGGAAAATGTCGATATTTGAACCCATGAGACTGGCAACGGAAAAGCGCGGCAAATCTTTCTGGATGTCTTTTTCCGCCTCACGCAAAAACGACAGCACCGATTCATTGAGATAGATGATGTTGAAATTCTCATCGGCCATCATCACGTTGCTGGTAACGCTGTCGAGTGCCTGTTTCAGGCGCGTGTTGGTGTCGAGTGTAGTTTTAAGCGACTCCATCGCCTTAGCCATTTCGCCCATCTCGTCGCTGCGATCTGCGCCACTGACCGTTGTCGTGTAATCGCCTTGTGCAATCGCCTGCATCGCCGTGGTTGATTTACGCAAAGGACGGCTGGCCAGCGTGCCGATGAATGCGCCGACTCCGAGAATTGCAGCAAGAGCAACGCCCATAATCGTCAGCAGCAAATATTTTGCGCTGGCAATATCGGCAAAAGCGAGTTGCCCCGGCTGATGCATGATGATCGTCCAACCCATACTGGGAAACCCAAGCGCACCATCGGCCTTCGCCCAGCTCACCGCATCTTCTTCGCCGCTTCCCGTGTCCACTTCAATATTGGTGCCGGTTGTTTCTTTCAACGCTTCCGTTGCCGCAGGGATCTGCATGTCAGCCAGTGTTTTTTTGCCGATGATGTCGGCCATACGGTTTTCGTATTCGGCCCGCGCCGCCGGATCGTAATTGACCAATATAGTACCTTTGCTATCGCCGATGGCAAAGCCGATATCCTGCATTCCGGCCGCTTTTTTCTGTTTGTACACATCTTTAATAATCTCTTCCACCAGACCAAAATCAGCGAAATTCACCCACACGCCGATCATCTGCCCAGCATAGTCATACACAGGCGCCGCAAAAGGAATGGTGAACCCGTCCTCGCCTTTATAGGCATCGGCCACCAGTGCCTCATAGCGCGGCTGCTCTACTACCGTACCGTCGATGCCTTCGCCCTTTAGAAATTCCTTGCGAATCACTTGCTGGAACCATGCGGCATCGTTGAAGGAGCGACTGTAGAACGCCGCGGTGTCGAGTGCTTTGCCTTTATTGTCGGTGCTGTTGACGGCGGCAACTTTACCTTCCATATCCACCAGCATCATGAGTTTATAAATTCCGTAATTGGTCATGTAGGCATTCATCGCCCCTACTAGCGGATTCTCGGCGTTATGGAGATACCAATTTTGCTTATTCTTGCTCGCTGCATTGGTGCCGAATGCCTGCACATCGCCGTAGCGCTCGAATAAATTGCGGTCGATCAATTCACCGGTACTGGCGGCGGTTGTTTTCATGTCATCAAGTCGGCCTTGCTGCATGCTATGCAGTTGATCGAAGACAATCGGCATCACCGCTGCCAGCGGCAGCAAGCCGAACACAAGGAGGAGGAGGGTGAGTTTGGTGCGGATGTTAAAGCGGAGCATGGTGGTATCCTTTCGTGTAATAAATTAGGCGGCGGTTGCGAGTGCGGTTTCAATATGCTTAGTGTCGAATAAATGCTCGACGTCGAGCAGTACGACCATGCGTTCCTCCAGCGAAATCAGGCCGCTGATGAAGGCGGAATCGACCGGGCTATCGGATGTCGGCGCCGGTTTGATCTGGTCGGCGCCTGCGTCTAGAATATCGGAGACGGTATCGACCAGAATGCCGATATTGCGCGCGCCAACGGCGAGGATGATGACCACATGTTTGGGCGTCGCCTCGGTCAGGCCACGCTTAAACCGCGTGCGCAAATCGAAGATGGGAATAATCAGCCCGCGCAAATTCATCACGCCGCGCATAAATTCCTGCGAGTTGGGCAGGCGGGTGGTTTCCGTCCAGCCTTTAATTTCGCGCACGGTCATGATGTCGACGCCGAACTCTTCGCCATCGACGGTGAAGGTGAGAAATTGCTGCGCCATGCCTTTCTGCGCAGCCACCTCCTTTACTGCTTCGCGGGTTTTGTCGAAACTATCTGCCATTGTCTGGTCCTCCTTTTAATCCTGTTATGCTGCTCGTGGCATGACCGCGTGTTGCGTGTGCTCATGCCGTATTTTGTTCAAATCGTTGATTTCAAGAATGAGCGACACACGCCCGTCACCGAGAATGGTCGCGCCCGAAACACCTTGCACCGGGTCGGCATTAGCCTCGAGGCTTTTAATCACCACCTGCTGCTGGCCGATCAGCTCATCGACGACCAGCCCCATTTTTTCATTGCCACTTTCCACCAGCACAACCAGCGCCTTGCTCGGATCATCCTGCGCACCGGCAATGTTAAAAATACGATGCAGATGCACCACCGATACGAATTCACCGCGCACATTAATCACGTCGCTATGTCCTTCCACCCGCTTTACCTGCTCGGCCTTGGGACGCATGGTTTCGATGATGCTGGTGATCGGAATGATGTAATGTTCCGTCCCGACACGCACGATCATGCCGTCTAGAATGGCAAGCGTCAGCGGCAGCGACACGGTAAAGAGCGAGCCTTTGCCCGGATCATTTGTCACACGCACGGTGCCGCCCATGCCTTCGATATTGCGCTTCACCACATCCATGCCGACGCCGCGACCGGAAACATTGGTGACTTTCTCCGCTGTTGAAAAACCCGCCATGAAAATCATATTGTCGATTTCATCATTGCTGGGCGCAGCATCGGCAGCGATCAGTTCTTTCTCCCGCGCCTTGGCAAGCACGCGCTCGCGGTTGATGCCGGCGCCGTCATCACGAATTTCGATGATGATGCGCCCGCCACGATGATCGGCGGAAAGCAGGATGGTGCCTTGCGCCGACTTGCCGTTTGCGGTGCGGGTTTCAGGATTCTCGATACCGTGGTCGCAGCTATTGCGGATCATATGCATGAGCGGATCAGAAAGTTGTTCGATTACCGTTTTATCGACCTCGGTATTTTCACCGGACATTTCGAGCTTGATATCCTTGCCGAGCTGCGCCGAAATATCGCGCACGATGCGCGGCATCCTAGAAAAGATGGATTTCACCGGCTGCATGCGCACGCTCATGACCGCTTCCTGCAATTCACGGGTATGCTGCGATAATTCGTCAATCCCACGCATCAGATCGGCAAACTGCTCGACGCCGAAATGGCGTGTCTGCGCCCGAAGCATCGCCTCGGTGATGACCAACTCGCCGATCATGTTGACCAGACGATCCACCTTATCTAGATCGACGCGGATGGAGGTGGTCTGCGTCGATTTAGCAGCCTGGTCCTCCCCCGCCGGAACGATCTTGGCAGTGCGGGGAGGGGACGCATCTGCATCCGCTCCGGCGGCGGGAAGATCAAGCATTTCGATCTTGAGGTCACAGTGATCGGTCACGAATTCGAAGACTTCGCGTATGGCGGCTTCCGGTTTATCGGTGCTCACCTGCACCGACCAGCCGAGATGGCAATGGGTGGCGTTCAGATAGGCAATCTCCGGCACGCGGGCGGTGTAAGTGGTGACTTCGCACGTACCCAGACGCCCCAGCTCACGCAACAGCAAGAGCGGTTCGTTGCCGGTGGAAAAAAGCGTCTCATGCGGCATGAAATCGATCCGCCATATGCGTTCTTTGGCGGTGCCCTCTGCCGCTTTTCCGGCGGCAGTTTTTTTGGCTGCATCCTGCCCGGCCCCGCCGCCACCAGCGAATTGTTCAAGCTGCTGTTTGATGTCCGCGCCAAGATCATCCGGCGGCCGCACGCCATCTTTGGCGGCATGCACCATCCGGGTCACGATGTCGGCGGCTTTCAGGAGCGTATCCACCACCTCACGCGAGGCAGAAACCTTGTTCTCGCGCATCGAATCGAGCAGCGCTTCCAGCACATGGGTGAAGTTGGTGATATAATCCAGTCCAAAAGCACCCGACCCGCCTTTGATGGAATGGGCGCAACGGAAAATGGCATTAAGCGATTCCATATCCACCGCATCAACATCCAGCCCCATCAGCCGCTCTTCCATATCGACCAGAAGTTCAAAGCATTCGGTGATATAGGTTTGCTTGAACTGGTCGAGGCCGTTCATACGCTATGCCGCCGCTTCAGCAGGCGGGCAGACTTTCTTGACCACCTCCACCAGTTTTTCCGGATTGAACGGCTTGACGATCCAGCCGGTGGCGCCCGCCGCCTTACCTTCTTCTTTTTTGCTACCATCGCCCTCGGTGGTGAGCATCAGGATCGGCGTGAATTTATAGGCCGGATCGGCGCGCAGTGCGCGGATCAGCTCGAAGCCATTCATATTGGGCATGTTGAGGTCGGTAATCACCGCGTCAATCTTTATGCCACCCAGCGCCGCAAGCGCCGCCTTGCCATCCTCCGCCTCCAATATCTCATACCCTGCACTCTTCAGTGTAAACGCCACCATCTCCCGCATCGTCTTCGAGTCATCGACAGTCAGTATTTTCTTGGCCATACTTATTTCCCCCGCATCATGATGATTGACCCAGCATGCTTCCCAGGCCAGCGTCCTTGAAGACGCAGACAAAAGCATCGCGCTCGCCGGTAATAGTGAGTCGCCCGCCTTGCGCCGTAATCGTCTTTTCTAACGAAACAATGAGCTGCAGCCCGGGCGACGTAATATTCTGGACCTGTGAGACATCGAGGGTAAGGCTGGTTTTTTCCGCCAGCGGCAATTGCTTTAATTCGGCCGCTAACGCTTCTGCGGTTTCAATCGTCATCACCGGAGGCAGCGCAAAATTCAGGCTGTTTTCCGCTATCTCAGGTTGTATAAACTCCATGCACAATACCTTTGTAGTATGGGTTACATTATTATAATTAGACAATTTGTCTTTTAATACAACTTAGAATTGAGTGTCAAGGCAAAAATACGGCTATCGGCTGTAAAAACAAACACAACCGGTGCGATAGGAATAAATACAGCTATTTCTTCAGGAGGCGGTAGGTCACCGAATCATGCAGCGCATCGAACGCCGCATCGATCAGGTTGCTGGAGACGCCGAGCGTCGTCCATATATTGCCTTTGCCATCACGCGATTCCACCATCACGCGGGTAATCGCGCCTGTGCCTTCGTTCGAGTTGAGAATCCGCACTTTGAAATCGGTGAGCAGGATATCTTTCAGCACCGGGAAATGTTTTGACAGCCCCTTGCGCAACGCGCTATCGAGCGCGTTCACCGGGCCGTTTCCTTCGGCGGCGGTCAGCACTTCCTCACCGTCCACCAGCAGCTTCACCGTCGCTTCCGAGATATTGACCAGCGCGCCCTTGGCGTTATAACGCCGCTCGCCGATCACACGGAAACCCGTCACTTCAAAAAGCTGCGGCAAGGTACCGAGCAGCTGGCGGACGAGCAGCTCGAAACTCGCTTCCGCACCTTCATAGGCATAGCCCAGCTTCTCACGCGCCTTCACTTCCGACACCAGCGCATTCACGCGTTCATCGTCCTGCTTGATCCTGATGCCGAATTGCTTCAGGCGGTCGAGGATATTCGAGCGGCCCGCCTTGTCGGAGACCAGCACCGTGCGCACATTGCCGACCGTTTCCGGTTTGATATGCTCGTAGCTCGACGAATCCTTGCTCATCGCCGAAACATGCAAGCCGCCCTTATGCGCAAAGGCCGCGCTGCCGACATAGGGCGCATGCTGGTTGGGCGTGCGGTTCAGCCGGTCATCGAGGAAATGCGAAAGCGCGGTAAGCCCCACCAGTTTTTCTTTGGTGACACCGGTCAAAAAACCCATTTTCAGCACCAGATTAGGGATGATGGAAATGAGGTTCGCATTGCCGCAGCGCTCGCCGATGCCGTTGATGGTCCCCTGCACCTGCCGCACACCGCCACGTACCGCCGCCAGCGAATTAGCCACCGCATTATCGGTATCGTTATGGCAGTGGATACCCAGATGCTTGCCGGGAATATGTTTGGTCACTTCGCCGACGATGCGCTCAACATCAAACGGCAGCGAGCCGCCGTTGGTATCGCACAGCACAATCCATTTCGCGCCATTGTCATAGGCGGCCTTCAGGCAGGAAAGCGCGTATCCCGGGTTCGCCTTATAGCCGTCGAAAAAATGCTCGGCGTCATAGAGCGCTTCCATTTTGCGTTTGGAGATGAGTGCGATCGATTCGGCGATCATCCGCAAATTTTCCGCAGGCGTGATGCCGAGCGCCGACTTCACCTGATGATCCCAGCTTTTGCCGACGAGGCAAATCGATTTCACCCCGCTATCGAGCAGCGTGGCAAGGCCCGGATCATTTTCCGCCGAACGACCGCTGCGACGGGTCATCCCGAATGCCGAGAGCTTTGCTTTTTTGAGCGCGGGCGGCTTGGCGAAAAACGCGTCGTCATTCGGGTTGGCGCCCGGCCAGCCGCCTTCGATATAATCGATGCCGATCTTATCCAGCTCCCGCGCAATGGCGAGCTTATCGGCCACGGTGAAATCCACCCCGCGTGACTGCGCGCCGTCGCGCAGCGTCGAGTCATAAAGGGTGATGTATTCGGCCATCGTTTTTAATCCACCATATGTTTCAGGCCGGTTTTCAAATAGGCGTAACCGGTGACAAGCGTGAGTAGTGCCGCCAACCATAGCATGAATTCACCCAACAGCGCAACCGGCGCGCCCAGCAGCAGGCAAAAGATCGCGACCATCTGCACCCCGGTTTTCCACTTGGCGAGGCGGGAAACCGGCACACTCACCTGAATTTCCGCAAGAAATTCCCGCAGGCCCGACACCAATATTTCCCGGCACATGATAGCCACCGCAGGCAGCGCGTCGGCCCGGTGATCGGCCACCAGAAGCACCAGCGCGGTCGCCACCAGCAGCTTATCGGCAATCGGATCAAGGAAACGGCCAATGCTGGTTTGCACATTCCACAGCCGGGCGACATAACCGTCCAGCCAGTCGGTAATCCCTGCCAGCGCAAAAATCGTAGCCGAAAACACCAGCGCCCACTCACCCTTCATGTAAAAAGCGATGACCAGCAGCGGAATCACCGCAATGCGGAAATAGGTGAGATAGTTGGGCAGGTTTTTTTTGTAATTCATCTCACAAGCCCCGTTGCAGCGAAGCGGATAACGGGATCCGGTCGCGAGGTAAAAGGATACTGCGTATTTTCATTTTCAACTGACTCCGTCTTTCAAACCGGACCCCGCAACAAGTGCGGGGCTATTATTCAAATATCCTGACATTTTTAGGCCGCACGAATACCTGGTCGCCTTTTTTCATCGCCAGCGAATCGACAATGTTCTTGGGGACTTCGACTTGCAGGATAACGCCGTTTTTACGCTGCATTTCGATTTTGGCGAGCGGCCCGGCGGGGTTGATATGCAGCACCTCAACCGGAATATATTCATGCTCGCCGTCGGGCGTTTTATTCACAAACATTTCATGCGGGCGGGAAAACACGCGCACCGGCGTGCCGAGCTTGGCAAGGCGCGTGCGCATCTGCGAACGCGTGACTTTACCAGCGCCATACACATGCGGCGCATCATGCGGCAGCGACAATCCCGGCAACACTTTTTTCAGCGCGCCGACCAGCTCCGGATAACGCGAAAGCCAATGCGATTTGGTGTTGCCGCTGCTCGCCGGCGGCGCCGCTGCCTCCGGCGCCCATAAATCATCCTCGGCCAGATGCAACGCACCCTTCTCATCTTTCCACCCGGCAAACTCGTTATAGTTGCCGAGGAAGTCGTAGACGAAGCCATTGGTCGGATGGTGGTAGACTTCTTCGGGCGTCCCCGCCTGCTCGATTTTCCCCTGGTTCATCACCACCACCCGGTCGGACACTTCCATCGCTTCTTCCTGATCGTGCGTGACGAAAATGCTGGTGATGTGCATATCGTCATGCAACCGGCGGAG
This sequence comes from Alphaproteobacteria bacterium, assembly GCA_033763575.1. GTDB lineage: Bacteria > Pseudomonadota > Alphaproteobacteria > Rickettsiales > SXRF01 > JANRKF01. The sequence goes on along the minus strand of JANRKF010000011.1, from coordinate 87,784 downwards.
CCAGCGGCGAAGCTCCTTGCGCACCTTCGCATCGAGCGCGCCGAACGGCTCGTCGAGCAGCAGCAGCTTCGGCTCCACCGCGAGGCTGCGTGCAAGCGCCACCCGCTGCCGCTGCCCGCCGGAAAGCTGGTTGGGATAGCGATCATAAAATTTATCGAGATGCACCAGCTCCAGCAGGTTCATCACACGGTGGCGGATCTGCCCCGGCGTCGGGCGTTGCTCCTTCGGGCGGACGCGCAGGCCAAACGCCACGTTGTCGAACACCGTCATATGCTTGAACAGCGCATAATGCTGGAACACGAAACCGACCTTGCGTTCCTTCACATGCAAATTATTGGCAAGGGTGCCGTCGATCATGACGGAGCCGGAATCGGCGCGCTCCAGCCCGGCGATGATGCGCAGCAGCGTCGTCTTGCCCGAACCGGAGGGGCCGAGCAGCGCCACCAGCTCGCCGTCACTCACCGTGAGGCTGGTATCGTTGATCGCCACGAAATCGCCAAACTGCTTTTTTATGTTTTTTACTTCAATACTCATCGTGCAAACCTACGTTCTTTACTTCCCCGCACTTGTTGCGGGGTCTGGGGCAAAACAAACGCCGACCCCGCAATAAATGCGGGGTGACAGATGCGAATGTTTTTTACTTCAATGCTCATTTAGCAAACCTACGTTCAATTATGGTTTTTAGCAAGAGCGTCACCAGCGCCAACACCGTAAGGATGGAGGCCACCGCGAACGCCGCCGCGAAATTATACTCGTTATACAAAATCTCCACATGCAGCGGGATGGTCGTCGTTTCGCCCTTGATATGGCCGGAAACCACGCTGACCGCCCCGAACTCACCCATCGCCCGCGCATTGCAGAGCAGCACCCCATATAAAAGCGCCCATTTGACATTGGGCAGGGTGATGAAGAAAAAGGTACGAAACCCGCCTGCGCCAAGCATCACCGCCGCTTCCTCCTCCTCGGTGCCTTGTTCTTCCATCAGCGGGATCAGCTCACGCGCCACGAAGGGAAAGGTCACAAATACCGTGGCCAGCACCAGCCCCGGCACGGCGAAAATCACCTGCATGTCGTGCTCCATCAGCCACTGGCCGATGACGCTGTGCGCGCCGAACAGCAGGATATAAATCAACCCCGAAATCACCGGCGAGACCGAAAACGGCAGGTCGATAAAGGTGATGAGCAGGCGCTTGCCGAAGAAATCGAACTTGGCGATCGCCCAGCTTGCGAGCAGCCCGAATATCGTATTAAGCGGCACCGCAATCGCCGCCACCAGGAAAGTCAGGCGAATGGCGGCGAGCGCATCCGGCTCGGTAATCGACTGCCAGTAGACCTCCGCGCCCTGCCGAAATGCCTCGATAAACACGGCGATCACCGGCAGCAGCACCAGCAGGCCGAGATAGCCGATACCGGCAGCGAGGATGAGGCATTTCGTCGGACGGCTTTCCGTCATGGCAATGCTCATCGTCCACTGCTCCAGCGTTGCAGCCAGTTGATAACAAAAAGCAATATGAAGGACGAGACCAGCATCACGCAGGCAATGGCGGTCGCGCCCGCAACATCATATTGTTCGAGCTTGACGACGATGAAAAGCGGCACGATCTCCGACACATAGGGAAGATTGCCCGCAATGAAAATCACCGAGCCATACTCACCCAGCCCGCGTGCAAAGGCCATCGCAAAGCCGGTGAGCAGCGCCGGCATGATGCTCGGGAAAATCACCTGGCAGAAAATCTGCCTCCGGTTCGCCCCCAGGCTGCTCGCCGCCTCTTCCAGCTCGCGCTCGAAATCTTTCAGCACCGGCTCCACCGTCCGCACCACGAAGGGCAGGCCGACGAACATCAGCGCCACCAGAATGCCCAGCGGCGTAAACGCCACCTTGATGCCCAGCGGCTCCAGATAACGCCCGATCCAGCCCTGCGGCGCATAAAGCGCGGTGAGCGCAATCCCCGCCACCGCCGTCGGCAACGCAATCGGCAGGTCGACCATCGCGTCGACAAGCTTTTTGCCGGGGAATTTATAACGCACCAATGCCCAGGCCAGCGCCAGGCCAAACACGCAATTCACACAGGCCGCCAGAAACGCGATGCCGAAGCTGTTGCGGTAGGCCATCATCACCCGCCCGCTGGTCACCGTTTCCACAAACTGGCCCCAGCTGAGCGCGCTCGCGCTTACAAACAATCCGGCCAGCGGGATCATCACCACCGCCAGCAGGTAAAATACCGTAAAGCCCATGGTGAACCCGAAACCAGGAATCACCGAAGGCTGCTTGAGAATAAGTTGTTTCATACACTCCGAGTTAGCATGCGGCCCACAGAAAGGAAAGACGCAAGTATCTCCCCGCCCCGTCCATAAGAGCATCATGCGCCCGCCCGATGTGTCACGGAAGGGGGTAAAGTGAAAAAAAATGAAAAAAATGACAACCGGCTATATTTTCTTGGTTTTTTATGATTTCACAAGGCTCGTCACCCCGCACGTGTTGCGGGGTCTGGAGTTACACAGCAGGCAGTTTGAGATCACGGACAGCGGGCTTTTCCATGCTCACTGTGTTCGCGGAAAACCGGCTTCCGGGATGACGGGCATCTAGGGCGGCAAAGCCGCCGAGGTGATTGTCATCTGCTAATGCGCAGGCTTGAGAGCGAATCGCCGATGGATTTGAAGGCGGCCTGCAACGTCGCGCTGTCCGGCGACGGGAAATAGAAATCGCTCTGGCTGGCGCAGTTGCGCAGCATCGTCTGGCTGGAACCGGAAATCGAGCCGAACGAAATCGTGTACACGATGATGTTGTTATTTTTCATCGAGGTGCAGACCTGCCCGAGCCTTGTATCGAGCTGCGCCTCGGCAGCGCTTTGCACATCGGTTCCCAGTTTTTCGTCATCGAGATACCAGTAAGCGCCGCGGCTGTCGTTGCTGATAACATTGTCGCCATCGGTCATGACGATCACCGCCTTGTTCATTTTCGGCGTGTTGTAAGCAAGCGGCAGGCCGTTCGCGCTCATCTCGCCGCCCCATATATTCTGCCAGCGCGGCGACAGCATCCGCCATCCCCACACCGCGCCCAGGCCAATATGCGTGTTGCCGTTGGCGGTCATGGCGTTGATGCCGGAAAGGATGGTGGCTTTCACCCCGGTCATCGGCGTCACCGCCTGCGGGCAGTATTTGTTCGGGCCTTTGGTATCGCCAATGCCGGAACGCAAATTACCACCATTGGTCAGCCAGTTGTTATCGCCGTCATCCGGCCAGAAATATTGCGGGAAAAGCGTTTGTGGGCTGGAAACGGTCGGCGGCGAATCGGTGATGTCCTCGCCGCTGCCCTCACGCGCATCCACGCATCCTTTCCACGCCACGCCATGCCAGTTGAAGCTGTTGGCGGCAAGCCAGCTGGCATTGCCGGTTCCCACGTTCACCGCCTGCGAAAACGGCACCAGCCCGATCCATAAATCCTCCACCGTCGTCTGATCGCCGTAGAGAATGTTCACGAGCGTGGTCGCCGCCGATTTGAGGCTGGTGAGTTTCGAGCCGGACATCGACCCGGTATTGTCCAGCACCATCACCAGCTCCAGACCGGAGCTGGCGCGGGTGATTTCCGAGGTGGCCCCGACCGTGATGGTCTCGATGCCCAAAATACGCATGAAAGTGGTCGGCACCTCGGCGGTCGCGGATAATTCAAAAACGGTGTTGTCGGCATTGGGAACAACATTGACGCTGGTGATTTCGGCGCCCATATAGCCGTTGAAATTCGCGTTCAGGTATTTCGTCGTCTCCGTCTCAAGCGAAGTCGTGCTCACCGTGGAAGCGGCCGCCAGCCCCGCCGCGTCGAGCGAGCTGGAAAGCTTGGCCTTCACCAGTTGCCCGCGCCCCGTATCCACCGCCGCGCCCGAAGAACCGAGCATCGCCGCCACCAGCACACCGATCACCGGCACCACCGAGCCGGATTCGGATTTGAATAAATGCAACATAGACATAAAAAACCTCACATCATATGGTTCAGGCGGGCGGCGTCGTCAGCGCCCCAAGCCTTGGCTTGAAAATCGTGACCTTGTAAAGATCCTCGTCATCGGCGAATACGCCGCCGGTCAGAAACGGCTGGTAGCGGTAAAATACTTCCGAAATAATCACGTTGTCGCTGGGGTTGAGCACAAGCCCGTTGGGCATCGCCGCCACCGCGCCGACCGCGCCGATCTGGCTGCTCGCCGACAACGCGCCGCCGCCGCTATATTGCCAGCGCACGGTGGGCGCATTGCTGCCACTTTTATAAACCGAGCTGATGAATACCACCCCATCCGGGCTGAAATCATACGGCTCCATGATCGTTGCCGCCGCAATCACCGCCTGGTTGAGCTGTGCCGTGGTGATCGTATCGGATTGCGAGACGACGTCGGCGATGGTGTAGGCGACTTTTTCCAGCTTCTGGTGGATGATGACATAGCGGCTGATCTCAATCCCTCCCAGCATCAGCACCAGCAGAAAAGGAAGCGCCACCGCGAACTCGGTGGCCGCGACGCCGCGCCGGCATTGCCATAGGCCATTGCGAAGAGCCTTGCGACGAAGCAATCCATCTTTATCTGCCGCACCATGGATTGCCGCGCATTTTCTGTGAAAATGCTCGCAATGACAGAATAAATTGCGGAATGGATTTTTCATTCGAACGGCTCGTTTTTGACCACCGCCCGCGCAGTGAGGCTGAACACGCCATGATCGCCCATGAGCGACGAAAGTAGCGGCGTCGACACGCTCCACGGATAGGTCACGATATAGACCACCACCTGCCCGGCATTGCCCTCGCCTGCCGCCCCCATGTCGGTGTCGTACTGGCCGTTGGCATTCACATCGGTATAGTTCTCGCCGTCGTCATGGATGCCGTTTCCATTCGCATCGACGAAAGGCTCCGGACTGCCGACATCGCCGAACTCGTTATAGGACTGCGTGTCCACCGTGATCTTGGTCGTGTCGAGCAAACCATCCGCCGCATCGTGCAGCGCCTGTATGATCGTCTCCTCACGCGTGATACCCGCCTCCACATAGCCGGTCTTGCCGAGCCGCGACGCGGTGAAGGTCACACTCTCCATGATGTTTTGCGTGAGCATCATCAGCGATATTTCAATGATGCCAATCGTCATCAGCAGCAGAACCGGCGCAATCAATGCGAACTCCACGGCGGAGGCACCGTCGCTTGCAGACCAGAAGGAGAGGAAAGAACGTTTTTTCATGCCCTATCATATCACGATAAGCTTTTATATTTGTTTAAGAATCATTCGCTGTTTAGCTAAGGTTTCGACAAATTTATCTCGAATGTGAGACAATCAAGGCCTTGCTTGCGCGAGGCGCGGTTCTCCGCTAAGATGGCGTCATGACCGAAGATTATCTCAATTATCCCGCGCTGATCGACCACGCCATGCGCACCATGGTGCGCGACGTGATGCGCCGCGTGCAGAGCGAGGGCCTTCCGGGCGAGCATCATTTTTATATTTCCTACGATACGCAGCATCCCGGCGTGCGCATGTCGGACTCTTTACGCGCCAAATACCCGAAAGACATCACCATCGTCATGCAGCACCAGTTCTGGGATTTCCGGGTGGAAGACGCGCAGTTTCATGTGACGCTGTCGTTCGGCGGCGCGCCGGAAAAACTCACCGTGCCGTTTGCGGCGCTCACCGCGTTCGCCGATCCGAGCATCAAGTTCGGCCTGCAATTCCAGACCGCGCAATCCGAGCATATCACCCTGCCGGAAGAGCTGGAACTGCCCGAAGGCGAAAACGAAGACGCCGACGAAGGTGCCGCCGAAATCATCTCGCTTGATGCGTTCCGCAAGAAATGATGCACGCCGCCCTTGAGCTTGCCCACGCCGCTTTTGTACGCGGTGAGGTGCCGGTCGGCGCCGTGCTGGTGCGCGAAGGCAAGGTCATCGCCAGCGCCCACAACCTTACCGAAACCGATCGTGACCCCACCGCCCATGCCGAGATGCTTGCCATCCGCGCCGCCTGCGAAACACTCGGCACTCCCCGGCTTTCCGATTGCGATCTCTATGTCACGCTGGAACCCTGCCCGATGTGCGCTGCCGCCATCGGCTTCGCCCGCATCCGCCGGCTTTATTTCGGCGCCTATGATGCGAAAGGCGGCGGCGTTGAAAACGGCCCGCGCATTTTTTCGCAAGCCACCTGCCACCACACCCCGGAAATCTACGGCGGCATTCAGGAGCAGGAATGCGGCGAATTACTGAAAGCATTTTTTAAAGCGCGGCGCTAAAGAGAGAGCTTCTCTTTTTTCACGATGCAGGGATAGCAGAATTTGACATCGCCGCGGGCCGATGCTGCAAGCGGCCACGGCCCCACCGCCGGGTCCTGATCGTAGAGCGAGGCGCATTTGCTGAAGAAAATGCCCGCTGCGGTTTTCGGGGCTTTAAGCACGGCACCGCTCGGCACGGCCACCGCCACCACCGCGCCTTCATGCAGCATTTCCATCTCGTCATATTGATAGACGGCGTAGGTGATATCACCGGCGGGAGCGACGATATACTGCATGATCGTCTGCACCTGGAACGCCCCGTCTTTTTTCTTCACAATCACCCGGTCGGCACGTTTGGGAATCGCGTCCGCCGACATGCACGGCGCTGCCATGAACAGCTTGTCTTCCGGCAAGAGATTGCCCTGCACCACGAGGTCGCCATAGGTCCATTTCGGCTGCACATGATAGCAATCAAACTCGCCGGTTTCCTTTTTCGGCGTGTAGGGCGCGGCCTTGCTCGCGCCGATCGCATGCAGGAAGGCATGGGCGAACATCGAGGCGAAAAGCGGCGCGTCTTCCGTCTCATGCCGCCCGGCCTCAATGCCAACCTGATAGCGGATATTCGGCAAAGGCGAGAGAATGGTTTTCAGCGTCTTGACCTGCGCGCTACCACTCGAACTATGCGCGGCGATCGCGTCGGCCAACCCGATCAGCACGGCGCGGATGGGAGAGTTTTTAAGCTCCATGTCGTTCTTGTGGTCGGTGATGCAGAGCATGTTTCCCCGCGCAGAATGAATATCCAGGATGCCGGAAACATGGCTGCCGAGATGGAACAATTCCTGGGCGCGGCGGGTATGATGATTATCCGGTGGGCGCGTCATGAAATCGGTGGGAATGCGGTTCATGTCGGGCAGTAATTTCCCGCCCTCGCCCAGCCCGCAGCGATAACCATCGCGCAGCTCCTGGCGGGCACGCGGCGCTTCCGAATAGGCCGAAAAATATTGCTCGGACGCAAGCGGGTTGCCGATGGCCACCAACACCTGCTGGTTAAGCATCTTTGCTTCGGCCAGCGCAAATGCCAGCAAAATACCGGCAAGCCCGGCCGGTTCGTTGCCGTGCAGCTGGGCAAGGATCATGACCGGCGGTGTCTTACCCGCATCCCCAACCAACATCGCGCTGGGAATCGTCTTGCCGCCAATGTCGCAGCCGGACGCATGCACAAGCGCATGCACCTGCTTCAAATCGGCGATCGAAAGTTTTACCTCAAAAAAATGCTCAAGGAAATCCGACGAAGATTTGCACTTGGCAAAATCGTAGTTGAAAACTTCCCTCAGAAGGTGTCGGATGCTGTCCATGAACGCCAAGCTAGCAAATAAATTGTCAGAAGTCATCTTCATAGGTCTTCCCGGACCCACCCATAATTACGGCGGGCTCGCCGCCGACAATCTCGCTTCCAGCGCCAACCAGGGCAGTGTCTCGCGGCCTATGGACGCCGCCTTGCAGGTGTTGGGGCTGGCCCGGCTACTCTTGTCGCTTGGTCTTACCGTCGGCATTTTGCCACCGCAATTGCGACCCCATTTGAAAGAACTCAAAAAACATTTTTCCGGTGACGAGGAAAGCATCATCGCGCAGGCCGCCGCAGAAAAACCGGAGCTGCTCGAAGCGCTGTCGTCCAGCTCGGCGATGTGGGTAGCCAATGCCGCCACCGCCACGCCGCCGCAGGATAATGACGATGCCTGCCTGCATCTCACCGTCGCCAACTTGCATACCAACCTCCACCGCCGCATCGAAGCGCTCGACAGCTATCTCACCCTGCGCCAGATTTTTGCCCATGTGCCGCGGGCGATTGTCGACCTGCCGCTCGATGCCATGCAGGGCTTTCGCGACGAAGGAGCGGCCAACCATATGCGCCTCGCGCCATCGCACGCGGCGGTCGGGCTCAACGTGTTCGTCTATGGCACCGACGGCGGCCCCCGCGACCCGAAAATGGCGCGGCAGACGCTCGCCAGCTCGCAGGAAATCATCACCCGCCACCATGTCGCGGAGGAGGCCGCCATTTGCATTAAACAAAACCCGGCGGCGATTGAGCATGGCGTGTTTCATAACGATGTCATCGCGGTGGCGAATGAATATTTCCTGCTGGTGCATGAGGAAGCCTACGCCATGGGCAGCGCCGACCTCGACTATATCGCGGAGAGCTATGCTGCGCGCACCGGACAGGCGCTTAGCTTACGCGTCATCCGCCGCGAGGAACTGACATTGGAAGAAGCGGTCGCCACTTATTTTTTCAACAGTCAGATCGTGTCGCTGCCGGGCGGCGGCATGGCGCTGATCGCGCCGAGCGACACCAGGGAATTGTTCGAGGGCAAGGCCTGGGCGCTGCTGGAGAAAATCGCGCTTGAGACTGGCAACCCGATTACGCAGCTTCATCATGTCGATTTGCACCAGAGCATGAAAAATGGCGGCGGCCCTGCCTGCCTGCGATTGCGCGTGTTGATGGACGAAGCACAGCTTAGCGCCATGCGCGCACATAACCGCGTGCTGGTGAATGCATCGATGATCGGAAGCATCGAGGAAACCGTGCGCCGCAACTACCCCGAAAAACTAAGCAGCGTGCACATTAATTACGAGCTCTACCGCCGCTGCCGAGATAGCCTGCAGGCGCTCGGCATCTGCCTCGGCCTCGATTTATTGCCCGCCTAGCCGGATATCTTCAATCATCAGGCTCATCTGCGGCCTGCCCTGCCATTCTTGCAACCTGAGTTGACCCACCACATCAATTTCCTGACCACGCGAATTCAAAATCGCCTGACCGAGCGGATTTTCAGCACAACGAAAAGCGATGGCCGAGAGTTTGGCATTGCTGCTGCGATGGGTAAGCAGTGTTTTAACATGATGCTCGCCCACCCGCTCCGGCCGCAGGTTCACCACCGATTGCAGCATCACCCGCACCGAAAAATTACCCTGTCCGAACGGCCCCATTTTTTCAATTTCCATCGCCGTTTCCGGCGTGGCGCCGCCGATGGAAAGCGCAAGATCGACCGGCATGATGTGCTCGCGTGCGAGATGATGCACCTGCGACGAAAGGCGCGTGCATAAGAATTCGGTGAGCGCTGGAATTTTTTCTTCAGCGACCGTGAACCCCGCCGCCATGGCATGGCCGCCCCCGGCGAGCAACAGCCCCTCCTCTTTTGCAGCAATCACCGCTGCCCCAAAATCCATTCCGGATACGGAACGGGCCGATGCCTTGCCGATGCCGCCTTCAATACCGATCACCGCCACGGGCTTGCGGAAACGCTCCTTGAGCCTGCCGGCGACAATGCCGATGACGCCCGAATGCCAGCCCTTTCCCGCCACCACCATAATGGGAAACGAGTCATCCATCGCATCGGCGAGCGCATCGGCCTCCTGCTGGATGAGCGATTCGATGGCCTTGCGTTCGGCGTTATACTGGTTGAGCTCATGGGCGATGCGCACCGCCTCCGCCGGGTCTTCGGTGGAGAGCAGGTGCACGCCGAGATCGGATTTCCCGACGCGGCCGCCGGCATTGATGCGCGGCCCGATGACATAACCGGCATGATAGACGCCGGGGCGTTCATCGAGTCCCGCCGCATCCATAACTGCACGCATGCCGACATTGCCGCGCCCGCCCATCACTTTGAGGCCTTGCGCTACCAGCGCCCGGTTGACACCCACCAGCGGCACTACATCGCAGATCGTGCCGAGCGCCACGATATCCAGCCATTGCCGGAGATCGGGCTCCTTGATGTCGGTAAAAAAACCTTCTTCGCGCAGTTTTTTATTGAGCGCCACCAGCAGTAAAAAGGCGACACCCACCGCCGCCAGATGGCGATGCGGCGAGGTTTCGTCGAGACGGTTGGGGTTAACCAGTGCGCAGGCCTTGGGGCGCTTCGCCTCACCCAGATGGTGGTCGACGACGATCACATCGAGACCCGCCTCCACCGCTTTTTCAATCGGCTCGAAGGAGAGCGTGCCGGAATCCACCGAGATGGCAAGCGCAGCGCCCCGCGCGCGCAAGGCCAGCAGGCCCGGCGCATTCAGGCCGTAACCTTCTTTCATCCGGTCGGGAATATGGACCAGCGGCTCCATGCCGAGCGCCCGGAAATAACGGCGGAGCAAGGCCGAGGAGGTTGCGCCATCGACATCGTAATCGCCCCAGATGGCAATGGTTTCCCGGGCGTTGATCGCCTGCGCAATGCGCGCCACCGCCTTATCCATATCCAGCAGATGCGAAGGATCGGGCAGGGAATTCTTCAGGGAAGGGTTTAGGAAATCCTCGACATCTTCCAGCGCCACGCCACGCACCACCAGCAATTGCGCCAGATTCTGCGACAGGCCGTGCTGCTGCGATATCGCCATCACCTGCCGCAACTCGGCCTCGCGCAACTGCCATGTGCGGCCGGAGACAGAAAGTTTTTCTGCGATATTGTCTTCTACGTCCAACATGTGCTACACGTCCCGGATATGCCGAAAACGAATTCTCCCAACCTCGACTATATCCGGAGTCTCTACGCGCCGCAAGACGCGTTGCTGCAATTGATCGACGAAACGCTCGCCAAGCGCGACATCGCCATGCAGGTGGGACCGGAAGAAGGCAAGCTGTTGCAGCTTTTCATCGGGCTCTATGGGGTCAAGACGATCGTCGAGATCGGCACGCTCGCTGGCTATTCGGCGATCTGGATGGCCCGCGCCCTGCCTGAAGACGGGCATCTTTACACCCTCAATAAGGATGATACACATATCGCGCTGGCCCGGCAATTTTTCGCGAATTGCGAAGTGCGTGACCGCATTACCATGATCGAGGGCGATGCGCGCACCACACTACCAACACTTTCGGACAAAGGCCCGTTCGACATGGCGTTTATCGATGCCGATAAAATTCACTATAACGATTATCTCGACTGGGCGGAGGTGAATGTGCGCACGGGTGGCCTCATCATCGCCGATAATACCCTGCTGTTCGGTATGGTGGCGAAGGATTCCGCACCCGACGATATCGCCCCCACTACCTGGGAAAATATGCGCCGCTTCAACGAGCGCCTGGCCGACAGCTCGCGCTATTTTTCCATCATGATACCGACGCAGGAAGGAATGACGGTGGCGGTGAAGTTGTTTTGATTAGCCCCGCACTTGTTGCGGGGTCTGGTTGTTATATGTATCCGGACCCCGCCATTCGGCGGGGCTTGTCAATATCCCAGCACATCAATAATTTGTTCAAGCTCGGTCACCACATGGAAATAGGTGGCGGTTTCAGGCTTGGCGAAACCGTTTTCGATAATGCTGTGCATCAGCGCGATCAGCGGATCCCAATAGCCCTGATAGTTGAAAATCACGATTTCTTTTTCATGCAAGAGCAACTGTTTCCAGGTAAGAATCTCGAACATTTCATCCATGGTGCCGAAGCCGCCGGGAAAAACGATGAAGGCATCGGAACGTTCAAACATCAGTTGTTTGCGCTCATGCATGGTGTTGACGATGATGATTTCCGTGAGCGACTGGTGCTCGTTTTCAATATTGCGGAGCGATACCGGGAACACACCCGTCACATGCCCGCCGTTTTTCATGGTGGAATTCGCCACCGCGCCCATAATCCCACAATCGCCGCCACCATAGACCAGCGTGATGTCGCGCTTGGCCAACAAGTTCCCGAACTCTGCACCGATATCGAGGAATTTTTTAGCTACCGAATTGGATGCGCCACAAAACACGCATACCGATTTTTTCTTACTCATAAGATGTCATCCGCTTTCTTTTTTGTTGTTTATAAACTCTTCTTTTCCCCCTAGCTATTGAACTCATCATATCAAACATTTATTACAATTTTATGAAGCTCGCAGACCACACAGCTAAAAATATCGTCATTACAGGCGCTTCCAGCGGGCTAGGATCGGCACTGGCTGTGTATTACGCACGGCCAGGCATAACCCTGTATTTATCGGGACGCAATGAGGGAAGATTGGCGCAAACCGCCGGCTTATGCGAAGAATTGGGGGCCAGCGTGCGGGTGGCGGCAATCGATGTCACCAATGTCGCCGCCATGCAGCAATGGCTGGAATCCATCGACAATGAAACGCCGATCGACCTTGTCATCGCCAATGCCGGCATCTCGGCGGGTATCGGCGGCGGCGAGGAAAAAGCCGACCAGGCCCGCCATATTTTCGCCACCAATATCGACGGGGTGGTCAACACCATCTCCCCCCTCATCCCGCGTATGATCGCCCGCGGGCGCGGGCAGATCGCGCTGATCAGCTCGCTTGCCGGTATCCGTGGCCTGCCGAGCTCTCCCGCCTACAGCGCCAGCAAGGCATGGGTGCGGGTGTATGGCGAGGGACTGCGCGGATGGCTTGCGCGTGCCGGGGTGCGGGTCAATGTCGTCTGCCCCGGCTTCATCAAAACGCCGCTGACCGACGTCAACCCCTATCATATGCCGCTGTTGATGAGCGCCGACAAAGCCGCCCGCATTATCGCCATAGGGCTTGCTAAAAACAAAGGGCGCATCGCCTTCCCGCTCAGCCTCTACCTGCCGCTTTGGTGGCTGACCTCGCTGCCCAACGCGCTGGGTGATTTTTTCTTTGCCAAATTACCGGATAAACCGGCGCTATAGAGGAATCGTTAATATAGTTGCGCTAGGGTGCGTTTCTGCTTATTTTAGCGTCATCATCAAGGGTGTTATGCGCATTCCATCATTACTCGTTATTGTGGGTTTGTTCGCTGCCGGCGTTTTCGGTTACCAGCATTTTGCATCCGCTGCCAAAGAAGAGCCTGCGAAAGGAGCGCCGCCCAGCGGTATTCCGATCGAAGCGGCGCAGGTGCGCGAAGGCAAGCTGGCGGTGGCGCTTACCACAGTCGGCACGCTCAAGGCCAATGAATCGCTGATGCTGCGGCCCGAAATCGACGGGCGCATCGAAGCCATCCACGCCGCCGAGGGCGCCTTCGCGAAAAAAGATACGGTGCTGGTAAGCCTTGATGACCGTATACTCGCCGCCGAACTGAAACAGGCAGAGGCTGCGCTCAACCTCGCCCGCGTGAGTTACAGCCGCGCCAAACTGCTCAAAGAAAAAGGCGCGGGCACGGTAAGTAATTACGATAATATGGCGGCAACTCTCAACGTAGCGCAGGCGCAGGTGGACCTGGCAAAGGCGAAGCTCGATAAAACCCGCATCACCGCACCGTTCGACGGGGTGATGGGGCTGCGGCATATCAGCCCCGGCGATGTGGTAAGTGCCGGGCAGGATATCGCTACATTCCAAAGCAAAAATCCGATGAAAATCGAATTCACCCTACCAGAAAATGCCACGCGCATCGTAGCCGTCGGCCAGAAAATCAATGTGCAGGTGGATGCGCTGGCCGGACGCGATTTTGTCGGAAGCATTTATGCGCTCGACCCGCAGATCGATGCCAGCAGCCGCAATATTACACTCCGCGCACTGATCCCCAACGACGATAACGCGCTGAAACCGGGCCTGTTTGCGCATATCTCGGTCATTACCGCCAATCGCGATAAGGCGCTGTTTGTGCCCGAACCGGCGATCGTGCCACGCGGCAACAACAATTTTGTCCTGCTGGTGAATAAAGAAAATAAAGTCGAGACCGTGCCGGTGACGGTCGGTGAGCACAGGAATGGCGAAGTGGAAATCGTCAAGGGGCTTACCGCGAACGACATCGTGGTCACCGCCGGACATTTGAAGCTGCGTGACGGCGCCGACGTTGTCTATACGCTTGCACCAACCGATGGGGCGGCCAAGTGACGCTTCCGGAAATATGCATCAAGCGCCCCGTCCTTGCGATCGTCCTCAACCTGATTATTATTTTACTTGGCCTGGTTTGTTACGACCGCCTGACCGTGCGCGAATATCCAAATATCGACGTGCCGGTCATCAATGTCGAAACCACCTATCCCGGCGCCTCGGCGAAAGTGATCGAAACGCAGATCACCAAGCCGCTGGAGGATTCGCTCTCTGGCATCGAAGGCATCGATTTTATCCGCTCGATCAGCCGCTCGGAATCCAGCCAGATCACGGTGACCTTCAAGCTCGACCGCAATGCCGATGACGCCGCCTCCGACGTGCGCGACCGCGTCGGCCGGGTGCGCGGCAAGCTACCCGACGAGATCGATGAGCCGATCGTTTCCAAGCAGGAGGCCGACGCGCAGCCGATCATCTGGCTGTCGCTCAACTCCACCAAGCATGACGCGCTGGAAGTCAGCGAATTCGCCCGCGTCGTGGTCAAAGACCGTATCCAGACGCTGCCCGGCGTGTCGGACGTGCGGCTGTTCGCCGAGCGTGAATATGCCATGCGCATCTGGCTGTCGAGTGACCGCATGGCGGCGTTCGGCATTACCACCCAGGATGTGGAAGCGGCGCTACGTTCACAAAATGTCGAGATCCCGGCGGGGCGTATCGAAAGCAGCAAGCGCGAATTCACCGTGCTGTCGCGCACCGACCTTAACACGCCGGAGCAGTTTAACAACATCATCATCCGCAACGCCGATAACGGGCATCTGGTGCGGGTGCGCGATGTGGCGCGGGTGGAATACGGACCGAAGGAAGACCGCGAGATCGCACGCTTCAATAATAAAAGCACCATCGCGCTCGGCGTCATCAAGCAATCGGTGGCGAACCCAATCGAGATTTCCGACGCCATCAATACCGCCTTACCCGAAATCGCCAAGATCCTGCCCGACGGCATGAAGATCGAAAAAGCCTATGACTCCTCGGTGTTCATCCGCGAATCGCTGCAGGCGGTGCAGAAAACTATCCTGGAAGCGGTGGCATTCGTGATGGTGGTGATTTTCTTTTTCCTGCGCTCGGTGCGTGCGACGCTTATTCCGCTCGTCACCATCCCGATTTCGCTGATCGGCGCGCTGGGGATGATGTATGCGTTCGATTTTTCGATCAACACCCTCACCCTTCTGGCGCTGGTAATTGCCATCGGGCTGGTGGTGGATGATGCCATCGTCGTGCTCGAAAATATCTACCGCCATATGGAAGAAGGCATGGACCGTATCCACGCGGCGGTGAAAGGCGTGCGTGAAATCAGCTTTGCGGTGCTGGCAATGACGATGACACTCGCCGCCGTGTTCGCCCCCATCGGCTTCACGCCGGGGCGCACCGGCAAGCTTTTCGTCGAGTTCGCGTTCACGCTGGCCGGGGCCGTCCTCGTCTCCGGCATAGTGGCGCTCACGCTGACACCGATGATGTGTTCGCGCATTCTTTCCGTACAGCATAAGAAGAAAGAGGCCCGCTGGTCGCATGCCATCGACGTGTTCCTGCATGCGCTCGACATACATTATGAGCGTGTCCTCAACCGGCTGAGCACCAAGAAGATATTGATCGCCGCGATCGCCGCAGGCGTGGTGGCGCTGACGGCGTTCTTGTTTTCCACCGCCCCTTCCGAGCTTTCACCACGGGAAGATCGCGGGATTATTTTCGGTATCGGCATTGCACCGGAAGGCGCCACCATCGAATATTCCGACGCCTACGCCAAAAAAATGGAAGCGATTATGCAGTCGATGCCGGAAGCGCAGTGGAATTTCGTAGCGGTCGGCTTTCCTTTCGTCACCCAGACATTTTCGGTGCTCGGCCTCTCGCCATGGGATGAACGCAGCCGCAGCTCGATGGAAATCGCCGCTGAGCTCGGCGGCAAAATGTTCGGCGGCATTCCCGGTACACTCAATTTTCCGATCACGCCGCCATCGCTGGGACAGGGTGCGCGCAGCCAGCCGGTGGAAGTGATTATTCAGGCCACCGGCACCTATGAAGAGCTTGATGAAATGACCAATAAAATCATGGAAGGGCTGGCCGAAAATCCGCGTATTCTCGCGCCGGATTCCGACCTGAAACTCAACAAGCCGGAGCTGCGGGTGGATATCAACCGCGACAAGGCGGCCTCGATGGGCGTGAACGTCGAAACGGTCGGGCGCACGCTGGAGTCATTGCTCGGAAGCAGGCAGGTCACCCGCTTCAAGCGCGGCAATGAGCAATATGACGTGATGGTGCAGGTCGAAGATGACGAACGCACGAGACCACACGATATCGATACGATTTTTGTCCGAAGCACGAGCGGAAAACTGATACAGCTTTCCAATCTGGTGACGCTTAGCGAAGGTGTCGCCCCACGCGAACTCAACCATTTCGACAAGCTGCGCGCCGTCACCATCAAGGCGAACCTCGCACCCGGCTACACCACCGGTCAAGCGCTCGATTATGTCGAAAAGCTGGTGAAGAAAATCGCGCCCGATGCGCGGCTCGATTATAATGGTGAATCGCGTGAATTCAAAGAGTCAAGCGCCAGCCTGGCCCTCACCTTTTTGCTGGCGATCCTGTTTATTTACCTGGTGCTCGCTGCACAGTTTGAAAGTTTCATCGATCCGCTGATTATCCTGCTTACCGTACCGCTGGCCATGGCAGGCGCGCTACTGACCATGCGCCTGACCGGCGGCACCCTCAATGTCTATAGCCAGATCGGGCTGATCGCGCTGGTCGGGCTTATCAGCAAGCATGGCATCATGATGGTGGAATTCGCCAACCAATTGCAGGAGCGCGGACGCAGCAAGCAACGGGCGATTATCGAATCCGCCTCCATCCGCCTGCGGCCTATTTTGATGACCACCGCTGCCACCGTGCTCGGCGCGTTGCCGCTGGCGATCGCAAGCGGCGCCGGCGCAGAATCCCGCCAGGCGATCGGCTGGGTGCTGGTCGGCGGCATGAGCTTCGGCACGCTCATGACGCTGTTCGTGGTGCCGACCTTTTATGTGTTGTTCTCACGCGTCCGCAGATCGATTCAGATCGATGAAAACAAGCTGCTGAATTCCGAGACCACGGATTGATATAATGCTCGCTTGAACGGCACGATTAAATCCGGCAGCGTCTCGCGGGGCGTCCATTTCCACTCGGAAAACTCGGGATGTTTCGTGGCAATATTGATGTCGCCATCCGTGCCCAGAAAACGCATCGCGAACCATTTTTGTTGCTGCCCGCGATATTTCCCGCCCCATAGCTGCCCCACCAGATGCTCCGGCAAATCATAGGAAAGCCACGTCTTGCTTTCCGCAACGATCTCCGCCTTATTCGTGCCTATTTCTTCTTCCAGTTCGCGCATCGCCGCAGCGCGTGGGTCTTCGCCTTCATCGATCCCACCCTGCGGCATCTGCCACGCCTCCGCCAACGTATCAATACGCTTGGCGGCAAAAACCAGCCCGTCGCGGTTGATCAGCATGATGCCGACGCAGGGCCTGTAAGGAAGCGAAGCAGTCACGGGAATTTCAGCTTGGCGATGAACGATGCCGGTGCCAGCACGATCCCATGCGAGCCCAGCGTTTCCTGCCATTGCTTGATTTGCGTGATCGACAGCGGATAGGCACGGGCAATGCCAATCGCCATGCCGTCGCGCTGGGCCATCTGCTCAAGCGTCGCCAGCCGTGCCTGTATCGACATGTCGGAAAGCTCTTCATCAATCCACACATCAGCGCCCAATTCCACGATCGGCACCTGTTTTTTCTTCTTATCTCCTTCCGGCGCGACGGCGTCACGCGCACGCACCAGCATCACGCCGCGCCTGGCGATTTCCTCACGCAGCGGCGCGAAAGCGTCGGCACTACGCGTCACCACTTCCCGCGGCGGCGCGACCAGCCCGACATACCCCTGGAAGCGCGACATCGCCCATTGCAGATGTTTGAGGTTTCGATCGTTACCGCCGGTTACCAGAATAGAATATGGGCCCGGATCGTCATCGGGATACCCCGCCGTTTGCAGCGGCAGCTCGACATACATTTCATGCCCGGTCATGCGCGATGCCGAAGACCAGCCGGTAATCGCCGCAGCATACGGAGAAAAAGCGAGCCCAATTCGGTCGTCAAGCGCAAGCGCCATTTCCGTTGTATGCTTACTATGGCCCAGACCGGTGATAATGATCGCAATCAGCGGCATCTCATTCTGCCTGCGGAATGTTTTGATATAATATTGCCAGGGCTTGATTCCTGCTTCCGAGATTTTCGGCAGCACCGTGCCTGCGCTTTTATCCAGCAAATCATCCGACACCTCGGCAATCGGGTTGGCCGAGGCCTGCACGTCAGTTACCATTTCAGGTTCTGCCGCCGCCGGAGGCGGAATATCGGGCGCAGGCGTTGCTTCGGCTGTTTGTTCCGGTGCGGCAGGAGCCAGGCCCTCTACCCTGCCATCGGCAATATGGATGATAAAACGCTTGCCGCTGGCGAGCGCCTGTTTCGTTTCCTCGGCACCCGACATCCAGAATATAGCAAGCATCGCCGCCATCCACAAAAGGCACAGCGCCAGAGCGGCTTTCATGATGATCGCAAGATGGCGGGCAAGGAGTATTTTCATCCCGTCCCCGCCTCGCTACTGCGCCGATGACAGATTAAACACATGCGCCGCCCGCAGCAGATCGATTGCACGCTGCAGCTGGAAATCCTGATTCGAATCGCCGCCATCAGCCGATGTTTCTTTATCGGCTTTATCGGTTTTGTCGTCTTTCTTGTCATCTTTATCGCTCTCGTCATCGTCTTTTTTCAATGCGCCCGATTTTTTGAGCCGCTCCTGCGCCTTTTTATCTTCAAGATTTTCAAGACGACGGCGGAGATCCGCTTCCATGCGCATTTTATCATTCTGCTTGAGAGGCTCGATTTTCGCCTGCTCGACGATAATATCCGGCTCAATACCCTTGGCCTGGATCGAATGGCCCGAAGGAGTGTAATAACGCGCCGTGGTCAGCCGCATCGCACCATGTTCCGGTAGCGGAATGACCGTTTGCACCGAGCCTTTGCCGAAGGTTTTGGTGCCCATGATGATGGCACGCTTATGGTCCTGCAACGCACCGGAAACGATTTCCGACGCCGACGCCGAACCGGCATTCACCAACACCACGATCGGCATATCGACCGGCACCAGCTCGTCACCCTGTTTGGCGCTGTAGCGCTTGGTTTTATTGGGGTCGCGCTCGCGAGTGGACACCACTTCGCCGCCGGTCAGGAACGCATCCGACACCGAAATGGCTTCATCGAGCAGCCCGCCCGGATTGTTGCGCAGATCAAGCACCACGCCACGCAGGTTCGGCGTATCTTTTTTGATGCGGGCAAATTCTTCGCGCATCTGCTCGGTTGTTTTTTCATTAAACTGGGCAAGGCGTAGATAGGCGATATCATCACCCTCAGCGCGGCCTTTGCTGGAACGTATCTTGATATTAGCGCGGATGAGCGTCACTTCGATTGGCTCCACCGCACCCTCACGCAGAATGGTGAGCTTCACCTTGGTATCGACTTTGCCGCGCATTTTATCCACCGCTTCGTTGAGCGAAAGGCCCATGACGGCCTCATCGTCGATGAAACTGACATAATCGCCCGGCAGCACCCCGGCTTTGGCCGCCGGTGTATCATCAATCGGCGATACCACCTTGACCAACCCGTTTTCCATGGTCACCTCGATACCAAGCCCACCGAATTCGCCACGCGTCTGCACCTGCATTTCCTGGAAGTTTTTTTCGTTCATGTAACCCGAGTGCGGGTCGAGCGAGGAGAGCATGCCGTTGATCGCCGCTTCGATAATGTCAGCGTCTTTGACCTCTTCGACATAGTCGCTGCGCACGCGGTCGAACACATCGCCGAACAAGGTGAGGAGTTCCAGCGTATCGTTTTTCTGGGCATAGGAAATGACCGGCACCACCGACAGCATTACAGCAGAAACAAAGGCAAGTTTTACAACGCGGCGCATAGTTATCCTTCTGATTCGTTATAACCCGCGCATCCATTTTTCCGGATTGACGGGCTGATTATTTTCGCGCAACTCGACATAAAGCTGCGAATGATCCCCACCACCCATAGCACCAATCGGTTCGCCTTCCAAGAGGAACTCACCGCTTTTCACATCCACCTGCGACAGCCCCGCAAGCAGTGTGTGAAAATTCCCACGGTGCTTGAGGATGACCAGTCGTCCATAGCCAAGGAATGTGCCGCTATACGCCACTTCGGCATCGAAGGGAGCGACCACTGTTGCGCCGTTGCGGGCCTCGATTTTAATACCTTTGCTGGAATCGCCGCCATCGCGGTCGCCATAGCCCACGACCACCCGGCCCGAAACCGGCACGCGGATACTTCCTTTCGCACCAGCGAATTCTCGCATGCTGCCATGGCGGCCTGAAATGCCTTCATCACTCACCACTTCCCTGCCTCCCGCCGATGTTTTAGGGGCCTTGGCGCGATTCTCCAGCACGCTGACTAACTCCTGCAAGCTGCCCGCTTTCTTGGCGAGTTCAGCGATCCTGCTTTCTTCCTTAGCGCGGGAGGAGGCGATTTTATCGCGTAGTTTTTTGCGGCTCTTAAGCGATGCCTCCAGGGATTTCTTCTCCGCCCTGCCCGCCTCACGAAGCGCCGATGTTTCGGTTTTTTCTTTCTCCACCTTGCTTTTGAGCGTAGCGAGTGTTTCCAGTTCCTTACGCAGCGTCTCTGCCTGCGTTTTCATTTCCGTGGTGATTAGCGAAAGCGCCCGGGCTGCCTGAATGCGGCTTTTACCGTCGGTTGGCATCAGCACCATCGCCTGCGGGGGGGTGCGGCTGAGGCGAATCGCCATGCGCGAGAGGCCGTCGAGCTTCTGGCGCTTGGCGGAAAAATCTTTTTCCTTCGCCGCCAGTTCACCTTCGAGCCGTTGCAATTCACGCTCGGAAGCCGCGAGCGCCCTTTCATTTTTTTGCAGTGCGGCGGCAGCGCGCACCAGTTTTTTTTGCAAATCGACCAGCTCGCTTTCCATCTCCTTCTGCGCGGCGGCGAGTTTTTCCTGCGAGGCCTGCGAGGCCTTGAGCGCTGCTTGCGTTTTGGCAAGGTCATCTTTGGGAGCGGCCCCTGCTGAAAGCGGCCACAAGGCGATGAACAGGAGCGCGCTACGCCGCATAATCTTTAAGCAACGACGTGCCGGTCATCGCTGGCGGTTGCGGCAGTTGCAGCCATTGCAGGATCGTCGGCGCGACATCGCCCAGCCGCCCCTCCGGTATGGTAATTTTCTTGCCGTAAAGTGCTTTCGAAATGAGAATCGCCGGAACAAGATTCAGCGTATGCGCCGTGTGCGGCTGCCTGGTGTCATCATCATACATCATTTCGGCATTACCGTGATCGGCGGTGATGAGTACCGCGCCGCCCCTGGCAAGCGCCGCTTCCACCACGCGACCGACACACGCATCCACCGCTTCCACCGCTTGGGTCGCGGCGGCAATATTGCCGGAATGCCCGACCATATCGGTGTTGGCATAATTGACGACGATGAGGTCAAACGCCTCCGCTTCGATGCTAGCTACCAGCTTATCGGTCACTTCCGGCGCCGACATTTCCGGCTGCAAATCATAGGTCGCCACTTTCGGCGACGGCACGAGGATGCGCTCCTCGCCGGGAAATTCCTGCTCGCGCCCGCCATTGAAAAAGAAAGTGACATGCGCGTATTTTTCCGTCTCGGCGATGCGTAACTGTTTCAAACCCGCCTTCGATACGACCTCGCCCAGAATATCGGTGAGGCTCTCCGGCGGGAACAGCACCGTCATATATTTCGCCAGCGTCGAGGAATATTCCGTTAGCGCAATCGCCGAGGAAAACCGCACCGTTTTACTGCGCGCAAAATCCGGAAATTCCGTGATGAGCAGCGCCGATAATATTTCGCGCACGCGGTCGGCACGGAAATTGGCGCAGAGCAGCCCGTCGCCATCGATCATCCCGGCATAATCGCCGATGACGTAGGGCTTGATGAATTCATCGGTGATGCCTTGCGAATAGGCTTCTTCCACCGCCTGATGCGCCGAGGCGAAACGTTCGCCTTCCGCAGACACCAAGGTTTCATAGGCTTTGCTCACCCTATCCCAGCGCTTGTCGCGGTCCATCGCATAGTAACGCCCGGAAACGGTAGCGATTTCGATATTCGCCCGCGCAGCGATGTCGCGTTCGAACTGCGCGATATATTCCAGTGCCGATTGCGGCGGCGTATCGCGCCCGTCGAGGAATAAATGCACATAGACATGCGTGCCATGGGCGGCAAGCATGTTGGCGAGCGCGGCCATGTGCATCTGGTGGGAGTGGACGCCGCCGGGCGAAAGAAGGCCGAGAAGGTGCATGGTGCCGGGCATTTTATGTTGCGCCAGCTGCTTTTCCAGCGCGCCGTTTGCAATCGCGGCATCGATTTTCGGCAGCTCCTGCATGATGACGCGGCCGGAACCGATATTCATATGACCGACTTCCGAATTACCCATCTGCCCCTCCGGCAGCCCCACATGCAGCTCGGAGGCATTGATGAGTCCGTGCGGGTAATCGCGCATCAGCGCGTCCATGTTCGGCGTGCGGGCCGCCGCAATCGCATTATGGTCGGGCGAATGATTATGCCCCCACCCATCCAGAATCATCAGCACCACCGGCTTCGGACGCGTCATATTCCCTCCCACCGTAGGGGGGAGGTCAGGAGGGGGGCATTATTCGCACCGCTTTCCGTGGATGCCCCCACCCCAACCCTCCCCCTATTGGGGAGGGGGAAGCCCCCAACATCCAAACCATCAAGCATAGGACGCGTCATTATCAATTTTCTTTCCTGTATCTGTTCCCGTGCGGCAGAAACTACAACATCTGGTGGGTAGCGCCTAGTATTTTTTAGTCCAGCCTGTTGAAAAATGACAAATAATCGGTTAGACTGGGGGTTCTTACAATAGGGGGCACAATGGATGATGAGCAAGATGGCGTAGGCCGCAGGGAGTTTCTGAAGGCGGGTGTGGCCGGTGCGGTGGGTGTGGCAGGTGTGGCAACGGGTATGTTGCTCTCGACAGAGGATGCCGCTGCCCAGCAGGCGGCCAAAAGCCTGCAAACATTGTTAGCGACCAACGGCACAACCGCACGATTAATCGACCAGAGTGGCGAAGTATTCAAGCCGGATGTCCTGAAAGATAAGGTCACGATCGCATTATCGGGTTTTTATGGCTGCCCGGCCTGCAAGAAAATCAAAGCAACACTGGAAGCAGCAGTTAAACAACTTCAAGGCAAGGAATTTGAGGTCGTGGTTTTCAACCTGTATCCTGAGAATGATTCAAGAGAGGAAGTACGCGCAAAATACGCCAAGGAATATGAGGATATTGGCCTGAAACCGGAACAGCTCCATATCCTGTTCCGGCAAACCAAAAAATCCGGGAGGTGGGATGCCGATAGCGAGGCAGCGAACGTGATGGAAAACTCCCTGATGAACGATACGACAAGGGGCCACAGCACTTCCATTTTCGTATTCGACAAGAATGGCAACCGCATGAGCAAGGGCGGCACGTTTTCTGCCGGCACGCCGGAAGCGCGTCCGGCGAAAGCCGACAATATCGTAAAAGAAGTGAATAAGGCGCTGGGGTTGCAGGCCTTGCTGGAACCCGATGACGCGCCCGCACGCCGGGCGGAGTTGCTACGGACGCTGAACTCCCAAGGACCAGGACGCGGCTGATATGGAAGAGGCGCACGACCATTCCCAGCACACATCCTCCGGTTTCAGCCTGCCCACCATGCTGGCGCTTGGTGGAGGAGCGATTGTCGCAGGCATTGTTCTTGCCCCGTATGTCGCGCCCGCCATCGGCATCGGCGACATAAACGTAGCCGAGGGGACGCTATTCGGCATGCACAATCTCGTCGAAGGCGATGGGGTAGCGCTCGCAATGAACAAGATGCTTTCCTATGTGCCGCTGATCGGCGGCGAACTGGCCAAAGGCGGCATCACCAATATTATTGCAACGGCAGTAACGGGTATCGGCGGCGTGGCGCTCGGCAACTGGATAAGCGAAACCCATACGGGCGAAGGTATTGATTGGGGCAAGGTGATCAAATGGAGTGCCCTGGCCACCAGCGCCATGATCGCCCTGCCCTCCATCCTCACCGGCATCAGCAACGGGCTGGTATATATCGCCAACGAAATGGTCGCAAACGAATGGATCGACCCGAATGTCGGCGCAAAGATCGTCGAAAATATCACCGGCTCCATCGGTATTATCCCTTATCAGGAACCAGCCAGCCTTGGCTTTACCGGTGCTGCCGTGACCTTGCCGCATTTGCTCACCTGTGGCTCCACCCTGTTTCCGCTGGCTGCCAGTATAGGGGCGGATAAAATACTGGGGAGCCATAAAGAAACAGGGCATGATACCGACTACCCCAAACGCCCTTACTCCTTCATCGCCAAGGATACGAGCGGCAAGCCGCTGCCCTTCGGCGACCCGAACCATTACATGACGCCAAAAGAAGCGGCATTGGTCGAGCGCTATAACGATGCGACGCCAGCGCAAAAACTCCTGCTCAAAAAAGAAATCCTGGCGCAGGGTTATAATCCGGATTTTCACGATGACGGCACGGTGCATTTACACAAACACCAACATACCGGCCATGCGCCGGGCGCGATGCGCTAATCAATCGCGGTGATAGGGATGGCCGTCCATAATCGTCGAGGCGCGGTAAAGCTGTTCGGCAAGCATGGCGCGCACCAGCATATGCGGCCAGGTGGCGCGACCAAAGGCGAGCAGCAGATGAGCCTTATCCCGCACCGACTTATGCAGCCCGCCCGCACCGCCGATTGCGATCCCCAGCGTCGATATACCCTGCTGCTGCCACGCCGAAAACTGCGCGGCCAGCTCGCGGCTTCCCATGTCCCTGCCGCGCTCGTCAAGTGCGATGAGCTTTTCGCATCCCGCGCAGGCCGCCAGTAACCCGGCATCGTCCTTGCATTCCTTGATAGTAATTTTCCACGACAGGCGCTTGATATATTCGCGCAGCAGCATCGCTTCCGGCGAGGCATCTTTCATTTTACCGATTGCAGCAATGGTCACTTTCATGGATGCTAATGTAAACAGCAAATCGCAATGACGCCACGGACAAATCATGAGCATGCACGACCAGCATTATAGCGGCAAGGAGACGCTCGAATTCCTGAAAGAAGCGGTGAATTACAACCGTTTCCTGGAAGAGGAGCTGCTGCGGTTTCTTGCGGCGGCCGATGAGGCGCTGGATTTCGGGGCGGGTAACGGCGAATTTGCCCTGCGGCTTGCCGCGCACGGCAAGCGCATCACCACCGTGGAGGCAGACCCGTTCTTGCGCGAGACACTGGCGACGCACGGATTTACGACAATGGGCCACATCGAGGCGGCACCAACGCAACAACGCATTTACAGCTTGAATGTGCTCGAACATATCGAGGATGATGCGGCAACGTTGCACCAGTTCCATGAAAAACTGCAGGCGGGCGGGCGGTTATTTCTCTATGTACCGGCTTTTCATTGCCTCTATTCGGATTTTGACAGGGCGGTGGGCCATCATCGGCGCTATACTAAGAAAACATTGCTGGATAAGCTGGAGAAGGCAGGGTTTGCGATCAGGCGCGCCGAATATGTGGATGCGCTCGGATTCATCTGCTGGTTTTCGATGCGTAACCTGCCGGGAGATAAAACAAAGCTGAATCCCGCTATGGTCAAGCTATTCGACCGGCTGGTATTTCCGGCGAGCCGCATCATCGACCGGGCCACCAAACACCTGTTCGGCAAAAACCTGCTGGTCATCGCGCAGAAAAAGTGACTAGCCGACACTCTCCGCAGTTTTCGGAAGGCTCACCGACCACATCTTCTCGAGATTATAATGCTGCCGCGCATCCGGCTTGAACAAATGCACAATGATGTCCCCGGCGTCCACCAGCACCCACTCGCACGCATCCTTGCCTTCCACCGGAATATGCTCATAACCGGCCTCTTTCAGCGCATCGACCACCGCATCGGAGAGCGAAGCGACATGGCGCGCACTGGTGCCGCTGGCGATGACCATGCGATCAGCAACGTCGGATTTGCCGGTTAAATCAATGGAAAGGACTTGCTCTGCTTTGCGATCGCCTAGTGCGGAAACAATCAAACGTTCAAGATTTTTAAGCGTAATCTTGGGATAAACTGTTTTGTTACTAATAAGCGATTCTCCTGCGTTGCGGCCGATCTGATTATCGACCTCACCCCCAGTATGCACTATTTTTGCCGGTTTTCCAAGTTTTTTCGTATGGCGGTCGAAGATTCGGGGTGACGGCGCATGTGGGTATAGGCCCATACCGGGAGTCCTTGATTGGCACAGGCAAGCAGCGCGCGCGGGTTTTTTCTATATTTTGCAAAGCGAAGCGCCGCTTTTTTCCGCAGCGCCGAATGCGAAAACGGGCTGCGGTCGAGCACCAATACCGGTACCAGCGCAAAGATCTGCTCCCATTCCTGCCAGCGATGGATGGTGGCAAGATTATCCGCCCCCATCAGCCAGACGAAGTGCAAGCGTGGGAAACGGCGCCTGAGCTTACGCAGCGTGTCGATAGTGTAGCGCGTATGGATGCGGTTTTCGATGTCGCTCACCCGGATGAAACGCTGCCGCCTCGTGATCGCTTTGGCACCTGCAAACCGCTCAGGAAACGGCGCCATGCCCCGCTCGGATTTAAGCGGATTCTGCGGGCTCACCATCCACCAGATTTTTTTAAGCCCCAGTATTTTCCTGGCCTCAAGCGAAATATGCACATGCCCGGCATGCGCCGGGTTGAACGAGCCGCCAAGCAGGCCGGTGAAGGGAAGAGGCGCGCTCACAAATCCAGCTTACCTTGCGTGGCGCGGGATTCAATCGCCGGTTTCTTGAATGCGCTCGAATCAATGAGCGGCACTTCCGGCTTCTTACCCTCAAAAAGTTGACCGATGGTCAGTATCTGAATTTTGGGATACTTGCCATATTCCGTTTCATAATATCCCGCCTTGACTGCTTCAGTGAGCATTGGCTTTGTAGGCTCTACAAGCGAAAGCAGCACGCCGATTTTCGCTTTTTCATGCTCTACTGTAGTAATCAGGTTTTTAATCATATCCACGCCGACATTCTGCCCGCCTTTTACAGATACGATGGCTCTTTCCATGGTTTTACCGTCGGGCTTGAAATAAATGATGCCGTCGATGCCGCCATCCGCGCCTTTCTTCTTGCCGCCGAACGGTACCGCATTCACCAGCGATACTGCCCACCACTGGAACTGGTATTTATCCGCCAGCGCCAGCGCCGCCGCCCCGTCCATATCTTTCGGCGTGCCATGCACTTCAAATGTGATGCCGGGGAAGGCTCGAGCAATACGATCTTCAATACGGGCAATGGCAAGGCTGGTGATGTCGATACCGATCCATTTGCGGCGCAATTTCTCCGCCGCGTGAATGGTGGTGCCACACCCACAGAATGGATCCAGCACCACATCCCCCTCATTGCTGGAGGCTTGAATAATACGTTCCAGCAGTGCTACGGGTTTTTGGGTTGGGTAGCCCATGCGTTCAATGCTTTGTGAATTAATAGGGGAAATATCTTCCCACAATGCCTGCACGGAATAGCCTTTTGCTTCATCCAAATAACGTTTGAGCCTGATGCCACCTTTGTTGGTAAAATGTAGGCGTCCTTCTTCATCCAGTTTTTTCATCGATTCCAAGGGTAGACGCCACAAAGATTTTGCGCCCTTATATTCGTATTCATAGCCACCGCCCGTGAGGCCTTTGGCGGATAAATCAGCATCACGCCACCTTCTTCCATCTTCATCTTTATATGAGAACCGGGCAATCCATTCATCGCTGTACTCCTCATACACCTGATTCCATGTCCATTTCTTGCCTTTGGTATAAAAAAGTATAGTATCGGTATTCCGCCCCCATCGTTTGCCATCACTATGTGCGCTGGTGCGCTTCCATGTTATCTCATTCCGAAAATTCTCTTTGCCAAAAATGGCATCCATGATGATTTTGAGATAATGGCTGGCGGTGGGGTCGCAGTGAAGATAAATACTGCCTGTTTCTTTGAGAATGCGTTTCAGTTCAATCAGGCGTATCGTCATCATGGTGAGATAGGCCATCATGTCGTTTTCACGCAGGAAAGAACGCATCGCCACCAGCATTTCCGATACATCGCTATTGTCGCATTTCAGCACCTCGTCAAAAGCATCCTCCGCTTCCTGCGTCCAGTGCCATGTATCTTCAAAGGCGTCAGATTGCGCGTGGCTCTGCTTGCCGTCCGGCGACTTAAACAGCATATTATAATCGGCATTGGAATTAAACGGCGGGTCGAGATAGACTAAATCCACGCTTTCACTCGGGAATGCCTCCCGATTGCGCAAAACATGCAGATTATCGCCGTAATAAAGATGGTTTGTCATTGACATAAAGACTGCCTGAGGGATTTGTCAGTCATCGGCTGCATATAAATATAACAGGTTTTTGATACAGTGCCCCCCATAAAAAATGGCCAATCTGCCTTTATTTTAGCAAGGCGACCTGCCTTAACCTGTTTCTCAAGCAAGCGTTTTTCTTTAGGGGTGAATTGCCCAATATCAAAGGTGTAGCCATAAGTTTGAGAGCAATAATATTCTTCTGGAGTCATCTCACTCAAATTTCTCATAAACACCTATCACTAAAGATGCCCTTTATGGATACCAGCTTTCGCTTGTATGACAAGCACTAAGCGCGTATCTGTCCAGTGCCATGGATGACATATTTATAAGTGGTAAGCTGTTCGGCGCCGACGGGTCCGCGGGCATGCAGCCTGCCGGTGGAGATGCCGATTTCGCCGCCGAAACCAAACTCGCCGCCATCGGCGAACTGGGTGCTGGTATTATGCATGACGATGGCGCTGTCCACCCCGCGCAGGAAACGGCGGGCGGTGGGTTTATCCTCGGTGATGATGGCGTCGGTATGGTGCGAGCCGTAACGGTTAATATGCGCGATCGCTTCGCTGACATCGGCCACGACTTTCACCGAAATCACCGCCGCCAGATATTCCGTGCCCCAGTCCTCGTCGCTGGCCGGATGGATATGGTCGGCGAGTTTGCGGGCAGCCTCGTCACCGCGCATTTCGCAGCCTTCACGCAAAAATTCGGCGGCGATTTTCGGCAGCAAATGCGGTGCGATTTGCGCATCGATCAGCAGCGATTCGGTGGCGCCGCAAATGCCAAGCCGACGCATTTTCGCATTCGTGAGCACATTGATCGCCATCTGTTCGTCGGCATCCTTGTGAATATAAGTGTGGCAATTGCCGTCCAGATGCAGGATGGTCGGAACCTTGCTATCCGCCATCACCCGGCTGGTAAGCGATTTTCCGCCACGCGGCACGATCACGTCGATAAACCCGCTCATACCAAGCATAATACCCACCGCCTCGCGGTCGACGACCGGCACCATCTGCACGCATTCCAGCGGCAGGTTGGCCGCCTTCAGCCCCTCCTGCACGCATTTCAGAATCGCCTGCGAGGAATGGAGGCTCTCCGAACCGCCGCGCAAAATCGCCGCGTTGCCGGATTTGATGCAAAGCGCCGCCGCATCCGCCGTCACGTTCGGACGCGATTCATAAATAATCCCGATGACACCGAGCGGCACGCTCACGCGCTGAATGACGAGTCCGTTCGGGCGCGCCCACTCATCAATCATCCGGTTCAGCGGATCGGGCACCGTGACAATCGTCTCCAGCCCCGCCGCCATCGATTCGATGCGTTTCGGATCCAGCATCAGCCGGTCGATCATCGCCGCGTCGAGTTTCTTGGCGATCGCCGCCGCGACATCCTTGCTGTTGGCGGCTAATATATCGGACGCATATTCACGCAGGCAGCGCGCCGCAATCACCAGCGCCATGTCGCGGTTGGCGTTGCTCGCTTCCGCCAGTACACGGCTTGCGGCGCGAGCCTTTGTGCCCAGCTCGTGCATTTGTTCGATCAATGTGGTCATGGATTATGATGATAATACGTCTTCGCAGACGACACAACCGCTCTTAGAGATAATTTTGAAAGCCGTTAGGCTGTGCTGGAAGCAGGTTGATGGCGAGAACCGCAGCGCAAGTGTACATAAAGTACACGCGCAGCGGAAGTGCAGCCATCCGCCTGATAACAGCCAGCATAGTGGGTTTAGTCCAGCACCATATCATCGCGGTGGATAAGCACGTCACGCCCCTTAAACCCGAGCAGGGACTCAAAATCGCGCGAGTGCTTGCCGATGATTTTTTGTGCATCTTCCGCATCATAGGCGATTAACCCTTTGCCAAGCACACGCCCTGCGACATCCACAATCGTCACCGTATCGCCACGCTCGAAACCGCCGCCGATGCTCACCACCCCGGCAGGAAGCAGGCTCTTGCCGCCGGCAAGCGCGCCCGCCGCGCCACCGTCCACCACCACCTTGCCGATGGGATGCATATCCCCCGCGATCCATTTCTTGCGCGCGCTCATCGGGCTGCCTTTGGCAACGAACCGGGTGTGTTTCCCGCCTTCCATGAGTGTTTTCAGTGGGTGGTCGATATCGCCGCGGGTAATTACCATATCGCAACCCGCCGTCACCGCAATTTTGGCCGCGGCTATTTTGGTCACCATGCCGCCGGAGCCGATATCCGATCCGGCACCGCCCGCGAATGCCTCGATTTCCGGCGTGATATTCGCCACCTCGGCAATAAATTGCGCGTTCTTATCCTTACGCGGATCGGCGGAATAAAGCCCATCAATGTCGGAAAGCAAGATCAATAAATCCGCCCCGATCATCTGCGCGACACGGGCGCTCAGGCGGTCATTATCGCCGAAGCGGATTTCGGCGGTCGCCACCGTATCGTTCTCGTTGATGACTGGAATGACGCGATCGTTTTCCAGCAATGTATCCAGCGTGTTGCGGGCATTGAGATAGCGCCTGCGGTCTGTGGAATCATCAGCGGTGAGCAACACCAGCGCAGGTGATGCGCTACTCCCCAGCGCCTCGTTCCATGCGGCAAGCAGCGGCGCCTGGCCGCAAGCGGCCGCCGCCTGTTTTTCCTCCAGCAATAATTTCCGCATGCCGTAACCCAGCACACGCCGCCCAAGCGCAACCGCGCCACTCGTTACGATCACCACTTCTTTGTTTTGCTGTTTGAGAGCGGCGATCTCACCCGCAAGCGATGCCAGCCAGGTTTTTCTTACAGCCCCGTCCTCGCCGGTAATCAGCGATGACCCTACCTTGATGACGATGCGTTGAAAATTATTGGTTTGCATGGTGCTGATTATGCTGGCACTTTGCCTCGTCTGTCTAGTAAATAGAATGCATGGTCCTGCAGAAAATAGCCAAAGTCCGGTTGCCGAGAAATCTGGTCAAATTCATCAAAGCCGAGTCTACCGGCGGCGTGATCATGATGCTCTCCGCGGCGCTGGCACTGCTTGCTGCCAACAGCCCGGTCGCGCATTTATATCATGATATCGTCGCGCTGCCCGTCGGACTTTCGCTGGGCAGCATGGACTTCAACTGGCCGCTCGATCATTTCGTCAAGGACGTGCTGATGGTGTTTTTCTTCCTGCTGATCGGCATGGAACTCAAACGCGAGATGATCGAAGGGGTGCTCGCCGATAAAAAGCAAATCCTGCTGCCGCTGGTGGCGGCAATCGGCGGCATGGCGGCCCCGGCGGTAGTTTTCCTGCTGATTAATGCGGAGGTGCCGCAGCATTGGAACGGCTGGGCAATTCCCTCCGCCACCGACATTGCCTTTGCCGTCTGCGTGCTGACGCTGGTCGGGAAATCAGCGCCGCCGGCGCTTAAGATTTTCCTGCTGGCGATCGCCATTTTCGACGATCTCGGCGCCATCCTTGTCATCGCTTTTTTTTACAATAGCAATCTTGCGCTGGAGCCGCTCGGCGCCTCACTGTTGGTGGTGGCGGTGCTGGCGGCCATGAACCGCTTGCGGATCATGGCAGTAATGCCTTATCTCCTGGTAGGAGTGGCGCTATGGTTCGGGCTGCATGAGGCCGGCATCCACACCACGCTGGCCGGGGTGCTGGTCGGGCTGTTCCTGCCGCTGCGCAATCCCCGCGACGCCTCGCATTCGCCGCTTTCCACCTGCATGCATTTCCTGCATCCGTGGGTGGCTTTTTGCATTCTGCCGATTTTTGCTTTTACCGCCTCAGGCGTCGATCTTTCCGGCCTGAGTGTGGATGCCATGCTGGAACCGCTGCCGATGGGCGTAGCGCTGGGGCTTTTCCTCGGCAAACAGCTGGGTATTTTCGGCACGAGCTTCCTGCTGGTCAAGACGGGCTTGGCTGCCCTGCCACAAGGCACGCGCTGGCTGCATATTTATGGCGTGTCGGTGGTGGCGGGGATTGGATTTACCATGAGCCTGTTCATCGGCATCCTGGCCTTTTCCGACAAGCTATTGCAGGAAGAAGTCAAGATCGGGGTGATTGCGGGATCGCTGATGGCGAGCCTGTGGGGCTGGCTGGTGCTCTCACGGGCAAAATAGCGATATTTGGCGTCGCCAAAGACAAGGCGGCTCCAAATCGCGCCCGCCACTAACGTCCCGGCTTGTTCCATCCCTATCGACCACATGATGTCCGCCCCCAGTGGATTCGCGGATTATTTCAGCAACCGATCAACCAGCAATTTTTCACAGGCCTTGAGCAAAATGTAGGAACAGGCACTGATAAAGCCATAAAAAAGCAGTGAAAGCAGTTGCATCAGTGCGCCGTCGCGCAGGGCCATGGTACCATGTTCATAAATGAGCGCCAGGTTGGCATCGAACATATAAAACAGATTGAGGGAGCTCAAACCGAATACCAGCGCCGAAAGCGCCATCACCAATAATGCAACTAACCAGTGCGCGTTCAGAATATGTTTAATTTTCATAGGGGCTTGCCTCGTTTGTATTAATATCGTAAATCCATGCTAATCACAACCACTCAAAAATGGAAAATCATGGCCAGCTACCAATATGTCTATGTGATGAAAGACCTCTCCAAAGCCTATCCGGGCGGAAAAAAGGTGCTGGAGGGAATTTACCTGTCGTTTTTGCCGGGGGTGAAAATCGGCGTATTGGGGCCGAACGGCTCGGGTAAATCGACGCTGCTCAAGATCATGGCCGGACTGGACAAGGAATATAACGGCGAAGCCTGGGCGGCGGAGGGCGCACGCGTGGGATTTTTGCCGCAGGAGCCGCAGCTCGACCCCAAGCTCGATGTGATGGGCAATATCATGGGGGCGCTGGCCGACCGGAAAAAACTGGTGGATGATTACAATGCGCTGATGGCCGATTATTCGGATGAAAATGCGGAAAAAGCCGCCAAGCTGCAAGACCAAATTGATGCCACCAATAGCTGGGACCTGGAGCGCGAAATCGAAATTGCAATGGATGCGCTGCGCTGCCCGCCGGCGGATGCCGATGTCACCAAAATCTCCGGCGGTGAAAAACGCCGCGTGGCTTTGTGCAAATTGCTGCTGGAAAAGCCTGATTTACTGCTGCTCGATGAACCGACCAACCATCTGGATGCGGAGTCGGTCGCATGGCTGGAGCATTATTTGAAAGAATATAAAGGCACCGTGGTCATGGTCACGCATGATCGCTACTTCCTTGATAATGTGACGGGGTGGATTTTAGAGCTCGATCGCGGCACCGGCATTCCGTATGAAGGTAATTACTCGGAATATCTGACGCAAAAACAAAAACGCCTTGAGCAGGAAAAATCCGAAGAAGGTGCGCGCGCCAAGCGCATGGCATCTGAGCTGGAATGGATTCGCCAGGGCGCGAAAGCACGGCAAGCCAAATCCAAAGCGCGTATCGCCGCCTACGAAACCATGGTGGCGCAGGAGCAAAAAGCGCAAGTGGGTGTCGCACAAATCGTTATTCCGCCTGCCCCGCGCCTGGGTCAGAACGTCATTCAAGCGGAAGGTATTTCTAAAGGCTTCGGCGATAAATTACTCATCGATAATCTCACTTTCAGCCTGCCTCCCGGTGGCATCGTCGGTATCGTTGGCCCGAACGGCGCGGGTAAAACCACCCTGTTCAAGATGATTACCGGCAATGAGAAGCCTGATTCCGGCACGTTCAAAGTCGGTGAGTCGGTGGTGCTGGGTTATGTCGATCAGTCACGCGATTCGCTGGATGACAAAAAATCGGTGTGGGAAGAAATCTCCGGCGGCGATGAGGAAATATATCTCGGCAAGAAACTGGTGAAATCGCGTGCCTATTGCTCCAGCTTCAATTTCAAAGGCAGCGACCAGCAGAAGAAAGTAGGTGTGCTGTCGGGCGGTGAACGCAACCGCGTACACCTCGCCAAAATGCTGCGCAAAGAAGCCAACGTATTGCTGCTCGATGAACCAACCAACGACCTTGACGTGGAGACACTCCGCGCACTGGAAGATGCGCTGTCGGATTTCTCCGGCTGCGCCGTCATCATCTCGCACGACCGCTGGTTCTTAGATCGCATCGCCACCCATATCCTCGCCTTCGAGGGCGATTCCCATGTGGAATGGTTCGAGGGGAATTATGAGGCTTACGAGAATGATTTGAAGCGCCGCTTAGGTGTCGATACGCTCGTGCCACAAAAGGTAAAATATCGGCCGATTACGCGGGCCTAACGTCATCCCCGCCTTGCGCGGGGATCTCAGGCGAATTGCACTGATGGTGGCTGGGTTTTAGATCCCCGCGCAAGGCGGGGATAACGAATTATGCAAGCCGTTTCTTCGCCTTCTCTTCACCAATCAGCGGCAAAATTTTCTTAAGTTCAGGCCCATGCTCCAGCCCAGTGAGCGCTTTTCTGAGCGGCATGAATAATTCCTTGCCCTTACGCTCTGTGGTCGGTTTGATGGCGGCAAGCCAGGCGTCCCATGTTGTTTCGTCCCACGGCTCGGGTGGTAACAATGCCGCAGCAATGGCCAGAAAGTCTTTTTCTTCATGACTCATGGCCCATGACCCATGACCCACTTCACCATGCACAATATTCCACCACTCTTTCGCTTCCGAAATATTTTTTATGTTGGCGCGGATGCTATTCCAAAATTCTTCATCGGCAAAACCGAGCTGCGCGGAAACGGCTGAGAATGGCAGGTTATGCAATAATTTCTCGTTCAGTTTTTCCAGTTCCGCCACATCATAATTCGCGGGTGCACGACCGAATTTCTTGAAATCAAAACTTTCAACGAGCCTGCTTAAATCATCAAACGCTTCCACCGAATCAGATGTACCGATGCGCCCGAGCAGCGAATTAATCGCCATCGGCATGATGCCTGCCTCACGCATCCCGCGAATGTCGTTGCCGCCAAGGCGCTTGGAAAGCTCGCCGTCTTTGGTTTTGAGCAGCGCCATATGTGCGAATTGCGGAACTTTAAAACCCAGCGCTTCATAAAGCTGCACCTGCACCGCCGAGTTACTCACATGGTCTTCACCGCGAATGACGTGGGTGATATTCATATCTCCGTCATCTACCACCGAAGCAAGCGTATATAAAGGCACACCATCTTCACGAATGAGCACCGGGTCGCTCATATGGGTGGCTTTGAAGCGCGTTTCACCGCGAATCAGGTCATGCCACAAAAGCTCGCCATCATTAAGCTGAAAGCGCCAGTGCGGCTTGCGGGTTTTTTGTTCGTCCGTCACCTTTTGGCTAGCGCGGTTGTAAATCGGCGGGAGCCCACGCGCGGCAAGTTGCTTGCGCTGAATTTCCAGCTCTTCCGGCGTTTCATAGCAAGGATAGAGCCGGTCGGCCTTTTTAAGTTGTTCTATGGCTTCATCATAACGCGCAAAACGGCTGGATTGGTTAAAGGTGGAATCCCAGTTTAAGCCCAGCCACGCCATATCCTCCCTGATTGCCGCCTCATATTCCGGGCGCGAGCGCTCAACATCGGTATCGTCGATACGCAGGATGAATTCGCCGCCATTCTTGCGTACAAACAGCCAGTTAACCAAGGCCGTGCGGACATTACCGACATGCAGGTAACCGGTGGGGGATGGGGCGAAGCGAACACGATTCATGGATAAGAACCTTAAAGATATCAAGAAAACCATGCATAGGCGGTCACTGCATAAAATGCAACCGCAATTGTATAAAGCTGTTGACAGTTGTGGATCAACTTCCTATATTGCCCGTCCCTCGCGTCCTAAAGCGCGAATAAAATATTATTTATCAGGCGGTTATTATGTTTGCAGTGTTACGCACAGGCGGAAAGCAATATAAAGTGGCTAGCGGCGATGTCGTCGCGGTCGAAAAACTCGAAGGCAATGTCGGCGACAAAATTGAGCTGTCCGATGTGCTGATGGTGGGCAGCAAAATCGGCGCCGGCGCGAAAGTGCTCGCTGAAATCGTAAAACAATTCCGCGATGACAAGGTGATCATTTTCAAAAAACGCCGCCGTCACAACTACCGCCGCAAAAAAGGTCATCGCCAGTATCTGACCGAAATCAAAATCACTGATATTAAAGCATAAGATCCTAAGAGGAGCAGGTCATGGCACATAAAAAAGCAGGCGGTTCATCCCGCAACGGTCGCGATTCAGACGGTCGCCGTTTAGGTGTTAAAAAATTCGGCGGTGAATCCGTGATTCCCGGCAATATCATCGTTCGCCAGCGCGGCACCAAGTTCTATCCGGGCACGGGCGTGGATATGGGCCTCGACCACACGCTCTTCGCCGTGGTTGAAGGCAAAGTGCTGTTCCGCGAAAAAACCGGCAAAATGACCGTTTCGGTTGTTGCTTAATTTAGGTTCTAGGTACTCGGGGCTAGGTTCTAGAATTTGCTTACTAGCACCCAGCCCCTAGAACCTAGTACCTATGAAATTTCTCGATGAAGCAAAAATCTATATTCGTAGCGGCGACGGCGGCAATGGCTGCGTCTCGTTCCGGCGCGAAAAATTTATTCCCGACGGCGGGCCGGACGGCGGCAATGGCGGGCGCGGCGGCGACGTGGTGGCTGAATGCATCGGCGGCCTCAACACGCTGATCGATTTCCGTTACCAGCAGCATTTCAAGGCCAAAAAAGGCCAGCATGGCATGGGCAGCAATTGCACCGGCTTTTCGTCGGACGATCTTATCATCCAGCTTCCCGTCGGCACGCAAATTCTCGATGAAGACCGCGAGACGGTGGTCGCCGATCTGACCCATGTCGGCCAGCGCGTGGTGCTGGCGGAAGGCGGCAAGGGCGGGCTCGGCAACCAATGTTTCAAATCCTCGACCAACCAGGCGCCGCGCCAATCGACGCCGGGGGTGGAAGGCCAGGAGCGCTGGCTGTGGCTGCGGTTAAAGCTGATGTCGGACGCCGGCCTGCTCGGCATGCCCAATGCCGGGAAATCGACCTTCCTCGCCGCCGTTTCCCGCGCCAAACCGAAAATCGCCGATTATCCTTTCACCACCCTCACCCCGCAATTGGGCGTGGTCTATGTCGACCAGAAGGAATTCGTGCTGGCGGATATTCCGGGACTTATCGAGGGGGCATCCGAGGGTATCGGGCTTGGCACGCGCTTTTTAGGGCATGTCGAACGCGCCGGTATTTTACTGCACCTGATCGACGGCACGCAGGAAGATGTGGTCACCGCCTATAAAACCATCCGCAAGGAACTCAAGGCCTATTCGCCCGAACTCGCCAAGACCAAGGAAATCATCGCGCTCAATAAATGCGATGCGATGAGCGAAGAGGAAATCGCAGGAAAAACCGAGTTGCTTAAAAAGGCCAGCCGCAAGAAAATCTGGCCGATTTCCGCGGCAACCGGCGATGGCGTGAAGCCGGTGCTGCGCGAAATGATGAAGGCGGTGGAGGCCTCCCGCCAAAAGGGCGCCGCATGAACCGCGTTGAGATCGCTTCGCTCATCGCGGCGCGGATTGCGCGGGAGAGTGATGCGCTTTCCAGTGCCTACGCCGCCTCCGGGCCGATTCCTTATATCGTGATCGACGATCTGCTCCCGGACGATCTGGCACGCGGCATTGCGGCAGCTTTCCCGGATGCCTCCGGCATGGTTTTCAAGGATACCCTGCGCGAGCGGAAATATATTTCCTCCGATATGGACGCGCATGCGCCGCTGGTCAAAGAAGCGCTCTTCGCATTCCACGATAAAAGCATCGTCTCGGCCATGGAACATATCACCGGCCACAAGCCGCTTCATGCCGATCCGCAGCTCTATGCCGGCGGCATCTCTTCGATGAAGCATGAATGCTTCCTCAATCCCCATATTGATAATTCGCACGATAAAAATAGGGTGCTGTGGCGCTCGCTCAATTTGCTTTATTATATTTCGCCGGGCTGGAAGCCTGATTTCGGCGGGCATCTGGAGCTTTGGCCCGGCGGCATGCGGAAACCGCAAACCACCATCGAAAGCCGTTTCAACCGGCTGGTGGTGATGGCGACGCATCATCTTTCGCTGCATTCGGTGAGCCCAGTGCGCGTGGATGCCGCCCGCAACTGCATTTCGAATTATTATTTCTCGGAAACGCCGATGCATCCGGCGCAGCGCTTCCACATCACCGCCTTTCGCGGCAGGCCGGAGCAGAAGCTTCGTGACTTGGTATTGCGCGGCGATGCGATACTGCGGATGGGGCTACGGCGCCTTCGCAAAGGCGGGTTTTTCAGCACCGGCCATTGGTACAACAAATCAAGTCAGCCGTAAATATTATCCACCGCTTCCGCCGCCTCAAGCTCCGCATGATTGCGCGTGCTGGAAGCCTGATAAGCGCCGCTGGCAAGGCGTGCGGCGAATAGCGAAATGGTATCGCCGGTTTTTTGTTTGAGCGGGGCGGCTGAAAGCTTGGGAGCAGCGGCGGCCGTTTGCAGCGCGGCAGGTGCGGCGGTTTCTTTTGGCACAGCGGCGGCCTGCGCCACCACACGCTGGCTGTTCTGGGTTTGTTCCTCGGCCAGTATTTTAGCGAATAGATTATTCGGCACCGGCTCAGGAAGCGCGGCATTGCTGGGTTTGTATTTCACCTGAGCGGCGGCGACCAGCTCGTCATACACTTCAAACAGCACACTGCTACCTTCGGCGTCCTGCGATAAAAGCTGTGTCGCGAATATCGCGCTGGCTGATAATGACGCGCTGCTGGTATTCAGGTTGGCGGGAATAAGCAGCGAAAGCACCGAGCCTGCGCTCGCCGCAGATGGCGCGGCAGCGGCGGAAACATATCCTCCATTGCCTTTATAATCAGGGCCGAGCGCCGCGTTGGGCACAGAAGGCGGAACCACATCCGGAAGCGTGCGCAGCACCGACGTTCCCGGCAACGGCGTTGCCACGAAAGAAACTTGAGTTGGCGGTATGACTTGTGTATGAATGGCAACTGGTAACATAGCCTCAGGCGCGCCCCCCAGCGCTAACTGCTGCTATAATTGTAACACATGCGGAATCGATCTGCAAACGTCAGGGTAAGCGGCTGAATATGAACAAATTCCTATCCATTATACTCCTCCTGATGCTGGTGTTTACCAGCGTCGCCCTGCTTGCCACCAAAGATAATACGAGCAGCATGCCGCCCGATTCCGGCAGCGGGAAAGCCGCGATCGGCGGAGCGTTCACCCTGACTGACCAGAACGGCAAGCAGGTGAGCGATGCGGAATTTCGCGGCAAGCAGATGCTGGTGTTTTTTGGCTTCACGCGCTGCCCGGAAATCTGCCCGACGACGATGGCTACGATCAGCAGCACGATGGATTCGCTCGGCGAAAAGGCCGGGCATATCGTGCCGGTGTTTATTTCCGTCGACAGCAAGCATGATACGCCGGAACGCATCAAGGATTTTCTCTCCAATTTCAATCCGCGCATCGTGGGGCTTACCGGCAGCGAAGAGCAGATCAAGGAGGTCGCGAGCCTGTACAAAACCTATTACGCTGAACAGGGCGACCTGATGGATCACTCGTCGCTCATTTACTGGATGAATGAAAAGGGCGAATATATCAAACATTTCCCCTACACCATCAGCGCCGACGAACTGGCAAAAACCCTTGCGGATGGGCCGTCTGAATGAGCGTGCAAACCTCCATCGAGCTGCACCGGCGCGGGTTGATGTTTATTCTTTCCTCACCGTCGGGCGCGGGGAAAACCACGCTCTCACGGGCGCTGCTCGATCGTTATAAAAATGCGCCGCCGCATGAATCGATCTGCATGTCGGTGTCGGTAACGACGCGAAAAGCAAGGCCGGGCGAGGTGCACGGCCAGGATTATTTCTTCGTAAGCCATGAGGAATTTTTAAACATGGCGAGTGCGGGCGAGCTGCTCGAACATGCCAAAGTCTTCGATTACCACTACGGCACCCCGGCACCGTTTGTGACGTCCAATATCGAAAAAGGCACCGATGTTTTATTCGACATCGACTGGCAGGGCACGCGGCAACTGGCGGAAAAAGCCCGTAACGAAGTCGTAAGCGTGTTCATCCTGCCGCCCTCGATGGCCGAGCTGGAGCGCCGCTTAAGCGCCCGCGCCCAGGATTCCGAGGAGGTGGTGGCAGGTCGCATGAGCAAAGCCAGCGCCGAGATCAGTCACTGGAACGAATATGATTATGTGCTGGTAAACCATGAGTTCGAACAGACGCTGGAAAAGATCGACACCATCCTCCGCGCCGAGCGCCTAAAGCGCGTTCGGCAAGAAGGTCTATCCGATTTTATCGCGAAGCTCTAGCACCGCCGCCATCCGGCCGAAACCCGCGATATCCACCTGTTCGGCACGAAGCGTCGGGTCGATACCGGACTCAGCAAAAAATGATTCCATATCCGGAATGATTCCCTTGAGCGCCGAACGCAGCATCTTGCGCCGCTGGCCGAACGCCTTGGCGAGAAGTTTTTCCAGCGTTTCCTTCTTCGCCGGAAAGAGCGGCGTTTTGCGTGGGGTTAAGGTCACGACCGCCGAGGATACTTTCGGCGGCGGCGAGAACGCGCCGGGCGGCAATTCCATATCGTAGCGAATCTTGCAGAGCCACTGCGCGAACACGCTCAAGCGCCCGTAATCCTTGCTGCCATGGGTCGCGGTGATACGCTCTGCCACCTCTTTCTGGAACATCAGCGTCATCGATTCATAAACTGCGCTGTCCTTTGCAATATCTTCCAGCCAGTGCACCAGCAGCTCGGTGCCGACATTATAAGGCAGGTTGGCGACGATTTTTCGCGGCGCCGGATAGTGCAGCAGGTCATGCCTCAGCGCATCGTCCTTTGCCACGATGAAACGTTCGCCGGCGGCTTCTTTGAGCTGCGCCAGGACGAGAAGGAAGCGCTCGTCCTTTTCAATCGCCACCACCCGCGCAGCGTTTGATTCAAGCAAAGCGCGGGTGAGGCCGCCCGGACCGGGGCCGATTTCAATCGCCGTCCGGCCATCAAGATCACCGGCATAGGACGCAATGCGGCGGACGATATTCGCATCCAGCAGGAAATGCTGGCCGAGAGCTTTACGCGCACCCAGCCCGTGTGCATCGATGGTGGCTTTCAATGTTGGGAGTGCCGCAAGCAGGCTCATTTTTTTCTACGCGATTTTCTAGGCGCCCGCTTTCCTTCCGCCGCCGGGAAGCTTACCTTGCAAACGCCAGGGCCGCAGAGAAATTTGCTGCGTATGTCGAGCGTCGATTTAACGCCAAGCTTGGTTTTATTTTCTTTCAGCCATTCATCCGCCGCCGTGCGGCCGATGTTGCGCAGATAAAGGAAAAAATCCCAATCTGCATTCATCTTGCTCGACGCATTCAGATGAATCATTTCCTCCGGCGAATAGACCAGATGCATCTTCATGTCCTTATAGCGCCCTTTCTCAACGCGCTTCTCACGAATCAGGCGCGAGACAAAATCAATCGCACGCATCTCGGCAACCAGGCTGGAGTTGAAGGTAATTTCATTCAGCCGGTTGATGATTTCCGGCGCACTGCGCGGAATCTGCGCGTTGTGGATGGGATTGATCTGCACCAGCACCACATCCTCCGACCGGCTATGATAAATCAGCGGCCAGATGGTCGGGTTTCCCATATAACCGCCGTCCCAATAATATTCATTCTGCACTTGCACCGCCTGGAACATGAAGGGAATGCAGGATGAAGCCAGCAGCACCTCCGTTGACATTTCCTCGCAGGAAAACACCCGTGCCTGCCCGCTTTCGACATGCGTCGCGGTGACAAAACATCCAATCGAAGGATTCGTGCGGAACAGCTCCATATCAAGCACATCGTCAAGCACCATTTTCAGCGGATTGACGTTGAGCGGATTCAGCTCATAGGGCGAAAAAATCCGGCTCATCACATCGAACCAGTGATAGACCGGCGAGGCGTCCATATTCCAGCCGGTGATCATGCGCTCCATCGGCGATTTGCTCATCGGCGAAAAGGCCGCCACGTCGCTCACCTTGCGCCAGAATTTCTCGAGCAAAGCGATGGCGCCTGCGCGGCCGCCTTTTGCATAGCCGTTTACCAGCACCGCCGCATTCATCGCCCCGGCGCTGGTGCCGCTGATCGCTTCGATCTCGATATCTTCCTCTTCAAGAAAACGCTCCAGCACGCCCCATGTATAAGCCCCGTGCGACCCGCCGCCCTGTAGTGCGAAGTTGATCTTGTAGGTTTTTTTGCTCACGCGCCACCTCCTGCATTCGTCAAGATGCGGCGAACGAGAGACATTTTCACGAATGCCTTCACTGTGCCAACCATCCGCCGCTCATGGTCAGGATCTCCCCGGTCATCGAGCCGCCGTTATCGCCGCAGATGAAAACAATGAATTCGCCGATCTGCTCTGGCTTGATGAAGCGCTTGTTGGGCTGTTTCTCGCCGAGCAGCCGCCCGGTCGCCTCGTCGATACTGATATTCTGCTCTTTGGCTTTATCCTCGATCTGTTTCTGCACCAGCGGCGTATGCACCCATGCCGGGCAGATGGCGTTGCAGGTGATATTCGCCTCGGCATTTTCGAGCGCGATCACCTTGGTAAGCCCGACGATGCCGTGCTTGGCGGCGACATAGGCGGCCTTGTTAGTCGATGCCACCAGCCCATGCACCGAGGCGATATTGACGATGCGCCCGAAATTATTCTTCTGCATGGAAGGCAGCGCCGCTTTGACCGAGTGGAAGGCGGAGGAGAGATTGATCGCGATGATCGCATCCCATTTTTCTTCCGGGAATCCGGTCACCGGGGCGGTGTACTGAATACCGGCATTATTCACTAATATATCGACGCTGCCGAAGCTTTTCTCACAAAGCGCCACCATCCCGGCAATCTCTTCCGGCTTGGTCATATCGGCGGGGGAATATTCGACTTTCACTCCGAATTTCTGCCTGATATCAGCGACTTCCTTATCGATTACCGCCTTATCGCCAAAGCCATTGAGCATGATATTGCAGCCCTGTTTAGCCAAGGCATAAGCAACGGCGAGTCCGATACCGCTGGTCGAGCCGGTGACAATCGCATTTTTATCCTTCAACATATTCGCCTCCTTTTTTACACGCCTGCATTTGCGAAACGCAACACAGCGTGCAATTCAATATAGATTCTGTGCGATCGCGATGCAACCGGCAGACTGCACTTCTTTCAGCCCCTATGGACAGAATCCCATGCAGGCATGTGTCACGGAAGGGGGTAAAATGAAAAAAAATGGAAAAAATGACAAGTTGCTGGAAATAATGGCGATATTCATGTTTAGGGATCCTGCGCCCCCGCGCTTCACACACGCCGCAGGATCAGCGTTACCTTGAGGCCCGGCTTATTATCGGACAACATAATCTCCGCCTTGTGGATACGGGCGATGGCCGCAACCAGCGACAGCCCCAGCCCGTTGCCCTTGGTATGGCGGCTTTCTTCGATACGGAAAAATTTTTCAAACACTTTTTCATGATAGTTTTCGGGGATGCCCGACCCGGAATCGGCAATGCTCACATCGACATAGTCACCACGCGCTTCGGTCGTAATATGAATATGACCCTGCGATGGCGTGAATTTAATGGCATTGTCGAGCAGGTTGGCAAACGCCTGGGCAAGGAGATGCCGCTCGCCATGCACCACCAGCCGCTCATCGATCAGCGTCGTGAGCGAAATATGCCGCTCGCTGGCCATCGGCTCATAAAATTCGACGAGGTCGCTTAGCACCTCGCGGAGATTGACCGTAGAAAATTGCTGCAACTCAGTGCTCGCCTCCAGCTCGGAAATTTTCAGGATGGAGTTGAAGGTGGCAACCAGCCCTTCCATATCGTGAATGTTTTTTTCCAGCAGGTTGCGCGCCGGATTATCCACATCGATCTTGCGCAATCCCGCATCCAGCCGGGTGATGATGCGCGAAAGCGGCGAGCGTAA
Organism: Alphaproteobacteria bacterium; assembly: GCA_033763575.1. GTDB lineage: Bacteria > Pseudomonadota > Alphaproteobacteria > Rickettsiales > SXRF01 > JANRKF01. The sequence goes on along the minus strand of JANRKF010000011.1, from coordinate 43,542 downwards.
ATCATGGGCGATATTGTTGGCGAAAAGGCTGATCGATTGCAGCAGCATCTCGATCTTGTCGAGCATCATATTCAGGTTGGCCGACAGATCGTCGAACTCGTCGCCGCCTTTGGTAAACGGAATGCGCGCCGTCAGATTGCCATGCATGATCGTGTAGGCGGAGCGGTTGATGACGTTGATGCGCTTCATGACGCTGCGCGTCATCACCAGCGCCCCGGCGAACGCCATGATGAGCGTGACGATGAGGCTGGCGAAAAAGGTGCGGATGATAATCTGCTCGATGCGCTCAAGCTCCTGCGTGGTGAGACCGACCAGCAGATAGCGCCATTTCGACAGCGGAATGACCAGCGCCTTCACCTCGATTTCCTGCGGCTGGTTGCGCGAGCTTTCAATGTGAAAAATAATCCACTCGCCGTTTTTGTTGAACTTGTCCAGCACCTGCACATTGGTCGGCCAGATGTTCAGGTTGCCTTCTATTTTCTCGAAATCCTTATTGACCAGCAGGTAAATTTCCTTGGCTTCGTCATCTTCGGCAATAAGCTGGGTGATGCGCTGCTCCACGCCCGCCGAACCGTTATCGCGATAGGCGGACAGCAGGTAGGAATATTGCATTTTGATCGAGTCGTTGACCTGATTCTGCGTATAGTTGCGCGTGAAGGTATAAATAAACCCGAACAGCAGGATCACCGACAGGCTGAATACGGCGACATAGACCAGCGTCAGGCGGAAAGTGAAGGTGTGCAGGATGCGGGCGAAGCGCGAATTCATGGGCCTCAGGCCGCCAGCTTATAACCGGCGCCACGGAGCGTCTGGATCAGCGACTTGTCGAATCCCTTATCGATTTTCTGGCGGAGGCGGCTGATATGCACGTCGATCACATTCGTCTGCGGATCGAAATTATAATCCCACACATGTTCAAGCAGCATGGTGCGCGTCACCACCTGCCCGCTATTGCGCAGCAGATATTCAAGCAGTGCGAATTCACGCGCCTGCAGCTCGATGTCCTTGCCGCCACGCGTCACCGTGCGGGTGAGCAGGTCCATTTCCAGGTCGCCGCAGGTGAGTTTGGTTTGCGCTTTTTCGCCGGGCTTGCGGCGGGTGATGGTTTCCAGCCGCGCCAGCAGCTCGGTGAAAGAGTAAGGTTTGGCGAGATAGTCGTCGGCGCCGGCTTTCAGGCCCTTCACCTTCTCATCCACCTTATCAAGCGCGGTGAGCAGGATAATCGGGGTTTCGTTGTTTGAGGCCCGCAGCGTCTGCACGATGGTGAGGCCGTCCACCTCCGGAATCATCCGGTCGATAATCATCGCATCGTATTTTTCGGTGGTGGCCATGAAGAGGCCATCTTTGCCCTGCGCGGCGTGGTCGAGCACATGCCCCTGCTCGCGGAGTCCTTTGAGCAGGTATTGCGCCGCCTCGGCATCATCTTCGATCAGGAGAATTTTCATACGCGCAATCTAGCACTGGAAAAGGCTTGCGTCAATTTTACCTTTCCATTTCCATTAATTCGCTAGGCCGCTAGTGAAAATAGCGATTTGCGAGAACCGCAACGCAAGCGTATGCACGAATACGTGCGGAGCGGAAGCGGAGCAAACCGCTATTTGCAGCAAGGCCTAGTAGAATTAACGTCCACGGCCCTGCTGGCCCTGGCGCAGGGTTGATTCCACAAACTGCCCGACCAGGTTCATCCCCTGGGCGGCCATTTTCATCAGCATTTCACGGGCGGATTCATACAGCATGAGCTGGGTGGTCGAATAGTTATGGTGGGATAAATCGACATTTTTAAGTTCGCGGTCCTTGCGTTGCTGCTCGCTTTTCAGCCGGGCGATCAGGCCGTTCAGCTGGTGCAGGCTTTTGCCTTTCATGGCCGGCAGCAGCGACATGATTTCCTGCCGGATATGCGGATCCTTGAGATGCACCGCGAGCGACGCCACCTCCTGGGCAGATAGCGAACCTTCAATGGCCGCGATGATCTGGTTGATGAGCGTCACATCTTCGTTGATGGTCTCGCTGCGTTCATAATGATCGTTATTCACCGTCTCCCGAAGCAGCGAGGCGAACAGCACGCCGTATTGCTCATAAAGCTCGGTAAGCCGCATTTTGGTTTCGCGGTCGATGCGCTTGGAAGTTTCCACCAGCCCCGGCGCGATGACAGCGGGCAGCGACTGCGGCGACAGGTTATGCGTATCGTGCGTGATCGAGGCGAGCGGCATGGTCGCAAGGTAACGCAGGCAGCGCAGGTCATAGGCCAGTTGTTCGACGGCGAGGCGCGATTCCATGTCCTTGCTCTTGTGTTCGGTGGTGTAGGCGCGGATGGCGTCGTGGAAATAATCGATGCGCGGGCGCATGTCACCGGCGCCGACCCGCAGGGCGAATTCCTGCTCAATCGCGCTGATCTCCTCCCAGTAACGCAGGAGAATATTCACGATTGCCTGCTGGTCTTGCTGTTTGAATTTGGTCATTAGTCTTTGGTTGTTGGTCTTTGGTTGGATAAGAATAAACCAATGACGAGCAATTAACAATCGACTACTCATGTCCCCATGATTGACGACCAAAGACCAACAACCAAAGACCCGCTTGCTGTTTACATCCATTGGCCGTTCTGCAAGGCCAAATGCCCCTATTGCGATTTCAACAGCCATGTCCGCGACCGGGTGGATTTCTCTGCGTGGAAAAAAGCACTGCTTACTGAGCTGGAACATATGGCAACGCTTGCGCCAGAGCGCATCGTCACCAGTATTTTTTTCGGCGGCGGCACGCCCTCGCTCATGCCGCCGGAGATTGCCGAAGCGGCGATTGCCAGAGTGCGCGCACTCTGGCCGTGCGATGAAAATAGTGAAATCACGCTGGAGGCCAACCCGACATCGGTGGAGGCCGATACGTTTCCGGCGTTCAAACAGGCCGGAATCAACCGGCTTTCCATCGGCGTGCAGTCGCTGCGGCCGGAAGCGTTGAAATTCCTGGGCCGCGAGCATTCGGCGGATGAGGCGATGCAGGCGCTGGCGCTCGCCCGGAAATATTTCGAGCGTTATTCATTCGACCTGATTTATGCGCGGCCCGGCCATACCCCGCAGGAATGGGAAGATGAACTGCGCGAGGCGCTGGCGCTCGCACGTGGCCATATTTCGCTTTACCAGCTCACCATTGAAGAAAATACCGCCTTCCACACCGCCTATGCCAAAGGCGCCTTCACCCTTCCCGATGAGGAGACGGCAGCACAGCTCTATGAGCTGACCACGCGCATCACCGGCGAACATGGCATGACCGCGTATGAGGTATCGAATTATGCGGCCCCCGGTCACGAATCGCGGCATAACATGGCCTACTGGCTTGGGCATGATTATATCGGCGTCGGCCCCGGCGCGCATGGGCGCCTATATTTAGAAGGCGTGCGCCATGCCACCTTGAACCTCAAAAGCCCGGAGCGCTGGCTATCGGCGGTGTCGGAACAAGGCCACGGGCTGGAATCGAACCTGCCGATGACGGCGCAAACCATCGCCGAAGAGCGGCTGATGATGGGGCTACGCATCACCGGCGGCCTGCCGGTAAGTGAAGTGCGCGACTATATCGATGAGAAAAAACGGCGGATGGCGATTGCCGAGGGATTGCTGGAACATGACGAGGCGCACCTCATCCCCACCGCCAAAGGCAGGCTGGTGCTTACTTCCCTTACGAAATTGCTCTTGCGTGATGTATAATCGTGCTCCCGTAAAATCGCTCGGTTGCTAGCGAAAAAAACGTTCTTCCGAGAACCGCAAGGGAGTGTACGCTTATGTACATGACCGAGTAGAGTTTACTCGCCCGGTTTCGCGAAGCGCTTCGAGGCCGGTTCTACTACTTTAAACCCAGTGGGGGTCACTTCCAGAATCGCCAGCTTGCGATCCGACGTGCCATCCGGCATCAGGCGATAAAGATTATTGGCCGGGGCGTGAAAACCATCCGGGTCGGGAATTTTCGAGGCATCGATGGTCGCGGCAGGACTCGAGATGGAAAGTTTTGCCAGCAGCGATATCACATCATAGGAAAGGCTCGCCAGCCGCACCGGCTTATAACCATACATCGCCGTGAAACGCTTCTCGAAATTGGTGAAGGATTCCGGCGGGGTGCCGGGGAAAATCGTACCATGTAATTCAGGAATTTTGGTGAGCTCCGGATCGTCCCACAGCCCGGCTCCGATCAGCTTTATTTTTGAAAAATCGAGGCTGGTTCTTTTGAGTGATTTGATCAGGTTCTTCATCGAAAATCCGCTGTCGGCGATGAAGATTGCCTGGAATTTCCGGTCGTCGGTGGTGTTCTGGTAGGCAGCGAGGAGACGCGCCACCGCCGCATCGATATTCAGCTCGCTCGGCGCATAGAGTTCGGCCGGCGCGACAAACCCGCCTTTTTGCGAGTAGTTCGACGACAATTCGTCACGCACCTTGATGCCGTACGCATCGTTCGGCGCGAGCAAGGCCACACGCTGATAACCCTGGAGGTAGGCGTATTCGGCGATTCTTGCGATCTGCTGCTCCGGCAAATAGCCGTAGGTATAGATGTTCGGTTCGGCGACCACGCGGTTGTTCGAAAAGCTGATGACCGGGATATTTTTGGCCTTCACCAGCGGCTTCATCGCCGTCACCGCCTGGCTGAACAGCGGCCCGACGATAAACGTCGCGCCGTCCGCGATGGCGGCCTCGGCGGCGGCGGCGGCCGAATTCGCCGTTTTGCCGGTATCTTTGGGAACGAGGATGATCTGCGAACGGATTTTGTTGGACGGCACCGACATATATTCGTCGTAAAGCGCGAGCGTCGCCGCATCGAGCATCGCATTACCGAGCGCGGCGGCGTCGCCCGAAAGCGGCAGCAGGATGCCGACCTTGATCGGCGTCGCATCGGGCGGGATCACCCCCAGCGCTTCGCCCGCTTCGATGGTGGTCTCCTTCATCAGCGGCGGCACAGGCGTCCGCGCCGGCAAGGCTTTGCGCGTCCCTGCCGTCTCGTCGGAAGTGCAGGCGGCAAGCAGGAGCAGCGCCGCCAGAGTGGATAGTATTTGTTTCATATCGCCACCGGTGATGTATAACGTGCCTATGGATACCTCGAAAGCACAGCCCAGTCAAACCTATCCCTCGGGCCTCTATATTGTCGCCACGCCGATCGGGAACCTGCGCGATATCACGCTGCGGGCGCTCGATATACTGGCGCTGGCCGATGTCGTGCTCTGCGAAGATACACGGGTGTCGGGCAAGCTGATGTCGCATTACGGGCTCGATAAAAAACTGCTCTCCTATCACGACCACAACGGGGAATTGCGGCGCCCGCAAATCATGGGCATGCTCGCCGAGGGCAAGCGTCTCGCGCTCATTTCCGATGCCGGCACGCCGCTTATTTCCGATCCCGGCTATAAGCTGGTGCGGGATGTGCAGGCGGCGGGATATTATGTGTCGGCAGCCCCCGGCGCATCAAGCGTGATGGCGGCGCTCTGCCTCTCTGGCCTTCCGACCAACCGCTTCCATTTCGTTGGGTTCCTGCCAGCCAAAAAACAGGCGCTCGCCGACGAGCTTCGGGCGCTTTCCAACGTGCAGGCAACGCTGGTGATTTTTGAATCGGCCAAGCGGCTGGACGATGCCTGCGCGGCGATGCTCGAAGCATTCGGTGACCGCGAGGTGGCGGTGGTGCGTGAGATTACAAAAATGTTCGAGGAGTCACGGAAGGATAAATTAAGCGCGCACCTCGCCCACTACCGGAAACATGGCCTGCCCAAAGGGGAAGTGGTGATGGTGGTCGCACCGCCGGAGGAGGCGGAAAAGGAGCAAGACATCACCGCCCTGCTCACCGAATTGCTCGCCACTCATAGTTTGAAAGAAGCCGCGCAAATCGCTGCCGAGCAAACCGGAAAACCGCGCAAGGAGGTGTATGCCGCCGCGCTCTCGCTCAAATAAACCTGCACTTCGTGCGTTGGAGCGCTTTGCCCCCAATAAACTCAAGAACTGGCCCGCCGCTGCGCGCCGCGCCTTGCGCGGTAAAGATCAAAATAACAGCCGCAGGCGCGCACATGATTTTGGCCTGGAGGCCGAAAGAATCGCCGCGTGGTTTTTGCGCCTGAAAGGTTACCGCATCGTCGCCGAACGCTACCGCAATCATTACGGTGAGATCGACCTGCTGGCCGTGCGCGGGAATCATCTGGTGGCGGTCGAGGTCAAGGCGCGAAAATCCTTTGCGGCGTGCGAAATCAGCGTGCCGCCGCACAAGCAACAAAAAATCCTGCGCGCCATGGAGGGGTTAATAGGCAGCAGTGGTAAAATTGCTGGACTTGCCGGGGCCTCTCACCGTAATATACGCTTCGATGTGATATGGGTGGTGCGCGGGATGTGGCCGCGCCACCTCAAAGATGCATGGAGACCGTGATGCGCGCCTTGGGATTTGTTTTATTGCTTGCAATGCCGTTTGCGCTGTCGGGCTGTTTCCCCGCCGTGGTCGCGGTCGGCTCGGAAACCGCTGCCGTGGTGGCGCAGGAACGCTCGGTCGGCAACGCGGTGGACGATACGGGCATCCTGCTGCAGATTAAAAACAGCTTCGCCGGCAAGGATTTCAAAGGCCTGTTCGCCAATGTCGAAGTGAAGGTGGTGGAAGGCCGGGTGCTGCTCACCGGCAATGTAGATAAACCGGAATCGCAGGTCGAAGCCGTGCGTCTCACCTGGGAAGTGTCGGGCGTGGTCGAAGTCATCGACGAGATTCAGGTGAACGACAAGAGCAGCTTCTGGAACTATACGCGTGATGTATGGATCAGCACGCAGATCCGCGCCCGGCTGCTGGCGACCAAGGGCATACGCTCGGTCAATTTCAGCGTGCTCACGGTCAATCAGGTCGTCTATATCATGGGCATCGCGCAGAACCAGATGGAGCTGGACAAAGTGACCTATATCGCCAGCACCACCAGCTATGTGCAGCGCGTGGTGAGCTATGCGCGCTTCAAGGACGACCCGCGCAGGAAGGGATAGTTCATGCCGCTTCGCGTCGCGATCCAGATGGACGCGCTCTCATCGATCAATCCGAAATCCGATTCCACCTTGCTGATGGCGCGGGAGGCGCAGGCGCGGGGACATGATATTTTTTACTACACGCCGGAACATCTCACCTATCGTGAAGGCAGCGTGCTCGCGCGCGGGCGCAAGGTAAAATTCCTCGAAGGTACGGAGAATTTTTACACGCTCGGCGAATTATGGCATGAGCCGCTGCACGACATGGACGTGATTTTGCTGCGGCAGGACCCGCCGTTTAACATGACCTATTTATCGACCACCTACCTGCTCGAACAGGTGATGACCGAGGCGCTGGTGGTGAATAACCCGGTGGCCGTGCGTAATTTCCCGGAGAAAATATTTCCGACGCTGCTGGAGCATGCCATGCCGCCGACGCTGATTACGGCGGATGTGCAGGCGATCGAGGAGTTCCGGCGCGATGAAAAAGACATCGTCATCAAGCCGCTTTACGGCTATGGCGGCCGGGCGGTGCTGCGTATCAAGCCGGACGACCAGAATTTCCACGCGCTGATGGAAATGATTTTTACCGGCAACAAGGAGCCGGTGATGGTGCAGCGCTTCCTGCCGGAAGTGGCGACCGATGACAAGCGCATCATCCTGCTCGACGGTGAGATCGCGGGCGCGCTTGGCCGCATTCCGGCGAGCGGCGACGTCCGCGCCAATATGCGCGTCGGCGGCACCCCGGTCAAAACCTCGCTGTCGGCGAAACAGCTCGCAACCTGCGAAGAGCTGGGCGAAATGCTGCGCGAGGAAGGCATCCTTTTCGCGGGTGTCGATATGATCGGCGACTACCTCACCGAAGTCAACACCACCAGCCCCACCGGATTCGCCGCCATCAACGCGCTCTACGGCGTCAGGCTGGAGTCGAATTTCTGGGACGTGGTGGAGGGGTATATTGGATGATGAAAACCCATGCGATTTGAACACGAAGTTTCACATGATGACCCGGCCGTCCAGCGCCTCATCTCCCATTTCCCGGAATTGGCACAGGCCGACAGAGACGGGCGGCGGTATCATTTTTTCATTGAGCACGACTATGGTAGCCCCAAGAGAATCATGGTCGATGCCGTAGAAATGAAATGGACAATGCTTGAAAAGTTAGCGCGTGTATTCCATCAGGCTGCTCCGAAGATTGGTAAGGACGCACGTGAGCATGTGCTGTCTCTTGATTATGAAGCGGTGAAGAATCCTGATCTTCCACAGCCAAGCGCGCATGTCGCAACGGTAAACACTCCGCTTACTCTCTATCATTATAGTAAAATGGAACAAGACCGCCTCAAACATTTTCTCGTGGTCGAAAAGGAGGCACGCCCACACCTGCGCATCATTGCGAAAGAATATCAATCACGCGCTGGTGAACAAGGTGCTGATTTCAGTAAACATCTTTTTCAAGGGGTGATTCGAGATTTTATTGAAGTATTCAGTCGCTTCTCACTCAGCCAGCAGAAAATTCCAGAAAATGTTATAGCAGATTTCCTGAAAGATTTGAAAGAGCGAGGGGACGTACAGTTCATCGATCTGGGTACCGTCAGCGATGTCAGCCAAATACCCGCCCTGATTGCAAAAAACCGTGAGGCTGGAGAGCAAGGCATAGGGAGGCGCTAGATAGTGTGGTCACGAGAATTATGAATGAAGCGAAAACAGCAGGTTACGAGAACCGAGAGCGCAGTAACCGGCTGTTTGCAGCCATTCAGAAACGCGTGACAGCGCTATCTAATAACCCAGTGCGATGAAGTGCGGGTTTTCGAATCCGGCCTTGCCATAGGTGAGCGGCGCGCCGGTTTCGGCGACGATCACCTTGCCGCCGGCGGCGCTGAGGATGGCGTGTCCGGCAGCGGTGTCCCATTCCATCGTGCGGCCAAGACGCGGATAAATATCGGCGGCCGCTTCCGCCACCTGACAAAATTTTACCGAGCTGGAGCCGGCGATCATCTCCTTCACCTTCATGGTGCTGAGGAAGGCTTCGGTTTTTGGTGATGGGTGGGATTTGCTTTTCACCACCGTCACACCGTCTTCGGGCCTGGCGCGCACATGGATTTTTTCCGGAGTGCCACCGTCTTTGACGCGGTACGCCCCCTGCCCCACCGTGCCATAATAAAGCAGCGATTGCGCCGGGACGAAAATCACCCCGAAAGTCGGCACGCCATTTTCAATCAGGCCGATATTCACCGTGAATTCCGGCTCGCCGGCGACAAAAGCGCGGGTGCCGTCCAGCGGATCGACCAGCCAGAAACGCGCCGCCGAATCGCCCAGCGTTTCATCTTCTTCGGCGATCACCGGAATAGTCGCATCGAGCGCCTGCAGCGCTTCTGAAATCAGCGTATTGGCTTCGATATCGGCGTTGGTCACCGGGCTGTTATCCTCTTTGGTGCTGACCTTATGGCCCTCGACAAAATAGCGCATAAGCAGCGCGCCCGCTTGCAACGCAATCGCGATGACACTATCCTGGTATTCTTTGTTCTTGGTGCTTTGCATGAGATGAGCATATAGGCTATAACGCTTCGTAAAACAAAATAATAATTGCAGGAATACGCATGAAGCCTACCTACCAGAAGCAACAGTCGGCGCTGATTAAAGAACTGCTGGCCGCACTGCCCAAGAAAATCACCGGCATGGAGCGCCGCTTCGCCGAGATTTTTTATGCCCGCCTGCTGGTCGCCGACCTGGAAAAAATGGAAACGGCGCGCACCAATGCCATGGTGCAATCGATGTTCGCATTTTTTTGCACCCGTGATGCCGCCACTCCCGCCATCCGCATTTTCACGCCGGATGCAAAGGAGCACGGCTATCATTCGAAATCAACCATCATTGAGCTCATCAACGACGACATGCCCTTCCTTGTCGATTCGCTTACTATAGAGCTGGGCCGCCAGGGGCTCACCATCCGCGAGACCTACCACCCGATTTTTCCCGTCTCGCGCGATGCCAAGGGCGCGCTGACCTCGCTTGGCGAGGAAGGTGACTCGCACGCCGAATCTCTGATTCATTTTGAAGTTTCACCGTTGCCGGATACGCTTTCGACCGAGCAGCTTAAAGAGGAACTGATCCGCATATTACGCCATGTCCGCGCCGCCGTTGGCGACTGGAAGGCGATCATCGCCAAGGCCGAAGCCACCATTCAAGGGCTGAAAAAAGCACCGAAAGGGTTCGAGGCGGCGTATGTCGCCGAAGTGCGCGACTTTCTTTCATGGCTGGTGGCGCGCAACTTTGTGTTCCTCGGTTACGGCGAATATGATTTCGTGCAAAGCGCCGACAAGAGCGAGATCGATATCGCCGGCACTTCTAAGCTCGGCATACTCTCCACCGCCAGCGATAAAAGCCGTATCGGCCTCGAGACCATGCCCAGGGACCAGCGCCACCGGCTGCTTTCCAAGCACCTCATCGAGATCACCAAATCCAACCGCCGCTCGCCGGTGCATCGCCGCGTGCCGATGGATTATATCGGCATCAAGCGTTTCGACGAGGCCGGCAATGTTATCGGCGAGGTGCGTTTTCTGGGGCTGTTCACCTCGAATGTCTATTATCAGAGCACCAACGATATTCCGCTGCTGCGCAACAAGATCGCGCGGATGCTGGATCGTTCGGGTTTTCCACCCAACAGCCATGACGGCAAAGCCTTTTCGACGATCCTCGAATTCCTGCCGCGTGATGAAGTGTTCCAGATGAGCGAAGACGAGCTGTTCGAAGTCAGCATGGGCATCCTGTCGCTGGAGGTGAAGCCCGGCGTGCGCTGTTTTATTCGCAAGGACGTATTCGAGCGCTTCATCAGCGTCATGGCGTTCGTGCCGCGTGAGCAGTTTTCCACCGAGCTGCGCCGCCAGATCCAGCATATCATTGAGGCCGCCTATAACGGCACCACCACCGCCTTCAACACGCAGATCACCGACGCGCCGCTGGCCCGGCTGCACCTCATCATCCGCACCACACCCGGCGATGTGCCGCATGTGAATGTCGGCAAGATCGAACGTGAAATCGCGCGCCTCGCCGGGGTGTGGAGCGAGCAGATGCTCGATGCGCTGCTAACCCGGCACGATGAGCCGAAAGCGCTCGCCTTGCACAAGCGCTATGCCGAAGCATTCCCGCCCTCCTATATCGCCAGCCACGATGCGGCGGCCTGCTGCCATGATATTGAGGAAGCGGAAATCGCCATGACCAAGGGCGGGCTAGCGGTGAAGCTGTATCAGCTGGATCAGGACGAACAATTCGCCCATCTGAAAATCTATAACCCGACGACGCAGATCGCGCTCTCCGACATTCTCCCCATTCTTGAAAATGCCGGCTTCCGTGTAATCGAGGAGCAACCCTATCTGGTCTCGCCCATGGGAGTTGAAAACCGCATCTGGATCCGCGATTTCAAATTGCAGCTTCCCGCCACCATCACCCGGATTGCGCCGCTCGCCGATGCAACGGAAAAAGCGCTTCTGGCAAGCTGGCAGGGCGTGATCGAAAATGACCGCATCAACGCGCTGGTGCTCCTTGCCGGGATCAATTTCCGCGAAGCGAGCCTGCTGCGGGCGCTTACTAAATATTTGAAACAAACCGGCTGGGGTATCTCGCAAGGCGCGGTCGCACAGGCGCTGTGCAAACATCCCTTGCTTGCCAAACAGATCGTCGAGCTTTTCCATGCGCGTTTCTCGCCGGAAACCCTGCAGCGCGATGTGAAAATCCATAGCCTCAAAAGCGCGATCGATAAGGCGCTGGAGGAAGTCGCCAGCGCCGCCTACGACCGGATCCTGCGCACCTTCAGCCAGATAATCATGGCGATGACGCGCACCAATTATTATCAGCCCGACAAGGCGGTGCTCTCGTTTAAATTCGATTCGCCGGCCATACCCGATTTGCCGCTGCCGGTGCCGTTTGCCGAGATTTTTGTTTATAGCCCGCGTGTGGAAGGCATTCATTTGCGCGGCGGGAAAGTGGCGCGCGGCGGGCTGCGCTGGTCCGACCGACCGGACGATTTCCGCACCGAAGTGCTGGGGCTGATGAAAGCGCAGATGGTGAAAAATGCCGTGATCGTTCCGGTGGGATCGAAGGGCGGTTTCGTGTTGAAAAAAGCGCCGAACGGAGGCGACCGCGAGGCGCTGCAAACAGAAGCGATCAGCTGCTACACGCTCTACCTGCAAGGCCTGCTCGACATCACCGACAACCGCACGGCAAGCGGAGTGGTAACGCCGTCACAGGTCGTGCGGCATGATGGCGATGATCCTTACCTGGTGGTCGCCGCCGACAAAGGCACCGCGAGCTTTTCCGATATCGCCAACGGTGTATCGAACGCTTACGGCTTCTGGCTGAACGATGCCTTCGCCTCCGGCGGGTCGGCCGGCTATGACCACAAGAAAATGGCCATCACCGCGCGCGGCGCGTGGATTTCCGTGGCGCGTCACTTCCATGAAAAAGGGCGCGATGTGGCGCGGGAAGATTTCACCTGCGTCGGCATCGGCGATATGGGAGGCGATGTATTCGGCAATGGCATGCTGCTTTCCAGGCATACGAAGTTGGTTGCCGCCTTCAACCATATGCATATTTTTATCGACCCGACGCCGGATGCGGCAGTCAGTTTCACCGAGCGTGAGCGGCTGTTCAAGCTGCCCCGCTCCAGCTGGAGGGATTACGATGCGGCACTGCTCTCCAAGGGCGGTGGTATCTACGAGCGTTCAGCAAAATTCATCGAGCTTTCGCCGGAGGCGATGCAGGCGCTCGGCATCAGCAAAAACAAAATTGCACCGGATGAACTCATCCGCGCAATTCTGGTGGCGCCGGTCGATCTGCTATGGAACGGCGGTATCGGCACCTATGTCAAAGCTGAGGATGAGAGCCATGAACAAGTCGGAGACCGCGCCAATAACGCGGTGCGGGTAAACGGCAGGGAGCTGCGCTGCAAGGTGGTCGGCGAAGGCGGTAATCTCGGCTTCACGCAAAAAGGCCGTATCGAATATGCAAGAAGCGGCGGGCGCATCAACACCGATGCCATCGATAATTCCGCCGGCGTCGATTGCTCGGATCATGAAGTGAATATCAAAATCACTTTCAGCTATTTACTCGCCAGCGGCGCGCTCACCATCGAAAAACGCGATATGGTGCTGGAGGCGATGACCGACGAAGTGGCCGAGCTGGTGCTGAAAGATAACAGCCTGCAAACGCTTGCGCTCACCATCGCCGAACAGCAAGGTGGCGCCGGACTCGACGCGCAGGCGCGGCTGATGCATGTGCTGGAAGCCAAAGGCGCACTCACCCGCAGCGTCGAATATCTACCCACGGACCAATTCCTCGCCGAGATGAAAACCAAAGGGCTGGCACTCACCCGTCCGGAACTCGCGGTGCTGCTCGCCTACAGCAAAATGGATTTATATAAGTCGCTGGTGGAAAGCGACCTGCTGGACCATGTCTATTTTGAAGACGAGCTGATGCATTATTTCCCGGAAGTGATGCAGCGCGATTACCGCGAGGCGATTCTTGCCCATCCGCTGCGGCGTGAAATCATCGGTACCATGCTCACCAATTCGCTTGTGAACCGCATGGGCTGCACCTTTGTGAATGAGCTGATGGAAACGTACCATGCCGATGCCAGCGATATTGCGGTGGGTTATGCCATCGTGCGCGATGCGTTTAATTTGCGCGTGCACTGGAAGCAACTCGACGCGCTCACCGGGAAAATCCCGGTGGCACAGCAGGCGGAATTATTCACGCGCCTTGGCGCCTTCATCCGCGAGCGTGTCATCTGGCTGCTTGCCAACATGGCGCATCCTCTTGACATCGATGATATTAAAACGCGCATCATCCAGCCTGCGCAAAAACGCATGGCAGTGATGAAACCCTCCGCCGACGACCAGGAAAAATCGGCGGCGCTCGTTGCCCAGGGAGCGCCTGCTGCGCTCGCGCAGTTTATTGCCAATATGGATGTCTATAGCACCGCGTTCGATATCGTACACCTGGCGGGTGAGAACCATATTCCGGAAGATGCGGTAGCCGCGATTTACAGTAAGATCGCCGCGAAGTTCACCACATAAAATGGTGAGGAGAGCGCAGCAGCGCGAGCCAGCCATGAGCGGCGAAGCGCGTCCCATGCGATTTCAAAAGGAAATCGCGAGGACACTATAAAGATCAATGCCTGAAGTGCCTAATTCCGGTAAACACCATGCCGATATCATGCTCGTCGGCCTTGGAGATGACATCCTCATCGCGAATCGAGCCGCCGGGCTGGATGATGGCGGCGATGCCTTCTTTCGCAGCGAGCTCGACATTATCGGCAAAGGGGAAAAACGCATCGGACGCCAGCACCGAGCCTTGCGTGGAAATCCCGGCTTCTGCTGCTTTAATGCAGGCGATGCGGGTGGAATCGATACGGCTCATCTGACCGGCGCCGATGCCGATGGTCGCCTTATCCTTCACCAATACGATGGCGTTGGATTTGACATGTTTGGCGACGGTGAAGGCAAACTGCAAATCATCCATTTCGGCGTTTGAAACGGGTTTTTTGGTAACGGTTTTTGGCGCATCGCGGGTGACGATACTATCTTCGTCCTGCACTAAAAACCCACCGGAAATGGATTTCACCAGCTTGCGCGATGCCGGTTCCGGAATGCTGCCGGTGAGTAGGAGTTTCAGTTTTTTGCGGCCTGAGAGCGCGGCAAGCGCCGCATCGTCGGCTGCGGGCGCAATCATCACTTCTAAAAACAACTTTCCGAGCGCTGCGACAAATGCTTCGTCGATGGGCCGGTTCACGGCGATAATGCCGCCATACGCACTCACCGGATCGCAGGCCAGCGCACGCGTAAATGCATCCACCAGATTGCTCCCCACCGCCACGCCGCACGGGTTGGCATGTTTGATAATCGCCACCGCCGGTTCGGAAAATTCGCGCACCAGTTCGAAGGCTGCCGAGGCATCGTTCAGGTTGTTATAGCTAAGCGCCGCGCCCTGCACCTGCTTCGCGCTTGCGAGCGAGATTTCTTCCTCGCCGGTGGCATAAAACGCCGCCTGCTGGTGCGGGTTTTCGCCATAATGCAGCGCGTTCATGCGCACGCCGCTTACGGTAAAGCGCTCCGGGAACGGATCGCTGAGCGCGCCTGCGAACCAGCCGCTGATCGCCGCATCATACGCCGCCGTGCGGGCGAAGGCCTTGGCCGCAAGTTTCTTGCGCGTTTCCGGCAGCGTAGCATTTTTATTCGCCTTCATTTCTTCCATCACCGCAGCATAATCCGCCGGGTCGGTGAGCACGGTGACATAGGCATGGTTTTTGGCCGAGGAGCGCACCATGCTCGGCCCGCCAATATCGATATTCTCGATGCATTCGGCAAAGCCGGCGCCTTTTTTTACGGTCGCCTCGAACGGATATAAATTAATGACGACCAGGTCGATCGGCGCGATATCGTGCTTCTGCATGGCTTTTTTATGTTCAGCGTCATCACGCACCGCAAGCAGGCCGCCATGAATTTTCGGGTGCAGGGTTTTCACGCGCCCGTCCATGATTTCGGGGAATCCGGTATGGTTCGACACATCGACCACGGCAAGCCCGGCGTCGCGCAGGGCCTTCGCCGTGCCGCCGGTCGAGAGCAGTTCGATTTTCTGCGCGGCAAGGAATGTGGCGAATTCAATGAGGCCGGTTTTATCGGAAACGGAGAGTAAAGCGCGTGTAATCATGGGTCAGGCAACATTCGACAAGGGGTTAAATTCCGGCACCAGCGCCTTCAAAAGCGATACGGCCTGCACGCGCTGGCGGGCAAGACTTGCCGCTTTCAGTTTTTCCAGCGCCGGGGAAATCTCGCTATAGACGCTCGTGCGCGAGCTGGCAAGGAATATGCTGGCATGCGGCGTTTTTTCGAGCGTTTCGGCATCATGGAACAATTCCTCATGCAGCTTTTCACCCGGGCGCAGGCCGGTATAAATAATGGCGATGTCTTCCGGCGCGTGGCCGGCCAGCTTGATCATCTGCGTGGCCAGGTCGGCGATCTTCACCGGGCTTCCCATATCGAGCACAAAAATATGACCGCGCTCGCCGGGCATGGAAGCGCCGATGGCGGCGGCCTGCAACACCAGCTCCACCGCCTCGCGGATGGTCATGAAATAGCGCGTCATGTCGGGATGCGTCACCGTCACCGGCCCGCCGCCTACGATCTGCTCGGCGAAAAGCGGTACGACCGAGCCGGTCGAACCCAGCACATTGCCGAAGCGCACGGTTGAAAAACGGGTGGCGGGATGGTTGCGGGCCAAGGCCTGGCAATAGGACTCGGCGAGTTTCTTCGTTGCACCCATGACATTGGTGGGATTCACCGCCTTGTCGGTCGAAATCATCACCATATCGGCAACCGCATGCCGCGCACAGGCATCGGCGACCAGCTTCGTGCCGAAGATATTGGTGAGGATCGCCTCTTCCGGGTTTTCCTCCGCCAGCGGCACATGTTTGATGGCGGCGGCGTGAAATACGATCTCCGGTTTATGCTCAAGGAAAAGATGGGCGATGAGTTGCTCGTCGCGGACATCGCCCAGCAGGCCGGTGATTTTTTTGGCATCGCCCAGCGCATCGGCGGCGCGTTTGATTTCATATAAATTATATTCGCAGGCATCGAGTAAAAGCAATTTCTCCGGGCGGTAGGAGACGAGCTGGCGCACCAGTTCGCTGCCGATACTGCCGCCCGCTCCCGTAACCAGCACGCGTTTCCCGGCAATCAGCGAACGCATGGAGGCACGGTCGAGCGGCATTTGCGGACGGCCGAGCAAATCTTCCAGCGCAATCGGCTGGACATCGAGCTTCTCGTCAAAATGCTGTTTGAAGTCGCTTAAGCGTGGAATGCGCGCCACCGGCAGCGCTTCCTCGTCCGCCATTTCCATCAGGCGTTTGATTTCATCGCCGCTTAAATGCGGATCGGCGATCAGGATTTTATGCGGACGCCTGCCCTTTCGGGTGAGCGATTTCAGCACCTCCGGCAGCATCGCCACGCTGCCGTAAATACGGGTGCGATGCAGGGTGCGGTGATGGCGCTGCGCGTCGTTATCGAGGATGCCGACCACACGGTAGCCGGTGCGCGGATCACGCGACATATCCTGGATGAATTGCTCGGCGAGCCCGGTAGCGCCGATCACCAGCACCGGAATTTTCGCTTTTTCCTCCAGCGTCATTTCCCAAAGCAGCGTGCGGTCTTTGAGCGAGCGATAGGCGAAACGCGGGGCGGCGAGCATAAACATCAGCAGCAGCCAGTTGATGAACAGCACCGAGCGCGGCAGATGCTCTAGGCGATTGAACAGGAACATACAGGCGGCGAAAATCACCATGGCCAGCGAAACTGATTTGGCAATCGCCACCATGTCGCGCATCGAAGCAAACCGCCACAGGCCGCGATATAAATGCATCGAGGTAAAGACCGCGATGCAGATGGCGGTGAGCAGCAATGTCGCCGGCAGGAAATAATCGGCGGAGAACGACAGCTGGTCGTCGCCCAGGCGCAGATACAGCGCGGCGATAAAGCTGAGTGAGGCCATCAGCGCATCGTGCAGCGCGGCGATGAGACTGCGGATATTAAAATGCCGCTTCATTTCTGCGTCCCGGTGGTGGAGTCGCCGGGGTGATGGCGGAAAAATCCCATCAGCATGAACACCGCCATGACGGCAAGCGCAATGAAAAGAAAATTGAGATCGGGATAGAGCGCGCTATAGACCGCGAGGAAGCCGAGCAGCACATTCACCCCGGCGATATATTGCGTCACCAGACCGTGTTTCCAGCCCTTGCGCATGGCCTGCTGGTAATAGTGGCTCGAATGGGCCTGCCATATTTTTTCCCGCTTCAGCAGGCGTTTTATAATGGTGATGGTTGCATCGGCGAAATAATAGCCCGGCAATATAAGCGCAGCGACAGGATAGCCGGAAAGTGCAGTGAGCAGCAATAAATAGCCGATGATAAAGCCGATGGGAATGCTGCCGACATCACCCAGGAATATTTTGGCCGGGTGGCGGTTCCACCACCAGAAGCCACAGCCTGCAGCAGCGAGGACCATCGCGTAGTGGGCCAACTCACCGGGGAATTGTTCGGCAAACACCATGATGAAAGTGATGCCGAGCCCGACCGATATCATTTCGACGGCGGAAAGCCCATCGGCGCCATCCATGAAATTAAACAGGTTGATGCACCATATCCACATAATGCCCACCAGTGTTTTTTCGACCATCGGCGGCAGCAGCCCCCCGGAAAAATCGATGGGCAGGATGGAAAGCGGTATCGCCACCGCAATCACCTGAACCAGCAAACGCACCAGCGGCGGCACCGTAATCAGGTCGTCGAGCAGCGATACGGCGGCCAGAATCAACACCGAGAGCACGATCGCAAGCTCGATATTAGCAACCAGCATCGGGATGATAAGCGCGAATACCACCGCCAGCCCGCCGCCTTTTGGCACCGGCGTCTGGTGGTTGCTGCGCGCATTCGGCAGGTCGAGCATCATGCGGCGGCCACGAAAAGCAAGGATTAAAAGCCGCGTGCCGATGAGCGCAATCAGGAATGCAGAGAGAGTGATGAAGAGGGAAAAAATCATCCGCGCCGCCCAAACAATATTTCGATGTCCTTACGTTTTAGCTCAATATAAGTGGGTCGTCCATGATTGCATTGGCCGGAAGACGGGGTGTGCTCCATTTCCCGCAGCAGCGCGTTCATTTCCGCGATATTGAGTTCGCGCCCGGCGCGAATCGAGCTGTGGCAGGCCATCGTTCCGCACACATGTTGCAGCTTGTCGGCCAATGACATCGCCTCGTCATATTCGGTCAAATCGTCAGCCAGGGCGGTGATAAGGGCCACCACATTTACTTCGCCCAAGAGCGCAGGTGTTTCGCGCACCACCACGCTATGGCCGCCGAACGGCTCGATGATGAGGCCGAGTTCAGCGAATTCAGCAGCGCGTGCGAGGATCGCTTCGGCAGCGACTGCTTCGAGTTCCACCACTTCCGGAATAAGTAACACCTGCCGTGCAATGCCTTTTTCGGCCATGGCTTTTTTCATTTTTTCATAGACCAGCCGCTCATGCGCGGCATGCTGATCGACAATGACTAAACCGCTTGGTGTTTCGGCAACGATATAGGTTTTGTGCAGCTGCGTGCGCGCCGCACCGAGCGGATAGGAGACGCCATCCGCAGCCATGGCGGGCGCCTCGGTGGCGCGTGCCTGTGGCACCAATGTGTGGGCGGGCGGTGCGCCATAACCCGAACGGTGTTCATAAAACCCAGCGGAAGATTGCGTTGTCACTGCTGTGTTAAAAAGCGGCGCGCTGTATTGCTGCTCCGGTGCGGAAAACCGTGCGAGCGCCTCCGCCGCCACCTCTTTCGAGGCGCGGAAACCGGCTTCACCGATGGCATTACGGATCGCGCCGATGATGAGACCGCGCAACGCTTGCGCATCGCGGAACCGCACCTCGGCCTTGGCCGGATGCACGTTCACATCCACGTCCTCGGCGGGCAGCTGCACGAACAGCACCACCACCGCGTAGCGGTCATGCGCCAGCACATCCTGGTACGCCGCCTTCACCACGCCCAGCAACAGCTTATCGCGCACCTGGCGGCCATTCACGAACAGATATTGCGAGGTGGAATTGCCCATATTATAGGTGGGCAGCGAGGCGAAGCCGGAGAGGGTAAGCGTGCCGCGCTCATGCGCAAGCGCCAGCGAATTTTCGGCGAATTCACGCCCCATCACATCGGCGATACGCGCCTGCGCCGAAGCGGATGCCGCCACATTCAGCAGCGTTTTGCCGCCGGAGGAAAATTTAAACGCCACCTGCGGATGCACCATGGCGAATTTACGCATCACTTCATGCACGCTGCCGGCTTCGCTGCGGTCGCTTTTTAAAAAATTCAGCCGCGCCGGGGTGGTATAAAACAGATCGCGCACTTCGATGCGCGTGCCCGGCAGCATGGTGGCAGGAATCACCTCCTGCGGTTTCCCGCCATCGAGCAACAGGCTCCAGCCATGCGCATCGGCAGCGCGGCGCGTGGCGATTTTCATGCGCGACACCGAAGCGATGGAAGGCAGCGCTTCACCTCTAAACCCAAAATGCCGGATATTGAGCAGATCGTCCCCCGGCAGTTTCGAGGTGGCATGGCGGGCGACCGAAAGGGTCAGCTCTTCGCGGCTCATGCCCTTGCCGTTATCCTGCACGATGATGAGGTTTTTTCCTGCGTCCTCGATCACCACTTCGATCGCGGTCGCACCGGCGTCGAGCGCATTTTCGACCAGCTCTTTCACCACCGATGCCGGCCGTTCCACCACCTCACCGGCGGCGATGCGGTTGACCAAACTCTCCGGTAATATGCGGATCGTCATAGGTTTTTCCCGAGCAGATAATCGCGGGCGCGGCGCTTGCCATCCTCGACGGCGGGCTGGTCGAAGGCATTCACACCGAGCAGGCGCGCCATGAAAAAAATCTCCAGCATGAAATGCATCAGCAGCGCGCCCAGCGTTTCTTCGTTCAGCCCTTCCATCTGTATCACCCGCACCGGGCGGCCATGCGCCACCAGTGTTTCGAGCGTCGCTTTCTGCTCGGCGGCCATGATATCGCCGGTGGTTTTGCCTTGCAGATATTCAAGGCCGGGCAGGTCGGGGGCGGCGATTTCCTGGCCGGTACCGGCGCGGCGATACAATATCATGGTGAAAAATTTATCGTCGGGGCCGTCGAGATAAAGCTGCAGCTGGCTATGCTGGTCGGTGGTGCCGACGGCGGAAATCGGCGTGGCGCCTTTGCCATCCTTGCCGAGGCTCTCCGCCCAGCTCTGGCGGTACCATGCGGAGAACCCGGCGAGGCGCTCGCAGTAAGGCAGCATCACCGACATATTACGGCCGCCCGCAATCGCATCATATTGCAGGGCCGCGCCGAGGCGCGCCGGATGCATCTCGCCCTGCCCCAGCCTTTTCACCGCGGTCAAAGCGCCGCGACGCAAGGCGCGGATATCTACCCCGGCCAGTGCGGCGGGCAATAATCCTACCGCCGTAAATAATGAGAAGCGTCCGCCGATGTCGGAGGGATGTTCGATCACCAATATGTTGCGCTCGTTGCAGCTATGGCGCAGCGGGCTGTCGCCTGCCGTGGTGATGGCCATGAAATGCTCGCTCACCCGGTCGCCCAGTGTTTTCTCAAAATGTGAAAGGAGCGCGTAAAACTGGCTGAGCGTTTCGGCGGTGCCGCCGGATTTGCTCACGGCGATCACCATCGTATTCTCCGGCGGGCAGCATTCGATGACGGCGGCAATCGCGCTGGGGTCGATATTATCGAGCGTGTATACCATCGGCGACTGCGAGTATAACCGCAGGTTTGAGAGCACGCGGCCGGAAAGGACCGACCCGCCCGCGCCACACAAAATCACCTGCGAGAAGCGTCTGCGAATATCGGCGGCGATTTTTTCGATGGTGGCAAGATCATCCTCACGCTGGCAGAGCGCAAGGATCGGTGCGGCCAAGGGATCGCGCCCTGCGGCGAGGTCGGCCTCATACGCCGCCAGCGATTCGCATGAGGCGGCCACCGCTTCCCGGTTTTTTCCCGACAGGCAATGATCGGTGCTATGGACATAGTGCGACATCGTTACAACTCCGGTTTTCCAACCATCACCATACGCAACCGCGACGGATCGATCAACCGCGCACTCACCCTTTTGATGTCTTCCATCGACACCGCCTCCACCATCGCGTTACGCTTGTCAAAATAATCGATGCCCAGTCTATGCCGCTGCATGACGGCAAGGAAACTGGCGATCTCCTGGTTGCTGCTGAAATTGAGGATGAACGAGCCGGTAAGATAGGCTTTCGTATCGGCCAACACCACAGGATCGATGCCGTTTTTTTCGACACCGGCCAGCACTTCCTTAAGCGCCGCCACCGCAGCTTTCGCCTGCGCGTTGCGGGTGGCGAACATGCCGCGCCACGCCGCCGCATGCATCTTCGGATCGATTTGCGTATTGACCGAATAGGCAAGGCCGCGCTTCACCCGGATTTCTTTGGCGAGCATGGAGTTAAGCCCGCCGCCGCCCAGCGCGTGATTAAACACATAGGCCGGGATATAATCCGGATCGTTGCGCCGGATACCTTCTGCCCCGAAGGCGACGATGGTTTGCGGTATGTCATGCTCGATGACGCGGCTATCGGGCGATGCAGGAATGTTAACATCGGCAACGGCGGTATCCGGATTATAGCGTTCCGGAAGCGCGCCGAGGCTGGCATCGAACAGCGCGGAAATTTCTTCTGCCGTCACATCACCCACCACCGAGATCAGGACGTTTTCACGGGTCAGGTAACGCCTAATATAATCGCGGAAATCGTCAGCCGTCAATCCGTCCAGGCTCTCTTTGGTGCCGATGCCGATACGCGAATAGGAGTGCGTGCCGTAGAGGCTTTCCTGGAAACCACGCGTCAGTTTATAGTGCGGCGATTGCGATTGCTCGACCAACAACACCTGCATTTTGCTGCGGGCGCGCTCCACTGCATCGGCGTCGAAGCGCGGACGGGCCAGCGCATCGGAGAGCATCGAAAATGCCACATCCTTATGCTCGGAAAGCGTCGTGAACGAGGCGGCGATATCGTCATCGTCAACGCCAACATTCAGGCGCACCGCATATTCCTCGAGCGCGGCGTTGAAGGCTTTGGCGTCGCGGTTTCCTGCGCCTTCCAGCAACAGCGAAGCCGAGATGTTGGCGCGGCCCTCCTTGCCTTTCGGGTCATAGGCGATGCCGCTGCCGGTAAAGGTGAGGTTCGCTGAAATAATCGGCAGCGAATGGTCCTCAACCAGCCAGACAGTGAAGCCCTGCGGCGTTTTTATTTCCTGTACCGGCGCAGCCATGGCAACAGCATGAAAGGCGAATAAGCAATATAAAGCCGTTCCGGCACCCAAAACCCGCTTGCGCAAAAAAGCGCGCAGCGATGGATACCGAAGGGAGGGAGTGTACACGCCAGTACATGACCGACCTGAGGAGGCTCCATCGCAAGCAGATTTGCAGCGCACGTCAGGGTTTTGCCAGCTCATGGCTTTTCCTCCGGTAACAAATATCCTGTGACAGAGGCTTCCGGTTTCAATACTGCGCGGGCGGCGACCACCACCTGCCCGGCGGTGACGGCGCCGATCATTTCCGGCCAGCGGTTGAAATTCTCCGCTGGCTGGCCGGCCATGATCATCCAGCCCATGATATTCGAAAGGCTGGTCAGCCCTTCACGCGCATAGATGATCTCCGCCTGCATCAGGCGCTTGGTGCGATCGAGCGCCTGGGGCTCCGCGCCGTCTTTCAGGAATTTTGCAAGTTCGCTATCCAGCGCTTTTTCAAGCGTGGCGAGCGGCACGTCTTTTTCCGGCGTGATGTCGATGGAGAATGCCGCCGGGCCACGCGCATAGAAATTATAATCGATACCGATATCCGCCGCGATTTTCTGCTCCACCACCAGCGACTGGTAGAGCGCGCTGTTTTTCCCGCCGCCCAAAAGATGCGCCAACACGAACAGCGGCAGGGCTTGCGCCTTGTCGCCGCTCACCATGCTCGGCGCCGCATACATACGGCTGAATTCCGGCTGTTTCACATTCCGGTGATGGAGCGTCACCGTGCGCCCGACGATCTGCGGCGGCTCGGCAAGCCAGTGGCGTGGCGGAATTTCTTTTCGCGGCAGGGCGCCGTAATATTTTTCGGCGAGCGGTTTCAATTCGGCGGCCGTGATATCGCCGCTTACGATCAGCACCGCATTATTCGGGTGGTAATATTTCGCATGGAAATCGAGCACGTCGCGCTTAGTGAGTCCGTCCATTTCATGCTGCCAGCCGATGATCGGCAGATGATAGGGGTGGTTGCGGAAAAGCGCCGCGCTCATCTGCTCGGCCAGCAGCGCGGGCGGCGAATTCTCGATGCGGCTGCGGCGCTCCTCGATAATCACCTCTTTTTCCTTGGCGGCTTCGTCGTCGGTGACGGTGATGGTGCGCATGCGGTCGGCTTCCAGCTCCATCACCTGCGGCAGGCGATCCTTGGCGATGGTGACGTAGTAGGATGTCGCATCGGCGCCGGTGAAGGCGTTGTACTCACCGCCATTCTTGTCGATCAGCCGCACATAATCACCGGTGGCGAATTTTTTTCCGCCCTTGAACATCAGGTGTTCGTGGTAATGGGCGAGGCCGGATTTACCCTGCGGATCGTCCGCCGCGCCGATGCGGTACCAGAGCATATGATTCACCGCCGGCACACGGTGATTGGGCAGCACCACCACCTCCATGCCGTTTTTGAGCCGGAAGGTTTCGATGGGTTGCACGGACGCCGCATAAGCAGAAGGAATAAATGCAAATGATACCAATTGTGCTAGCGCGCTAGCGAGAAGGGTGATTTTTTGAGACCCGTAGCGGAGCGTACGTTCAGTACGTGAGCAACGGAAGCGCAAAAAACCAGCGTTCGCAGCAAGCGATAGTAGCAATTTAGTCTCCGATCCAGCTTTTCAGCACGCTCACCGGCCCACCGCCCGTTTCCGGCGTATCGCCTTCAGTCACCGGCTTGCCTTCTTCCTGGTTTTTCTTGATGCGGTCGGCTTCGGCATCGGCTTTGACGACCGGCTCCTTATTCTCCGGCAACACCGTGACCTTATCCCACCAGCTCGATTCCTCTTTCTCGATTCCCTCGTTGATTTTCTTTTCAGCGAGGTCTTTTTTCACGTTCGGATCGGCCTGACTGGCCCCGGCTTTTTGCAGGAAGCCGCTTTCGGCGGGAGTGCTGGCGGCGGACGCCCCGGCCGGTGCGCTGGAAACGGACATCACCCGCGTATCGGCGGCGGTTGCACCGGGATCGTTACCCAGCACCAGCGATTGCGCCCGGTCACGCGTGCCGGACTGCACATCGACGCCATTAATGCCCGGCGGGCGCAAATCAAACTGCGGCGGCACCGAAAGCGGCGGGCGCGATACCACGCGGAATTCGTCGGGTGCGCGGCGGTCGATGCCGAGTGTTTCTTTCACCGTCGTTTCACCGCACGCGGCAAGCAGCAAAAGTGGCACTGCGAAATATAATCTTTTCATACCTGTCCTATGATCTTTTTTTCGGAGCATGCATGATACTCTCTATGCATAAAACTACAACCCCCATGAAGATGGCGCTATCGGCAATATTAAAGGCCGGCCAGTGCATGCCGTACAGGTGGAAATCGAGGAAATCCGCCACGGCGCCGAAACGCGCCCGGTCGATCACATTGCCCAGCGCGCCGCCGATGACCAGCCCGATACCGGCGACCATGAGCCGATTATGCGCGCTGGCCAGCCATTTAAGCAGCACGGCAACGATGACCAGCGCCAGCGCGATCAGCACCAGCGGCAGGCGGTGGCCGGAGAGCATGCCGAAACTGATGCCGTGATTCCACACCAGCACCAGGTTGAAAAACCCCGTCACTTCAATCGGTGGGCGGCTGGCAAGACCCACCACATCAAGCGCCCACCATTTACTCGCCTGATCGAGCAGCAGGGTCACGGCGGCGATTAAAAGGCTCGCGCAGAAATATTTCTTATTGGCGATCATTTCATAGTGCCTTTGCTCTTTCGCAGTCCTGTGCGATGTGTTGTTTAAGCTGCTCCAGCGATTCAAAACGCTGCTCGTCGCGCAGGAACGCTTGTAATTCAACGCGCAGATATTGGCCATAAAGATCGCCGGAGAAATCGAATAAATGAATCTCCGCCTGCGGTTTTGTGCCGCCGAATGTCGGGCGGAGGCCGATATTGGCCACCCCTTTATGCGCTCCGGCGGCCACCGCATAGACCCCGGCGCGGGGCACAAATAACCGGGCGAGCGGGATATTGGCGGTGGGAAATCCGAGCTGCCGCCCGCGCTTATCGCCATGGATGACATGGCCGCACACGCTGTAGGGCCGCCCAAGCAGCGCGCTGGCGGCGGCGACATTCCCCTCGGCAAGCAGGGTGCGCACCGCGGTGGAGGAAATCACCCCGGCATCGCTGCACACGGGAGCGATCGCATGGTAGAGGAAACCGTAGCGGCCAGCACTTTCGGTAAGGAATGCGCGGTTGCCGCTGCGCCCTTTGCCGAAGCAAAAATCATCGCCGGTGATGATTTCCTGCACGGCAAGCGTTCCCGAAAGCCATCTCGATACGAAATCGGCGGCGCTGGTGGCGGCGAGCGCGGCATTGAAATGCGGCATGAAAAGGGTTGAAAAGCCCATGGCGCGCAGGCCCTCGATTTTTTCCCGAAGGCGCATGAGGCGGAGTTTCGGAGCGTCGGGCCTGAAAAATTCGCGGGGGTGCGGCTCGAATGTCATCACGGCGGCGGGGCGGCCCGCCTTCTTCGCCCGCTGCAGCGTCTCCTGCAAAATCGCCCGGTGGCCCAGATGCAGCCCGTCGAAATTCCCAAGCGCCAGCACGGCCCCTTTGGCGCTGGCCGGAACGTTTGAAAGATCGCGAATCAGTTTCATAACCCAATTTATATTTGCAAACTCGCTAGGCCACCAGCGAAAAGGCTGGTTTGCGAGAACCGCAACGTAAGTGTATGCTTAAATACATGCGTAGCGGAAGCGGAGCAAGCCAGTCTTTGCAGCAAGGCCTAGTAGAGTTTGCTCGGCACCTTGATGAGCGCCTCACCATCGATGACCAGCGTTTCCTTCACAAAACATTGGGTGGAAAAGGTGGCGCGTTTTTTCTCCGGTTGCAGGGCGGTGACGGTGACGACCGCGTAGACCGTGTCACCCACGCGCACCGGGGCGAGGAATTTGAGTGTCTGGCTCATATAGATGCAGCCCGGCCCCGGCAGCTTGGTGCCGATGGCCGCCGAGATGAGGGACGCGGTGAGCATGCCGTGGACGATGCAGCCGCCGAACGGCGTCGATTTCGCATATTCCTCGTTCAAGTGCATCGGGTTGGTGTCGCCGGAGACGCCGGAGAAATTGCGCAGGTCGGTTTCGGTGATGGTGCGCGAAACGGTGGCCTTCATGCCGGGTTTTAAATCTTCGAATTTATAGCCGTCGAGGTCGTGATGCATGTCAGGCCGCCTTTGGCTGGGCCTCCGTGTTGCTGCGTATATTGAGATAGAGCAGCGTCGGAGCGGAAATATAGATGGAGGAATAGGTGCCGATAATGACGCCGAACACCATCGCGCCGGAGAAACCGCGAATCACCTCGCCGCCGAACAGGAACAGCGCGAGCGAGGCGAGCAGCGTGGTGCTTGCGGTGAGAATGGTGCGTGAAAGCGTCTCATTGATTGAGAGGTTGAGCAACTCGATGATTTCTTTTTTCTTGAAACGGCGGAGGCTTTCGCGGATGCGGTCATAGATCACCACCGAATCGTTGATCGAATAGCCGATGATGGTGAGGATGGCGGCGATGGCGGTGAGCCCGAATTCAAAGCGCGTCACCGCGAAAAACCCGATAATCATGATAGTATCATGCAGCAGCGCCAGGATCGCGCCGACGCCATATTGCCACTCGAAACGGAACCACACATAGAGCATGATGGCGGCAAACGACAGAATCGTGGCGATGATGCCGTTTTTCATCAGCTCGCGGCCCACCGTCGGCCCGACATAATCGGTGCGGCGGAAGGCAACGCCCTCACCAATTTCCCCGACAAGCAACTCCTTCACACGTTCGACGGTTTTGGCCTGATCGTCGCTTTCACTGACCTGGATGCGGATCATCACATCGTTTTCCGAGCCGCTGTTTTGCAAGCTAACCTCACCGAAATCGCCGCCATCAAACAGACCGCGCATCATCCCCAGATCCGCGGGCTGCTCGGTGTGGATTTCCATCAGGATGCCGCCGGTAAAGTCGATGCCGAAATTGAGGCCCTTGGTGGCGACCAATCCGAGCGAACCAAGCGTGAGTATGATCGAAAGAATGAACCCGATCCAGCGTTTGCCCATGAAATCGAAGCTGGGCTGGGTACGAAAAATCTGAATGGTCATAAGTCACATTACAAAGGTTACAGGAGTCAGGAAAATAGCAGGAAGCCTTAGAATAGCCAGTATTTTATGCACCGAATGGCAACAAAGCATTCTTGCTTTCGTCCGCCACTAGGCAGCCAAGGCGAGGCGCAGCGAAGTGTACAGCCAAGTACATGAGCAAGCCGAGACCGCAGGATAACGACGTGGCGGGCGGAATGAAGAATGCTTCAGGCGACCGCCTCCACCGCGATCACTTCCGGCACATAATGCTTCAGCATATTCTCAATGCCGTTTTTGAGGGTCACGGTACTGCTGGGGCAGCCGGAGCAGGAGCCGTGCAGTTCGAGCGTCACGATGCCGTCGGCGAAACCGTGGAAGATGATGTCGCCGCCATCCTGCGCCACCGCCGGGCGCACGCGGGTTTCGATCAGCTCCTTGATTTGTTTTACCAGGTCGGAATCGTCGGCATCGCTTGCCGCGACGGCGGTTTCACCGCCTTTCAGCAGCACCGGTTTTCCGGCCATGAAATGATCCATGATCGCGGTGAGGAGTATCGGTTTCAGCGCCTCCCAGTGCGAGGCTTCGTCCTTGGTGACGGTGATGAAATCGCTGCCGAGGAAAACCGCATTCACCCCTTCGATGTCGAACAATGCGGTGGCCAGCGGCGAGATGCTCGCATCTTCCCTGCCGGTAAAAAACACGGTTCCCGTGGACATGACGTCGACGCCGGGAGTGAATTTCAGCGTGAGCGGATTGGGGGTGGATTCAGTCTGGATGAACATATGTTTTCCTTTGGATTTTCTATGGTGTATATAGTCCATACTGATGGCAATTCAACCAATCAAGGTATACATGCAGCAGAAATCTGTAGCTTTTTTCACGTCCTACCTGCTTTTTGCGGGCATTATCATCGCGTTATGCCTCAATGTCCCGGCGCTGCTCATGGATACGGACACGGCATGGCACATGGCGGCGGGCGACCTGATCCGCGCTTCGGGCAGCCTCACCCCGCCCAACACATGGTCGTTCACCGCGCCGGAGCATGGCTGGGTGAATGTTTCATGGCTGTGGGATATGGCAATCAGCGCCCTGCATGCGCGGTTCGGCTGGGCCGGGCCGTTGATGTTCAACATCGTCACCATCGCCATGACCATGGTATTTTTATATCGCGCCTGCCTGTTATGCTCGGGCGGAAGCGGCATCGCCTCTTTTTTCCCGGTGCTGCTGGTGATGATGTCTACCGTGCTGCATCTGCGGTCGATGTGGGTGAGCAACCTGTTTCTGGCGTTTCTTTTCATGCTCGCGCTGTTCGTGCGCTATCGCGGCTGGCGCGTGTGGTGGTGGTATGCGATGCCCGCGCTCATGCCGCTATGGGTGAATCTGCATGGCGGCTTCATCATCGCATTTGTACTGCTCGGCGCGTTCGGGTTGCAGGCGCTTCTGGAGCGCGACTGGCGGCTCATGGCGCATCTTGTCGCCGTCGGGCTGCTC
This sequence comes from Alphaproteobacteria bacterium, assembly GCA_033763575.1. Taxonomy (GTDB): domain Bacteria; phylum Pseudomonadota; class Alphaproteobacteria; order Rickettsiales; family SXRF01; genus JANRKF01. Next base: position 14,172 of record JANRKF010000011.1, on the reverse strand, counting down.
AGTATCGCCGGGCTTTTGGTCTCGCCTTTTGGTATGGAAGACATTTTGGGCGTGGTGTTTTCGATGATCGGGAAATTCAGTTTCCGCTTCACCAACGAATTCCAGCCCTCCGTCACCGACTGGGGGTTTTTCGCCAACCAGCTTTACATACCGGTTTTCCTGTATTACGCGCTGCGCTACGCCTCGAAGCCTGCCTTCGCGGAAAATCTGCTGGCCTTCGGTTTTCTGCTGCTGGCCTTTACCTGCATTCGCTACTGGATGTTTTTTTATCTTTTTTCCTGCCCGCTCCTTGCCTATTATATCGCCCAAAATATCGCAGAAAATCCCAGCCGCCGGGGCGTGCCCGCGTTCAAGGCATGGGCAGGGCGGATGCACGATAACATCTTCGTTACCCATTCGAGGCATGTGATCGTCATGACATCGCTGGCATGGGCGGCGACGTTTGGCGTACTCGCCACACCGCTTGGAGTGCGTCTCTTCGGCATGGAAAACATAGCGCCCTACGCCGCCTATCAACCCGGCATCGCCTTCGCCCAGAAACAGTACCCCCACCACCGTTTCCTGAATGATTACGGCCTGGGGGCGGTGGTTTTGTATCTGTCGGGCGGCGGGCTTCCGGTATTCCTCGACGGGCGGGTGGAAACCGCCTATCCGGACAAGGTGATCCGGGATTTTCACCACATCTGGGCGGGGCAGCCCGGCTGGGAAGCGGTGGTGGATAGCTACCCTATCGACGGCGTTATCGCCTATACCATGTTCGCCGAACGCGAGCTTGGGCGGCTTTTTGCACAGCGCACCGGCTGGAAGGAAGTATTCCGCGATGACCATATTACCATCTTCGTGCGTCAATAATTTACATCTTTATAAGGAGCGTTTTATGAAAAAAATATTATTTACATGTGCGGCATCGAGCCTTCTTTGCTCACCGGCCTATGCACTGAAGGTTGATCTCGGCGGCATCGGCAAGGGCGACCGCATCCCGCCGAATTTCGCCTTCTGCATGCCTGACGGCAAGGGAAAGACCAAGAACGGCGGCAACCTCAACCCGCAAATCCGCTGGTCGGGCGCGCCGAAAGGCACGAAGTCGTTTGCGCTGCTCGTGGTCGATCCGGACGTGCCCGCAAGCTTTGACGACGCCAACAAGGAGGGCAAAACCCTGCCGGCCGATATGCCGCGTCAGGATTTTTACCACTGGGTGCTGGTGGACATCCCCGCCGACGTCACTTCGATCAAGCAGGGGCAGGATAGCAGCGGATACAAGCAAACAGGCAAGCCGGTGGGCAAAACCAGCTATGGCGTGAACGGGCAGAATGATTATGCGAGCTTCATGAAAGGGTCGTTCGGCGGTTATGACGGCCCCTGCCCGCCATGGAACGACGAACGCCTCCACCACTATCATTTCCGCATTTACGCGCTGGATACGCCGTCGCTGGATCTTTCCGGCAATTTCACCGGCAAACAGGCCATGGAAGCCATCGGCAAGCATACGATGGCCACTGCCGAAGCGGTGGGAACCTATAGCAATCGCCCTTAATGGATTAAGAGGCTTTTGCTTTCGTCCGCCACTAGGCAGCCAAGGCGAGGCGCAGCGAAGTGTACAGCCAAGTACATGAGCAAGCCGAGACCGCAGGATAACGACGTGGCGGGCGGAATGAAAAGCCTCTGGCAATAAAAAAGCCCCGCATGTTTCCATGCGGGGCTTTTTGAGTAGCGAACTAAGGTTACGCAGCCTGCGTGTAGCAGTTGGTGCCCTGGTTCTGGGTGTTACCTACCTGGCCGCCGGCCGCACCCGCACCCATGGTGGATACGATAGCAGAGGCACCAAATACGATCGCCACGCCGATACCGACGATCATCGCCATACCCCAGGATACTTTACCCAGGAGTGCGCCGATACCGATCACGGTAATAGCAATGGTGGCAAGACCTTTACCGGTGTTGCCGGTGAACCACAGAGATACCGTGCAGAGCACGTTACCCATGCGGGTATCGGTAGCGTGGGCCATGTCAGGCAAGAGCATGACAAAGGCCGCAAGCACCACCAGCAGGGAAGCCTGCCAGGTGAGTGCCAAGTCTTTGGTTTGAGTTTTCATAATAAAAACCTTTACTTCAAAACGTCATTAAAAACACTTATGTCCCTAGGCACGAAAGGCCGTCTCATAAGCATCCCGCCTGGAATATCCAGACAAGATAAAAGTACCATAGCGGGCAGTGGTTTACAAAAGATGAAGTATGAAGCTTTTGTGACAATGGCTGGGTTTTTAGGCTTTTATGGCCTATTGTAACAAATAATTCATACTTTGAGCATAGTATGGGCACGTTATGACTGGTATATTGAGAACTGCGATATACCAAAAACCAAGACAGGAGACGTGACATGGCTACCGAAGCAGAATTAAAGGCCGTTGTGGTTGCTGCCAATAAAATCGAAGCCGATTATAAGGCAGGCACGATTGATATCGATGCACGCACGGCGCAAATGGGCGAGCAGGTAGAAAAAATGAGCGCGCTTATCGAGGCCAATCCTAAAATCGTGACCAAAGACGTCATCCAGTCCAGCCAAAGCGGCACCGTGAGCTTCAACCTCGTTCAGTCCGTTATCAACCAGTTCCCGCAAGCGGACGCAAGCGGAAGCGACAAAAAGACAGCCGCCCTAATCTATAAACAGCGCGAAGCTGCCGTTAAGGCACTTGGTGCACTGACGAGCGACCCGGCCACGATGACGGCGTTGATGGACGCTAAAGATACTGATGGTAAGCCGAGCGCTGCCCTGCTCGCCCTGAAAAGCTGGCCGCTGGGTGTAGGCCGTGCAGAACCGGCAGTTAAAAACGTGCTGAATGCCAAAGACTCCGATGGCAAACACCTGCCGCAACTGATTGGGCTGAACGAGGCAGAGGCTATCATGTCCAAAGGGGAAGACAAGCTGGAAGTTCGCAAGCTGTTGCTCAAAAAAGATAAGGCAGGCCATGATTTCTTTGATGGAACTTTCCGCGCAAAAGGAGCGGGCGAGGATGATGCGGTTTACGCCAAGGCGCTCGATAAGCATCTGGAAATATACGACAATACTGTAAGACAAGTCGCAACCAATGAAAAATTGATTGAGGCGCTGAATAAAACCGGGGTGCTGGACAGGCTCGATGTCAGCAATCCTGAAGAAGCCATCCATAAGGCGACGACGCTGGTGCAAGCGGGCGTCACCACGAAACTTTCGGATTTTAAAACGAAGGTCACCGCCAAATTGACCGCCGACGGCAAAACCCCCGACGAGATCGGCGAAATGCTTGAAGAACTTAATGATGCTAAAGCTACCATAGATAAAAACGCCCCCCCGAAAGAAAAACCAACGGCAGTCAAAGGCTTCAAAACCTCAGATATCGCTCCTCTCACGGGTGTGGATTATCTGGTGCAAAGCGGTGCCGATTTGGAAGTCAGAAAACAAAATCCGGGCGCAATAAATCCGAATTTGGCTGGCCCATCGCTGAAAGCATAAGCTGTTTCACAACACGTAGAGGATACTGCTCAGGTCGCCGTGGTTGATGCGGGATTTCACCTGGGCGGCGACCACGGGTTTGGCGTGGGTGGCAATACCGAGTCCGGCTTCTTTCAGCATCGGCAGATCATTCGCCCCGTCCCCGATCGCAATCACGTTTTCAGGCTGGCAGCCCAGCAATTTACACTGCCTATGCAGCTCGGCGAGCTTGGCTTCCTTGCCTAGGATTGGCTCGCGCACCGTGCCGGTGAGCCTGCCATTTTCCACTTCCAGAATATTCGCATAATGCTCATCAAAGCCGAGCATTCTGGCTACGCGCTCGGTAAAAAACGTGAACCCGCCGGAGACCAGCACCGCTTTGCCGCCGCTTGCCTTAAAGGCCGAGACCAGCTCCTTCGCCCCGTCCATCGCGGTAATGCGCTCATCGAAACATTGCTGTAATTTTTCGACCGGCAGGCCTTTCAGCAACGCCACCCGTTCGCGCAGCGCCTCTTCAAACACCATCTCGCCGTTCATGGCGCGCTCGGTAATCGCCGCGACATGGGCTTTTTTCCCCACGAAATCGGCCAGCTCGTCGATGCATTCCTGGTGGATCATCGTCGAATCCATATCGCTGATGAGCAGTTTTTTGGGCGCGGGCGGGTAGGGTTCGATCACAAGATCGTGGCTCGTGGCTCGTGGATCGTGGCTCGTGGCCGAGAAAATAATCTCATACACCCCCTCTTCCTTCCGCCCCTCGCGGATGATGGAAAGCCCCTGCTTGAAAACTTCAATGTCTTGGGGGTTGTGTGTGAAGAGCGTTGCAATATAGTCCATCGTCATGCACCAGAAAATCATTATCATAGGCGGCCCCACCGCTTCCGGAAAATCGGCCCGCGCCCTGCTCTTAGCAGAGCAAACGAATGGTGTCATCATCAATGCCGATTCGCAGCAGGTCTACCGCGACCTGCGGATCCTGACCGCCCGCCCCAGCGCCGATGAGGAAGCCAGCACGCCGCACAGGCTCTATGGTTTTGCCCCTGCCGATGAGCAGTTTTCGGCGGGCAAATGGCTCCGGCTCGCCAAGATGGAAATCGACTGGGCGCTTTCGCAGGGCCAGACGCCGATCGTGGTCGGCGGCACCGGGCTGTATCTGAAGGCGCTGATGCAGGGCATGGCGGACATTCCCGACATCGACGAGGCGGTGCGCTCCCAGGCGGAGAGCGATTATGGGCAGATGGGGAAAGACGCGTTTGCCGAGCGCCTCCGCGCCGTCGATCCGGCGTTTTTCACCCGCCTCAAAGTGGTGGATAAGCAGCGGCTGGTGCGGGCCTATGCGGTATGGCTGGGCAGCGGCAAGCCGCTTTCATTCTGGCAGCAGCAAAAATCCGCGCCTTTTTATGCGCCGGAGCGGTTCCAACTGGAAATCGTCGAGTTGCCGCGTGCCGAGCTATATGCAAGATGCGACGCCCGCGTGCTGCAAATGATAGAGCAAGGGGCGGTGGAGGAAGTAAGTGGAATTGAAGAATTGAAGAACTGGAGAACTGATTCCTCAATTCCTCAATTCCTCAATTCCTCAATTCCCCTGACTAAAATAATAGGCGTTCGCGAGCTAACTGCTTATATTAAAAAAGAAATTTCTCTGGATGCAGCCATTTCCGCCATGCAGCAGAAAACCCGCAACTATGCCAAACGGCAGGTGACGTGGTTTAAACACCAGCTTCCATCCACCTCATTATTTTTCTCATAAAAATCAGCTTGATGTAAAATAGTTTGCAAAAAATGCATTTTACCCCCTTCCGGGACAGTTTTTTGTATGAGATGAATAAGGAATAGAGAATGAAAACCAACAAAATCTGTTACAATGACCGTTCTTCTAACGATGCAATCAGGGGGATGTATTTATGATGAAGAAAAAAATATTATTGGTAGGTGAGAGTGAGTACATAGAAGATTTGGAGCGACAGTTGTGCGATGGGCATGATTGTCACTCAGTGAGCACAATGGTGGAGGCGGTCGAATTCCTTAATAAAAATAAAGGGGAAGGGTATCAGCTGATGGTGCAAGATAATTTGCCGATTTATCATGCGTCTCCTACGCCGCCTGAATTTCCACCGGAATTTAATGTGCATCGTTTAGATAGAGGGGCGGTGCTTATTAGGTATGTGCGCGAACAAGGCTTGATAGCATCGGATGCGCCCACGTTTCTGGCTACTGTATTCAATGAGAAAGAAAAATATGCAGAGCCGCCGGAAGGAGTTACGAAAGTGATTCGCCTTGGACCAGAAGTAGATATCGCCGACCAAATGCTTGCCAATCTGCGCGGAGGAAACGAAAAACCAACAGGCCAAAGAGAACCAGGAAAATAAAAATGACACCACCGAAAGCCGCTATGAAAAAACAACCCGACGCCACCCCCGCCGAACAGATTCTTGGCGCGGAGATTATTGTCAAATCCCTCATCAACGAGGAGGTCGATACCGTGTTCGGCTATCCGGGCGGGGCGGTGCTGCCGATTTACGATGCGCTGTTCAAGCAAAATCAATTGCGCCATATCCTCGTGCGCCACGAGCAGGCGGCGACCCATGCGGCGGAAGGCTACGCGCGGTCGACCGGAAAAGTCGGCGTGGTGCTGGTGACCTCCGGCCCGGGTGCGACCAACGCGGTCACGGGGCTTACCGATGCCATGCTCGATTCGATCCCGCTCGTCTGCATCACCGGGCAGGTGCCCACGCATCTGATTGGTTCGGATGCGTTTCAGGAAGCCGACACCACCGGCATCACCCGCAGCTGCACCAAATATAACTACCTGGTGCGTTCGATTGAGGATTTGCCGCGCATCATGCATGAGGCGTTCCATGTGGCGCGCACAGGAAGGCCCGGCCCGGTCGTCATCGATATCCCGAAAAACATCATGAACCAGCTCGGAAGCTATGCGGGCAAGCCGGAAGCAAGCCGTCCTTCCTATAACCCGCAGCAGCAGGGCGATGCCGCGCAGGTTGAAAAAGCGGTGGCGCTGATGGCTGCTGCCAAGCGGCCGATTTTTTATGTCGGCGGCGGGGTCATCAATGCCGGGCTGGAGGCCTGCGCGAAACTCACCGAGCTGGTGCATGCGACCGGCTTCCCCATCACCAATACATTGATGGGCCTGGGTGCCTTCCCCGGCAACGACCCGCAATTCGTCGGCATGCTCGGCATGCACGGGAGCTTAGAGGCCAATATGTGCATGGCCGAGTGCGACGTGATGATCAATATCGGGGCGCGGTTCGACGACCGGGTGACCGGAAAGCTAGATAAATTCTCGGTGGATTCGATCAAGATCCATGTCGATATCGATCCCAGCTCGATCAATAAAAACATCCACGCCCATGTGCCGATCATCGGCGATGCCGGGGTAGTAATCGAGCAGATGCTTGAGCTGTGGAAAGCGAAATACAAAAAGCCCGATACGTCCGACTGGTGGAAAAAAATCGAAGGCTGGCGGGCGAGGAAGAGTTTTTCCTACAAGCAGGGCAAGGACATCATCAAGCCGCAATATGCGCTCGACCGCTTGAACGCGCTCAGCAAAAAACATTCGACCTTCATCACCACCGATGTCGGCCAGCACCAGATGTGGGCGGCGCAGTTCCTCACCTTCGACAAGCCCTATCGCTGGATGACGTCGGGGGGTCTGGGCACCATGGGTTACGGCCTGCCCTCGGCGATGGGGGTGCAGATTGCGCACCCGGATGATCTGGTGGTCTGCGTCACCGGCGAGGCCTCGTTCATGATGAATATCCAGGAGCTTTCCACCATCGCGCAATATCGCCTGCCGGTGAAAATCCTCATCCTCAACAATCACTGCATGGGCATGGTGCGGCAATGGCAGCAGATGTTCCATGGCTGCCGCTATTCCGAATCCTATATGGATTCGCTGCCGGATTTCGTGAAGCTCGCCGAGGCTTACGGCATCAAGGGTATGCAGTGCAGCAAAGTCGAGGATGTCGATAAGGCGCTTTCGGCGATGATCGACCATAAGGGGCCGGTGCTGCTCGATATGATCGTCGATCCGGAGGAAAACGTCTATCCGATGATCCCGGCGGGCGCCGCGCATTACGAGCTGGTCCTCGGCGCGGAAGAAAACAAGGGTGACATCAAAACGGGCGATTTGCTGTGAGCGGCGGAGAGTCAGCAGTGAGTATAGGAAACCAGCGATGAACCGGCCACTTAAAGAAGGGGAAACTAGAGTACCCGCGCTGAAAGACCAGGCGCAAATTGAGGCCGTTTTGCTTTGTGCTTTCGCATATGGGTCCAATGCCGATCGCGCATGGGCAGCAAGCCATTTGCATGATTGCTATGCTAATTTTAATCTGCGTGATGGCATTCAGGTGGTGCCTGAATTTTTCAGCGGTCAAACACCTGCCAAGCAAACCCGGCTTTTCAGGATCGCAGCAAAAAAAATAACAGAGGCAATCCGTACATTAGCGGAGAGAAAATTGATCGAAATCGCCGATGGCGCTGGCCGCAATGGCACCCATTACCAGATCACGGAGCAAGGTAAACGGCAGGCGGTCGATAAAGAATCTGCCGCAATCATGGCCGACATTCTTGGTGACAATACCCGGACACCCTCTCAGGTCGCTGGCGGGGTTGTCGCCGAGTCGGCAACGGGGAGGAAATCGCGCAAGCGCACCCCCCCTGAAATCAAGCAAGAAACCGCCGAAGATACTGAGATTATCGAGTTGTTGATACTGCATGCCCTCCAGATAGCGAAAGAAGTAAAGCTCTCTATTCGGGTAGCTGACAGCCATGTGGAGCGGGTTGGTGGGGTACAGACCATAGCACTGAAAAATTTATTATCGTCCGCGCCGGAACCTAGGGGGCAGATTTTAAATCAACTAAGGCAATTGAAAGCCCCCTATTCGCGCACAACCATAGGCGGGAAAAGCTATATTTGCGATATTGATGATATAAATGACGTACTGCAACTGCTGGCAGACGAAAAACATATAGAGTTGGGGGACGGGAAGGGGAATGATGGCGCCGGATTCTATACCATTACTGATAAGGGAGTGGAACGGCTTACTGAACTAAAAAAAACCTATAAGCTGGCAGTGGCTCCCGAAGAGGAGATAGAGGCACAGTCCAGAGAGTTGAGGCGTTGGTAAGGGTAGCCGTCTTTTCCGCTCCCCAAGCAAACTTCCCGCTTGCATTCGGTCCGCATTTAGGTTAGGTTGCTCGCGGGTTTAGTAAAAAACTCTTATCTTCAAGTGTGCTGCCGGTGGCGGCCGTATCTTACTAAGATACTGATTGATCGGCACAATGTGCCAGTCCTTCCCTCGTTTGACAAAGAGTTTAACCAAAGTTCCCCCTACTTCGAAAGTATGGGCTTGGAAACGAAACTCTTTTTTCGCGCCTCCGGATTGTCTGGCGGCGCATAAACAAAAACAAGGAAGTGCCTGACTAACTCGCTTATGCAAAGAAATACGAGGAGCGAGGAGCGCAGAACCGCAGTGTACAGCGAAGTACATGAGGATTTGAGCACCGCAGCGACGATGTAGTTCGCAGCAGAAGTAGAGTTAGCGAGGCACTTAGTAAGGACTATTATGACTACTATTATGCAAGATTTCAGCTCCCTCAACCTCCCGCCGCAGCTGATGGCGGCGCTCGCTAAAATGGGTTTTACCACCCCTACCCCGATCCAGGCGAAATCGATTCCGGAAGCGCTCGCTGGCCGCGACGTGCTCGGCTCGGCGCAAACCGGCACCGGCAAAACCGGCGCGTTCGGCATTCCGCTGGTCAACCGCCTGCTTACCAACCCGCGTGGCAGCGCATTGATTCTCTGCCCGACCCGCGAACTGGCGGTGCAGGTGCAACAACAGCTCGATGCCATGGTGGGCGCGGCGCCGATTAAATCCGCCCTGCTCATCGGCGGTGATTCCATGCCGAAACAATTGACCGCGCTGCGGATGCGCCCGCGTATCATCGTCGGCACGCCGGGCCGCATCAACGACCATCTGGAACGCGGCAGCCTCATGCTGCATGATGCGAATTTCCTGGTGCTCGATGAAACCGACCGTATGCTCGATATGGGTTTTGGCCCGCAGATCGACCGTATTTTCAAATTCCTGCCGGCGGTTCGCCAGACGCTCATGTTCTCGGCGACGCTGCCCGACAATATCATCAAGATTTCGCAGAAATACCTGAACAACCCGGTGCGCGTTGCCGCCGGTGAAGTGTCCAAGCCGATTGCGAAAATCACCCAGGAAAATATCAGCGTCACTGACGACAGCAAATACGACCAGCTGGTTGAACAGCTCAATACCCGCGAAGGTTCGGTGATTGTGTTCGTGAAAACCAAATGGGGCGCGGAGAAACTTGCCAAGCGCCTGCGCGGCGCCAAGCATTCGGCTGACGCCATCCATGGCGATTTGCGCCAGAACCAGCGCGACAAGGTGATTAAAAACTTCCGCGAGATGAAGCACCGCATTTTAGTGGCGACCGATATCGCCGCGCGCGGCCTCGACATTCCGCATATCGAACATGTCATCAACTATGACCTGCCGCAGGTGGCGGAAGATTACATCCACCGCATCGGCCGCACGGGCAGGAACGAGGCGGAGGGCGCTGCGGTCAACCTCATCGCTCCGGCGGACAAGGAAAAATGGATGGCGATCGCCAAACTGCTCGATCCCGAAGCGTATAAAAAAGCGCAGGCGGATTTCCGCACCTCCGGTCATTCCGGCAAGCCGGGCAGCGGGCGTCCTGCCAACAACAATAACAAGCGCCGCCGCTTCCGCTCCGGCCCGCGCAAGAGCGCGTAAATTACGTAATCCCCGTGGCCGCCTGCTGGCGGCCACATGGGACGCGTTCAGGACTGGTTCGCGCTACTGCGCTCACATCACCGTTATGTCATCCCCGCGAAGGCGGGGATCCATTCGCTTCATAATAACGCATCGCCCGTGGTGCGTAGCGCTTGAGCATCTCCATAATTTCCTTATCCTCCGCCGTCTCTTTTTCTGACAGCTGACTCCTGTCACCTGTCACCTGATCCTCATAGCGCACGACGGTAATCTGCGATTGATGTTCGAGTATCCGCGCAACCATCAGCTCCAGCATCCGCACCTGTTTTTCCAGCAACTCCATCTTCGCCGAAGTAAGCGCCTTCATCTCCGGCCAATAGGCCGTGGCGTTCGGCAACTCGCCGCGACTGATGGGAAGGTCAAGCCTGCGCCATGAACGCAGCACCGGCAGCGGGTGGCGGAGGATGGCGCGAATTTCAAAACATCCCAGCGCCACCAGTTCCGGCAGTGCGGCGAGATACGGCCCGTTATGTTTCATGGCGAGGGTAAAATCTTCGGTCAGTCCGGGGCGCAACAGATCATGCATCACAAAATTATTTTTCGTTCCGGAGTCGTAATAATTAGTAAGCGCCGAACCATCCGCCGCCCGCCGGTCCGGCACCGCAATACCAGCCAGCAGTTTTTTCCGCACATCATCGAAATCCTCTTTCACCGCCCGTGCGAAGGCTTCAGCGGAAAGCGATGGGTGCGGACGCTGCCACTCCGGCTCGTTCAGGCAGACGCTATCGGGCGCGGCGTCGAGAAGGCTTGCGGCCAGCGTGGTGCCGGCGCGGGGAAGCCCGGTGAGGAGGATATTACGCACCTTGCGGCTCCCGCCCGAGCAGTTTTGCCAGATGCGGCAGCCATGCGTTTTTAAACGGCTCGTAGCCATATTCCGCCGCGGTTTTGAACCCGCCCTGCACGCATTTTTCGGCGAGCGCTTCATCCTCGAAAGCGCGCTGGATGGTAAGATGCAGGGTCCGCAAATCGCGGATGCTGCCGACATAGGCATTCTCGCCCTGGCGCATGTAATCGCGCCCGGCGAGGCCATCCACCCCGGTAACCATCGTGCCCATATGCATCGCTTCGAGCGCCACCAGACCGAACCCTTCGGCCAGCGATAAATTCACCAAATAACGCACGCTGCCGAGCTTCTGCAGAAATTCGGCGTGCGGCATGCCCCTGCCCTGGGTCACCTGCGAGAGATCGATATGCGGCGCGGTGCGGGCGAGCCTCCCACGCAGCACATCCAGCAGAATCTTATGCTCGCGGCTGGGGTTTTTCATATAGACCAGCGCCGAGCCTTTGGGCCGCGAGTGCCATGGCGTGATCGGGAGCGCGGGCGGGTCGATGAATGCGGGAATCACCTGCGTGGTCATGCCGTAGAGCGCGTGGACGTAGCGGGCGACCAGATTGCTCACCGAAATATAAAGATCGAAATGGCAATCGAGCAGCAGGAAAGTCCGGAAATCCTGGATGTACATGATCTTTTTTCCCGGCAGCCGCAGCCCGAATAAAAACTGCGAGAAGGACGGGTTCACCACCATCAGATCATCGGGCGTGATGGCGCGCTCCATCTCCGCAGGCGACATGGTGGTGATCGGCGTGTCATAGGGAAAAATCGGCGGGCCGGTTTCGTAGAGATGCACATCCACCATCTCATAACCGAAATGCCGCGCAAGCAGCCGCCCGATATGATAGGCCATATAGGCGCCGCCCGTCTGAATCTTCGCCCCGGCGATATACACTTTTGGCATGGTTATACAACACCCATCATTGGCGTTTGCAGCGGCATCACACTCTCCATACCATACTGTCGGCAATACAGGTGATGCATTTTTGTGCCGATGCCCAACAAGCTGGAGGCGTCGCGTATTTCCTGCCGCAAGGCCGCGCTGTCATCGGAGGAGGAGCGCATTGCCGTCAGCCGCTGCAATTTGCGCTCGGCCAGTTCGTTTAAAAATATAAAATAAGGATTATCGGCTGTGTTGAACAATGCCGCCGCTTCCTGTTCGCTTCTGGGCATCGGCATCGCTTCAGGTTCCGCATATTCTTTGAATGTCTGGGTGTCGGCGAGCTTACCACTGGTCGGGTCGAAAGGAAGTGTATCGATACATGTTTTGACCAGAGGAAGCGCGGCAGCGAGTACTACATCATAAGGATTTGCTTCGGCGGCTGCCTGGCGAAACTCCAAGCGACACCTTTCAAGACGAGAGGGGCTGTTAATGTTATCCACCTCCAGAAGCGCCTCGTCCGGAGAAACGACACGTATCGCGTTCCCATGCCCCTTTGCAAGCGTGTTACTGGTAATCGTGAGGATGGAGTTTATCGATTTGGCTTTGATACGATGATAATTTCCGCTGCGTGATGGCAAGATAAAATGCGACAGCAATGCAGCGGCACCGTGGGCACAATTGTCAAACAGGGCTGGGGTCGTGGAAAACAAATTCTTATCATCGCACCACAGGCTTACATTAGCGTGTTGACCGCGCCCTACCAACCGAAAGGCTCTGCTGCCAATCTGAAACACTTCCTGCGGATAGTATTTAAAATGATTAGAAAGATGCATGTGATTGTCTAAATCAAGATAAGTGCCGCAGTAATGACCTTTTTTCTTTGCGATCTCTAGTATGGCGGCAGTAGAATCCTCTGTGGCTTTTGCCGCCACTCCTAACGTCAAAGGCAGAGTCACTGTTTCAACCAGAAAGGTGCCTGCCGTATCATGGTAAATTCTTTCCAATAATTCATTGTAAGGAAGATTTTTTTGCAGCTCCCCAGCTATTCGCTCCATTTCACGTTCAAGTGTTTCTGAAAGCTTCTCGTTAAATGTACCATTGTCACGATAGTGGGGCATGAAATAGTTTGGATCTATATAGTGCAACTCCCTTTCCACGCCACATTTGATATGCAGCTTTTTCCCTTCGGGCGAAATATCATCCATCGTCCACTCAAGAAGCTCAAGCGCCTGCCTGCGGTGTGTATTTAATTCATTCTTTTCTTGCGGTGACAAACTCATGGTTTTCCCCTTAAGGTATGCTCTATCTATAAACTATAAAACCTTACCTTCTGCAACGACCATGCGCCACCCGCTTATTCGATTAGTGATATTGCTCCTGCTTTTGCCTTACATGCTGTCGGTGCCGTATCAGTTCATGCGTCCGCCTTCGACGCTGATGCTTTATGACCTGCTGCAATTTAAGATCCCCAGGCGCCAGTGGGTGCCGCTTTCGCGTATCTCGCCCAACCTGAAGGCGGCGGTGGTCGCTTCCGAGGATGGCGCGTTCTGCGAGCATTGGGGGCTGGATTTCGACCAGATGGAGCGGTCGTTCTCGCGGGCGCAGCGCAATAACCGCGCCATCAAGGCCACCTCCACCATCAGCCAGCAGCTCGCCAAGAATTTATTCCTCTGGCATGGGCGGTCGTGGATCAGGAAGGGGCTGGAAATTCCGCTCACCCTCTGGCTGGAGCTGACATGGAGCAAGGAGAATATTCTGGAGGCCTACCTGAATATCGCCGAATGGGGCGACGGGGTGTATGGCGCCGAGGCCGCCGCGAAATTCCATTTTGGCACGACGGCAGCAGCGCTTTCCGCCGCGCAGGCAGCATACCTTGCCACGTCGCTGCCCAACCCGCATGAGCGCAATGCCGCACGGCCCGGCCCGGCGCAGCGCGCCATGGCATCCACTATCATGATGCGGATGCGTTACCACGGACCGGATTTATCGTGCATTCACTAGATAGTGTGGTCACGAGAATTATGAATGAGGCGAAAACAGCGGGTTACGAGAACCGCCGCGCAGTGTACATGGAAGTACATGAGCAGCGGAAGCGCAGTAACCGGCTGTTTGCAGCCATTCAGAAACGCGTGACGGCGCTATCTAA
>JANRKF010000010.1:0-106572 GCA_033763575.1 Alphaproteobacteria bacterium | reverse complement strand
GCTTCAAGCCCATTTTCGTCATGAAAAGGCGTGCGGGGCGGGTTTTATTGAATTCTAGTCCTGCGCTGGTGAACGCTTCTTCATAGCGCTTCACGATCCGGGGAATGCTATTGTTGAGAGTAAGCGTTTTCCCCTTAAGTTCGGCTTTGTAGGACTCCTTGACCAGCGCCGTATAAACATCGGCATCAATCAAATCCTCGATATCAGCTTCTTTCACTGCGCCCTTCGGAAAAGCCTCCGACACCAGCGTAACATTGTTTTCTCTTACCAGTTTGCTTTTAAGCAGCTCGGTTTTCGCTTCGCGGCCAGCTTTTTCGTCATCCAGCAGGATCATGACATCCAGCGCTTGGGAAGCGAGAAGTGCTGCCATATAACTTACGCGCTGGGCACCGGCTGCGGGTGTAATGATCAATTCTTGTGGAAGTGCAATGCCGCCCGATTCCCGCAAATAATCGCTGACAGATGATAATATCCAGAAATCCGTTACACCTTCGACAACCAGGTTGGACTTGCCAATGAACAATGTTTGCGAAGCCTGATATCCCAGCGCCGCTTGTAGCGGGAATAGCGTTCTGCTATCGCCAGCCGGATCGTTATTCACGTAGGTGCCTTTATCCTGGCTAATGTTTACGGTTCTCACGCATTCAATTTCGTCGGAAGGCACCATGAAAGGTGAATGCGTGGTATAAACAATTTGATTCTGGAAATCGTCACGCAAGTGCTGCAGTAAATCATCTTGCGAGGTGGCGTGTAGAAATAGGCCTGGCTCATCCAGCAGAATGATGGCGCCTTCGGCATCGCCGCCATCCGTATCAGCCGAAAAGGTGACATAGAAGGAAAAGAACCAGCGGAAGCCACGGCTGCGCTCGTCAAGATTCACCTCGACATCGTAAGTGTTGTTCGGATCAGAAATCAAGGTTTCCAGGTGCGCGCCGTCAATATTGAAGCGCACCTTTAGGTCGCGATCTTTCCATAGCCTTTTCAGCTCTTTTGTAACAACGGCGCTGGAGCGGTTGACGATTTGATTTCGGGTTTCGTGGTCATGGCTGATGCGCTGCAGCTCCTTGGGATCGAACCCTGCCACCTTTGACAGCTTCTCAAAATTTTCTTCTTTCTCGGTGAGGGGTTGGTTTTCATTCCGGCGCTGCACATACTCGTTAATATTCTGATGGCCGCTTAAATCCGGAAACTCGGCGACGTAAACAAAGGTGGGCATCAATTCGACAATTTTATTTCGAGCAGCTTGAGAGTTCTTTTCAAACTCCACGATATTATCGGCCATTTCCTCAACCAGCGTAACGTGTTCTTCCGCGTTGTCGGGAATGGTAGCTCCGGCGCGCACAAAGGCTTCGCGCAATGTTTTGCATGTAGTCGGAACCTTTTTGCTCCACTCCTTATCTGCAAATGCCTGAGCGGTGGTTTTGAACCCATTAAGCGCATTCTGAATCGCGGTTTTATGCTCATCCGGCATTTTTTCGATGGCGACGGAAATAATCGGCTCGACCTTTTTAACCGCAGCTTTTATCGCAGCCTGATCAATCTTAGGCGTTTGCAAGCCTAAAACTACCCAGCGGGTTGCCTTGTAGTAGCGGCCAACCGTCACTGCTTTTACGCCATGACCTTCGCCCAGGATTTCATCCAATTCCTCGATTTCGCTATCTTCCAGATCCCATACGGTGCTGACCACTGGGGTGTTATCGTTACATTCATGCAGGTGCCGATCTCGCGGAAAATCTTTAATCGGCTTCAAATCCTTGATGCCCTCGGAGGGATTAAGGCTAGCCAGTGCAAGCAGCAAATTCGATTTGCCGCTTTCATTTCTACCAACGAGTGGCGTGATTTTATCGACGCGGATTTCACCGCTGTCTTGGATGGAACGAAAGTTGGTGACGCGAAAACTTTTCAGCTGCATACTTTTTTATCTCCCTGGCCGTGTTTAGTATGCGCCTACATGTTGCATCCTAAAATAATTATAGACTGCGGTAATTTAGGGGGTATTATGCCCAATAACAAGGGGAGCTTGCTAATATCATGCGATATTGGGCCAGCCGTGCTAACGTGAAGGGAATCGCCTTTAAAAAAGCAAGACTTTCCGCGGCGGAGGCGAGATAAGCACAACCCCATACTCCACCGCCATTTTCAATTGGGTTTATCAAAACCCTCTGGGTTCGAATCTCAGCTAGGCGGTCATTAGGTTCGAAAATGAAAAAAACATGATTATCCCACCTCAAGTAACGCAATGCGTTGTGTTCATTGGATGTCAAAAAGTCGATGGTACTTTTGTATATCTTGGCACTGCATTTTATTATGGTATCCAACCCCAAGCGGATGAGGCTTACCCCTTATACCTAGTTACTGCCCGACATGTACTTGATAAGGTGCGAAGCGAACTATTACTCGATCAAGTCTTTATCAGGGTAAATTTAAAAGACGGCACATCTACACATTACCCAGCAAATATCAGTGATTGGTACATACATCCAACGGATGATTCTGTTGATGTAGCTATTATTCGAACTGGCATTCCAGATGAATTTGATCACATAGCCGTTGCTGATCAAGTGTGTGCTACTGATGAGATCCTTACGAAGCATGAAGTCGCATTAGGTGATGAGGTTTTTATTACGGGATTATTCCGGCATCATCATGGAGTTAAGAAAAACATACCAATAGCACGAGTGGGCAATTTAGCCTCAATGTTAATACCTCAAATCATGACCGAACACTGTGGTGAAATTGAGGCCTATTTGATTGAAGCAAGATCAATTGGAGGATTAAGTGGCTCCCCCGTTTTTCTAAATTTAGGTATAACTAGATCAATTCAAGGCCAAGTCAAAAATGCTACGAGTGGCAAGCCGATTTTTTATTTATTAGGATTAGTGCATGGTCATTTTGATGTGAGAACAACAGAAATCGATGATGCCATTAATGACGATGGCCTGTCAGTCGATAAGGTAAATACCGGAATAGCAATTGTAGTTCCTTTTCAAAAAATAAAAGAAGTTGTTGTGCTTTATGAAAATCAAATCTCTAATTAAGTGACTAGTTTAAGGATGATATCGCTACAAATATAATTAATCTTATGCTGTAAAATCGCAGCAAAATCAGTCACACAAGTTCGAAATTCGTCAACTAACGCCCACCATATACTAAAAAAGTCCCTCATGTCGGCTGTACGCGGTAGGGCGTGCCCCGCTTGACAATTTCCGGCGCATCGATTATCAACACCCCCATCATCGGTTTTGCATAACCTGCAAATGAAAATGGGAATGCCGTGATGCCTCGCCCTTCGGCGAAGCAGAATCGGCGACTGCCCCCGCAACTGTAAACGGTCGATGGTATTGCATATGTCACTGGAGCAATCTGGGAAGACGCAATACCCGGTAGCGCACGCTGCCCGCCGTGAGTCAGGAGACCTGCCGCTGAGAGCGTTTGTCCCACAGGCCGGGGTGTGCCGATGGAGCGAATAGCAGCACAGACGCGCTGAAGTCAGTTGCGTCTCTGTGTCTGGGGGTTCCCTCATATTCAGGACGTCTTTTAAATCTTATGCCCTCGGGCAGACAGGAGCGTCTTATGTTGCGTATTTTTATAGTATCCACCGCCGTCTTGGTTATGGCCACCCCGGCCCTTGCCGCCCCGGCCCCCCACATCGTCATCACCGCCCTCAAAGTGCCGGTGGAGAAGGATAAGGTCGGCAGCGCCGTCACCGTCATCACCCGCGAGGACATCGAAAAAAGCGGCGCGTCGCAGGTGTTCGACCTGATTAAAAGCACGCCGGGCGTTTCCATCAACCGAAACGGCGGGGCCGGTTCCACCTCGACCGTGCGCATACGCGGCTCGAACCCTGGGCAGGTGCGCGTGATGGTCGATGGCGTATTTATGAACGACCCCAGCGGCGCCAACACTGAATTCGATTTCAACAGCCTGCTGGTAAACGATATCGAGCGCATCGAAATCCTGCGCGGGCCGCAAAGCGCACTGTATGGCAGCGACGCGATGGGCGGCGTCATCAACATCATCACCCGGCGCGGCAATGGCCCCGCCACATTCAACGCGCTGGTCGAGGCCGGTTCCTACCGCACGTTCCGCGAGGGACTCGGCGTGAGCGGCGGCGACAAAACCGTCAATTATTCGTTGCAGGCGCAGGATTTCCGCACGCAGGGTTTTTCCCGCTACTATCTCGGCACCGAGAAAGACGGCAGCCACAATAAATCGCTGAACGGCGCGCTTGGCTGGGCACCCAGCGACGCGGTAAAGTTCGATTTCAGCGGCAATTATTCCGACCTGAACGCCGATTACGATGCCACCACCGCCGATCGTTTCAACGTGCAGGATAAAAAAACATTGTCGGGACGCAGCGCCGTGACCGTCGAAACGTTCGGCGGGAAATGGGAGCATATCGCAAGCCTGCAGGCCGCCAGCACCAAGCGCGATTTCGACGAGCCGACCTCCACCAGCACGCGCTTTTCCACCTTCGACGGATTGCAGGCGACGGCGGAATATCAATCGAACCTGAAGCTGCGCGAGCGCGATGTGTTCTCGGCGGGCTATGTGCATGAAATGCAGGAGGCCAAAAATACCGCCACCAGCAATGTTGGCGTCACCACCACCAATGTCGACGGCGATATCAATATTGATTCGCTCTATACCCAATATCTGCTGGGGCTGGGCGACACCACCACCTTCACCATAGGAGGGAGGCGCGACGACCACTCGCAGTTCGGCAGCAAAAACACCTACCGCCTCACCCTCGCGCAGGAGGTGCCGGTAACCGATACCCTCTTCCGCGCAAGCTACGGCACCGGCTTCAAGGCGCCCACGCTGTTCCAGCTTTTCCACCCGACCTTCGGCACGTCGACCTTGCGGCCGGAAACCAGCACCGGCTACGATTTCGGGTTCGACCAGCATTTCCTGAGCAAGCGCCTCACGCTCACCGCGACCGCCTTCCACAACGATTATAAAAACCTGATCCTCTTCAATTCCGGCACCAGCAAATACCTGAACCTGCGGGATGCCACCACCGAGGGGCTGGAATCCGGCATCGATTACCAGCTAACGCCACAATGGCGCCTGCACGCCTCGCATACCTACCTGCTCTCCGAAGACGGGACGACGACGCGCACCCTGCAGCGCCGCCCGAAACATTCGCTTATCACCGGCGGTGATTATAACGTGACGGACGAGGGCAGCCTCGGCATGGATATACGCTATGTGTCAAAACAGCCGGAGAGCACCACCGGCCCGCGCACCTTTATCAAGCCGTTTACCACGGTGGATTTGCGCGGCGAATATAAGGTGTCGCCGCAAGCGACGCTGTATACCCGCATCGAAAACCTGTTCGATAAAGACTATCAGGAAGCGAATAATTTCGCCGCTCCCGGAATGTCGGTCTATGCGGGGATAAAGGCGACATATTAGCTAGACTTACGTTTCGTTCCTTCCTATATTTGTTCCGAAAATTCATACCCCAAGGAGTTGTTTTTATGCAGTCTTTCATCCCTTCATTCGATGCGTCGCAGCAGGCATGGCGGCGCGATGCGTGGCTTGCTTTTCTGGTGGTCGCCACCGTCGGCATGAGCCTGCTGTTTACCTGCGCCATGCCCTTTGCCGCACTCGCTACCGCCGTGGCGATGACCTCGAACCGCAAGCAAACCATCGGCTTCATGCTCGCCGCATGTGTGCTCAACCAATTGGTGGGCCTTGCTTTCCGTGGCTATCCGCATGAAATATCCACCTTGCTCTGGGCCGGTGTGTTCGCAGCCTGCACGGTGGCATCGGCGGTCGCCGCATCGGCCGTGGTGGAGGCAACCCGCGCCCGCTTCTCGCCGTTTATGGTGATGGCCGCTACCTTGGCTGCGGCGTTCGTGGCGTTCCAGTTCGTGCTGCTGCTTGCAAACCTGACGCCGCTCGGCACGCTGGCAAGCTTCGCGCTGGCAACCAAGGCAAAGATCGCGCTCATCAACATCGCCGCCATGGGGGCTATCTGCCTGGCAAACCGCATCGTCGTCGCGATCGGTTTCCTGTCGGCGCCCCAGCGGCCTGCTGCTGTAATGGCGTGATCACGCTCGTACTCGGCGGCGCCCGTTCCGGCAAAAGCCGTTATGCGGAGGAGCTGGCGGCACAGGGCGGCAAACCGAAACTCTATATCGCCACCTCCGAACGGCTCGATGCCGAGATGAGCGAGCGCATCGCCCGCCACCAGCAGGACCGGGCGGCGGCTGGCTGGCAGACGATTGAAGAACCGCTCGCCATCGCAGCACTCCTCGCCGATAACCGTTTTGCTGGGCATAGCGTCCTCGTCGATTGCCTGACCTTGTGGCTGGGAAATGTCCTGCATTACAAGCGCGACGTGACGGCGCATAGCCGGGCGCTGGTCATGGCGCTGGCAGCGAGTAAGGCCGATGTCGTGCTGGTGTCGAACGAAGTCGGCGGCGGTATCGTGCCCGATTCGGCGCTGGCGCGTGAATTCCGCGATGCGGCAGGGATTTTGCACCAGCAGGTGGCGAAGATCGCCGGGCGCGTGGTGCTGATGGTGGCGGGCCTGCCGGTGAATATAAAAGGATAAAAAATGAGCAAAACCGAACTAGGCGAAGAAGAAAAAAATGCGCGGCACAACGCCAAAATGGCCAAGCGCAAGGAGTTCCAGAAGGAGCTGGTGAAGAAGGCCGACAAAACCAAGGGGCTTCTCATCGTCAATACCGGCAACGGCAAAGGCAAATCGACCTCGGCCTTCGGCACGCTGCTGCGCGCCTGCGGCCACGGCTATAAGGTGGGGCTGGTGCAGTTCATCAAAGGATCGTGGTCGACCGGCGAGCAGAACGCGCTGAAACGTTTCGACGATCTTGTCACCTATCATGTGATGGGCGAGGGCTTTACCTGGGACACGCAAGACCGCGCACGCGATATGGCCGCTGCCCGCGCCGCCTGGGAAGTGTCGCTGAAGATGATGCGCGACCCGGCCTATACGCTCATCGTGCTCGACGAGCTGAATATCGTGCTGCGCTATGAATATTTGCCGGTGGAAGAAGTGGTGGAGGGCCTTGCCAGCCGCCTGCCGGACATGCATGTGATGGTGACCGGCCGCAATGCGCCGGAGCTGCTCATCGACGCCGCCGATCTCGTGACCGAGATGAAACAGGTCAAACATCCGTTCCGCGAGCAGGGCATCAAAGCCCAGAAGGGCATCGAGTTCTGAATGAAACAGCAGGTCGCCGCTTTCAGCGATGATGAGTGCGAGGCGGTGTACCGCGCTATCCTCACCCGCCGCGACGTGCGCTCGGAATTCCTGCCGGATGAAATCGAAAACGATGTGCTGGCGCGGCTGCTGCTCGCCGCGCATCATGCGCCCTCGGTGGGCTTCATGCAGCCGTGGGATTTTATCGTGATTAAGGATAAAGAGCAGCGCCGCGCCGTCAAAAACCTGTTTACCGAGGCAAACGAGGAAGCTGCCGCAATGTTCTCCGGCGAGCGCAAGGAAAAATACAGCACGCTGAAACTTGAAGGCATTGTCGAATCGCCGGTGAATCTCTGCATCACCTGCAGCCGCAAACGCAGCGAAGGCCCGGTGCTGGGCCGCACCCATATTCCGCAGATGGACCTGTACAGCACCGTCTGCGCTGTGCAGAATTTGTGGCTTGCTGCCCGCGCCGAAGGTATCGGCATGGGCTGGGTGAGTATTTTTAAACCGGAGAAAATGCGCGAACTGCTGGGCATTCCCGAAGATGTCGAAATCGTCGCCTATCTCTGCCTTGGTTATGTGAAGGAAATGTATGACAAGCCGGAACTGGAAGTGGCCGGCTGGGCCAAACGCACCGAGCTTGCTTCGCTGATTCATGCCGATCGCTTCGGCGCCTCTGCCGCAACCACCGGTCTGGCCGACGCGCTCGCCCTCGAAACAGAGCGGCTGCACACGCGCTATAAAACGGGGTGATATGACACGCGCACTCATGTTTCAGGGCACGGGTTCGGATGTCGGCAAATCGCTGATCGTCGCCGGGCTTTGCCGCGCCTTCGCCCGCCGTGGCCTGCGGGTGATTCCGTTTAAACCGCAGAACATGTCGAACAATGCGGCGGTAACGAACGATGGCGGCGAGATTGGCCGTGCCCAGTGGTTGCAGGCCTTTGCCGCGGGCGTGGAGCCGAGCGTGCATATGAACCCGGTGCTGCTGAAACCGCAATCCGACCAGACGAGCCAAGTGATCGTGCAGGGAAAATACCACGCGACCAGCAATGCCGCCGATTACCAGAAAACGCGGGGAGGGCTGATGACCCGCATCATGCAGAGCTATGCGCATGTGCGCGGCGCGGCAGACCTCGTGCTGGTGGAAGGGGCGGGCAGCCCGGCGGAAATCAACCTGCGCGCCCACGACATCGCCAATATGGGCTTTGCACGGGAGGCTGATTGCCCGGTGGTGCTTATCGGCGATATCGACCGTGGCGGCGTTATCGCCAGCATGGTCGGTACCAAAAACGTGATTGCGCCGGAAGACGCCGCGATGATTCGCGGTTTCATCATCAATAAATTCCGTGGCGATATAGCCCTGTTCGCGGACGGGATGGCCGCCATCGAAGCGCATACCGGATGGCGCGGCCTCGGCGTGGTGCGCCACCACGCGCCGCTGCGTCACTTGCCGCAGGAAGACGCGCTGGCGATGTCAGGCCACACCACGCAGGCGGGCGCGGGCGGGCCGGTACGCATCGTCGCATTTGCCCTGCCACACCTCGCGAATTTCGATGACCTCGATCCGCTGATGCAGGAGCCGAAAGTTTCTTTCCGCTGGCTGAAAGGAGGCGAGGTGCTGCCTGCCGATACCGATCTCGTCATCATCCCCGGCAGCAAGGCGACGCTTTCCGACCTCAGCTACCTGCGCGAGCAGGGTTGGGAGGTGGATTTGCAGGCGCATCGACGTCGCGGCGGGCGTATCATGGGGCTGTGCGGCGGGTATCAGATGCTGGGTAATAGCATCAGCGATGCCGAGGGCAGGGAAGGCCCTCCAGCGACCGCGAAGGGACTTTCCATGCTCGCGGTGGATACGGTGTTCGCGAAGGAAAAAACCGTGACCCCATGGCGCGGAAAAACCGGCGAGGGTTACAGCGTCTCCGGTTATGAAATCCATCTGGGCCGCACGACCGGCGACGATACCGTGCGGCCCATGTTCACCGGGGAAAATGGCGCGGAGGGAGCGATCTCTGCCGACGGGCTGGTATGCGGCAGCTATATACACGGCCTGTTCGCCAATGACGAATACCGGAAGGAATTGCTGCGCATATTGGGCGCGGGCGAGGCGGGACTCGCGAATTACTGGGCGGAGATGGACGCGATCATGAACGGCTGGGCGGATGCGCTGGAAGCCTCGCTCGATATGGACGCGCTACTCACGTTATAATATGCCAAAAAAATAATAAGACAGCATTGTTTTTTGGGTACGCCCGCTACCCGGCGGAAAATCGGGCTTTCGGCCTCGATTTTCATACTGAAATCCGGATTTCAGTATAGCACAGCCACCAGCAATGTGGAAACAAGCAGTATAGCATTCGCCCAGCGGTAGATTTTCAGCGCCTGTTTGATGTCGGCTGCGGTGGCTTCCGCCCGCCCGTTGCCAATAAAATCGGCGTGATGGGATTCGCCCTCATACACCGCCGGACCGGCAAGCCTGAGGCCAAGCGCCCCGGCCATCGCCGCTTCCGGCCAGCCCGCATTGGGCGAGGCGTGATGACCGCTATCCCGCCGCATGATATACCATGACTCGCGCATACGCTCGTCGCCCGCCAGCACGATAAGCAACGCGCTTACGCGGGCGGGAATGAAATTCACCGCATCGTCGAGCCGCGCTGCCGCCCAGCCGAAATGCAAATAGCGCGCATCCTTATGCCCCACCATGCTGTCGGCGGTATTGATGGCCTTCACCACCGCGATGCCCGGCAGGCCGAAAAACAGCGCCGCCAGAAAGGGCGCCACCACCCCGTCGCAAAAACTCTCCGCCAGCGATTCGATGGCGGCGCGGGCAACGCCATGTTCGTCGAGCGCCGACACATCGCGCCCGACAATATGGGATACGGCAAGCCGCGCCGGTTCCAGTCCCTCCGGCAATGCATCCGCCACCGCCTGCACATGGCTGTGGAGGCTTCTTGTTGCCAGAAGCGCGGCAATGGCGAGCATTTCCGCCAGCCAGCCCAGATGCTGGATTATCATGCTGCAAGCGATGGTGAGAGCCAATAACAGCGCCATCATGCCCGCGCCGCGCAGGCGGTTTTCCAGAAGACTTGCATGCGGGCGGTTGCCATGGCGCTCTAAAAGGGCGATAATGCTGCCCATCCACACCACCGGGTGACGAATGGTGCGGTATATCCATGACGGATATCCCACCGCACTTTCCAGCCCGTAACCGCCGAGTAATACACCCACATGCTGCATCATAAAACGCAACCTACGTTATTTCCGGGCGAGCCGCAACATGGCGCGGCAACGCAGTGGATCAGTGCGCACTATCCCGATGCGCCACGCCCGGTCATCGATCTTTCCACCGGCATCAACCCCTATCCTTACACGCTGCCGCCTGTCGATGAGGCGCTCTATCACCGCCTTGCCGATCCGCAGGAAATGCAGGCTGCGCGGGAGGCCTGCCGTATCTATTATGGCGTGGGTGAGAAGGCGGTACCGGTGCTTGCCAGCGGCATGCAGCCGCTTATTTTCGCGCTCGCCGCCACGCGCCCGCCCAGCCGGGTGGCGATTATCGGCCCTACATACGGCGAGCATAAGCGGGTGTGGGAAGCATGCGGCCACGCGGTGCAGGAAGTGACGGCGCTTGCCGATGTGCCGCCATCCGCCGAGGTGGTGGTGCTGTGCAACCCCAACAACCCGACCGGGCGCTGTTACCCGCCGGAGTTCATCCGCGAGCATCTGGCAGGCTTCAAAAATAAGCCATTGCTGGTGATCGACGAATCCTTTGCCGATTTGAAACCGGAGATGAGTTTTGTTCCGCAGATGGAATCATTGCCGAACGCGGTCATCCTGCGTTCGCTCGGAAAATTTTTTGGCGTGGCCGGAATGCGCGTGAGCATCGCCCTGTGCCATGAACCGATCGCCCGCATGCTGGAGGTGGCGGTCGGGCCGTGGCCCATTTCCACCCCCGCCTGCTGCTGGCTTCCCGCGATGCTCGCCGATGGCGCATGGCGCGAGCGCACACGCAAACAGCTTTCGGAAGAATCGGCCGCATGGCAAAATATCCTCAAGCAGTACTTCACTATCATCGGCGCCACCGACCTGTTCATTCTGGTGCAGGTGGAGCGGGCAGGCGCGTGGCATGAATGGTTGGCATCGCAGGGGATCGCGGTGCGGAATTTTCATGAGCATCCGGCGTGGCTGCGCTTCGGGCTGCCCACCGGCGGGCAGTTGCCGCGTGTGGCGGCGGCGCTCCAGGGGTTCGAACCATGACCGCCGATTTCCCCACGCTCTATCTCATCCGCCATGCCCCGACCGGCGAAACAGGGCGCTATACCGGCCAGCGCGATGTCGATTGCCTCGCACCCACCGGGCTGGATGAGGCGCAGGCGGCAGCGCTTGCCAATGCCCACGCCGCATGGTTTGCCAGCGATTTGCAGCGCTCACGCCGCAGCGCCGAGTTCGTGCGTGACTGCGTGCTGCCTGCGACACATATCGAATGGCACCCGGCGCTGCGTGAGCAAAGCTTCGGCGAGTGGGAAGGCAAAAGCTATGACGAGGTGTATCTTAAAAACCGCGGCCTCGACTGGAACAGGCCTGCGCTTCTTACGCCGCCGGGCGGCGAATCGTTCCTCGATATGTACGCCCGCGTGGAGAGTTTCCTTAGCGCGCATGTGCAGAATAATGCCATCATCGTCGCCCATGCCGGAAGCATCCGCGCCATCCTGTCGCATGCGCTGGGTTTCCCGCCGGAGCAATCGCTGCGGATGCAGGTCGATCCCGGCAGCATCTCCGCCGTGAAATATTATGAGCTGCGGGCGGGTGGCGGCAGCCTCGAATATTTGAACCGGCCCCTGATTCACACTACAGAAGGAGCAGGGTGATGAGCAGCGTCAGCTCGGTGAGCTGCTGGGTCGCGCCCAGCACATCGCCGGTGATGCCGCCGAACTGGCGGATCGCCAGCCTGCGTATCCACCATGTCGCCACGCATGTTATCGCTGCGGCGGTAAGCATGGCGGTGACGCCGCCGGTAAATAGCACGGCAGGAAGCGGCAACGCGCAACATGCCAGCAGGGCCAGCGGCGGCGGGCTGCCAGCATCGGCGGCCATGCCGGTTTGGCGTGCCTGCTGCGTGGTGGCCATGAGCGCGGCCATGGCGGCACGGCTCATCATCGCCGCGATGACGATGATGCAGAACGCATTGAAATTCGCTGCCAGCGAGCCGATGATCGCCGCCCGCATACCCACCGTGATGATGAGCGCCAGCACGCCGAAACTGCCGATCCGGCTGTCGCGCATTATGGCAAGTTTTTCCTCGGCGCTGCGGTTGAAGGCCAGCGCATCGGCGGTATCGGCCAGCCCGTCTTCATGCAGCCCGCCGGTGAGCAGTATTTGTGCGGCAATCGCCAGCCATGCCGCCACCATCGCCGGCATTCCCCATTGGCAGGTCAATAGGAATACCGCCGCCGACACCGCGCCGACCACCAGCCCGACCAGCGGAAAGGCCCATACGCACCCAGCCAGCCGGATGCCCGACATATCCGGCGCGAACGGAACGCGCAGGCGCGTAAAAAACATGAATGCAAATAAAAACTGGCGCAGGAAGATCATGACATGAACGATAGCACACTCCCCGCAATTGACGAGCATTTCGTGCGCGAAGCCCGCGCCCGGCTGGACCGGCTCACCAAGCCCGCCGGGTCGCTGGGACGGCTTGAGGATCTCGCGGCGTGGATGTGCGGCTGGCAGCAAACCGTCACACCGACCACCGAGCGCGCCCACACGCTGATCTTCGCCGGAAACCACGGGGTGGTGGCGCAAGGGGTGTCGGCTTTCCCGGCAGCGGTCACGGCGCAGATGGTGGCGAATTTCGAGGCTGGCGGCGCGGCAATCAGCCAGCTATGCCGTGCCATTCCTTCAGCGCTTAAAGTCACCGCATTGTCGCTGGATACGCCCACGCAGGATTTTACCACCGGCCCTGCCATGAACCGCGAGGAATGCGAAGCCGCCTTTGCGGCAGGCCAGCAGGCGGTGCCGGAGGATGCCGACATCATCGTGCTCGGTGAAATGGGCATCGGCAATACCACGCCAGCGGCGGCGATTGCGGCATTCCTCGGCGGCGGCGAAGCCAGCGGCTGGGTGGGGCGCGGCACCGGTATCGACGATGCCGCGAAAAAACATAAAGCCGCCGTGGTCGAAAAAGCACTGGCACTTCACCGCCCACATATTCGCAGCAGCATGGAACTGCTCGCCCGCCTCGGTGGCCGGGAACTGGCAGCCGTGGCCGGGGCAATAGGGCAGGCGCGGGCGCAGCGCATTCCGGTGCTGCTGGACGGTTATGTGGCAACCGCCGCCGCCGCCGCCCTCACGCTCGACCATAAAGATGCGCTCGCCCACACGCAGAGCGGCCACGCTTCCGCCGAGCCGGGCCACCAGAAACTCCTCGCGCTGCTTGGGCTTGAACCCATATTGAATCTTGGGATGCGGCTGGGTGAGGCCAGCGGCGCACAGCTTGCGCTCGGCATCGTCCGCGCTGCGCTCGCCTGTTATAACGGCATGGCAACGTTCGACTCAGCGGGCGTTTCCAACAGGTAACCCCGTTAGCTTTCTTTTTCATCGCTTTTCGTGTATAAGGTCGTTCTATTGGAGAAATAATGGAAGATAAGCTAAACGAACTCATGGCGGAGATTGTCAAATTCACCGGGGAACATACCGAGTGGGTGGTCATGCTGTGCGCGGTGTTCGTGGCGACATGGCTCGCAAATTTTGTGCTGCAGAAATTGTTGCGCAAGATGGGGGCTTCGTCCGTTTCCGGCCTGCAATATTGGCGCAAGGCGCTGGTGGTGGCAGGCGGATTGCCGCTGCGCGTGTTCATCTGGATCGGCGGCATCGCGATCGCGCTCGGCATCGTGCAGGAGAAGCTCAAGCTGCCCGCGCTCGATACCATACTCGCGTTCCAGCCGCCCATTCATACGCTCATCATCGGCTGGTTCGTATTGCGCTTAATCCGGCAGAGCTCGCTGGTGGCCGCCCATAAATATCCCCAGCTCAGTATCGCCCAGCTCGATACGATACAGAAGGTGTTCACGGCTGTCGTTGCCGTTGCCATCGCGATGCTGATATTGCCGAATTTCGGCATCAGCATCAGTGGACTGCTGGCTTTCGGCGGCGTCGGTGGCGTGGTGGCGGGTCTGGCGGCGAAGGATATGCTGGCCAATGCTTTCGGCGCGATGATGCTGTATTTCGACCGGCCCTTTGCGGTGGGCGACTGGGTGGAGCTGCCGGAGAAAAACATTCAGGGGAAGGTCGAGCATATCGGCTGGCGGCAGGTGATCGTCCGCACCTTCGACAAGCGCCCGGTCTTTATTCCCAGCGCGATGTTCGGCACATTGATTCTGGTAAATCCGGGCAAGATGACGCATCGGCGCATTTATGAAACCATCGGCGTGCGTTACCAGGATATGGCGAAGGTTCCGGCTATCCTCGCCGACATCCGCGCCGCGCTCGACAAATATCCGGCGCTCGATAAGGCGGCGGGTATCGTGGTGCATCTCGATAAGTTCAACGCCTACTCCGTCGATATATTGGTGAGCGCCTTCACCCGGCAGACCGAGTGGGCGGATTACCTCGTGGTAAAAGAAAAAGCGTTGTTCGAGATCAGCGCGATCATCGCGGCCCACGGCGCCGACATCGCCTTCCCGACGCAGGTCATGCAGGTGCAGCATGCGGCGGCGATGCCTTCGGATCCGTTTCCCGTGCCCCCGCGATGACCACGCTGTTCCAACATAGTGGCAAGCAATCGGTGCCGCTGGCCGAGCAGCTCCGGCCCAGAACCATCGAGGAGGTGGTGGGGCAGGAGGAGGGGCTGTCGGGCAATGTCATCCTCCGGCAGCTATTGCAGGACAAGGCCCATCTGTCGCTGCTGCTATGGGGTCCGCCCGGTTGCGGCAAGACCACGATCGCCCGCATCGTCGCCACCCATATGGATGCCGTGCAGGAAAACCTCTCCGCCGTATCGTCGGGCATCGCCGATATGAAAGTGGTGTTCGAGCGCGCCCGCAAAAACGCCGAAATGGGCAAACGCACGGTGCTGTTCATCGATGAGATCCACCGCTTCAACCGCGCCCAGCAGGACGCGCTCCTGCCGGTGGTGGAAGACGGCACGGTGATGCTAATCGGCGCGACCACCGAAAACCCTTCCTTCGAGCTGAACGCGGCGCTGCTTTCACGCATGCAGCTGGTGGTGCTTTCCCGGCTTTCGGAAGCGGATATGGCGCGGCTGCTCATGCGCGCCGAAGAGCATCTGAGAAAAAAACTGCCGCTGGATGCAGAAGCCCGTGAGCATCTGATTGCGATGGCCGACGGCGATGCCCGCACGCTGTATAATTTCTGCGAAGTGCTGTTTGCGATGCCCCCCGGCAAGGCGATCAGCCGTGAGGCGCTGGTGAAAACACTGCATAAGCGCGCCCCGCTTTATGACAAAAAACAGGATGCGCATTATAATTTGATTTCCGCGCTGCATAAATCGCTGCGCGGGAGCGATGTCGATGCCGCGCTCTACTGGCTCTGCCGGATGCTGGCGGGCGGGGAAGACCCGCTCTATATCGTGCGCCGCCTCGTGCGCTTCGCGGTGGAGGATATCGGCATGGCCGACCCGCAGGCGCTCATACAGGCGAACGCCGCGAAGGAAGCGTATGATTTTCTCGGCTCGCCGGAAGGGGAGCTCGCCATTGTGCAATGCGTGGTGTATCTGGCGACGGCCCCCAAATCCAACGCGCAATATAAGGCGTATGGTTCGGCGCGGCGTGATGCGGAAAAGCATGGCTCACTCACCCCGCCCGCGCATATTCTAAACGCCCCGACCAAGATGATGAAAGAGCTGGGCTACGGCAAGGATTATGCCTATGACCACGACACGAAAGACGGCTTCTCCGGCCAGAATTATTTTCCCGACGATATGAAACGCGCCCAGTATTACCGGCCCGTGGAGCGCGGCTTCGAGCGCGAGATCCAGAAGCGGCTGGACTATTGGGCGAAGCTCAGGGAACGCAGCCAATAGCTATTGCGCAGCCGGTTGCTGTGTCGGTTCCGCCGCAGGCGCGGCATGATCTTTCACTTTATCATGGCGTGCTTTCACGCG
Source organism: Alphaproteobacteria bacterium (assembly GCA_033763575.1). Taxonomy (GTDB): domain Bacteria; phylum Pseudomonadota; class Alphaproteobacteria; order Rickettsiales; family SXRF01; genus JANRKF01. Next base: position 90,271 of record JANRKF010000010.1, on the reverse strand, counting down.
TTTTTCACGTTTCGCCTTTTGCTCGGCTTTCATTTTTTCTTTTTCTTCCGGGCTTGCCGCGTCATATTTCTTTTTCCACTCTTCGCGCTCGGTGCGACGGTTTTCCATTTTCTTGCGGCGCTCGTCCATTTTCTTTTTTTCTTCGGGTGAGGCGGCGTCATAGCGTTTCTGCCATTCTTTTTTGGCGTTCTCGCGTTTGGCGTCCAGCTCGGCTTTCATTTTTGCTTTTTCTTCCGGCGAGGCGGCGTCGTATTTCTTTTTCCATTCCGCACGCTCGGCTTTACGTTTTTCCTCACGTTCGGCACGCACCGCTTTTTTCTGTTCCGGGCTTAATTTATCCCACTCTTCTTTCGGCAGGAAGCCTTGGCTGGCCGCTGCCGGGGCCGCCGCCGCCGTCGGGGTGGTGGCCGCAGGTTCGGCAAAGGCCATCCCGGCGACAAGCGATAAGATCGTGGTGGTGATGAGTAACGAACGCATAAAACCTCCTGCTTGGTTGAAATATTATCTTCAGGATACTCCCGATATGCGCGATGGGCTAATTAAATATAGTTCATGCGCCGGACACTGTAACTTTAGCCGGATTTTCCACGAAATAAGTGCTATAAGCCCGTATATAAGGAATGAACCATGTCTTTTCGCAACATTGCTGCCAAACTGGGGGTATTGCTTTCCATGAGTATCGCATCGTCCGCACAGGCCGCGCCTGCCAAAGCCATTTTCGCCGGGGGCTGTTTCTGGTGCATGGAATCGGAATTCGAGCATGAGGACGGCATCCTTGCCGCCGTCTCGGGCTATACTGGCGGCGATGCGGCGGACGCCAATTATGACGCCGTGTCGGCGCATAAAACCAAACATGTCGAGGCGGTGGAAATCACCTATGACCCCGCGAAAATCGATTATGCCGGACTCCTCAAAATTTATTGGGGCAATATCGACCCGACCGATGAGGGTGGTCAAATGTATGATCGCGGGGCGCAATATGCGACGGTGATTTATTATGGTAATGACGAGGAAAAAAAGCTCGCGGAAACGTCGAAGGCCGAGGTCGCCAAGAAACTCGGCAAAACCATCGCCACGCGTATTGAACCGGCGCAGACTTTCTATCCCGCCGAGGATTATCACCAGAATTACTACAAGACCAACCCGCTGCACTATCAGGGCTATGTCGCGGGCAGCGGCCGCAAGGAAAAGCTGAAGAAGCTTTGGGGCGAGTAGTTTTCCGTCATTGCGAGGAGCATTGGCGACGAAGCAATCCAGCTTTCTGATGCACTGGATTGCCGCGCTCCCGATGGTCGCTCGCAATGACGTCTTAATCAGGCACTCTGTATTTAAAGCTTAATTCAATCCAGCCTGTAATATTTGCAGCAATCCCGATTGCAGTTGCCGTGTCTGGGCGATGATGGCGACACCCGAATTCACCCGCAATACCGCCGCCGCATAGTTGGTGGATTCCTCGGCGATGTCGGTATCGGCGAGCAGGCTGCGCACGGTGGTGACGCCGTCGACGATTTTCGCGTTCACATCCTGCGCACTCTGGAAACGTGCCTGGAGCGCTCCTACATTGGCGATGTTGGTGAGCACCGAGGTGCGCGCTGTTTCGATCAGGTCCTGCGCGTCGGCGGCGTTGTCCTGCGTGCTGATGTTTGGCGTGCTGCCGTTAAAAAGCTGGTCGACCGTCGAATTATTGACCACGACATTGACCTTGTTGGTGATCTCGGTGCCGACCTGGAAATCGACGCCGGTGCCCGTCTCATTGAGGCGGAAGGCGCTACGCAGGTCTGCCTCGAAGGTGGCGGCGTTGGTCGCATCCGAGAAATCCTGCTCGGTGGCGCCGTTGGTGAGGGTGAGGACATTATTGGCATCTTCGAGGCTGGTGAATTTCAGCGTCTCGTATGCGCCAAGCGTGGTGCCGATGCCAGCATTGGCACGGAAAACCACGCCGTCGATGGTGACGTCGATGATGGCATCGTCGCCCACCGGAGCGGTGACGCTGATGCTGTCGATAGAGACGTCCGAAAAATCCGAAAGCTGCAATTTCGCCGAGCCGCCGGTGAAGGTGCCGGTCGCATCGAAGTTGCTCACCGGGCGTGACTGGTAGAATGTCAGCCCTTCGATGGCGGCGTTCAAATGGCTGATATAGGTATCGGCGGTGGTCTGGTTGCTCACCGTGTAGCCCTGGTCGTCGGCCAGTTCGACGTCGAAATAGCCGCCGTCGCTGGAGGTAAAACGCACTGTGCTGTTGCCGGAGGTCGGCGTGGTGTCGGTGATGTCGGCGGTGTAGGTGCTGCTGCCGACGGTGATGCTGGCGGTGATGCTGTCGGCGCCGACATAGGTGGCGGTAAATCCGCTGACGCTGCCGATGAATTCGGCGTTATTCACCCCGTTCACATTGATGCCGGTATTGGTGCCGCCGGTGATGGTGGCCGTCGAGAGCGAGCCGTTCGTGATGGTCTCGGTGATGTCCGGCACCGCACCCGAAAAATCCTCCGCATTGCCCGCGTATTTATTCGAGATGACGAGGTTGTTACCGTTGATCCTGAAGTCGAGCTGGCGGGTGACGTAATCACTGGTGCCGGTATATTGGGTGATCGTGCTGACGATATTTTGCAGGGTCTCTTCGATCGTCGTGCCGATAGTGATTTGTGTGCTGGTGGCGGCGCTGGCCTTGAAGGTGAAGGTGAGCAGGCCGTTGCCGCTATCGATATTGAGCGTTTCATCGGCAATAGGAAGACCGGAAAGGTTCAGCGTGACGCTGCCCTTGCTCTGGCTCTGCGTGTTTACCAGTGGGTCGCCGATGGTGCCGCTGGCCGTGACGCTGCCGCCGCCAAGGCCATCGTCCGTGCCGCCGGTGAGAGTATAGAGGTTCGCCGTCTGGGTGGTGTCGCCGACGGGGACGGTGAAGTTCGCGGTGGAGTTGGCAAGGTCGATGGTGAACTGGTTGCCGAAGGCGCCGCCGGAATCTGCGGTGATGATGATCGACGCGCCGGAGCGGGTGTAGGTGGCGCCGGAAATCGCCGGATCGGTGGAGGCGGCAAGCGCAGCGCGCAGATTCTCTGCCGTGGCGTTGGCACCGCCGCCCACCGCGAAATCGTCGTCCGCCTCAAAGGTGACGCCGTTGATGATGACCAGCTCGCCGGTCGAGAGCGCATCGCCCAGCGTGATGGTCGCCGTCGCCTTGGTGGCGGCGGTGGTCGTGGTGGTGGGTTTGTTGGCGCCGGAAAGGTCGCCGTTCAGCAACTGGATGCCGTTGAAGCTGGTGCTGCCGGCAATGCGGTCGATCTCCTCGAGATAGGCGGCGAATTCCGCTTGCAGGTAAACCCGGTCGGAGCTGCTGACCGAGGCGCTGTTCGACTGCGCGGCAAGCGCATCGATGGTATCTAAAATGGAGAGTATTTGTTCAAGGCCGCCCTGTGCCACCTGCAGCAGGCTACCTCCCTGCGCGGCGTTCGAGGAGGCTTGTTTCAATGTAACGAGCTGCGATTGCAACCGCGACGCAATGGAAAATGCCGCGACATCGTCACCGGCGGTGGAGAGGCGGTTGCCACTGGAGAGTTTGAGGGTGGAATCTGCGAGTGCTTTGCTTGCATTGTTGAACGCAAATAAAGATGGCGTAAAAAACGCCCCGCTCGAAAGCGGTGCTGTTGCTAGAGTCATAGAGCTTCTTGCCCGTTCCTAACATGGAGGTTCCCCGTACATGGAGTCGTTCCATACTTTGGTTTCGGTTCCACCTACATGCGGGACCGGACAACCCGCCTACAGTGGCGGACCTTATGATGGTAACAGGGAAGGGTTTAGGAAAGGTTAAATAATTTTCAAAGTGCCGTAAGAATTCGCTTTATCAAGGTATATGAATAGGATATTGAAGATGGTATGACCAAAAACCCCATCTTCTGCGCCATCGACACCACCGACCTTGACCGGGCCAGGCGCCTGATAGGCGTGGTGGCACCCTATGTCGGCGGTATCAAGCTGGGGCTGGAGTTTTTTGTCCACCATGGGGCAGAGGGCGTGAAACGTGTGATGCCGGAGGGCACGCCGCTATTTTTAGACCTCAAATTCCACGATATTCCGAACACGGTGGCGGGCGCGGTGCGGGCGCTTTCCGGCCTCAATATTTTTATGACGACCATCCACGCGGGCGGCGGCAGCGCGATGATGATGGCGGCAAAAGAAGCCGCAGCCAAGCTTCCGGCCAATCCGAAAATCCTCGGTGTGACTATTCTCACCAGCCTTGAGGAAAAAGACATGGAGCCGCTGGGCATTCAGCTCTCGGTGGCGCAGCAGGTGGAGCGTTTGGCGACGCTGGCCAAAACTTCCGGTCTCGACGGCATCGTCTGCTCACCGCATGAGCTTAGCTCCCTCTCCCTTAGGGAGAGGGTTGGGTGAGGGCATCCACGGTACAATGCCAGACATCAGCGCAAGAATACCCCCCTCTCAATCTCCCCCCTACGGGGGGAGAAGATGGATTTCTCCTCGTCATTCCCGGCATCCGCCCCGCAGGCAGCGCGAATGGTGACCAGAAACGGGTGATGACGCCGAAAGAAGCGATGGATGCAGGCGCAAGCTATCTGGTGATTGGCCGCCCGATTACCGAAGCGGCAGACCCGGCCAAAGCGGCGGAAGAAATAGCAGGAGAATTCGCGTAAGGCGCAAAAGCGAAATCCTGTGCTAGGTTGCTCTACCAGTCGACTCTTTGCTTTGCCGTTCAGTCAGTAATTGCTCAGAATGTTGATTAGAGCTACTAACAAACTTTAGAAACTCAGAAAAGGCTAGGGTTTCTTCATGGATAGGAATAGTGAGTTTTGCAGTTGGAGTATTTTCATCAGTAATCTGAAGTACATCATGCCCAATTGATTGGGGCATTCCTATCCAGTAGCGTATCTGTCCCAGCACGCCACTTGCATTATTGAGCCTAGCTTTTTCTTCAGATCCGGGAATTACTGTTATATCTTCTGCTGCAATCGTGTAATTAGTGCGATCAGAATCGATACGGGCAACGATATTGTATGCTGCAAAATTGGAATCGACATATTTGAACTCAATAAGGTTGTGAGTGGTATCTGTATCAATTGCCATAGAGGGTTGCTCCTTGATTACTCGAATGAAAGCCATGCTAACATATAAATCTACGTTAGTATACAATGTGTTTTGAAGAGCCTATCGGTATATCTAGTTGATGTGTATCAATCCCGCGGAAGCTGCCGGCGCTTGCGATCGGGGCGGACTTTGCGTTTGAGCACGAAATCATCCATGCGTTTTTTGACGTAATCGCCGACCGTATTGCCCAGCTCTTCCTCCAGTCCACGGTAATAGTGATCGGCGCCGTGGATGATTTTATATTCCGCCTGCTGGCCGAGCCGGGCGGCGAGCTTGGTGACGGAGTCTTCGGTGACGACATCGTCGCGGTCGCCCTGCGTGATCAACCCGGCGGACGGGCAGGGGGAGAGGAACGTGAAATCATACAGGTTGGCGGGCGGTGAGACGGCGACGAAGCCTTCCAGCTCCGGCCTGCGCATCAAAAGCTGCAGCGAAATCCACGCGCCGAAAGAAAACCCGGCGATCCAGCAGGTCGGCGCATCGGGGTTCTGCGCCTGCAGCCAGTCGAGCGTGGCCGCCGCATCCGAAAGCTCGCCAATGCCTTCATCATATTTTCCCTGCGATTTACCAACGCCACGGAAATTGAAACGCAACGCCGAGAAACCCTGCTGCACGAACGTATGGTACAGGCGGTAGACGATTTTGTTGTTCATCGTGCCGCCATAGAGCGGGTGCGGATGCAGGATCAGCACGATCGGCGCGCTTTTCTGCTCGCTGTGGTGGTAACGTCCTTCAATCCGTCCGTCGGAACCGTTGATGAAAATCTCTGGCATAATCTTATGAATTTGTTAGGTTACGGCGGTACTTATAGAGAAAATGAGGGGCAATGTTCAAGATAATAATGCAGGATGTGGATTCGGTCTTTGACCGCGACCCGGCGGCGCGCTCGCGCATCGAGGTGCTGTTGTGCTATCCGGGGGTGCATGCGCTGCTCATGCACAGGCTGTCGCACTGGCTGTGGAAGCGGAATTTCAAGCTCCTTGGGCGGTTTATCTCGGCAATCAGCCGCTTCCTTACCGGCATCGAAATCCACCCCGGCGCCCAGATTGGCGAGCGTTTTTTTATCGATCATGGCATGGGGGTGGTGATCGGTGAAACCGCGACCATTGGCCGTGGCGTGACCATGTATCACGGGGTGACGCTGGGCGGAACCTCGCTTCAGGCGGGTATCCGTCACCCGCAGATCGGCAATAACGTCATCATCGGCTCGGGCGCGCAGCTTTTAGGCCCGATCCATGTCGGCGACAATGCCCGCATCGGCAGCAATGCCGTGGTAGTGAAGGATGTGGCGGCGGGTGCGACGATGGTCGGTATTCCGGCGCGTTCGGTGGCGGAAAAAGTGCCGCCGGTAGTGGATACGAAATTTGATGCCTATGCCTCGAAAGCGGAAGATGATGATCCGCTGCAAAAACTCCTCGAAATGCTGCAAAATGAACTGCAAACGCTGCAACGCCGTGTCGGTGAGCTGGAATCCGGCGACGATGAGCTGGCCGGCAGCGCGAAAAAATGGGAGGGGAAGTGATTCTCGGCACCAAAGCGCGCTATGCGGTGATGGCGATGGTGGAGCTGGCCGGGCGGCCTGCGGGCGTGCCGGTGGTGCTGGCCGATCTCGCCGAGAGCCAGGAAATCACCCTGCCTTATCTGGAGCAGATTTTTGCGCGGCTGAAAAATAGCGGGCTGGTGAACTCGGTGCGCGGGCCGGGCGGCGGTTATGTGCTGGCACAGCCAGCGGAGAAAACCTATATCGCCGATATTGTCGAGGCGGCGGATGAATCGCTGAAAATGACCCGCTGCGATGCCCATACATCCGGCTGCATGTCGACCAAAACGCGCTGCATGACGCACCATCTCTGGGAAGGGCTGGAAATACAGATCAATCGTTATCTTTCGAGTATTTCGCTGGCCGATGTGCGCGCCAACAAGGGGGCAGGTGACAGGCACAAGGTGACGGATGCGGGCGCTGATCCTGCCTCTTCGTCCCTGACGCCTGCCAATTAGTATGGCTATCTACCTCGATTATAACGCCACCGCGCCGCTGCGCCCCGAAGTCTGTTCGCGCATGGCCGAGCTGCTGGGGGCGCCTGCCAATCCTTCCTCCGCGCATCGTTTTGGCCGTGCGGCGAAAAAACACCTGGAGGATGCGCGCAAAACCATTGCGGAATACATCAGCGCCTTCCCGAACGAAATCATTTTCACCGCGTGTGCCACCGAAGCCAATGCCACCGCGCTTCGCGGCATGCCCGGGCGGCGCGTGCTGGTATCGGCCATCGAGCATTCGTCGGTGCTCAAGGAGGCAGGTGACAGGAGCAGGGTGACAGATAAGAATTTTCCTGACACCTGCCACCTGATTCCTGTCACCTCGGCGGGTGTTGTGAATCTTGAGGTTTTGGACAGAATGCTGGAGGGCGGGCCACCCGCACTGGTTTCCATCATGCTGGCGAATAATGAAACCGGAATCGTCCAACCGATCGCCGACGCTGCCGCCCTCTGCAAAAAACACGGCGCGCTGCTGCATACGGATGCGGTGCAGGCATTGGGAAAAATACCGCTGGATTTCACGGCGCTCGGTGCGGATATGATGACCATCGCCGCGCATAAGATGGGTGGTCCAGTGGGCGTGGCCGCGCTGGTGGTGCGGCAGGATTTGTCGATTGCGCCACTGCTGACCGGCGGCGGGCAGGAGTTGCGGCGGCGGGCGGGAACGGAAAATATCGCCGCCATCGGCGGGTTTGCGCGGGCGGTGGAATTAATGGATTTCGCGCATATGCAAAAACTTCGCGGCTGGCTGGATGCGATGGAACGGCAACTCACCAATGTTGGAGCCACCATCTTCCCGAGTACCGAGTACCGAGTACCGAGTACCCGTTTACCGAACACCTCCTGCCTTGCCATTCCCGCTTTGACACAGGAGGTGCTGCTGATGAAGCTGGACCTCGCGGGATTCGCGGTAAGTGCGGGGTCTGCCTGTTCATCCGGGCGCATCGAGCCGTCGCATGTGCTGCTGGCGATGGGGGTGGAAAAGGCGCTGGCCGGATCCGCCATACGCATTTCGGGCGGCTGGGCGACGACGCAGCAGGAGATCGAAAAACTGACGGAAGCGTTGCTTGAGAGCGGGAAACTAGGCGGTTAGCTCATCGTGCCTGACGAGGTGATGTGGCAGGCCACTCTGTGGAACCGCGCCAAGAGTGACGGTGGCTGCGCTTTCAAAACCGATGCGGGCGAAGATTGTCCGCAACGTTTCGCGGGGCAGCATGGTGCCGGCAGCGATCTCTTTATGGCGGATATTATCGAACAAACCCGCCGCACGTTTTTTGCCACTGCGGAGTTCCGCTCTCAAGGCATCGACTGTAGTGCGTGTGGTGTCAGCCATAGATTCCTATCCGATTGATAGTTGCAATGTAGCAGAGTTTTTCGGGATATAATAGTTAAAAAAGCACAGCGACGCAAAAAAAGCGCGCAAGCTCATAATGTTAACAGAATATTAATCTATTGCGTTGCACTATGAGGTTCTATGAATACAGCCGTGTTGGAATTAGCGCCGGAATCCGACCTGCACCACCGCTCGCATGAAATTTTCCAGAGCTATTGGAACACATTGCGCGGTAGCAGGCCTTTCCCGCGTGAATCGGAGATCGATCCGGACGCCATCGCCGATATATGGGAATCCTGTTTTCTAATCAGCAATGACGATGTGACGCGCCGCATCGGCTACCGCTACAGCTTCCTGGGCAGCGAGCTGCTGGGCGCGTTCGGTGACGACATTACCAATCACGATGCAGCGCTTCGCCTGCTTTCCACCGCCCGCGTGCCGAACGCCCGGAAATTCGATGAGGTGCTGGTGGAAAAACATCCGGTGGTGGACGAGGCGGCGTTCGTCAACCTGATGGGGATGAATATCCGCTATCGTATGGCGCTGGTGCCGCTGGGGTTGGAAAATGGCGAAGTGACGCATCTGATGGGGTGCATGAGCTGGAGGGCGTATTGATGGAAAAAGAGGCCCTCAAGGATATCGCGCAGAGCGGAAATTTCGAGCAGCTGCCGCTGGCACGAACCGCCGCTCCGGCATCGCTGGTCGGGCAGTATCGCGTCTATAGCGACCACAAGAATTTCAAGCGGGTAGAGGCGGAATCGGCAGTCGGCGCGCTGGAAATGAGCGGCCTTGAATCCGCCGTCAAAATCGAGCGCGAAGCGACATATAAACATGCGTTGATTGCGCCGAATTTCACGCAAGCTGCGCCTCCGGTTGAAGGTGCTGCCTAATTATTATCCGCCAGGCTATCGTGGTCGAAGCCGTAATAGCTCAGTATTTTTTCCTTCACTTCCCGCGTCGGCTCACCATGGCCTTTTTCCACCACTGCCGCGAAATAGGGGATATCGCCGAGCTTGAGGCAGCGCAGCATTTCCTCATGCAGCGCGCTGCTGGCGATGGCATAAAAATACATCGGCGTATTTTTTTTCAGATCGCGGGCCGGGATAAAATATACATGGATTTTCTTCGCCTCGTCATATTTGGCGCGGTAATGCGGCAGGCGCTCCATCATGTATTCGTCGTTGGTCATCGCTGCCGTTCAATTTGTGTGGCCAGGCCTTGCACCTGCGTTTTGACGATGTGTTTGCTCATATCGGGATTGCCGGGTGCGGCAAGCACCTTGCCTTCGAGCTTTTCATGCTCGGCGTGGTCGGAATTACGCTTGATGTCTTCAACTTTCGCCAGCTCCACGCCGATGCGGTAAGCGCCGTCACGCGTGGCGTAAGGCAGCAGCCCATCCGTGCTTCTGGCCACCTCATGCACGCTGCCGGCGGCTTTTAAATCATCCATAATTCCGGCAAGCTCAGCGAAGGTGACGGTTGCTTTATCGGTCGCAAAAACCTCCACGCGTGCGACCGGCGCCTTGATCGAAACGTTGGCTTCTGATTTTGCTTTGCGTATAACTTCTAAAATTTCCACCGCCGCCGCGCCTGCTTTTTCGGCCGCCTCGTCATGGGTGAATGCCAGCGCCTCCGGCCACATGCCGCGCTGGTGGATGGAGCCTTTCGCGGGAAACAGATGGCTGTAAATTTCTTCGGTCACATGCGGCACGAACGGCGCGAACAGGCGCAGCACGGCTTCAAGGCAAGTCTGTAATGTATAAAGCGCGGAAGCCTGCCCGGCGCCTTCGTTGTAAGCCCGCGCTTTCACCAGCTCCAGATAATTATCGCAGAAATCATTCCAGAAGAAATCTTCGATGGCCACGCGTGCATCGCAATATTCAAATTGCTCGAACGCCGCCGTCGCCTTGCTCACCGCCACATGCAGGCGGGAGAGAATCCAGCGGTCGAGCACTTCAAGCTTAGCAGGCGTCTGTTCGCTGGCCGCCGGAAGCTGTGCAATCAAATTGCTCGCATTCCAGATTTTCCCCACCAGTTTCTTGCCGATTTTCAGCAGGTCTTCCGAGAATGCGGTGTCGGTGGCGAGGCGTGAAGTGCTCGCCCAGTAGCGCACCGCATCCGCGCCCTTATCATCGATGAGCGCCACGGGTGTCACCACATTGCCCTTCGATTTACTCATTTTTGTTTTGTCGGCGGCCAAACACCAGCCGGAAATCATGATGTTTTTCCACGGAATCACATTGCTGTGCAGATGCGCTTTGGCAATCGTATAAAACGCCCATGTGCGGATAATTTCATGCGCCTGCGGGCGCAAATCCGCTGGGAAGAGTTTGCCCGCAGACAGCGAGTGGGCGTTGATTTGCGGCGAGATCGAACTGGTCGCCCATGTGTCCATCACATCGATATCGGGTGTGACTTCATCCATGCTATAGCCCGCAGGCGGCGTGGTGGTCGGGTCAATCGGCAGTTGCGAAACATCGGCATAAATGATTTTGCCTTCTTCGCCTTCGCGCCTTGAATACCACACCGGGAACGGCACGCCGAAGAAGCGCTGGCGCGAGATGCACCAATCTTCTTTCAGGCCGTCGATCCACTGGTCGAGCCGGATTTTCATGTGCTGCGGATGCCACACCACCTCCGCGCCTTTGGCTTTCAGCGCTTCTTTTTTGTCGGTGAGCTTCACGAACCATTGCGAGGTGGGAATGATCTCAATCGGTGTGCCGGAGCGTTCCGCGCATTTTACGCTATGGACGATATCTTTTTTGCTAACCAGAGCGCCAGCGGCGGTGAGCAACTCGATGGATTTTTCGCGTGCTTGCTTTGGTTTTAGGCCAATTAATTGTGTAAAAGCGTTTATGGCAGCATTGATATCTACAGTATTAGCTTTAACAAGATCACTAATGCCATATTCACCATCCCGATCAGCAAAGAATACTACACCTTCATTAAGAACACATTTTTTTAAACTGATTTTTCCATCCACACCAAGAATAGGCCTGAAGGGAAGTATGTATTTTCTTACCCATTCCTTGTCCGCATCATCACCAAACGTGCAGCACATGACGAGGCCGGTGCCGAATTCCTTATCGACGGCCTCATCGGCGATCATCGGAACTTTCACGCCGAAGAGCGGGGTGATGGCATGGGTATTTTTGTACTTATCGGCATGGGCGTCTTCCGGGTGATACATCACGGCGACGCACGCACCGAGCAGTTCCGGGCGGGTGGTGGCAATGGTGATTTCCCCGCCATTCTCCAACGCGAATTTCAGATCGACCATCACGCCCTGCATGTCCTTGTTTTCAATCTCGGCAGTGGCGATGGCGGTCTGGTCAACCCAGTCCCAATATCCCGGCCTGAAATCGCGATAGCATTCATTTTTGGAAACAAGATCGAGGAAGCTTGCTTGCGAAAGTGCTGTCACGCGTTCACTCACGGTTTGGTAGAGCAGTTTCCAATCCACCGACAGCGCTACGCCGGTGAAAAGTTTGCGGAATTCGGCCTCGGCGTCTTTTACTACCTCGCGGCAAAGTGCCACAAATTCGGCGCGTGGCATGGTGCTGCCGCGCACGTTTTTAATTTTCTCGACCAGGCGCTCGGTGGGCAGGCCGTTATCATCAAAGCCCATCGGATAAAACACGTCAAACCCGCGCATACGCTTGTAGCGCGCAATAAAATCCGCCTGCGTATAGCTGAAAATATGGCCCATGTGGAGGATGCCGGAAACGGTGGGCGGCGGGGTATCGATCACGAAGGTTTCGGCCTTCGGCTTATCGTCGCGAAAGGCGTACACGCCCATTTCTTCCCATTTTTTCTGCCAGTGGGCTTCAGAAATTTTTGGGTCGTATTGTTTGGGCAATTGCGCCATAATCAGTTCGACCGTTTTGGTGCCAGGCCATAATTCATCACCAGCTCCTCGGCGATCTGCACGGCGTTGAGCGCTGCGCCCTTACGCAAGTTATCTGCTACCACCCACATGGAAAGCCCGTGTTTCACCGTGGGGTCGGCGCGCAGGCGCGAGACATACACGCCGTCTTCCCCGGCGGATTCAACCGGCGTGGAATAGCCGCCATCACGGCGCTCATCCAGCATCACCACGCCTTCGGCTTCTTCTAAAATGGCACGGGCCTCATCGGCGGTGATGGGTTTTTCAAACTCCACATTCACTGATTCCGCATGGCTTACGAACACCGGCACGCGCACGCAGGTCGCCGCCACTTCGATGCCCGCACCCATGATTTTCTTGGTCTCGTTCACCATTTTCCATTCTTCCTTGGTCGCGCCATCATCCATGAACACGTCGATATGCGGAATGACATTGAACGCGATGCGCTTGGTGAATTTTTTCGGCTCCCTGTGGTCGTTCACATAGAGCGCCTTGGTCTGCTCATACAGCTCGTCCATCGCGTCTTTGCCCGCGCCCGACACCGACTGGTAGGTGGAGACCACCACGCGTTTGATGGTCGCCGCATCGTGCAGCGGTTTCAGCGCCACCACCATCTGGATGGTCGAGCAGTTCGGGTTGGCGATGATATTGGATTTCCGGAAATCTTTCAGCGCATCGGCATTCACCTCCGGCACGACCAGCGGCACGTTCGGCTCCATGCGGAAATGCGAGGTATTGTCGATGACCACGCAACCGGCCGCCGCCGCCCTCGGCGCAAAGGCTTTCGAGATGCTTGAGCCTGCCGACGACAGCGCAATGTCGGTATCGGAAAAATCGTAATCGTCGAGCGCCCGGACCTTCAGGATGTCGACATCGCCGAAACTTACTTCCTTGCCCAGCGAGGATTTTGAGGCAAGCGCCACCACCTCGCGCGCGGGGAATTTGCGCTCATGAAGGATTTGAAGCATTTCGCGGCCTACGTTTCCGGTAGCACCAACTACGGCAATTTTATAGCTCATATGTTAAATCTTCTGTTTAAGTATAAAAGTATTGAAAGGGGACGAAAGAATAGTAAGAAATACAAGTAAATGCTAGCATTTTCATCCGGTTGCACTAATTATTATGCAAATAATACAAAAAATCTCTTTTCAATAACATATTTTAATAATATACTAACGACTTGTATTAGACCGGAAAAAGGCAAAGACGCATGCCGCTAGAGTCGCAAGAAGTTCCAGTTAACGATAATATTCAGGTTGCAGGGATGCCAGCGTCTGCTCAGCTTTCCAATGGACAATATGCTGAGTTTTCCAAAGCAGCACATGACCAATTGCTGGAAATGTTTAAGGATGAAATCGTACCAGGCCCATTGAACGGCATGGTGGTATTTTCATTGGAACAGCAAATTTGCGGACCGTTTGCCTCTAGGTTGTTGGCGGGCAGGGGGGCGTTAGTTATTAAAGCTGAGCCTGAAGTGGGCGATTCAAAACGCCATAACAGTAGCCCCAATACTTTTGGCACGTTCAATGTAGGGAAGAAAAGCATTACACTTGGGCGCGATCCGCAAAGCGAGCAATTGAAGTCATATATGTTGCACGCCGCAGACGTTGTGATCGACAATCGTTCGCATAATGCGAGAACCCATGATAAGGTGTTGCGGGATTTCTTCACAGTAAATCATACAAAACCTAAAATCTATACCGTCATCAGCGGATACGGAAAAGACGACCCTCGCATTGCCTATGATCGATCCATCCAGGCAGCGGCAGGCTATGTGGATTTGAATGGTGGCAAAGCAATTCCTAACTCTCCAACGGATATGATGGTTGGCAGCATGGCGGCGGTAGAAATTTTATCGCATTGGTCATGGTTGTCTGGTAATCTTTCACCAGCAGAAAAAGATAAATTATCTCAACACCACAATATAGTGGTTTGTGATTTACCGATGATCAATGTTGCTATGTTCTCAGCAATGAACCAAGTGATGACGCATGAGGATAATGGCACTAAAAATTCTTCAATTGTCCCTTACGGCTATTTTGATACCCAAGATGGACGTGTTGCGATTGCTATTGGAACTGATGCACAGTTTAAGTTGTTTTGCGAAATTATCGGGGTTCCCAAACTTGCTGAGCAATACCCAACCAACGAAATTAGAAGGCAGAATCAGGAAATTGTTGAGAGTACGATACAAGAGCGCACTAGGTTGCACAGCACCGCCGAATGGGTGTATTCATTGCAAGATCAACCTTTTGCTTCTGCACCGGTGGTTACGTTTGAAGAGGCGATCAAAAAATCTCCTGGCCTTGTGACGTTACCGTCTGGTGGAAAATACATGGCAACAGGAATAAATTCCAATATGTTTCCAAACCAAGGATTGCTTTCACCAGCGCCTAAATTGGGTGAACATACTGCGAGCATTAGCAGTGCGCTGCATACCCTTGTTGCCTCGGCATCGCGCCTTTTTGCTTTCCATTAGCCCAATGCCTTCACAATGGCATCACCCATCTCCGACGTGCCCACTTTCTGCTTGCCCGGCTGCATGATGTCGGCGGTGCGAAGCCCCTGATCCAGCACGGCCTGCACGGCACGCTCCAGCTTGTCGGCCTCAGCGCCCAGATCAAACGAATAGCGCAGCATCATGGCAAAAGAGAGGACGGTCGCAATCGGGTTGGCCAGTTGCTTGCCCGCAATATCCGGCGCGGAGCCGTGCACAGGCTCATAGACGCCGGGGGTGCCCGGCGCGCCAAGCGATGCCGAAGGCAGCATGCCGAGCGAGCCGGTGAGCATGCTCGCTACGTCCGACAGAATATCGCCGAACATGTTGGTGGTAACCATCACGTCGAACTGCTTGGGGTTCCGCACGAGTTGCATCGCCGCATTATCGACATACATGTGGGAAAGCTCGATATTTTTATATTCCGCCTGATGGATTTTGATGACTTCCTCGCGCCACATCTCCGTGCATTCCAGCACATTGGCCTTATCCACTGAGCAGAGCTTGCCGCCGCGTTTCGCCGCAAGGTCAAACGCCACGCGGGCGATGCGGTGCACTTCCGGGGAGGTGTAGACTTCGGTGTTGAAGCCGCGACGGGTGCCGTCGGCGAGCGTTTCCACGCCGCGTGGCTGGCCAAAATAGATGCCACCGGTGAGTTCGCGCACGATCATGATGTCGAGGCCGGAGATCACTTCGGTTTTGAGTGTGGATGCATCGGCAAGCGCCGGGAAACATTGCGCCGGGCGGAGGTTGGCAAACAAGCCGAGGGCTTTGCGAATGCCGAGCAGGCCTTTTTCCGGGCGCGAGGCAATGGGCAGCGACTCCCATTTGGGGCCACCGACCGCGCCCAGCAGCACGGCATCGGATTTTTTGGCTTCCACCACTGTTTCATCGGGGAAGGGGGTGCCCACCGCGTCATAGGCCGCGCCGCCGAGCAGCGCCTCGCTGGTGGTGAATTCCACCGGGCCGTTTTTGCTGAACCAATCGATGATTTTCTTTGTTTCGCCAACAACTTCCGGGCCAATACCATCGCCGGGGAGCAATAAAATATGTTTTGTCATTTCTTCAATTCCTCTTTCGCTTGGGCGATGATCTTTAGCGCAGAGCTGCCCTCAAGCCAAGTGATAATCAACGCCACCGCCAGATCCGGCCATAATGTGCCGGTGGCGAATACCAGCCCGGCGGCGATCAGGATAAAAATATTGGCCAGCGCATCATTGCGGCTGCAGAGCCAGATGGAGCTCATGTTGCTGTCGCGGTTGCGGGTTTTATATAGTAGCGCCGCCGTTGCAAGATTGGCGATGAGCGCCAAGGTCCCGACCCAGCCCATCGTCAAATATTCCGGGGTATGGTTGTTCATGATGTTATGGATGCCCTGCGAAAACGCGCCTGCCGCCAGCAAAAGCATCAGCGCCGCTTTGAAGATGGAGGCCTTCGCCCGCACATGCAGCGGCCTGGCGATGACATAAAGCGTAATCAGGTAGCTGAAACTATCGCTCAGAAAATCCATGGAATCGGCGAGCAGCGAGGTCGAATTCGCCTCCATGCCCTGCCACACCTCCAGCACGAACAGCGGAAAATTCAGCGCAAACGCAATCCACAGGATTTTGCGGTCGTGATGATGGTGATCGTGATGGTGGTCGCCGCTCACGCAGCCAGCCACGGCGTCTGCGCTTTCTGTGTTTGCTCGTAGGCGGCAATTTGCGGCAGTTTTTCAAGCGTGAGGCCGATGTCATCCAACCCATTCATCAGGCAATGCTTGCGGAAGGGTTCCACATCAAAGCCGAACTGGTGATTCCCGGCGGTGATTTTTTGCGCGTTCAGGTCGATGGTGAGTGTGCCGCCGCTTTTGGTATACCCCGCCAGGGTATCCACCTGGTCCTTCGGCAGCACCACGGGGAGGATGCCGTTTTTGAAGCAGTTATTATAAAAAATATCGGCAAAGGAGGGCGCGATCACGCAAGCAATGCCGAAATCCAGCAGCGCCCACGGCGCATGCTCGCGGCTCGACCCGCAGCCGAAATTGCCGCCCGCGACCAGGATTTGCGCGTGGTCGTACGGCGCGTTGTGCAGCACGAAATCATCGACCCGGCTGCCATCGACGCGAAAACGCATTTCGTAAAACAGGCCTTCCTTCAGGCCCGTGCGCTTGATGGTTTTCAAAAATTGTTTCGGGATGATCATGTCGGTGTCGATATTTTCGATCATGAGCGGTGCCGCAACGGCGGTGAGTGTATTAAAAGGTTGCATATCTCTGACTCTTATTTTTTGAGGGTAATATCTTTGAAATTAAAAATATTCTTAAGCACGGCAATAATAAATGTAAGCCAGCCCCGGAAGGGGTGCTTCGACGCTGCGGCACCCGAAAATACGCGTAGAGAAGTGGGAGCGAGGCTGGTGATTTTGACATGTGTCTGGCGATCAGAATATTTGCTGTCGCCAACCTTGCGGGAATGTGCATCCCATTCAACCAAAACGGAAGCAGGCTGAGCATCATAATTAATATGCATCACCGTACCTTTGCCAAACGATGCGCTCTTATTTTTATGCATTACTTTACTACCAACAGCTATCGTCATACAACTCT
Source organism: Alphaproteobacteria bacterium (assembly GCA_033763575.1). Classification (GTDB taxonomy): domain Bacteria; phylum Pseudomonadota; class Alphaproteobacteria; order Rickettsiales; family SXRF01; genus JANRKF01. The sequence goes on along the minus strand of JANRKF010000010.1, from coordinate 72,835 downwards.
TCTCCTCAGGTTTTCCATGGGTCGTTCGGGTCAAGCGGCAACAGGTTATCCGGTTTTGCAGGCGGAATATGGGCAAAATTTTTCGCCCACTCGTCTTCGCGTTTTTTCTTGCGGTTGAAAATTGAGAAAAGCCTACTGAAGAATGACATTATTTGATCTCCCTTACATCCGCGAGCTTTCCGGTGACCGCTGCCGCCACTGCCATTTCCGGAGAGACGAGGTGGGTGCGTCCGCCACGGCCCTGACGGCCTTCAAAGTTGCGGTTGGAGGTGGAGGCGCAACGCTCGCCCGGCGCAAGCTGGTCGGCGTTCATGGCTAGGCACATGGAACAGCCTGGCTCGCGCCACTCGAATCCGGCGGCGAGGAAAATTTTATCGAGGCCTTCTTTTTCCGCCTGTTCTTTGACTAAGCCGGAGCCGGGCACGACCATGGCGAGCTTGATGTTGCCTGCGATTTTCTTGCCCTCGGCGAGTTTGGCGGCGGCGCGCAGATCTTCGATGCGGCCATTGGTGCAGGAGCCGATGAACACTTTATCGATCGCGATGTCGGTCAGTTTTTCGCCTTCTTTCAGGCCCATATATTCCAGCGAACGGGCGACCGCCGAGCGCTTCGCCTCGTCCTTGATATCCTTGAGGAAAGGCACGTTGGCCGTGATCGGCAGCACATCTTCCGGGCTGGTTCCCCACGTCACTTGCGGGGCGATATCGGCGGCGTTTAAAATAATTTCCGCGTCGTATTTCGCGCCCGCGTCGCTTGGCAGCGTTTTCCAATATTCCACCGCTTTGTCCCAGTCCGCGCCTTTCGGGGCGAGGTTGCGGCCTTTGATATATTCGAAGGTGACTTCATCCGGCGCGATGAGGCCTGCGCGTGCGCCCGCCTCGATGGTCATGTTGCACACCGTCATGCGGCCTTCCATCGAAAGTCCGCGAATGGCGTCGCCCGCATATTCGATGACATAGCCGGTGCCGCCCGCCGTGCCGAGTTTGCCGATGATGGCGAGCACGATGTCTTTGGCGGTGACGCCTTTGCCGAGCGTGCCGTCCACGCGCACGAGCATGTTTTTTGCGTGGCGCTGGATGAGGGTCTGGGTGGCCAGCACATGCTCCACTTCCGAGGTGCCAATGCCGAAAGCCAGCGCGCCGAACGCGCCGTGGGTGCTGGTGTGCGAGTCGCCGCACACAATCGTCATGCCCGGCTGGGTGAAGCCCTGCTCAGGCCCCACGATATGCACGATGCCCTGGCGCTTATCGTCCATCGCATAATGGGTGATGCCGAATTCTTTCGCATTATTCGCGAGCGTCTGCACCTGGATGCGTGAGGTTTCGTCCTTGATGATGCCTTGTTTCCGCTCCGGCGTGGTCGGCACGTTGTGGTCGGGAACGGCGAGCGTTGCATCCGGGCGGCGCACGGTGCGGCCACTGGTGCGAAGGCCTTCAAACGCCTGCGGGCTGGTCACTTCATGGATGAGGTGTCGGTCGATATAAAGGAGGCAGGTGCCGTCATCGGCCTGATGCACAAGGTGCGATTCAAAGATTTTATCGTAGAGGGTTTTCATAGGGTCCTTGGTCATGGGGCTTCGGTCCTTGGTCGTTAGTTTCTAGCGACAAAGACCAAAGACTAACGACTAAAGACTAAAAACCAAATTATTCTTCGGTTTGGATATCGCGTTTTTCAGCAATACGCGCCGCTTTGCCGGTGAGGCCGCGGAGATAGTAGAGTTTTGCGCGACGCACGGTGCCCTTGCGAATCAGCTCAACGCTGTCAACACGCGGGGAGAAGGTTGGGAATACGCGCTCAACACCTTCGCCGTGGCTGATTTTGCGCACTGTGAACGCCGAGCGGAGGCCGGCATTTTTCTTTGCGATGCATACGCCTTCAAACGCCTGGATACGCTCGTTGTTGCCTTCGATGATGCGCACGTTCACGCGCACGGTGTCGCCCTGCGAGAATGCATCGATCTTCTTGCCTTCAGCCAGCTTCGCCTGCGTTGCGGCTTCAAATTTTTGTAGCGTATTCATTGCTCGTATCCTTTTTGTAGTTCTATTTCAGTAAATCCGGCCTTCGCGCACGCGTAATATCTTTTGCTTGCTGCAATCGCCAGTTTTTTATCTTTTCATGGTCGCCGGATAATAGCACTTCCGGCACGCCAAGTCCATTCCAATCAGGCGGGCGAGTATAATGAGGATATTCGAGGAGTCTACCGAAATCTGCATGGTTCCCGGAATTTTTAGCTGCCCCCGCGATTTCCTTCTGAAAATCGCATGGGGCGCCGCTGACGGCTCGTTCGGCTGCTGCCTCACCCAGCGAGAAACTGTCGTTTTTGGTCGCCTCATCATTGCCGATGACCCCCGGAAGCAGGCGGACCGCCGCATCCAGTATGGCGAGCGCGGCGATTTCCCCGCCGGAAAGCACAAAATCACCGAGGCTTACCTCCAGAAGGCCATAATGATCGATAATCCGCTGGTCAATCCCCTCAAAACGGCCGCAGAGGAGGATGACGGAGGGAGTCTTTGGTTGTTGGTCTTTAGTCTTTGGTGCATTCTTACCATTGACCAAAGACCCATGACCAAAGACCAATTGCTGTATAAGCGCCTGCGTTATCGGCACGCCACGGGGCGAGGGGTAGATGAGCGTGGCGCCCGGCAGCAGGGTTTTCGCGTGATCCAGCGCCGCTGCCAGCACATCCGGCTTCATCACCATGCCGGTGCCGCCGCCGTAAGGCGAATCATCGACCGTGCGGTGTTTATCTAGCGCAAAGTCGCGCAAATCAAGAGTTTGCAGGCTCCAGATGCCTTTTTCCAGCGCCTTGCCCGCCAGCGAATGGCCGAGCGGTCCCGGGAACATATCCGGAAAAAGGGTAAGCGTAATGGCGGAAAACAGCGTCATGTCCGCCATATACCACAGTTTACTGCGAAGGGAAGGGGGTTATGTAGGAGAGAGTTCGTCAGATTTAGGAGGAAACACCGCGCCCAAAGTCACCCGGCCCTGTGGCAGAGTGTTATCAGCCATATGCTTTGGAGCCATACCCAGCAAAAGCCGGGCATCGTCGTGCATCTTTTGGGCCACAGCGACCGGAAGCGTGAAGGGCAACCTTGCCGCTGCCGCTATTGATTCCAATAAAGTCGATTGTGCCGCCTGTGCCGTTTGGGCCGGTGATTCGGTGGCGGGCTGTGGCGGCTCAGCCACTACTGCCGCTTTGACCGGCGGCGGGCTTACGGAGGCCGTTTGCTCAGGGGCTTTTATATTCAGTATGTCGTCAATTTTCCGTTTGTCATGCTCTGCACCCAGGCGACCGGCGATCTTGTAGGCCACGCCATCTTTCTCGGTCAATATCTCGTCCACTACCATTCTTGCGACTTGATGTAGTTCGCTTTTTGCAGGGTCATTCAGGTTCTTTGCAAAATCTGATAATTTTGCCCATGTCTCATCGATACCGCCGAGGAAAGTGAGGGTGATGGGGTTGCCGGGATTGACATCGGAATTTTCCATGGCAATCGTTTCGCCAGCGCGTGTAAACGTAAGCGCCTCGCCGCCGTCCAGCACTATTTTAATAGTATTGGCATTGCCCGTGGCCGGGGGCGTTTCCACTGCCGTTGCGACAGTAGGTTTTTCCGGTGTGGGCGGCGGAGCCTGCGCGACTTCAATGGGCTTTGGATTTTGCTTGTCTCTCAGTGCGACGACTTGAGCCGCCAAGGCTTGCGTTTCCCTGCGGTCATATTGCTTCCCCATGAATGGGTTGGGATCTATTATTGGTTTATCGGTGCCGGCGGCGAGGGTAATGCTATGCAGCGCCTCTTCCATTTCCTTTTCCGGAAGCCCGGCCAGCAACTTTGAGAGCTGCCCGATATCGCGATCGAATTTTTTCCTTAATTCGGCGACCTGTTGGGCATGAGTCTCCCTCTCGTCCGTACTCGTGTTGGGCCGGTTGATTTCAAGATAAGCGCGATCTTTCTCTGTTAACCCAGGAATTTCCGATGACAGTGGAATTCTAGGCATCTCGCCCAACAGCGGTAACACCGAATCCACGTCAGGTCCTGGCTGTTGTTGGTTGAAAAACCCCTCGGTCCGATCACGCAATCTTTCGTGCGTTCGCAGCAGATGCGCGGCGATTTGACGATTCCGGTCAAATGCGAGTATACTACTTCTACCCCTCTCAGATACAAGAACACTATCTACGGAGGGCCTTTGGGCGGCGAATCCATTAGGAAAAGTTACCGTGCCATCATCACCTACATGTTCTATCTTGCGGAGGTGCCGTGCTTGGTTATCCACATGGCCATCTATAAGAAAATCGCTGAAGAGATCGTCGGGACCCATCCCCCGGAATTGGTTTGCTTTCCGGTCAAGCTGAGCTCCTATGAACTCTGCGATTAATGTTTCCGGTGTTGGTTTTTTCTCGAGTTTATCAGCCATATCTCTCTCCGGCAGCGGAAATTATATTCATGCTCCTACTATAACATTGATCGCGTTGTTTTTTTGTAAAGATTTTATGACAATTGAAAAAATGCGAATTATTGTTTTTCAATAGCTTGGTTGCCGATATATTCCGGCCATTGCACGGTGATGCGGCCATTCTGGATTTCCCCGACAAACGGCGCCTGAAACGGCAGCAGCAGTTCCTCGCCGGAAAGGGTGGCGATTTCCAGAATGTCGCCCGCGCCAAAATTGTGTATGGCCGTCACTTTCCCCACTTCTTTGCCATCTTCGAGCACGGCGGTAAGCCCGATTAGATCCTCCACATAATATTCATTTTCGGCGGGGGCCGGGAGCTTGGCGGCATCGGCATACAGTTCGGTTCCACGCAGTATTTCCGCCGCGTTGCGGTCGCTGATGCCGTCGATCGCAACGATCAGGTGATCTTTGGCGTGGCCGGTGACGCGCAGGCTGCAAGGCTTACCCTGCTTTGTGAAAAGCGGGTTGTAGCGGGCGATGTCGTCGGGATTTTCAAGAAAACAGGAGAGCTTCACCTCGCCGCGAATACCATGGGCTGCGGCGATCCGGGCTATTTTGAAGGAGTTTTTTTCTCCCCCCATAGGGGGGAGGTTAGGAGGGGGGCATTCTTGCTCAGTTTTTGAACGTTTGCGCATGGATGCCCCCACCCCGACCCTCCCCCTACTGGGGAGGGAGAATAATTAGGCCGCAGCGGCTTCAGCCGGGGCTGCGTCGCCGCCTTTGTCTTTTTTGGCTTTGCGGGCAGGGCGCTGGAGCGGCTTGGTGGCAACGATACCAGCTTTGTTGAAGAACAAATGCACGCGATCCGACATTTGCGCGCCCACGGAGAGCCAGTATTTGGCGCGTTCTTCGTTGATGCTCACGCGTTTTTCCGCGCTATCCGCCAGCAGCGGGTTGTAGGTGCCGATTTTTTCCAAGTGCTTGCAATCACGCGGATTGCGCGAAGCGGTCACAACGATGCTGTAATAGGGGCGTTTCTTGGTGCCACCGCGGGATAGGCGAATTTTTGTCGACATGGTTCTCTCAATCAATAAAACGTTTTGGGACGCGGCTTATAGCAGCTTCAAACCCCTAGGTAAAGCAGAAATTTTGCCCCGGCATAACAACTCCTTAACCAAACCCAGCCTATAATAGCCCCATGTCTCAGGCCGAACCACTGATCGACCGGGTTTTGCGAACACTCATCCATGGGCTGGTCACGTTTGTTTACCGCCCGCGCTATATCGATTTCGACAAAATCCCGGAAAGCGGCCCCGCCATCCTCATCAGCAACCATGTGTCGTATATGGACGGCCCGCTCATCAACGCCGGTTGCCGCCGCGTCGTGCATTATGTCATCGACGAGGACATCTATAACGTCCCGGGCGTGAACTTCATCATGAAACGCGCCCAGGCCATTCCCATCGCCCCGAACCGCAAAAGCGTCGAACACGCCTTCAACCTGATCTCCGAGGCACTCCGGCGCGGCGAGGTGGTGTGCATCTTCCCCGAAGGCTTCCTGACCTTCACCGGCGGCCTTGGCCGTTTCCGGCCGGGCATCGAATGGATCATCAAGCGCGACCCGGTGCCCATTATCCCGATCGTGCTGTCGGGATTGTGGGGGAGCGTGTTCTCCCGCCAATATCGCGGATCGTGGCGGAGGTTTTTTCCAAGGAGGTGGTTGCGGGGCCATGTGGCGATCAAATGCGGCGATGTCGTCGATCCCAGCCGTGGCCAGGTGAACGAGCTTCAGGATATCGTCATGAAGCTTAAATACAGCTTTTAAACTCGCTAGGCCGGGTCTTTATTTCTGTCACCCCGCATTTATTGCGGGGTCTGGGGTTTCTTGCTCTCTCGGTGGTTAGGCTCTAGATCCCGCAACAAGTGCGGGATGACAATTATGGTCACACCTCCGTGAGTCTATATTTACAGAATCACACAGGAAAATGTGTCCCGGAAGGGGGGAAATGCATTTTTTTTGCAAAAAATGCAGTAAACGAGGAATTAGAAAGGGTTAGCCTGCCGAAAGTGTTGGTGCGGGTCCCGGTGCTTTGGGCTGGGGAGGGGTAGTTGCGGGCGCTCCTTGCGTTTTCACATCATCGCCACCGGATATCTTCGTTTTCGGGGCGGCGTCTGCCGGTACAGGTGGTGTCGCTGCTGCCGGGGCAGGCGGCACGGGAGCGGGGTTTTGTGGAGCAGGGGGCGTGCCGCGTTCAGCCGTTTGCTCGGTGGTTTGTTCTTTCTTCTCTGCCGGGGAATCGGCGGTGGGTTTGGTGGCCGCGCTTGCGGAAGCAATGGCCCGTTCCGCGATCTCTCCGCCCCAGAGCGAGCCGCCGAACGCCGTGACCGCCGCCGTGACGCCGGCAATCAATGCCATGGTGCCGACGCCCGCCCCGCCGACCCATGCCGCTGTCAGCGCGATCGCCGCGCCCAGCCCACCGAACAGCAACGCACCCTTGCCGGAAAGTTCAGGCGGTTTTTCGGGTTGGGGAAGGTATTTCTCTGCAAGATATCCCGCGCCTTCTTTTGCTGTTTGGTAGGCTTTTGATGCAAGTTCTGAAGCGGTATCTGGTACAGCGCTACGACCATCTTCGCCCATTATCGCATCATTCAATTCGTCTGCCCCAACAAGTAATGCCCCCCCTCCGACGAGGGTGCCTGTACCTGCCAAACCGATTCCGGTCGCGGCCCTGCCATGAGTGTAAATTACTTGTCCAACTGCGCCGGGTGATTTTTTAAGAGTGTCGATTGCTTCACTCGTGGCTTTGAGGCGCTCCGGTGTGCGCCCAGTGACAAACTCCCACCATGTTCGTTCATCAGTAGAAGAGGCAACTTTCTTGACGGGTTGAGCGACCTTCTTTTGGGTGGATTTGGCGGCAGTTTCTACTCCCTCCTGTAGCGCATCGTCTGCGCTTGATGTCAATCCTTGCAGCGCTTCCCTACCTAAGTTAGAGGCGCGTTTCATAGCTTTATCATCAACGCTATCCACAAGCCCTCCAAAAATAGATCTAAAAACTCCCATAACTCTCTCCTACTTTCTTGCGCTTGCTCGTGCTGGTGTTGGCGGCGCGAACGGGGCGTTCGGGCTTAGATTTTCATAAGACTCCTGCGCCGTGGGCGCGGCAGCGGGCGGCGGCGGGGTAGGGGCGGTGGCGGCGCGTTGGGTTTGTGCTTTCGGCGCATCGATTTTCTGCCCGGCGAATAACCCGGCGACCAGAATAGCCGCTCCTGCCAGCGGATTTGCGAACATGGCGGCGACGCCAAGCAACGCGCCGATCAACGAACCGATGCCGAAATGGAAACCGCCCGGCGCGGTATCCTTGGGATCGGAGGGCGCCGCATCCGGCGCGGGGGCGTTATTCGCTCCGGCGGGATTGTCGGAGCGCGTCGAGCGTGGGTATGGCAGCAGCGGCGGCGCATCACCCGCATCATTGGCCGGAGCCTGACGCGCAGCGAATTTGGTGGCCTCCGGGTGGGTGTCGGGCGTGCCGCCGCGGACATAATGCGCATCCCCTACCGCCCATTTCAAAGCGGGGATATAACTGAACGCGCTGCGCATCGGCGCTTCGCCCTTCGTTGCCAGATCGGCATTCATACCTGCGGTGAGGGGGTTGGTCAGCCAATCAGGAATCATCGCATAACCCGTAGCCTTGGTGAGATTCGAGTTAAGTGGGCTGAGCTTCAGAGCCACCGCAGAAGTCGTAGCAATCGCAGGTATTTTGAAGAGCAGCGTCCCGGCCACCATCCCACCGGCAAACTCTCCCGTTCCCACCGCCGTGCCTTTGGTGATTTCCAGCGCATCGGCGGTAGCGGTAATCCGGTCAACCCGCGCTCGGTCTTTTATTGTCTGCTCTGCGCGCCCTTCGCGGGTGAGCGCGGCGGCTTCCGTGGGTGGGTTGTAGCTCGTATCATAGGCCATGCGCACGCCGTCCAGCCTGTCCACCAGCGGCATGACGACGCTTTCCACCGTGTCTGCTTCAATTTTGGCCGCCATGGCGCGGCGCGCCATCTCCGCCTTCTGTGCTGCCTTGCCTGCGGGAGTGCTGGCTACCGGCGCTGAATAGAAAGGATCGCGGCTGCCCTTTCCCACACCGCCGACTTTGGCGGCCTCTCTGTAAAAATTGGCTGTTTCTTCATCACCCGACCACGAATATGCCGTTGCCGCCGCTGACATTGCATGGCCTGAAACATGGAGTTTTTTATTCACATAGCCGCCGAACGCCGATCCTGTCTCCATCAGCTTTGCCGCCGGCCATGCGAGTGGCGATGTCCAATCCCAGCCCATAACTCAAAAAATCCCGAAATAATGTGTTTCCATGCCCCATTATAGCCTGAATCATCTGCACAAAATATGAATATTTGCCTAAGGTTTTATGACAATTTTGTGACAGCCACAAAACCGCCCATAATCTTACTCTGGCTGGCTGCAAACCGCATTTTCTGCGCTCCTGCTCGATTACGTACTAGTTGTACGCTCACTCGCAGTTCTCGAAAAAGGCGGTTTTCGCTGTGCCACAGCAAGATTCCGAGCAGTTTTGCCCGATGGGTCAGCGTGGCAGCAGGCCCATCAGGCCTTTCGGCCCTAACTTCTTGAGTTTCTTCATCATATCGGTCATCTGCAGTTGTTGTTTAAGGATTTTATTCACCTCCTGCACGCTGGTGCCCGACCCCACCGCAATGCGAATCCGCCGTGAACCGTTAATAAGCTTGGGAAATTGCCGCTCCCGCGGGGTCATGGAAAGGATGATCGCTTCCTGCCGCGCTATCATACGCTCGTCGATATTCGCCCCCGCCAGCTGCTCCTTGAGCTTGCCCATGCCGGGCAGCATGTTCATCATACTGCCGACGCCGCCCATTTTCTTCATCTTGCGCATCTGGTCGAGCAGGTCGTTGAAATCGAACTGCCCGCCCATCATCCGCCTGGCCATCGCCTCGGCCTCCGCCTCGGACACCGATTCCTGCGCACGCTCCACCAGCGACACGATGTCGCCCATGTCGAGAATACGCCCGGCAATCCGCGCCGGATGGAACTCCTCCAGCGCATCGAGCTTCTCGCCCATGCCCATGAATTTGATCGGCTGGCCGGTCACCGCCCGCATCGAAAGCGCAGCACCGCCGCGCCCGTCGCCATCGACACGCGTCAGGATGATGCCGGTGATGCCCACCTGTTCATGGAAGCTTTTGGCAATGGTCACCGCATCCTGCCCGGTGAGCGAATCCGCCACCAGCAAGGTTTCAATGGGGTTGGCGAGGGATTTGACGGCCTTGAGTTCGCCCATCAGCTCCGCGTCGATATGCAGCCGCCCCGCGGTGTCGAGCAGCAGCACGTCATACCCGCCGAGCTTGGCTTCCTTCAGTGCGCGTTCGGTGATTTCTTTGGGTTTTTGCCCCGTGATTATCGGCAGTGCATCAATGCCCGCCTGCTTCGCCACCTGCGCCAGCTGCTCCTGCGCCGCCGGGCGGTAAATATCGAGCGAGGCGACCAGCACTTTCTTGTTTTGTTTATTCTTGAGCCGCAGCGCGAGCTTGCCGGTGCTTGTGGTTTTACCGGAGCCCTGCAACCCGACCATCATGATCGCGACCGGCGGGCTGGCGGCGAGATTCAAGGCCTGATGCTCGCTGCCCAGCAACTCGGCCAGGTGGTCGTTTACCAGCTTGATGACCATCTGTGACGGATTGATGCTGGCCACGATATTCGCGCCCACCGCCTTTTCCTTGAGTGAGGAAATGAAATCTTTGACCACCGGCAGCGCGACATCGGCTTCCAGCAGCGCGATCCGCACTTCGCGGGCCACCGCATCAATATCGGCTTCGGTGAGCACACCGCGCTTGCGTAAATTGCCGAAAATGCTGGTGAGCTTGGATGAAAGGGAGGAGAACATGAAAAAGCCCAAATAGTTTATGGGCGTGGCTTATACAGCAATGAGCCGGGCAGGGCAAGCGCCACCAGCCATGTTATGTAAAACCGGGCAATCCGCCTGCGCCGCGTTCTCCCATGCCGGGGCGCGTTTGCGCCTGGTTTTCCGGCGCAAACCCATCAGTGACGATCTTGATTTTTCCGGCATGCTTGCAGCTATCGTAAAACGCGATTTCTGCTGCTTCGCGTTCTTTAATCTCTTCATCAAACTTATCATCTGTCAGGCTTCCCTCGGCATCAATTGCTTCGGGCAAAGGGAAACGCTGCCAGTCTATGAGTTTTTTCAGCAGGTCTTGCTCAAGCTGGCTGCCATACACCATGTCGCCGGTGCGTGTGTCATAGGCGAAGCTGGTGTCTTTTTTGTCTTCATCCACCACAAAGGTTTTTATGTCTGCATTGGGAAGTGTGCCAACATCATGGGCAAATTGCGCGATGATATTTTTTTCCAATCCGCCGATGATGTGCAGTTCCAGCCTGTTGCCTGTGTTGGTGCCACGAATTTCCTCTGCCATGGCGGCGAGTGCGTCCGATACAACCTGCATGCCGTTTTTATTGATATGCATGATGCCTGCACGTTTGGTCGCCGGATCGACGATCACGCAGGCCATGCACTGGATAAGCGAACGCGTAAACAGCACCGGTTGCTTGCTGGAAGGCTCGGCATAAGCCGCCTCATTTTCGTCGACGATGGCGATTTTTTCAAACTGGTCGGCCTCCATGTGTTTGGTGCTGCCTGTTTTAGTCGGCAACGCACGGTCGGCAAAGCGGCGTATATTTTCAATGATACTGGTCATGTTTTACTCCATTTTCACCCAGCGTAGCTAAAAAACCTCAATTCTTTATGAATACTATTACTATTGCAAAGTTGCGGGCCGGATTATAGCTTGTGCGCCTATGTGTGGTATTATCGCAATCGCAGCGCGGCGTGACGTGGCGCCTTCCATCCTGGAAGGGCTGAAACATCTCGAATATCGCGGCTATGACTCGGCAGGCATCGCGACCATTGTCGATGGCAAAATAGCACGGGTGAGGGCCGAAGGAAAACTCGCCAAACTCGCCGCCGTGCTGGATAAAACGCCGCTTGCCGGCCATATCGGCATCGGCCACACGCGCTGGGCGACGCATGGCGTGCCGAACACCGACAACGCCCACCCGCACGCCACCGACAAAGTCGCCGTCGTGCATAACGGCATCATCGAGAATTTCAGCGAACTGCGTCACGAGCTGCAAAGCAAAGGCTACCATTTCCAGAGCCAGACCGATACGGAGGTGGTGCCGGTGCTGATTACCGACCTGCTGGCGCAGGGGAAAACCCCGCGTGAGTCGGTGGCGGCGGCGCTTGCACGTCTGCATGGCGCTTATGCGCTCGCCATTATTTTTACCGACCTGCCCGACACCTTATTCGCCGCCCGCTTCGGGCCGCCGCTGGCCGTGGGTTATGGCGACGGCGAACATTATGTCGGCTCCGACGCGGTGGCGCTGTCCTCGCTCAGTGACCGCGTGAGCTATCTCGAAGACGGTGACTGGGCCGAGATCACAGCGGAAAAAATTATTATCCGCGATATGAAAGATGCCGTCGTCACCCGCGAGATCGCCGCGCCCGTGCATGGGCTGGCAGCCGCCGAGCGCGGGCATTTCAATCATTACATGCAGAAGGAAATCTTCGAGCAGCCGGCGGTGGTGGCGGAGACAGTGAAAATGTATTGCGACCCGCTCACCATGAAAACCAGCCTGCCGCCGCTGGATTTTTCGCTGGAAAATATTGCGCGGGTACAGCTGGTGGCGTGCGGAACTTCGTCTTACGCCGCGCAAATCGCCAAATACTGGCTGGAGGAAATTGCGCGCATCCCCACCGAAGTCGATATCGCCTCGGAATATCGCTACCGCGCTCCTATCCTTGATAAGAACACGCTCACCATCCTCATTTCGCAATCGGGCGAAACCGCCGATACGCTCGCGGTGCTGCGGCATGTGAAGCCGGTATCGCCGGTGCTGGCCATTGTGAATGTGCCGCAATCGAGCATCGCACGTGAAGCCGGTGGCGTGTTTTACACCTATGCCGGGCCGGAAATCGGCGTCGCCTCGACCAAAGCCTTCACCACGCAGCTTGCGGTGCTGGCAAGCCTTACCATCGCGCTGGCCGAGGCACGCGGCACCATCGATGCCGAACGCCGCGAAAAGCTGTGTCACGCGCTGCTGGAAGCGCCCGCGCTCATCACCCATATCCTCTCGCTCGACGGGCATATCGAAGCGCTCGCCCACAATATCCAGCATGCGCGTGATATGCTCTACATCGGCCGTGGAACGAGCTTCGCGGTGGCCATGGAAGGCGCGCTGAAGATGAAAGAAATTTCCTATATCCACGCCGAGGCCTATGCGGCGGGCGAGCTGAAACACGGGCCGATCGCGCTGATCGACGAGCAGGTGCCGGTGGTGGTGATCGCGCCCTCCGACCGGCTGTTCGACAAAACCATTTCCAACCTGCAGGAAGCGGCGGCCCGCGGTGGAAAAATTATTTTACTGAGCGATGAAAAGGGCGTGGCCAAAGCGGGCGGTATCGTCTCGGCCAGCATCGCGCTGCCGGAATCCGACCCGTTCATTTCGCCGCTGCTCTATACGATTCCGATTCAGCTGCTCGCCTATCACACCGCCGTGCTGAAAGGCACCGATGTCGACCAGCCGCGCAACCTCGCCAAGTCGGTCACTGTCGAGTAGCGCCGCTACATGCCTGCGCACTGGCCGTTAGTGGGGGGCGTTATCCCGTGTTTTTCCAGACAACCCTTGATGAGGCATTTGATCACGTTGTCGCCTAGAACACCGCAAGCTGCATCTGATGCAGGATCCCGTCCCTCCTTTCCTGCCCTCAAGAACAATAGTTTTGCGTGGTCGGCATCGGTAAAAAGCTTCCTGAATAGCCCGGTTTCAATTTTGTATAAATAGGCGTATTCATTTCGCGCTTCATCTCGCCTGCGTTCCAATTCAATAACTTCCCTGGTGCGGCCTTTGGCGGTGGCCTTAAGCGCAGCGGATTGCATGGGGTCGTCACCATAGCCTGCCTTTAATTGGGCAACATATTCCTCTAAATTTTGTAGCAACGTCTGGAATCTTTCCGGGATATTTTGCAATCCATCCGGCCATTCAAAATTGTGGGCGTTGCCATAAAATTGCTTGTCGAGCGCAGGGAAAGTTGAAACGGCATCGACTTTTGCCTGTTCAAAGGTCGAGAGTTCTTCGGTGGCTGCCTGTCCTGAATCCATGGACAAAGCCTAGCAAACAAGCCTTAAAAATAAGCTAAAATGAGCGCGGGAAGAGGCTCTTAGCGAACAAACACTCGGATTTCCTGGCTGCGGATGCGCAGCGTCTGCTCGGCGATGCGGATGCGGTCCGGCGCCACGCCTTGCTGCTGCATTTTCATCACCACATTGCGGAGATTGTCCTTGGCGCGGGCGGCGAGCTTCTCCTGCTGCTCCGGCGGCAGCGAGGAAAGGTCCGGCACCGTGGAGAGCACCTCATATTGCACACCCTGTTTTACTTGCTCCGCCGCATTCACCGCCTGGGACAGCGCATCCTCATAATGAACGTGCGGCTGGTTGAAGCGAAGGGTGAGCAGGGCGACCGAATCGCTGGCCGCAGGAGCGGGGGCGGGCGCAGGGGCAATCGCCGCCGTCGGCACCGCCTTGTCGCTCATCGAGCCGAGCTCAACGGGCTGTTCGCCGTCATTGTTGATCTCGTTGGCGTTCACATCCTGCACAGGCGCTGCCGCAGGCGATTTCACGCTCACTTTGGGGGCGGCGTCCAGATCGTCGCCATCGCCATCGAAGACGCTGCTGACATTGTCGTACGTGTCGTTATAAGCGCTTTCCATGGTGCTGCAGGCCGAGAGTGTGACGAGCGCAGCCAGAAATGCGGTGGTGCTGAGAATACGCGAAAAACGAGTGTGGATCATGAAAGTTCCTCCGGTAAATGAATGGCAGCGACCCTAGGACATCGTAAATGAATCGTCAATGGCCTATAACAGAATCCGGACTATTTTATCCTTGTTTTATCAAAAAAATTTGCTAGGTTCCCCTTCCTTTCGCGTTCTGTGCACCCGTAGCTCAGCTGGATAGAGCATCTGACTACGAATCAGAAGGCCGGGCGTTCGAATCGCTCCGGGTGCGCCATCGCGGAAGAAAAGATCGCCGATATTTCGGGGCATTAGCTCAGCTGGTAGAGCGCTTCCATGGCATGGAAGAGGTCAACGGTTCGACTCCGTTATGCTCCACCACTTCTTTTAGACCCCAAAAAACTCCAGAAAATCTGCGCCTCAGCGCCACATTCCGATAGTTCTAAATTATTCCGTCAGCGTGAAGAGTGTAACAACACTAAAATCGCGCAACGTTAGAGCTGCTGGTGCTTTTTGGCAGTTCGAACAAAAGTTCTAAGAAGTCCGGTTGGGTATTAAATTCCAGGTGCTGCGTCATACCCTGCTGCATTAGCAATTTGGTGCAGTATAGGATCTAGTATGTCCTGCATTTCAGCATCGGTGGTAGGAATTTTGTCTATAATAATTTCGCTGGGTGTTAGTATATCCCGATCAAACTGCTCTTGTTCATCGAAGTAAGTATTGCCCACGTGAAGAATAGCTCCTTTTGCTCCAATAAGTGTAACAAGTACTGCAAAAGGCGGCTGAAAGCCTAAATGAGCCAAGCCTTTAAGGTATTGGTCAATGCCGCCGAGTAATTTTCTCGTTAGCTCATTGAGAACTACAGCCTTAACACCGTTAGTTCTACCTTCGACCACCAGTAAGCCGCGCACAGCTTCTATACACCCATTTCTCCAGACCTGAGTGTAAGCAGGATGGGGAGCGGCTGTTCCAGTATAAGTAACTATTCCTTCTAGATTGACACGTCGGTTCATTCCAGTTGCAGCCATTGGATAAAAGCGGTTTGCCGCGCCTGATAAGGTTGGCGTGTCAAGCATAGTGCCTCCAAGAAAGGCAGCGTAGGGAATGACATGCATTACAAGCGCAGAGGAATTGTCGGTAGGCACAGGCGTATCGTGTCCAACAATCTTCGCAATTCTTTCATTGTGAAAATCTCTAATTCGCTGCGATAGTGTCCTCCCGCCTTCAAATAATTGGCGCAACTCATCCACGTCAGGCTCATATCTTCTTGAACCTGCACGTAAATAAAAACGATTCACCCCTTGTAGGGTTACTCGGTGTGGAGAATTCCAACTTTTCGGAATACGAATTACCAATACTGAATTGCCAGCCGCCATTGGTACGGCACGCATTTGCAAACCTATAATTCTGGGCTGGATACCCGTAAGTGCAATGCTTTCTAGCCGCTGAATTTCAGTATCTATATCACCAGTGATGCCCGGAGTAGTTGAAGCAGCGCCATTCTCCTCCGCCACGCCAATCAGCAAATGGCCGCCAATGGTATTAGCAAAGGCAGACACATCTGCCGCAAACTCTTTTTTATCTTGGTCAGCACGACCATATTCTTGCTGTTTAAAATCTAGGTCACGGCTCTCTAGCGTTCCAATTAACGCCGTAATGTGAGCCTCAGTGATTTCAGATATATCTAATCCATCGAATGCCATGACCATCTCCAATAAGAGTGAAACATTAGCAGAATCGACTACAGCTTCAATACACTTAGGCCGCAACCCTACTGGACTTGCTAGAACTCCTCCTTCCGAACATCACACTATCGCTGTAAGTCTGGTTCCACCAGCGTTCCAGCTCGTCAAACGACTCCCGAAATCGGTCTAAATAGTTCGAAGTTTGTCCGTTAGCCTCCACCAACCTACCTCCGCATGATCTTGTCGAAGATGCCGCCATCGTCGAAATGTTTTTTCTGTGCCTCTTTCCAGCCGCCGAAATCGTTGATGGTGAGCAGTTCCAGCTTCGGGAATTTTGACGCATATTTTGTTGCTACTTCCGTATCGTACGGGCGGTAATAATGCTTCGCCGCCAATGCCTGCGCCTCTTTGCCGTAGAGATAATGCAGATATTCGCGGGCGGCCGCGAGCGTGCCTTTTTTCTCGGCCACCTTGTCCACCACGGCGACTGGCGGTTCGGCCAGAATAGAAAGCGACGGAACTACAATCTCGATTTTATCCTTGCCCAGCTCCTGCTTGGCAAGGAAAGCCTCGTTCTCCCACGCGAGCAGCACATCGCCGATGCCGCGCTGGACGAAGGTGGTGGTAGCACCCCGCGCGCCGGTATCGAGCACCGGCACGTTGGCAAATAGCTCCTTCACAAATTCCTCTGCCTTCGCCGCATCATTGCCGTTTTTCTTCAGCGCATAGCCATAGGCTGCTAGGTAGTTCCAGCGTGCGCCGCCGGAGGTTTTCGGGTTCGGGGTAATCACCTGCACACCGGGTTTTACTAAATCATCCCAATCCTTGATCTGCTTCGGATTTCCCTTTTTCACCAGGAACACAATGGTGGAGGTGTAGGGCGCGCTGTTGTTCGGGTATTTGCTTTGCCAATCCGTCGTCAGCAGCTTCGCCCTTTCCGCAATGGCGTCGATGTCGTAGGCCAGAGCAAGGGTGACTACATCTGCCTGCAGCCCGTCGATCACGCCACGCGCCTGCTTGCCGGAGCCGCCATGCGATTGCTTCACGACAATATCTTGCCCGGATTTTTCTTTCCAGTGTTTGGCGAACATCGTGTTATATTCCTGATAGAATTCCCGCGTCGGGTCATAGGACACGTTGAGCAATTCGAGTGGCTCCGCTTGTGCAGAGAAGGCGAATAAAGAAAATCCTGTCATTGCGAGGAGGCAAAGCCTCCGCGGCAATCCGGCTTTGGATGGTGTAGTTAGATGGATTGCTTCGCTTACACTCGCAATGACGGTATCAAATAATTTCATAAAATCTCCTTTGGGGTAATCGTTATAGCATTAAAATCTAAATTGTGAACGGGTGACGAGAAAATGCTCATCCGCACGATCCGTTCCGGCCACATTGCCGCCTGTGAACGTCGTGAATTCGTAATTAAGAGCCAGTTTGAAATTTTCATTCAAATACCAGTTTATGCCACCGCCATAGCTTTGCGCGCTGCTTGCAGCAATGGCACGGTCGGCAAAGCTTGTGAATGCGCCATTATCCACATCCGTACCGCCCGCCCGCGCCACCAGTTCCCACGCGCCAATGCCGCCTTTGCTGAGGTTAAAATCCTGCGCGGGTTTAATGCCGCCCTTGAAGTTGATATCCTCCCCCGTGGGCGCATAGGAGCCTTCCACCTGCCATGCGGTGTGTTGTAATTCACCATGATTGGATCCGCGAGTGACGCTCTGGTTGGAAATCGCATACTCAGCAAGGACCCCAAGATTGCCATAATACCAATATGCCTGCGGATAAAGCCGCCAGTGCGTGCCATCGGCATAGGTATCAGAGCGATAGCGGAAAAAATCCTGCTGGCCGGGTGTTTTGTAAGTGCCGAGGATGGATTTCCCGTTGCCGCCCTCACGCTCGCCCACACTGCCCGCCACGCCAACGCCAAGACCTTGCAGCGCCACGGTATCCGCATTGCGGAAAGGATGCGCAAAAATACGCGCCACATAATCTTTTTTGTCGTCATCATCGCTATCGGTATTGCCCAAATCTTGGTTGCCGTTGAATACGCCTATTTGATATTCAAGTTGATCGGGAATCAGGTTGCCATAGGCCATAACCCCAAAATCACGGCTGGGAGCCAAGTTGCTCGGATGACCACGCTCAATGAACAACATATCCACGGGAGATTGCAACCGCTCCAGGCTCACCGGCGTTTTGAATTTACCGATGCGGAATTGCAGCTCGTCATAAAGTTTATAATCCGCATGGGCATCAAACACGCGGGTGCTGGAACCCGCAAAATCCGGCATCAGGCGGAAAGACGCATCCCCCGCCCTGGCTTCGAGAACCGGACGCAATCTGCGGGCTAAAAATTCATTTTTACCCGTGCTGTTTTTGTCCTTCAGAAACTGGCGATTATCAATCTGGAAATTGCCGCGCAGGGAAAGCTCATAGTTTTTATCCGGCGAGGTAATTTTAAGCCCCTTCCTGCCCAATTCAACGCCCGCAATTTTTTCTGCCGCCGCCTGATCTTTTTCATCTTTTACTTCAACCTGCCGCTTGAGCAAAGCCAGCTCCTGCTCCAGTTTTTGTATACGGGCATTGACATTAGGATCGTCAGCCAGAGCCGACAACGGAGATATTAACAAGCTTGTGACAAGCACAGACGGAGCTAATAGGGATTTTTTCATGGGGACTCCTTTAAGGTTGAATGTTAGCGTGAAAGGAAAGAACTATCCTTGTCCTGCTGAGCACGTTCCAATAGTGACATGGGTTTAATGTTTTTGGCGGCGTCTGGGCGCGGTTCTATCTCCGCAAGTTTCGGTGGTGGCTCGTAGACCAGCTGGTCGTTGGGGGGAGATTGAAAGTGGCGATGTAGTTTTAATGCGGTGTTCTTGCCGCCTTCCAGTCCGTATAGCCAGCGCGGCACAAGCCGCAGCAGGTCAATCGCGCTGGATATGGCCGTGCCGGCAATGAGCCCGACTTCGATAAAATGGAAATATTTTTTATCATGCTGGTTGTTCCAGCGCGCTTCTGCAAATTTTGCACCCGCTGCTCCAAGCACGCCCAGCACAGCGCGAACACCCGTCCAGTGCAGCGGCTCATAAATATCCAGCTGTTTTCCGGTCTCGGCGCGACGACCCACTTCCCAGCGAATGCGTCGGGCAAGTTTTTCATCCAGCGAGCCGTCTTCCTGCCGCGCATATTTTTCGATGTATTCGCCGATACGCTTTTCTTCCAGGCGTTCGAGCCAACGCTCGAAGGCGGCGAACCATCCCTGTTTTTGCTTCTCGGCATTGTCGTTGCCTTGAGTATTCCGACTGTCCATAAATACACCGCTGTTCGCGGCCATCCCGTGGACAGGTCTGGCATACGCATCTTGCGTGGATGCTATCATAAAAGAGTGACCCGATGAAGTAAAAAACACAGGTTCACTTGCCTTTCTGGTCAAACCGCGTTTTTTCGCTACGTTCGATTTGCACGACCCGCGAATCGTGAATCAGCACTTCCACCGCGCCGTACTTAATCCCCTGTATCGCATCAAGTATATGTTTTTCCACATCATTAGAGATTATGTCGTTCATAATATCCTCCCTGTTGTTATAACGTCTTCTCGACCATGTCCCCGATGGATTTTTTATCGAGCACCCCGGCAATCGAATTTCGCACATCAACCATCACCTTGCGGATCTGGCAGGTGGCCTCGTCCACGCAATCGTCGCACTTCTGGTAGGCCGTCACACTCGCGCAGCGGATGGGCGCAAGCGGCCCGTCCATGATGCGGATTACATCGCCCACCATGATTTTGGCGGCTTGTTTAATAAGAAAATAGCCGCCAAAAATGCCGCGCTTGCTATCGACGATTTTCTCATGCCGCAGCTCCTGCAAAATCGTATCGAGGAATTTTTGCGGCACGTCGGCCTCTTTCGCAATCGTCTTGCTGCTGAGCATTTTATTTTCCTGTTTTGCCATGACCATCAGCGCCCTAATCGCATATTTTGCTTTCATGGATAGCATGTGTTGCCTCTCCCTTGATTGATACTATACTTAATAAATATAGTATATACTATATTAAGTCAATAGAGATTATACAGCACTTCATCACTTTTATATTAACTCTGTGAAAAAACTGGACAAAAAAATAGGTTTCAGCGATGATGCCGCATGCAAATCATCTCCTCCCGCATCGTTTTCACGTTGATTAAATGGATATTATCCGGCGGCATGCTGGCCTATGCGCTGCATGCCATCGATGTGCGGCAGGTCGCCGATATGCTCGCCCGCCAGAACCCGCTGGTGCCGGTTGCGGTCATCGCGCTGATAATCGCGCAGATGGCGATTTCGACGTTCCGCTGGCAGCGATTACTTGGCCTGCTCTCGCCTGAAAAACCGATGGGGTATGGCACGCTGTTCAACCTCAATTTCATCAATATATTTTTTAATAGCTGCCTGCCCGGCACCATCGGCGGCGACGTGGTGCGGGCGATGCTGCTGAAAAGCGAAAAGCTGCCGCTTTCGTTATGCATACACAGCGTTATCATCGATCGGCTGTTCGCGGTGTTCGGAGTGGTGGCGATGGTGGTGGCATCCTTGCCGTGGCTGGGGGAAAGGCTGCCCGCGCTGCCGGTGTGGCTGCTGATGGGCGCGAGCTTTGCAGGATTTATCATCGGCATGGTGCTGCTCGCAAAACTGCCGCAATTATTCGTGCGGCTGCCCTCGACCACTCTGGTCCGCCATAGCTGGGCGCTGCTGGAAAGCCTCCGCCGGGTGATGTTTTCGCCGGGTGATGCGACGGTGATGCTGGTGCAGGCAATAGCGTCGCATGGCTGTTTTTGCCTCGGTGTTTACCTGCTCGGTACAAGTATTGGCGTGGCGTTTACGCTCATGGATTGTCTGATCCTGGTGCCGCCGGTGCTGCTGCTGATGATGTTGCCGGTGTCGGTCGGCGGCTGGGGCGTGCGCGAGGTGAGCATGGTCGGGTTGCTGGCGCTTGCCGGCGTGCCGTCGGCGGCGGCGCTCACCATCTCGGTGCAGTTCGGTTTGCTGTCGATTATCGCGAGCCTGCCCGGCGCATGGTGCTATGCGCGGCGTCGCCCGTAGTGCGCCGAAGCCCCTTCAGGCGAATTATTCTTCTTCGTCATCCTCGCGCTTATGGGCATCGAGATGGCGTTTTAGCTTGTCGTTTTCCAGTTTTTCTTTTTGCTTTTCCTCTTTGCTGCGGCCAAATTTGCGGCGGTTTTCCGTGGCCTGCTTTTCTTTATCCGTGCGGGCTTTGGCTTTGCGCTGCTGGTTCAGGTTGATGATCTCGGTCATATCATCCTCGCGCCGTTATGCCGCATCCGATACGGGGAAGGTGACGGTGACGCCGCGTTTCTTGAAATAAGACTGCATCATTTTGCGGCCCTGCCGGTTGGGCTGGGGAATCTTCGCGGGGTCCACCTCCACCGATTTTAGCTTCTCGGCATGTAAAACTATCTTCAGCGCGATGATGCGCTGATCCAGATCTTCGTTGTCGTTTTTGAGCGAGGCGTAGATGTCTTCCAGAGCCTGGCTGAGTGCGGGGTTGGTCATGGTATGCTCATGCTCATTTTAAGAATTGATGTTGTAAAAATTTGCTGATTTTGCGGCGTTCGGAGGTGTCTAGGCTGCCAGTCTTACGCAAAATGCGCGAAAGGTCGATAGCGGCGAGCTTCACGGGGCGAATGACGCAAGGAACGGGCAATCCTGCCTTGGTGAGATTGTTTATGGCGATATCACACTCCCAGCGGGATTTTTTGGCGCTGGTAATCATCATCGCCCAGCAGGTGTCGAACTCCTCATGCATCGCCGCATCGGAGATGATAAGAGCGGGTCGCTTACTTTCTTTCGCGCTATCGATGTAAGGGAAGGGCACGACTACAATATCCCAGCGTTTAATCGCCAAAGCTTTTACGGTATCGCTCATAAATCCTTAAAGGCTTCTTCGTCTTCGGCAGAGGCCCATTCGTGGAATGCCATGAACGGATCAAAACCATCGCCCTCCGCCGCCAGTTTTTCGATTTCTACATGATCCTCACGAAAGCGATAACGCACCATATCGCCCGGCTTCAGCCCAAGCTTGTTGCGCACAGCCATCGGAATCACCGTTTGGCTTTTGCTGGTTACTTTTGAAGTGATAAAATGATCTTGTAACATGTAAGTTATTGTAAGATATTCTTACGTCTTACGCAAGTATAATTTACTCATCGCCCATCTTGAGCGCGGATAAAAACGCCGATTGCGGGATGTTGACGTTGCCGATCTCGCGCATTTTCTTCTTACCTTTTTTCTGCTTGTCGAGCAGCTTGCGTTTGCGCGAAATATCGCCGCCGTAGCATTTGGCCAGCACGTCTTTCCGCATCGCCGAGATGGTTTCCCGCGCAATGATCTTGCCGCCAATCGCCGCCTGGATAGGAATCGCGAACAGGTGTTTCGGGATCAAGTCTTTCAGGCGTTCGCAGAGCTTGCGGCCACGCGCATCGGCCTGGCTGCGGTGGACGATGAGCGCCAGCGCATCGACCGGCTCGCCGTTGACCAGTATATTCATTTTCACGAGGTCGGATTCGGAATAATCGGTGATCTCGTAATCGAAGCTGGCATAGCCTTTCGAGCAGCTTTTCAGGCGGTCGTAAAAATCGAACACCACTTCGTTGAGTGGCAGTTTATACACCGCCATGGCGCGGCTGCCGACATAGGTGAGGTTCTCCTGCACGCCGCGCTTTTCGGTGCAGAGCGCCAGCACGTTGCCGAGATAATCGTCCGGCGTCATGATGGTGGCGCGGATCCACGGCTCCTCGATGAACTCGATCTTGGTGACGTCCGGCATGTCGTTCGGATTGTGCAGCTCGATCTTGCTGCCGTCGGTCATGGTGATGCGATAAACCACGCTGGGCGCGGTGGTGATGAGGTCGAGGTCGAACTCGCGCTCCAGCCGTTCCTGAATGATTTCAAGGTGCAGCATGCCCAAAAATCCGCAGCGGAAACCAAAGCCGAGCGCGGTGGAGCTTTCGGTTTCAAACTCGAAGCTCGCATCGTTCAGGCGCAGCTTTCCGAGCGAATCTTTCAAATGCTCGAACTCGCCGGAATCGCTTGGATACAGCCCGCAGAACACCACCGATTGCGACGGTTTGAAGCCGGGCAGGGCTTCCGCACAGGGGCGGCGTTCCTCGGTAATGGTGTCGCCGACATTGCAATCGGCGACCTGTTTGATGCCGGTGATGATGTAGCCGACCTCGCCGGGGGTGAGGCTGTCCACCGGGATTTTCTTCGGGGTGAAAACGCCGAGCTGGTCGACATTCTGGTTCTGGCCGTTGCTCATCATGCGGATTTTCATGCCCTTGGTGAGCATGCCGTCTTTGATACGCACGAGGATGATGACGCCGAGATAGGTATCGTACCAGCTATCGACCAGCATGGCTTTCAGCGGGGCCGATGCGTCGCCGACAGGCGCGGGCAGGCGGGTGACGATGGCTTCGAGCACCTCATCGATACCGAGGCCGCTCTTGGCGGAAATTGGCACGGAATCGGACGCATCAATGCCGATCACCTCTTCGATTTGCGCTTTAGCTTTTTCCACGTCTGCGGCCGGAAGGTCGATTTTATTGAGCACCGGGACCATTTCATGCCCGGCATCCATCGCCTTATAAACATTCGCCAGCGTCTGCGCTTCCACGCCCTGCGAGGCATCCACCACCAGCAGCGAGCCTTCGCAGGCGGCGAGGCAGCGCGACACTTCATAGCCGAAATCAACGTGGCCGGGCGTGTCCATGAGGTTCAGGATATAGGTTTCGCCGTCCTTGGCTTTGTATTTGAGGCGCACGGTCTGCGCCTTGATGGTGATGCCACGCTCTTTCTCAATATCCATGGAATCGAGCACCTGCGCCGTCATTTCGCGCAGTTCCAGCCCGCCGCATACCTGGATCAGGCGGTCGGCCAGCGTCGATTTGCCATGGTCGATATGGGCGATGATGGAGAAGTTACGGATATGTTTGAGGTCAGTCATGGCAGCTCAATACAGCATCTGCGGGGCTATGCACAACGATTTTATATGATTTCCCCGGCCTTTTTCCCATCCGCCTCGCGCAGGCCGGTGATGATATGGGCCGGAGTGAAATGTTTTTCCTCTAATGTGCGGATTAGCGAATGTTTTGGAACGCCTCTTTGGAGATTGTGCGCCAGCCATTCCTGCCACTCCGGCGGAAGCGGCTCAGGCTTGCCACCCGCCGGGTCGCAGGCGATGATTTGCTCCAGCCATTCGATCGGCGGCGGGTTGAGGTTGAGGGCTTTTTTTGCCGCATATTTGGCGGCTTCCCACGCGCCCAGACGGAAATGCACGCGGGAGAGCATGTGCCACGGGCCGTAGGTGTAAGATTCCGTTTCCGGCACACTATAGGCCGGTATTGGGAGATGACTCGCCGTCGTCAGCAGCGCGCGGGCGCCTTGTAAATTATCGACCTTCTCCATGAAATATTTGCCCATCCGGTAATAGGCCTCGGCTCGCGCCGGGTCTTCGGCAATACCCTTGGGAAGCGCGGCGAGCGCCTTTTCCGGCATATTGAACGACATGTATAAATCATACATTTTATAGTAGACTTCATAGCGGTAGTGAGGATGGTGCACCTGCGCGAAAAAGGTCTCCAGCATGCGCTCGGCTTCTTCCAGATAGCGGCTGTGCAGGCATTCAATCGCATACATAAAGAGCGTGCGCTCATCGTTCGCGCCATTCTCGATATGCTTGCGGAGGATGGTGATGTTGCGATCCTTCTTGGTGGCGGCGCGCTCCGGCGGCGGATCATGTTTAATGAAAATAGTATCGAAGAATTTCTGCTTCGCCGCGTCGATGCCGTGGATGCATTCGTGAATCGGTTCGCGCCACTCGATTTTACTGCCGAAAAGATTCCGGCGGATCATGCGCTCGCGCCACTGCACGAAAGGCGGGTAAATATAACGCAGATAGACACCTTCGAGCTCGTTATCGAGCGTGGTGGTTTTAAGGTCGGCAATCATTTTCTGGTTTTCGGGCGTCACAATATCGTCGCCATCCAGCCAGATGATCCAGTCGCAGCTGCATTTGGAAAAAGAAAAATTCCGCGCGGCGGCAAAATCGTCAATCCATGCGAAATGATGGACGATAGCCCCGCTGGCCTTGGCTTTTTCAACGGTGTCGTCGGTCGATCCGGTATCGACCACGATCATTTCATCGCAGAAATTTTTCGCGCATTTGAGCACGCGCTCAATCGTAGCGCCCTCATTTTTTACGATCATTGCCAGCGAAAGTGTCGCCATCATGCCCTCGAAAATATACTCACCAGTTCCACATGTGGGCTATAGACGAACTGGTCGATGGCGGCAAGCGATTGCAGCACATAGCCTACGGCTTTCAGGGTTTTCGCGTCGCGGCTCCAGGTGGCGTGATTGCACGATACCATCACGATTTTAGGGATGCCGCTGGTGCAGAGCTGCTTCACCTGGGCGGCCGCACCCATGCGCGGCGGGTTGATGACGGCGGCTTTGTATTTCGCCAGCTCGAAGGCGGTCATCGGATGCAGGAACAGATCGCGCTTATCCACGCTCACCTTGGGCGAAATGCTGCGGATATGATCGATCATCGGGCCGTTATTATCCACCGCATGCACCCGTGCCCGCGCACTCATCGGGAAGCTGTAGGTGCCGATGCCCGCGAACAAATCCACCACCGGCGACACGCTGTTTGTCGCTTTCACCACCCGCTCGGTGATGAGCGCCTGCGCCTCGGCGCTGGCCTGCAAAAACGCATCCGCCGGGATCGGCACGTCGTGCCCCGACAGATTCATGAGCACCATATCGGTCTGCGCGAGCGAGGTGATGGATTTGCTGGGCCACTGCACGCTAAGCCTTGCAATCGGCAGCGCCTCGGCCAGATCCTGATAGGCCTCCAGCCCGCCCTCGGAGGATGTGACCTGCAATAGCAGGTCGATGCCGCTATCGGCGCGGGTCATGGACAGGCCCGTCACATGCGGAAAATCCGGCAAACGTTTGTTGAGCGGCGTAATCAACGCATCCAGCTCCGGCAGCAAAATGAGGCAGGAGGCAATCGCCACCCGGTCGTGCGATTTGCTGGAAACATAGGCGAGCTTGCCGCCTTCCACCTTGAAATCGGCGCGGCGGCGGGTGGCGGCGGGGAGGAAATGAAACTCCGGCACCACCTCCGGAAACCCGGCATAGCCCAGCGCGGAGGTGACCACAGCGCGTTTGAACTCCTGGTAGGATTCGCCGGAGATATGCTGCAGGCTGCAGCCACCGCAGGCGTCATAATGCGGGCAGGGGGCGGGGGTGCGATCGGGGCCGGGGGTGAGGATTTCGACAATCTCGGCGCGGATGGCCTCTTTGGTGCGGCTGGTTTCTTTGACCTTCAGCACATCGCCGACACAGGATTTCGAGACGAACACAGGCGTTCCGTCATGTTTTCCGGAGCCGTCGCCCAAGCCGCCCAGGCGGTCAATCGTGAGGGTGAATGAAGTCAAAATACGCTTTCTGGTAACCGAGGGTGAAATAACTGCGAATAAATGATTAAGGGTATCGCAGCGGATGCGGATTCATAGCCTTCTTTTCGCGAAGGGTCAAAGACTTGCGCATAATCTCTGCAAACTGGCGATAGGCGCAAGATTATAGCTTTATTAATGATTCGTAAGATCGTTGTTAATAAGTTGGTGGTAGTATCGATGACAAGAAATATCAGTTGGAGGATGAGATGGCCGAATTAACGAATCCCAAACACGAGCAAGCTGAAATAGAGGCTTTTGAGCAAGCGCGATTGTCTCGTCTTGGCAGTAATTTTTTTGATGAATTGGAAAATGCTGTCGCCACCAATGCTGAGAGTTCGGATCAACTCGAACGACTGGGTGATGTGCGTGCTGCTTTAAAATCCTATGCGGAATCGGTTGCCGGGCCGAGTGCTGCTTTCAAGCAAGCAGGCGAGGCCTTAACGACCGCCACAGAGCAGCGCCTAAAAGTGGAAAACAAGACTTCCACAAGCGCCGAAGAAGCAAGCAAACTGTATTATGACGCCGTTGCCAGACAGACTGAGATCGGACGGCAAATTATGATGGATCCTAAATATGCACCGCTGAAGAAAAAGCTAGGGGATCCTGGCTTGGCCAATATTGAAACCACGTCGGGAATATACGATTGGCGACTTCAAAGAGCGGCGAAAGCAACACCTGGTTCATGGGACGCGCAATTGGACCGGCACCAAATCGCCGAGCGCGACATTATGCTGCAATACATCACCGCTGGTAGAGAAGCTGATAGATGGAAGGCTGTAAGAACCGCAGCCGAAGAGGCATCGGTCGCGCTTCCCAAAGCACTGGAACAGGAAGCCGCGCAAAAAGAAGCTTATGACGCTTCCTTGAAAGCGCTTCTTGGGGCGCAACAGAGCGGTTCTAAAGCGATTCGGGACTCGGTGGCGGCGATTGGGGTGCAGGAAGCGACAGCGCTTGCCACTCCGGAAAATTTGGCATCGAAATTTTACGAATATGACAACAATGGCAAGCAGCCTGATGGAGCTGGTGGCCTTTCCCTGCCTGCCGCCCTTCGGATGAATAGGCTTAGTCAATCTGAGAGGGATTTCAACCGTCTCATCAAGGACGAGATGATAACCCGTCTTAATGATGCGCTGAAAGCCGGTGATGAGGAAAAAGCTGCCAATCTCCGCAAAGCCTATGGCGATTTTCATGAGAGTGCGGCCAGCGGGCAGATTTCAGATCTGATTCCAGCGTATGAGCAAATGAGTTTGGAATATGGCAGGGGGGAACAAAACCATAATCGAATCTTACGCCACCCGCAAGTCCTGCGGACTGAGGAGCAACTGGTCAATGACGCGGTGGATGAGATTATCAGTCGCGATGGTATCCGTAATCCCCAGCATATAGAGTCCGCAGTGGCTCCGGAAAAATTGCCAGAGCCGCCTGTGCCTCCGGTCAGCGCGCTGGATTTCCGTAATAAACAAGCTCCGAAGGCCACAGCCGCGCCGAAGCAGGAACCAGCCGCGCCGCCCACGCCCAAAGAGCAATTTGCGCGACAGGAAGCTGCGGCGGAAGTGTTGTTAAAAAGAGCGGAAACAGAGCATATGAGGCGCACATATCAAGGTGCAGATCCGGTTGGCGCCATGAATGCAGCGGTTAATGCTTATGCGGCGCTCGGCGCCCAATTCCTGCAAGATACAAAAGGCATTCAATTAAGTGATAAAGACCGTGCCACTCTGGAAGCTAATATTCGCGACTCTTTTAGGAGTCATCATAGCGAAGAGGCCAAGAAATTTTCCTATGGCAACGGGCCGCTTGTCTCGGCTCATGCGAAATGGGAATATGAACATTTTATCAAGAAAGATCCCGAATCGTATTATACGCTGATACCTGCGCAAGCCGCCCCTGCCGCGACTATGCAGCAGAGCCAAACAACCTCTACAGCCAAGCCACAGCAAGCGCCCGCCGTCGAAAAACCCGCCGCAGCGGCAGATGAAATTCTCAGAAAACAGAAAAAGGTGCTGGTTGATGGCATGAAAGGGCAGTGGTTTGGCAAGGAAGAGGATTATCAAGCCACCGTGACTTATTTTTCCGCCGGGGATGGCGCCAAGTTTCTTAAAACCGATGAGGGTAAGAAATTCATAGCAGAGGTGGGTGATGAATTGAATAAATTGAAGCCTGGTGAGGGCATCACATCTCGTAAAAAAGATGTGGGCACGCTTTTGGGGCTAGCACCTAAACCGGCAGTAACGCCTGTGGAAATGCCCGCCCCCGAAGCGGCAGCCAGTGCGCCACGCCCGAAACCTGAACCCAAGCCAATAACAGTCGAAATGAGACCCGCAGACGCCGCGCCGGTTGAGGCTAAATCGGAAGTGGCGGCTTCGGCAGCAATTACGCCTGATAAGGCAAAGCTGGATGCAGCGGCAGAAATTGCTAAGGAGCTTAACCAGCTTTCGATGTTTGGCGGAATCAAATATGCGATCGCTGACGTTGATGAAAATGGGCAGGTCATCGAGGCATTGCGAGATCAGCGCACGGCGCGTAGAGAGAGAATGATAGGCGCGCTGGACGGCAATATGGACGGAGTGCGCGACGGGAAAGTGTCCGCCGAAGAATTAAATAACGCGGCAAAGCTCGCCGGGCTTGAAGGAAAACTAGACGCCGCCAAATTGGCCAATATTTTAAATACGGCGAGCATGAAAACACCACTCCCTTCCGAAAATACCGACCAGCAGCCCGAAACACCGCCGCCGACGCCGAGTGCGCCTCAGGGCGCAGGCCGCCGCAAGTAGAGAAATATCTGGTTATGCGATCACGTCGGGATAGAGCACGTTCTCGATCTGCATCATCTTGTCGCGGAGGCTGAGCTTCTCTTTCTTCAGGCGCATCTTGGTGAATTCGTCGAGCGTGGCAGATAGCTGACTCTCAAGCTCGGCATGCAGGCTGCGCAGGTAATCGAGGCGCTTCTCTAACATTAAATCTTCGTTCATAGGGGCGGATCCGCGAATTTAAGTGGCTAAGTGTTTGATATTACACTTTTGTTGCAGTGCAAACGAAGCCATTATAGCAAAAAATGTCGACCATTTCCACTAGATTCATACAAAATTAAGAGTGGGATGCTTCAATTCACCGATTTTTTACGGAGAGGCCCTGCCAGCGGGCAATCTTCCCGGCGTCGAGGTCAAAATTATCCAAAATCCTCGCCACGGTATATTTCACCATCTCGTCAATATTCTTGGGTTTGCTGTAAAAGGCCGGCACCGGCGGCGCGATCACCGCCCCCATGTCCGATAGCGTGAGCATGTTGCGCAAATGGATGCTGTGCAGCGGCGTTTCGCGCACCATCAGCACCAGCTTGCGGCGTTCTTTCAGGCACACGTCGGCGCTGCGGGTGAGGAGGTTGCTGGTCACGCCGGTGGCAATTTCCGCCAATGAACGCATGGAACAAGGCGCGATAATCATCCCCGCCGTTTTGTGCGAGCCGCTGGAGGTGCAGGCGGCGAGGTCATCGTTTTTGTGGAAATGGGTGGCGAGTTTCTGCACCTCGGCGAGGGAATAGGGCGTTTCATGCGCCAGCGTGATCTGCGCGGTTTTGCTCACGATCAGGTGGGTTTCGACTTTGAGGGCGCGGAGCGCTTTCAAAAGCTCCACGCCGTAAATCGCGCCGCTCGCGCCGGAAATGCCGATGATGATGCTCATAAACTCTACTCTGTTGGATTAAGCCGCTTTGTTTTTTGCGCTTCCGTTGCTCACGTACCCTAATGTACGCTGCGCTACGGTTCTCAAAAACTTCGCTCTTAATCTCAACAGAGCGAGTTTCACCATACGCCAGAACGTGTTTATCGCCTATTTTGTTGTTTGGCAATCACCACGGGCACTGGTTCTACTGCCGGTGCTGTGCCTAATACATTCGCGACCGTTTCTGTGGGGGTGTGTTCGATCGCTTTGGGTGCTGCGGGGAGGGCGGCAGGGGTATCGCTTGGTGCGGCGTCTGCGGGCGTTGTTTCCACCCCGGCGGCTGCGACGATAGCGGCTGTCCCCGCGGCGGCGAGCGTAATGGGAGATAAAGTGGCGGGCAGGATTTCCGGATGGGTTGCGTGCAGATGGGGCAGCAGCCTTTCGTTCACCCGTTCGGCTACGCGGGGATGATCCTCATGGCCGACAAGCCCCAACTCATTTGCACATTCTTTAATAAGATGCAGCATCTCTGCTTTCAGTATGGCGAGGCGCTCGCTGGTCGTAAGCGCGAGGTTTTTGTTCGAGATGATCGCGGTTAATTTCTCAATAATATTATCGAGTGATTCTGCATAAAGTAAATTCTCCGCGTGCCTGGAGGGTGTAAGATACCTGTCGTTGAATTTATCCGGGGGCAGGTTTTCATCGATAACCGCTTGCACCAGCTCACCCGGCTGCATTCGGCTTTTGCGGTCTACATGGCTCCCGATGCGCGATACACCATCACCCTTCGGTATATATTCGACCAGCTCACCCCACGTGGGGTATTCGTGGAACAAGCGGTGATATTCCGCCAGCAGCTCTTCTACCGCCGCACCTTTCCCCCCAACCGTTTGATATGAGGCTTCGAGACTGTCTCTATACGGTCTTTGAACATAGGTAGGGGTTTGTGTATTATCGAAGTGAAATGAATAACTGAGGAGACGGGTAAAGGTCGTTATCGGCTCAACAGTGTTGAGTTGATACCAGGAAGCAGCTTTGCTAAACGGCAGGAACGCCGCGCCGAGCCGGTGCAGCAGGCCAATTCTTGCGTTCTCAAGTATTTCAGGAGGAATAACCGCAGCTGGCGGTGCGCCGGGTGCGTTCAACGCATTGGCTGCCGTATTGAGCGTGTTGGCGCCAAATACTGCAAGCCGTAGTGCTTCCCTGCGGTTTAGCGGCTTATCCCTAAGAGTCATTGTGCCCACTCCTTTCACTATAGGTCAAAATATTAAAAAATGTTTAATATTTTGTCAAGTTAGTGATTTCGCCACCTCCACCGCCGCGTAGGTGAGGATGGCGAGGGCGCCGGCGCTCCACGCACTGATGGGAAAGGATTGTCAATGTGTCTCGACCCATTCGCGCAGCACGTCATTGATCTGCGTCTGCCAGCCAGCACCACGCGCACGGAAGGCGTCGATCACTTCGCTGTCAAGCCGCATGGAGACCAGTTTTTTGGTTTGCGGCTTCGGTGGGCGTCCACGTTTTTTATAGACGAAGGCTTCTGCCGCCTCGCGTCCCATCAGCTCGGTGAACACCTCGACCGCCGGGCGGGCGCGGCGAAAATCCTCGCGTGTCCATTCAGGATTTTCCTTGTCTGGCCGGGTGGGCGCAATACGTTTTTTAGCCGATTTCTTCTTCATACCATTTTCTTTCTTTTTTATTCGCTTGCCGCAAACTTATGCCTCGCATCGTCCCTTTCCTCCATACGACGACAGCCGTATGCAAAATTCCATCCAGCGGTGCAAATATACGGTAGCGGTGTTCACCATAATCCACTCTGTCATCTTCCCGCGTTACCGCAAGCGGCCAATCAATATCAACGATACTGGACAGGCTGATGCCGTGCTTATCGATATTGCGGCGATCTTTATTGGGGTCAAAAATAATTTCTATGTCCATATATTGTAGCTACAATAATTAGAAATTGCAATCAGATTGTTTTCGCCACCTCCACCGCGGCGTAGGTGAGGATGGCGCGGGCGCCGGCGCGTTTGAGGGCAAGGAGCTGCTCGTGCATGACCGCCGGGCCATCGACCCAGCCATTTGCTGCTGCGGCCTGTATCATCGCATATTCCCCGCTCACCTGATAGGCCAGCACCGGCACATCGAACGCGCCCGCCGCCCGCCGGATCACATCCAGATAGGGCAGGCCGGGCTTCACCATCACCATGTCGGCGCCCTCGGCAATATCCATGGCGATCTCGCGCATCGCCTCATCCGCATTTGCCGGGTTCATTTGGTAGGTGCGTTTATCGGCCTTGCCGAGCGCGCTGCTGCTGCCCACCCCGTCGCGGAACGGGCCGTACATCGCCGAGGCATATTTCGCGGCGTAGGAGAGGATCATGGTGCCGGTATAGCCGCTCACCTCAAGCGCCGTGCGGATGGCGCCGATGCGCCCGTCCATCATATCGCTGGGGGCGATGATGTCGCACCCGGCTTCGGCGTGGAGCAAGGCTTGCTGGCAGAGGATTTCGGCGGTGGCGTCGTTCGCCACATCACCATTTTCGATGATGCCGTCATGGCCGTGGGAGGTGTAGGGGTCGAGCGCGACATCGGCAATCACGCCGATTTCCGGCACGGCGTTTTTCAGGGTCTTGATGGCGCGGCAGACGAGATTATCGGGGTTCAGCGCCTCCTCGCCCAGCGGGGTTTTCTTGCCCGCCTCGACATGGGGGAACAGCGCGATGGCCGGGATGCCGAGTGACTGCGCTTCCTTCGCCCGCGCCGCCAGTAAATCGAGCGACAGGCGCGCCACGCCGGGCATGCTCGCCACCGGGTCGGTGCGATTCTCACCCTCGGTCACAAAAATGGGCAAAATGAGATCCGACGGGTGCAGGCGCGTTTCGGCGGCAAGCTCACGGATCCATGGCGCCTGGCGCAGGCGGCGCAGCCGGGTCAAAGGGAAGGGCGCAGGAGGCAGGTGGCAGGTGACAGACATTGCTTTATTCAATTTCAAACGTTATAAAAATCCGTCTTTAATCCGTACCATTGTTTTTTTATGATGTCACCCGACACCTGTCACCTGCCTCCTGCGCCCTTGAGAATCCTCTCCGGCGTCCAGCCTACCGGCAACCTGCATCTGGGTAATTATCTGGGTGCCATCCGCAATTGGGTCGGGCTGCAAAACCAGTATGAGTGCTATTTCATGTTGGCCGACCTGCATGCGATCACCCTGCCGCAGGAGCCGGCGGCTTTACGCAAAGCCGTGCGCGAAACGGCGGCGGCCTATATCGCCTGCGGTATCGACGCCGAAAAATGCGCGATCTTCCCGCAATCGGCGGTTTCGGGCCATGCCGAGCTGAACTGGATTCTCTCCTGCGAAACGCCGCTCGGCTGGCTGAACCGCATGACGCAGTTCAAGGAGAAAGCTGGGAAGGACAAGGAAAAAGCAGTGCTGGGGCTGTATGGCTACCCGGTGCTGATGGCGGCGGATATCCTTCTCTACAAAGCCACCCATGTGCCGGTGGGCGAAGACCAGAAACAGCATCTGGAATTATCACGCGATATTGCCGGGGCGTTCAACCGCCATTACGGGAAGGAATTTTTCCCCCTGCCGGAGCCGGTGATTATGAAATCGGCGGCGAGGATCATGTCGCTCCGCGACGGCACTAAAAAAATGAGCAAATCCGATGAGTCCGATTATTCACGCATCAGCCTCACCGACGATGCCGACACCATCGCGCAGAAATTCAGGAAAGCAAAATCGGACATGGTCGAGGGCAAAAGCTACAATGATGAGAGCCGCCCGGAAGCTCAGAATTTATTGACGATGTATGCCGCCTTCACCGCTCAGTCGGTCGAGCAGGCGGCCTCGGAAGTGGATGCGCTGAATTTCTCCGCCTTCAAACAGAAATTGACCGAGGCGGCAGTGGCCCACCTCTCGCCGATTACCGCGAAGATGCGCGAACTGATGGCCGACCAGGCGCATCTGGACGCCATACTGAAGCGCGGCACCGACAAGGCCCGCACGATCTCCGACGCCACCATGCGCGAAGTCAAAGACACGGTGGGCTTCCTGACGTTTTAGGTTTTTCCGGCTATAACTTATTGAATTATCGTTATAGTTGTGGTAGGCTCGCTTCCATGCAGTCCAAACACGCCATTCCCTTCCGCACCCTGCTTAGCACGATGATTGTTTTTTCGTTGCCGATGCTGCTGGTGCTGCTGCTGCTTTCCATTTTCGGCTCGCTGGATTTCAACCATTTTATTTATGGCTATGTGACGGTGCTAGCGCTGTCGCTGCTGGTGGTGATGCCGTTTTTATCCAACATCACCGCCATCACCCATTACGTGAACGATCTGGCGCAGGACAAACGGGTGCAAGCGCCGCGCCTTTCCTTCCTCTCCAATGTCGGTGAGCTTTCCGGTGCCCTTGCCCGCCTGCAATCGAGCTGGGAAGCTAAACGGCAGGAGATGGAAACGGTGATTACCGAGCGCGAAATCCTCGTGGATACGCTGCCCGACATCCTCATCATGACCAATGACGACAAGGTCATCGTGCGTACCAACCGCGCCGCCCGTAATATTTTTGGCCAGAATTTGTCGGGGCGGCATCTGCGCGACATCATTCCCAACGATAAGCTCATCAACACCATTACAGCGGTGGTCGAGGATATCCAGGGGCAGGAAATCGAATTCCACCTGCCGGAACCCCAGCCACGCGATTTCCAGGCGATCATCGAGCGCTTCCCGATTCCCTCTGCCGGGGGAATTTCCATCGTCATCACCATGACCGACATCACCGCGCAAAAACGCATCCAGCGCATGCGTGCCGATTTCGTCGCCAATGCCAGCCATGAAATCCGCACACCGCTCGCCTCCATCATCGGGTTTGTCGAAACGCTGCGCGGCCCGGCCAAGGACGATGAGCGCGCCCGCGACGAATTCCTGAAAGTGATCGCCGAGCAGGCCGAGCGCATGAGCAAGCTGCTGAACGATTTGCTGTCGCTCTCCAAAATCGAGATGAACGCGCATAACGTGCCGGTCGGTAAGGTCGATCTGCTGCGTATTATCCGCAGCGAAAAACAGCATTTCGAATGGGCCTGCAAACAGAAGAACGTCAATATCCGCATGAAGCTCATCGACACTCTGCCGGCCGCGCGCGGTGAGGATGAGGAGCTGGCGCAGGTGGTGCGCAACCTGCTGGGCAATGCCATCAAATATACCATGCCGGATACGGATGTGCTGATCTCGGTCAAGGTGACGCAGCAATTGCCGGAAGATCCGATGTTCCGTTCGCTCGCCCGCGCCATCCAGTTTTCAGTGCAGGACCAGGGCGAGGGGATTCCCGCCGAGCATATACCGCGCCTGACCGAGCGCTTCTATCGCGTCGATTCCGCCCGCACCCGCAAGGTCGGCGGCACCGGCCTCGGTCTTGCCATCGTCAAGCATGTGCTGAACCGCCACCACGGGGTCATGCAGATCGAAAGCACCCCCGGCGAAGGCAGTATTTTCAGCATTTTCCTGCCGCTTTATGAGGATGTCGCGCCGAAAGAAACCGAAATTTCTGCATAAAACCGCCTTTCTTAAGGCTAAATTAATGGATTTCGGCTTAATTCTGTGCTAGGCTGGAAGCAGTATGGAGGTTTGCAGATGGTAGAAGACGATAAGCAATACGAGTCCAACCGCCCCGGGTCGTTATGGGCAGCTATCTATTGGTGGACGTTCCTGGTCGTGGCGGTGCTCGCCGTTCCCTCCATCGGTTTCATTTTCGCGATGGTGATCCCCGACAAGAATATCGGTCAGCTCGTGGTGTTCGTGCTCACCTGCTGGTCGTGCACCTATCTCGGCATGCGCTTAATGAAAAAATAGCCAATTTGTTTGGCTGGGCAAGCGCTTCCTTTTCTGCGCTTCCGTTGCTCGCGTACTTAATGTACGCTGCGCTACGGTTCTCAAAAACATCGCTTATTGCCACAGCCTAACGAATTGGTTCTCCGGGCCCATTTTCTAGAATTATTCCTATGCTCGAACTCACCAACAAAACCATTTTTATTACCGGGGCGACGTCGGGTTTCGGGCGGTCGCTGGCGATGCTCGCCGCCTCACGCGGGGCGCAGGTGGTGGCCACCGGGCGGCGCGAAGACCGGCTCGCCGAACTCAAATCCCACTCGCACCACATCCACACCATCGCGCTCGATGTGCGCGATAAGACGGCGGTGGAAAAGGCGGTGGCGAGCCTGCCCGCCGACTATGCGAACGTGGATGTGCTGGTGAATAATGCAGGCCTCGCCATGGGGTTCGATAGCTTTGAAAAACAATCGCCCGAGGGCAACCAGCAGATGGTGGATACCAATATCAGCGGCCTGCTCCACGCCACCCACGCGCTGCTGCCGGGCATGATCGCCCGCGACCGTGGGCATATCGTGAATATAAGCTCGATTGCGGGGAGCTATCCCTATCCCGGCGGCAATGTCTATGGCGCGACCAAGGCCTTCGTCACCCAGTTTTCATTGAACCTGCGGGCGGATTTGCTGGGCAGAAACATCCGCGTCACCAGCATTGAGCCGGGCATGTGCGATACCGAATTCTCGCTGGTGCGTTTCGCCGGGGACAAAAGCAAAGCCGATGCTGTGTATGATGGCATGCAGCCGCTCTCCTCCGACGATATCGCCAATACGATTTTCTGGTGCATCACCCAGCCCGCGCATGTGAATGTAAACCGGCTGGAGGTGATGCCGGTGATGCAGGCGTTCTCGCCCTTTGCGGTGGCACGGAAGTAAACTCTACTGCCGCTGCAAACCTGCTTGCGATGGAGTCTCGCTCGGCTCGATCATGTACTATTCGCGTACACTCACTCGCCTCTCTCTCCATCGCTTCGCGCTTTTTTGCGGCAGCGAGTTTAATATAGCTATAGAACAATAAGGGGTTAATTCACCGTTCGGCGGAACTGCTCGTCGAGGCGGGCGACGCGCTCATACAGCTCGTGGCTGCGGTCGAGCAGCTGGCAGACATAGCCCGGCAGCACGCCGTGCAGCACTGAGCTATCGACGCGGCAGACATCCTGATAGGAAAGCGGGTGGTGCTGGGCGGCGTCGGCCTGCGACATTTTACCGGCGAGCACGGCGCGCTGCGCCATCGTCCATGCCATGATCGTTGATAGCCGCAGCGTAATGCGCGACATTTCGCTGGCATAAATCGCCCGCAGGAACTCGTTGATGCCGTTTTGATCCTCGTCGCCATACTGCGAAAAATAATCGCGGGCGTCGGTGAGCAGGCTCATGGTTTCATTAAATACACCCGGCATGAAAAATATCTGCGGCGCTTCTTCCTGCTTCAATGAACTATGCATTAGGCGATCCTCCTGTTATATAGGTCCATTATACCCCACAATTACTTCTATAAATGTTAAGGTTTTGTGACGATTAAGTGATGTTCAACGGCCATGCAAGCACTTCATAAACAAGAAAAATATAATAGCCCCATGGATCCGGCCCGTTCGGTGTTTGTGGCTGCCAATGCCGGATCGGGCAAAACCAGCCTGCTCGCCGGGCGGGTGCTGGCCCTGCTGATGCATGGGGTGGCGCCCTCCAAAATACTGTGCCTCACCTTTACGAACGGCGCCGCCGCCGAGATGACGGAACGCATCACCTCGACGCTCGGAAGCTGGGTGATGATGGAAGAAGAGGAGCTGAAACAGAAGCTCCTTGCGCTCATCCCCGGGCCGGTCAGCACGCAGATGGTGGCGCGGGCGCGGAGCTTGTTCGCGCAGGTGCTCGATCATCCGGTGGGGCTCCGGCTGCAAACGATTCACGGGTTTTGCCAGTCGCTGCTTGCACGGTTCCCGCTGGAGGCAGGGGTGGGGATGCATTTGTCGGTGATGGATGACGCCACCCGCCACGCGCTGCTTAAAGAGGCGCGGATGCAGCTTTTTGCCGGAGCCAAAGGCAGCGACTATGGAGATGCGCTGCATGACCTGGTGCAGCAACTCGGCGAATATTCGCTGCTCGATTTGCTTGCGGAAATGGTGGCGCAGAAACGAAAATTATCGCGTTTTATCGACGCGCATCATGGCACAGCGCTCGCCATCAAAGCCATTTACAAGACGCTCGGTGTGGGTGAGGACGAGTCGTTCGCAGCGCTGGCGGAAAAGCATGTGCGGCGTGGCGACGCGCATATCGCCGCGCTCAGGAAAATAGCGGAAACACTTGCCGCCGCTGGTGGAAAAACCAATACCGCCACCGCCGGGGCGTTGAGCGGCTGGGCCGCCGGCGGGGATGAGGCGGCGTGGGAAAGCTATGCGGCATGGATGCTGGTGGATCATCGCCCGCGCAAGCAGCTATTCACCAAAAACACGCTTTCCAGCGCCGAGGAGGAACTACTCTCGGAGGAGCAGGCCTGCGCCGAACGCATGGCCGCAGCGCTGAATGCCCTGGCGGATGCAAGGCTCACCGACCGGCTACTCACCATCGGCGCGACCCTGATCGCGCATTATGACGCGCTCAAGGAACGCCACAGCCTGATGGATTTCGATGACCAGATTCTGGCGGCGCTCCGCCTGTTGTCGCAGAGCGATGTCGGTGCGTGGGTGATGTATAAGCTCGATGGCGGCATCGACCATGTGCTGGTCGACGAAGCGCAGGATACCAGCCCCGAACAATGGGATATCGTGCGCGCCATCACCGGTGAATTCTTTGCAGGCATTGGCCGCAGCGAAGCCGACCGCTCGCTGTTCGTGGTCGGCGACGAGAAGCAATCGATCTTCCGTTTCCAGGGCGCCGACCCGGCGGGGCTTGCCACCAACCGCGATTATTTCATGCGTAAATTGCAGGACGCGCATATGGCAGGCGAGGTGGTGGCGCTCACCCATTCCTATCGTTCCGCACCCGAAATATTGCAGCTGGTGGATGCGGTGTTTGCGAATGAGGTGGCACGAAAAGGCCTAAGCGCAAGGGATGCCACGGTTTCGCATCAGGCCAAACGCAGTGAGGCGAAGGGCTATTGCGAGTTGTGGCCGCTGGCGCTTGCCGATGAAGAGCGCCATTTAAGTGCTGAAAATGTGCTGGCGCGGCAGATTGCAGTACAGGTGGAGGAGTGGATGAAGCAGGGCGTTTCGCCCGGCGATATCATGGTGCTGGTGCGCCGCCGCACCCGCTTCGTGCCGCAATTATCACGGGCGCTCAAGCGCCGGAATATCCCGGTGGCAGGCGTTGACCGCATGAACCTGCTCGATAACATCGCGGTGCAGGATTTGCTTGCCTTCGCGCAGATATTGTTGTTTCCCGAAGATGACCTCACGCTCGCCGGGTTGCTCAAATCACCGCTGTTTAATATCGGCGAAGACGAATTGTTCACGCTCTGCCATGATCGAAAAACCTCGCTGTGGCAGGCGATTTCCGGTAGCCCCGCGCATGCGCTGCTCGCTGAATTCCGGGCGAAGGTGGATTTTATTCCGCCCTATGCGCTCTTTGCCGAGCTGCTCGATGCCCGTGGGTTCCGGCGGGCGTTTGCCGGGCGCATGGGCGAAGAAACGCACGAAGTGCTCGACGTATTTTTAGAGCAAACGTTGCTTTACGAGCAGTCCGGCGCGCCGTCGATGCAGGGGTTTCTCGCCTGGGTGCAGGCGGGTGAAAGCGAGATCAAGCGCGATATGGAGCATGCTTCCGGCCGCCTGCGCATCATTACGGTGCACGCCGCCAAAGGCCTGCAGGCCAAAATCGTCATTGTTGCCGACAGCACCTCGCTGCCAAACACATCGGAGCGGCTGCAATGGCAGGAGGGGGTGCCGCTTGCCACCATCGCTGCCGATCAGGCGAGTGCGGCGGTGCAGGAGGCGAAAGCCCGCGAAAAAGAATTGCAGGTGGAGGAATCGCACCGCCTGCTCTATGTCGCGCTCACCCGGGCGGAGGACGTGCTCGTCGTTTGCGGCGCCTTCAATGGGAAAAACAAAAAAACCGGCGTGCAGGACGGTTCGTGGTACCAATTAGCGGAGAGGGCTTTCACAGCTCTCGGCACAAAATCATCGAATGAACGCCTTGCATTCGGCCAGTTTCCGGCGATTGCGAAAACAGAAGAAACGCCTGCCGCCACGCCGTTGCCGCTTGTATTATTAGGCCATACCGTACCGGAAGAAGCGCCGCAAAAACCGATTTCGCCTTCGCATTTGACACTGGTATCGCCCGCCGCTTCCTCGCCACTGGCCGATCCACGACTGGTTACGCGTGGCATAGCCATTCACCGTATGCTGCAATACCTGCCGTCGGTTGAGGCGGAAAAACGTCGCGAAGTCGCCATCACCATTGCCCAGAACCATGCCCCGGAATTAGATGCCGAAGCGTTGGCGGACGAGGTGCTGCGGGTGATGGACACAACAGAATTTGCACCGCTTTTCGGGCCGGGTTCCATGGCGGAAGTGCCCATTTCCGGCGTGGTGGAGTGGCAGGGCGCGCCGGTCGCCGTGCTCGGCCAGGTCGACCGCCTCGTCGTCATGGAAAAAGAGGTGTGGGTAGTCGATTATAAGTCCAGCGCCGCCCCGCCCGCCGCGCCGCCGCTCGCTTATGCCCAGCAGATGGCGCTTTACGCCGCCGTGCTGGCTAAAATTTACCCATCCCGCCGCATCCGCACCGCGCTGCTCTGGACGACAAAAGCCCGCCTTGACCTACTTGACGAAACGCTCCCAAGTGCCTACATATAACGTATAACTGATAAAGGAAAAAATTATGTCTTGTTTGCAAGTTGACGACAACGAATTCGAAGCCAAAGTGCTGAAATCCGACACGCTGGTGCTGGTGGATTTCTGGGCGGAA
Source organism: Alphaproteobacteria bacterium (assembly GCA_033763575.1). GTDB lineage: Bacteria > Pseudomonadota > Alphaproteobacteria > Rickettsiales > SXRF01 > JANRKF01. The sequence continues at coordinate 31,955 of JANRKF010000010.1, read as the reverse complement.
TGGTGCGGTCCGTGCCGCCAGATTGGCCCCGTGCTGGAAGAAATAGCCAAGGAGAAGGAAGGCAAACTCATCGTCGCTAAGGTCAATATCGATAAGAACCCCGGTACCCCGCAAAAATACGGCGTGCGCGGCATCCCAACGCTCATCCTGTTCAAGGGCGGCCAGGCCGTGTCGACCAAGGTCGGTTCGCTGCCGAAATCGAAACTTATCGAGTGGATTGATTCCGCCGCTTAAATTCTACTAGGCCGGGCAAACGCTTCGTTTTTCTGCGCTGCTGCTCGGTCATGTACAAAGCCGTACACTCCCTCGCAGTTCTCGAAAAACATTGCTTTTTGCCATCGGCCTAGCGAATTTATGATGGAGCCACAGCATGATCCCCGTCGTTGCCACGGAAATTGAGTTTTACCTGCATGGCTCCGGCGGGCGGGAGATGGCCCCGTTATGGGCGGAACTCCGCCATGCCTCTGAGGCGGCGGGCATTGCCATTTTCAATATCGAAAAAGAACGCGGGCGCGAGCAGCATGAAGTGTCGCTTAAGCCTTCGCACGATATCCAGAAAATCATTTCGGATACGGAGCGCCTTAAAAACATTGTCACGGAAATGGCCCGCACGCATGATATGGTGGCAAGCTTTAGCGCCAAGCCATTGGCCGATGATTATGGCAATGGGTTGCATGTGCATGTGCATTTAGAAGATGCGAACGGCAAGAACCTCTACTGGAAAAAAGATGAAGAAATGAGCGATGCCCTTGCCCACAGCATCGCCGGGTTGCTGGCCACTTTGCCGGAAAACATGCCGGTTTTTGTGCCGAGTGAAGAAAGCAAAAAACGTTTCGTCGCGGGCAGCAATGCGCCGACGACGATAAGCTGGGGAGCAAACAACCGCACAACCGCCCTCCGCCTGCCGGATAAGCCCTGGGATCAGAAACACATTGAGCACCGCGTGGCGGGCGCGGATGCGGAGGTGGGCGCAGTGGTGGCGGCGATTCTTGCAGGTATTGAATACGGAATAGAAAATAAACTCACGCCGCCGCCGCAGGTCTATGGCGATGCGAGTCTGGCTATGTACGCATTGCCACGCTTATTTCCCGGATGAATTGGGTGGCGGCCGCCACGCCATCTTGTGCTTTTTCCACCAGCGCTGAACCCACCACCACCGCATCGGCGATGTCTTTTAATGCGCTAGCTTGCTCCGGGGTTTTGATGCCGAAGCCGACGGCGATAGGCAGTTTCGTGTGGGTGCGAATTTCACTGAGGCGGGTTTGCAACTCCTCTTTGCTGGCGGATTTGCCACCGGTGATGCCCGCCACCGCGATATAATAAATAAACCCGCTGGCACTGGCGCAGAGTTTTTTCAGGCGATCACCAACGCTGGTGGGGGCGATGAGGCGGATAAAATCAATGCCGTGTTTGGCCAAATGCGGGGTGAGCTCGGCTTCCTCTTCCGGCGGCAGGTCCACCACGATCACGCCGTCCACCCCGGCTTTGGCCGCGTCGGCGCAGAAGGCCTCTGGCCCGTAGCGGTAAATAGGGTTGTAATATCCCATCAAAATGATCGGGGTGGTGGTGTTGGTTTTGCGGAACTCCACCACCATCGCCAGGATTTTCGCAAGGCTTGCCCCGCTTTTAAGCGCGCGCAGGCCCGCCGCCTGAATCACCGGCCCATCGGCCATGGGGTCAGAAAAGGGAATGCCGATTTCAATAATGTCCGCCCCGTTTTCTGCGAGTGCTGCGAGCATGCCCTTCGTATCGCCGTCCCCGCCCATGATGAAGGGGATGAGCGCCGGGCGTTTTTCGGCTTTGGTTTTAGTAAAAACGTTATTTATTCTTTTCATTCCAATATATTATCTATTATTAAAAACAATTTTCAATATTTGTTATACAATCTATCTTCTTATGTGATATACTTAAGCTACAAATTGCCGTTAGGCACAAGTCAGCCCCCGCAAGGGGGCTGAGTAATTTAGAGCATATTTTTAATTGCATTTATCAGCTCTTTAAATTGACTGTCTGATAGTTTTCCCATTTCATTAATCATGCGCTTACTATCCCATACACGAATTTGCGATAACATCGCGCATTGCTCTTTTTCTTTGAAGATAATCTTATGATAATAAGGATTGGTTTTTACTTGCGTAGTCAGGGGCACGCCGAGAAAAATATGCGCGTTGAATTTGCGCACTATTAGTACGGGCCTAACGAACTGAGGAGCTTTGCCATCCTCTTCATGTCCAATATTTGTACCTACGTTGCACCACCATATTTGCTGTTGTTGGAAAGAAGGTGGATTTATGCGGGTATCTATTTTAATTTTGAGGTTGTGCCATGACTCGAAGTCTTTACTCATATCTTCACCCCGAGTGCAGCCGCCACCGTGAAAATATCCTTATCCCCCCGGCCACAGATATTCACCACCATCAGATGGTTTTTCGGCAAGGTGGGGGCGAGTTTGGTGACGTAGGCCAGCGCGTGCGCCGGTTCCAGCGCGGGGATGATACCTTCTAGTTTTGAAACGGTTTGGAAGGCGGCCAGCGCCTCGTCGTCGGTTGCTGAAACATATTCCGCCCGGCCTGCCTCATGCAGAAAGCTGTGCTCCGGGCCGATGCCGGGGTAATCGAGGCCTGCGGAGATGGAGTGGGCGTCCAAGATTTGCCCATCATCATTTTGCAGCAAATAGGTGCGCGAACCGTGCAGCACGCCGGGTTTGCCCTGGGCCAGCGAGGCGGCGTGCTCATTCGTGTTCAGACCTTTTCCTGCGGCCTCCACACCGATGAGGCGCACGGTGGCATCATTTATGAAGGGGTGGAACAGGCCGATGGCGTTTGAGCCGCCGCCAATCGCCGCCACCAGCGAATCCGGCAATCTTCCCTCCGCCTTGGTCATCTGCGTGCGGACTTCCTTGCCGATGATGCTTTGAAAATCCCGCACCATTTCGGGGTAGGGGTGCGGCCCGGCGGCAGTGCCGATCAAATAAAACGTATCATGCACGTTCGTCACCCAATCGCGGAGCGCCTCGTTCATCGCGTCTTTCAGGGTTTTCGTGCCGCTTTGCACGGGGATGACTTCGGCGCCCAAAAGCTTCATGCGGAATACGTTCGGCGCTTGCCGCTCAATATCCTTCGCGCCCATATAGACGACGCATTTCAGGCCGAAGAGGGCGCAGACGGTGGCGGTGGCCACCCCATGCTGCCCCGCCCCCGTTTCGGCGATGATGCGCTTGCGGCCCAGCCTTTTCGCAAGTAGCGCCTGGCCGATGCAGTTGTTGATTTTATGCGCGCCGGTATGGTTCAGCTCATCGCGCTTGAAATAAATTTTGGCGCCGCCCAGATGCTCAGTGAGCCGCGAGGCGAAGTAGAGTGGGCTTTCGCGGCCGACATAATGGGTCATGTAATAGCTGAATTCATCCCAGAAGGCTTTTTCGGCTTTTGCCTTGTTCCAGACCTGCTCCACTTCGAGGATGAGTGGCATCAGCGTTTCGGCAACGTAACGCCCGCCGAAAATGCCGAAATGCCCGTGGTCGTCGGGGCCGGTGAGGTTGGGTTTGGTCATGCCTTGGCGGTCTCTATAAATGCTTTTATTTTTCCAGCGTCTTTTACACCGGGTTTGTTCTCGACACCAGAGGAGACATCGACGAATGTTGCGCCGCTTTCGCGGATGGCTTGCTGCACATTCTCCGGCGTAAGGCCACCCGAGAGCATCCATGGGCGCATGGTCTGGAAACCTTTGAGGATTTTCCAATCAAAAGCGATGCCGTTGCCGCCGGGGAGGGACGCCTCTTTCGGTGGTTTGGCGTCGAACATCAGCATATCGCAGGCCATCTCAACTATGTCATCGGGGGTAGAAACAGGAATGGCTTTTATGATCCCGGTTTTTGCATGGATTTGAGCTATCTGGTCGAGTGTTTCATTACCGTGCAGCTGGATGTAGTCGGGGTTTACAATGCCGAGGATTTCATTCACCAGATCATCGCTCGGATTTACAGTGACAATGACGGATTTCACATTCGGAGGCAGGAGTTTTTTTAATTCTGCGGCGCGGGCGAGGCTTACATGCCGGGGCGATTTGGGGAAATGCACAAAGCCGACCATATCGGCACCGGCATCAATGGCAGCGCGCAGGGTGGATTCTTCCGACAGGCCGCAAATTTTGACTTTGTTTTTATTGAGGGAGGGCATGCTCTTCATTCTGCCGCGACTTCATCTCGTTTTCCAGTGCAATCGCACGCTGGTGCGATTTATGGCTGACACGGAGCGCCCGGGTGAGCTTGCGCCCCATCATGATGCCGCCGACGAGGATACCCGCGCCGAAACACACAAGCGCCAGCAGGAATTTTGGCATTTCAATAGTGTAGGGAAGCGGGAATAGGCTGATTGCCACCGTTTCGTGGTTGACGACAACGAAAAGCAGCATGCAGCCGGTGAGCAACATCGCAAACCAGAATTTGATCGCATGGAATAACCGGGAAAAAAACACTTAAGCCTCGCTACCGCCCTCGCAGGAGTGACGTATTACCCTTGAATCACCGAAGGCTTGTTGATGCGCTCGCGCAGCTCTTTGCCGGTGCGGAAATAAATCGCATAACGCTCGCCGATAAAGACTTCCTGGCCGTTTTTAGGATTGCGTGCCTTGCGTGCTTCGCGCTTGCGAATGGAGAAGGCGCCGAAGCCGCGAAGTTCCACCCGCCCGCCATCCACCAGCGTGGAGGAGATATCGTCAAATATCGTGGCGACCAGCGTTTCAATATCGCGCTGGTATAAATGCGGGTATTTTTTGGAAAGACGCAGCACAAGCTCAGATTTGGTCATGACAACCTCATTGCATTACAGAAACTTAACTCATGCTAGGATGCCATATCGCAACCAGTCCGTCAAGCTTTATCCTACTGTTTTGAAAAAACTTTCCTAAAAAAGTCGATTGGGTGAGCTGCTCCAGCACGCCCAGCGGGGGTTTGATGTCCTCATCCAATATATCGAGGTCTTTAGGGAGCTTGCGGCTTTCCTCCAGCCAGGCGACGGCTTCCTGCTCGCCGCCGATGGCATCCACCAGCTTGAGGTCCACCGCCCGTTTCCCGCCATATACCCGCCCATCGGCGAGCTTTAATACCTCATCACGCGGTAATTTACGCTCGCTGGTCACGATATCGACAAAACGGCCATAGAAATCGTCGATCAGCGTCTGCACGACCTTGAGCGATTCCGGGCTGGCTTTTTCAAACGGGGAGAGGGTGCTTTTCAGCGCGCTGGATTTGATAATGATCGGTTTGACGCCGATTCTTTCAGCGAGATCGGTCACTTCCGCCGCTTCGATGATGACGCCGATGGAGCCGGTGATGGTGCCTTCGCGGGCAAAAATCCGGTCGGCGCCGAGCGCCACCATATAGCCCGCCGAGGCTGCCACCGAGCGCATCACCGCCACCACAGGCTTTTTCGTGGAGAGTTCCCTCAGTCGTATATAGGTTTCTTCACCGCCTACCGCGCTGCCACCGGGCGTGTCGAGCTGCACAATCACGGCGCGCACATGCTTGTTCCCGGCAAGATCTTCCAGCAGCTCATACACGTCCGGATCGTCCATGATGATGGAATCGAGCGTGACCCGGGCGATATAATCATTGCCAAGTTTGGAAGGCACATTGCCGGTATGGAAAAGCGCGGCAACCGCCAGCACAGCCAGCACAATGGCCGCCGTACGCCAGCGCATAACCTGGCTTTTCAAATACATTCTATCGAGGAGGGTGTCGGCGGAAATGGGCATAATCAGGTGTCAGGTGTCAGATGTCAGGATGAAGAGGGTGAAAGCTAACATGCTTTCTTGCCCCTGTCACCTGACACCTGCAGCCTTTTTTAGCCTTTTTTCTTCTTCTGGGCGGCTTCATCAAGCGCAGCGCCTAAGATATCGCCGAGGCTTGCGCCTGAATCGGTCGAACCGTAATCGCTGATCGCTTTCTTGTGGTCGTCCACTTCGAGCGCCTTGATGGAAACGCCGACCTTGCGGGTGGCTTTATCTAGGTTGGTCACTTTCACGTCGATACGGTCGCCTTTGGCAAAACGGTCCGGACGCTGGTCCTGGCGCTCGCGTGCGAGCTCCACCTTCTTGATGAAGGTGATGATGTTGTCGGTGACTTTCACGTCGATGCCGTCATCCTTGATATCAGCCACGGTCACGGTGATGGTCGCGCCTTTTTTCAGGCCCTCGAACTCGCCTTCGAACGGATCGTTCTCAAGCTGCTTGATGCCGAGGCTGATGCGCTCTTTATCGACGTCAATCGCGAGGATCTTCGCTTTCACCATATCGCCTTTTTTGTAGTTCTTGATAGCGACATCGCCCGGTTCCGACCAGCTGATGTCGGAATGGTGGATGAGGCCGTCAAGATCGCCTTCCAGCGCCATGAACAGGCCGAAATCGGTGATGTTGCGGATTTCACCTTCGATGACGTCGTTTTCTTTGACTTTAGCGGCATAATTCGCCCATGGGTTTTCTTCGCATTGCTTCATGCCGAGGCTGATGCGGTGTTTGGATACGTCGATATCGAGCACCACCACGTTGACTTCCTGCGATACGGAAACCAGTTTCGACGGATGCGCGTTTTTCTTCACCCACGAAATTTCCGACACGTGCACGAGGCCCTCGATGCCCGGCTCCAGCTCCACAAACGCACCGTAATCGGTGATGTTGGTGATCTTGCCTGCCCATTTGCTGCCCGCCGTATATTTGATGTCGGCGTCTTTCCATGGGTTGCTTTCCAGCTGCTTCATGCCGAGCGATACGCGCTTGGTGGCTGCATCGAACTTGGTGACGATGACCTGTACGGTCTGGCCGAGAGCGAGGACTTCCGACGGGTGGCTGATGCGTTTCCACGAAATATCGGTGACGTGGAGCAGGCCGTCAATGCCGCCCATATCGATAAACGCGCCGTAATCGGTGATGTTTTTCACGATGCCATCGAGCACCTGGCCTTCGCTGATCTTGCCGAGCAGCTCGTTGCGCGATTCAATGCGCGACTCTTCCAGCACGGCGCGGCGGGAAACCACGATGTTGCCACGTTTGCGGTCCATTTTCAGGATCATGAAGGGTTGCGGCACATGCATGAGCGGCGTGACATCGCGGATCGGGCGGATATCCACCTGCGAGCCGGGCAGGAACGCCACGGCGCCCTGGATGTCCACTGTGAAGCCGCCTTTAACGCGGCCAAAGATCACGCCTTCGACACGCTCGGCATTTTCACAGGCTTTTTCCAGCTTGATCCATGCATCTTCGCGCACGGCCTTTTCGCGGGAAAGTACGGTATCTCCGTGTTTATTCTCAATCTTTTCAAGGTATACTTCAACTTCGTCGCCCGCTTTCAGTTCGGGGGTAACGCCACCAACAATGAACTCTTTCAGCGGAATGCGGCCTTCCGATTTGAGGCCAACATCCACAATTACAACGTCTTTTTCGACACCGATGACGATGCCGCTGACGACGGAGCCTTCTTGCGTTTTGGAGCTTTTGAGGGATTCTTCAAACAGTTTTGCGAAATCTTCAATGGAGTCTTCGTAGGCCTGTGCAGCTTGTGCCATAATTAAATTCCTAATTTATTCAATGACTTGCGCCATCGATGGGTTGTGGGTACATTGCGTGGACAATCGCCCGGGTTGACCAAAAACACTATGCGGAAACTCCACGATTTCCGTTGTTTGGATGTTTAAGGGACGGTGAACCTACGCTTTTTGGGGGGCGTTTGCAAGCGATTTAAGCTTAATTCGAGCTGGTTTTTGACTGGGTTCCTACTGGTTCCTGCTGGTTTTGACTTATTTCAGCTTATTTCAGCTTATTTAAGCTTGTTTGAGCTTACATTTTCTGCCCCATAAGATTTCACAAATCTGTCACATTTCTTGGCCTGTTTTCAGGTATGATGAAAGAGTAGGAAAGGGCCTATGGCAGACGATAAAGAGAGTTTCTGGAATTTATTCAAGCTTGGCAGGATTAAAGCCATGCTGGTGACGGCTGTGGGCAAACCCGGCGTGGAAACCGCCCCGGACATGATGAGACCGCTGATAGAAGTGGCCGCCCCGGCTTCGGCGGCATTCGGGCAATCCGTCTTGAGTATCGTTCTCTTCGGCGGGTTCGGTACGCTGAGCGCGGTGACCAACCAGATCGAATATCTCTCCGAGCGCGCCGAACTCACCGATTTTTACCGAGAGGAACTGGCCGCCAAAAATCATACGGATAAAAAGAAGGTGGGCGACGACGACCTGAGCAAAGGCGAAAAAACCAACAATGTCATCCGCAAGGCGGTGAGCCGCGAGCGCCATTTGCGTAATCTTGGCATCGCCGCCTCGTTTGTCGCGTCGATTGCGGTCTATGCGCTGGTGGAGACGATCGGCATCCATATTCCGATGGAGTTGAGCCTGCCATTCGCTGCCAAAGTGGCGATGAGTGTGCTGACCTATCTCTCCATCAAATCGCCGCTGGTAAAAATAGGCAAAGTCTTTTTCGGAATGGAAAAAGAAACCACCCATGACCTGATCGCCGGCATCACCCGTGACCGCGAGCAGGGCAAGGCCATCACCCGCGAACAGGTGGTCGAGGTTTTTATCTCCGGCAACAAGCAGATATCCGACTATGTCGAACGCAGCTTCGGCAAGGGCTATGAGGAGCTGCCGCTTGCCGACAAAGTGCGCCTGTCGGCTGAGCTGGCGAATGTCCTGCCTATCGATAAAATTGTGCATAACATCAACCTCAATACGGCCCGCGCCTCCGAGCTTGCCTTCACCGTGCAGGGGGATGTATCCGGGGCCTTGCCAAAAATGCCGGATCGCCCCAAAGAAGCCACGTTCCTTGAGAGATGCGTGAGGCGTTGCCAGCAGGTGGTGCAGTCGGTAGGCAATATGTTTAGCGCCGAGGAAGCGGAGATCATCTCAACCATCAGCGCCATTAATCAGAGCCAGCAATCGCAGGAGTCGCAATCGCCCGTCGTCGAGATGAATAACGGCCCAAGCTTCGTCGAGCGTCTTGGCCGCGCACCACACGAAGCAGGCAAGGGCCACGTCGAACGCCTTGCCGAGCGCGGCGCGCAACAACCGATCATGATGCCGGGCAGCAGCGCGTTGCAATGATTTTATAGTTGCCTCCGGTACGCGCTACTGCGCGTCCCATGAGGCTGGCTCAGGGCTGGTTCGGCGCTACTCGCCTCTCCTAACAGATAACAGGTGGTTGTGTCCCAGCGGACCGTGGCCATGGCCGAGGCCCGGGGCGTTCCTTATCGCCTCCATGACATAATCATGCGCCCGCAGAACGGCTTCCTTGAGCGCCAATCCCTGCGCGATGCCGGTGGCAATCGCCGAGGCGTAGGTGCAGCCGGTGCCATGGGTGTGCGGCGTATCGATGCGCGGTGAAGTGAGTAAAACGGCCTCGCCATCGCAGAGCAGGATATCGGTGACGACATCACCTGTCGCGTGCCCGCCCTTGAGCAGCACCGCGTTCGCGCCAAGCGACAGTAATTGCTGCGCGGCATTTTTCATGTCATCCACTGTCGCGATTTTCAGGCCGGTCAAATGTTCCGCCTCCGGAATGTTCGGCGTGATAACTAGCGCGCGCGGGATGAGTAATTTTTTTAGCGCATCCACCGCATCCGGCTGCAGAAGCGGCGCTCCGCCCTTGGCAAACATCACCGTATCCAGCACTAACGGTACTCGGTACTCGGTACTCGGTACTCGGTAAAGCGTATTATAAATCGTCTCTATCACACTTGTCTTGTGCAGCATGCCGATCTTGATGCAGTCGGCGCCGATATCGGAAAGCACCAGCTCGATCTGCTGTGCGATAAACGCATCCGGCACCTCGTGAATACCGAAGACGCCCATTGTGTTTTGCGCGGTGAGCGCTGTGATCGCGGTGCTTGCATAGCCGCCGAGGCAGGTTACGGTTTTAATGTCGCCCTGTATGCCCGCGCCGCCGCCGGAATCAGAGCCGGCAATAATCAGCACCCTGCCAATGGTCTCAGGCACGGAGCACCTTACAAATCTTTTCCACCATCTCCCCCACCAGCGCCGCATCTTCGCCCTCAGCCATCACGCGGATAAGCGGCTCGGTGCCCGATGCGCGGATGAAAACGCGGCCCTTGCCCGCCAGCGTTTTCTCGGCGGCGGCCACGGCTTTTTTGACCTCCGGTTTATCAAGCGGCGATTTGCCTTTGTACGATACGTTACGCAGCAATTGCGGCATCGGGGTGAATAGATTGCCGCACACGCTCAGAGGTTTTTTGCTTGCACGCATATAGGCGAGCACTTGAAGCGCGGCGATGATGCCATCGCCGGTGGTGGTATAATCGCTCATGATGATGTGGCCGGATTGCTCGCCGCCGATATTATAGCCGCCCTCGCGCATTCCCTCGACCACATAGCGGTCGCCGACTTTGGTGCGCACAAATGTCAGCCCGATCTTCTGCAAATAAAGCTCCAGCGCCATATTCGACATCTGGGTGGCGACAATGCCCGCGCCTTTCAGCGTGCCGTTTTTCTTGCACAGCGTGGCAATCACCGCCATCACCTGGTCGCCGTCGAGGACCTGCCCGTCTTCATCGCAAATGATGACGCGGTCGGCGTCGCCATCCAGCGCGATGCCGATGTCGGCCCCTGCGCGCCGCACCATCTCGCACATCATGTCGGTGGAGGTGGAGCCGCATTCCTCATTGATATTCGTGCCGTTCGGCTGCACGCCGATGGGCATCACTTCCGCCCCCAGCTCGCGGAAAATAAGCGGTGCCACCTGATAGGCCGCGCCGTGGGCGCAATCGACGACGATTTTCAGGCCATCCAGCGTCAATTCTTTCGGGAAGGTGGCCTTGGCGAATTCGATATAGCGGCCCTGCGCGTCATCCAGCCTGCGTGCGCGGCCAAGTTTCTTGGCGCTGGCGGTTTTGAGGCTGTCCTGCTCAATCGCTTTTTCGATGGCGGCCTCGGTTTTGTCGGAAAGCTTATAGCCATCGGGCCCGAAGAGTTTGATGCCGTTATCGTAGTAAGGATTATGCGAGGCGGAAATCATCACCCCCATATCGGCGCGCAGGGATTTCACCAGCATGGCCACCGCCGGCGTCGGCATCGGCCCGACCAGCACCACATCCATCCCCACCGCGATAAAGCCGCTGGTCATCGCCGTTTCGATCATATACCCGGAAAGGCGGGTATCCTTGGCAATCACCACGCGGTGGCGGTGCGCCCCGCGCATGAATTGCAGGCCCGCCGCCATACCCACTTTGAGCGCCATTTCCGGCGTCATCGGGAATTCCCCGGCGCGGCCACGAATACCATCGGTTCCGAATAATTTTTTTGTCATAGGCCTTAACTATACCAGCTTGGTAAATAAAATCATAATAACTTACGACCGTCTCACCAATGCCAGCATCATCAATATGGCGAGCGCCGAAAGGATGATGCTTGGCCCGGTCGGCGTATCGAAATGCAGCGAGGCGGCAAGCCCCAACGTCACCGCCCCCATGCTGAGGAGGGTGGCGATGATTGCCATCTGTCCGGGCGACCGGGCGAGCAAACGCGCCGCCGCTGCCGGTAAGATCAGCAGCGAGGTGATGAGAAGAATGCCCACCAGCTTGATCGATACGGCGACCACCAGCGCGATGAGCAGCATCAGCATCAGGCGGATCCGGCGCGTATTCACACCCTCCACCTGCGCGATATCGGCATGCAGCACGAAACGCATCAGCGGCTTCCAGCACGCTCCGAGAAGCAGTGTCACGCTCGCCGCCAGCGCGAAAATCATCCTTAAATCCTGCTGGTTTGCCGCAAGAATATCACCGAAGAGCAGGCCGTTCACATCCAGCGTGATCGACGGCGATTGCGATAAAATCACCAGGCCCAGCGCCAGTGACGCGTGGGCAAGAATGCCCAGCAGCGTGTCGGACGGCAGCAGGAAATCATCCGAAAGCGAAGCGACCAGCAGCGCAATCATCACGGCCATAAAAATGATGCCGATGGCAGGAGAAGCGCCAAAAACCAGCCCCAACACGACGCCGAGCAGCGCCGCGTGCGCCACCGTATCGCCGAAATAAACCAGCCGCTGCCAGGCGATAAAACAGCCCACCGGCGCGCTCGCCAGCGCAATGCCCAGCCCTGCGAGCCAGGCGTGGAGGATGAAAGGGTCCATAAGATGGTCTCTGAGTTTCTGGGTTTCTAGGTTTCTAGGTCAGCTTTGGAGTTACTCGTCTTTCTTACCAAGCAACCTAGCAACTAAGCAACCTAGAAACCACTAATGGTTGTGATCGTGGTGGTGGGTGTAGACGGCCAGTTCATTGGCGACGCGCTTGCCGAAAAGCTCAGTGAATGCCGGGTCGTCCTGCACCGAATGCGGGTGCCCTTCGCAGCAGATATGGTGGTTCAGGCAGATGACATGATCGGTGGCGGACATGACCAGGTGCAGATCATGCGACACCATCAGCACGGCGGAACCGCGCTGGCGGCTGACGCGGGCGATGAGCGCATACAGCTCGGCCTGCCCGGTGACGTCTACCCCCTGCGCCGGTTCATCCAGCACCAGCAGTTCCGGCTGTGCAAGCAGTGCGCGTGCCAGCAACAACCGCTGCATCTCACCGCCGGAGAGCGTATGCACGGATTTATGCAGGCAGTTATCGATGCCGAGTTCGGAGGTGATTTCTTTTAACGTGTCATCCCGGCCTTCGCCGGGATGACAACTAAGTCGCAAAAACCACTCCGCAGTGACCGGCAGCACACGCGAGAGCTGTAGTTTCTGCGGCACATAGCCAACGCGCAATTTTTCCTTGCGGGTCACGCTGCCGGTATCCGGTGTTTCCAATCCCAGCAGTAATTTGATGAGTGTCGTTTTGCCGCTGCCGTTCGGGCCGATGATCGTCATAATCTCGCCGGGCTTAAGCGACAGGCTCACGCTCTCCACCACCCGTTGGCCGTGGAATGATTTGCTAAGCGAGGTGGCTTTGATTAGACTGTCTTTCATGCGAACGAAAGATGTAGCCTATGAAATTTGACCCGTCTACCCTCACGTTTAACCAGGATGGCCTGATTCCGGCCATTGCGGTGGATAGCAGCAGCGGCGCCGTGCTGATGCTCGCATGGATGAACCGCGAGGCCGTGGAAAAGACGCTTGCAACCCGGCAGGTCACCTATTGGTCGCGTTCCCGCAAGGCCTTGTGGCGCAAGGGCGAGATCAGCGGCCACACCCAGGAACTGGTGGAATTTTATGTGGATTGCGACGCCGATACGCTCCTGCTTGCGGTCAAACAGCAAGGCCCGGCCTGCCATACCGGCGAAAAGACCTGCTTCTTTACAAAAATTACTGGCTAGAACCCGGTGATGAACAGCAATGAACATCCTATCGCGTCATAACTTCCATCATATTCTGCGGAATTGTCGGAAGTGGTTGTGCAGTTCGTATCGCGAAAATCATTAGTGAACGGAGTCACTTTCCCTTTGCCTGCAAAGCCGTCATCAAATTTGATATCGATACTATGCGCTTCATTCGGGGTCAGCGTGGCACCTGTGGTAAAGCTATTATTAACGTATTGGCCAAAAATGATGGCGTTGCCGTAATCAATCCCAGGAAAAATAACTTGCACTCCGGGATAGACCACTGCCCAGCTTTGTCCGTTCGGGAAATCTACGCCCTGAATGCCCCAATAATAGATGCTGTAACCGGTGCCGCTAATGCGTGATGCAGGAATATTCTTACCAAGCTCGCCGTCATAATGGGCACTATCAGGGCCGGTGACGCCAGTGTAAATGACAGGCAGGAGCTGCGCATTGGATATGTGTTGCCACACCCGGAATACCTCGGTGCCGCCGCCGGGGTAGCCGGTGATTTTGCCGTTGCCATCCCCGTTGCAGGTTTGGGTTCCGGTGCCGAGTGTTGTGCGGCATGTTTCAGGGTCGGGGTCGATTTCGCCCCAAAAATTCTCTGCGTTTCTCATGTCGCCCGGCAGTGCGTTGAATTTATCCCTGAAGGCGTAAAACACAGATTTATACTGGTTGATTTCGGTAATAACGGAACGCATTTCCGAGGCGCGTATCAGGCTTTGACCGACCATCACACCACCCACCAGCAATCCTATAATTACGAGGACGATGCTTAGTTCTATCAGTGTAAACCCCTGTCGCCGCATATTCAGTCCCTGTTTAACACTCTGCCCACTAAGTCTACAGCATCAACCTTAAGAAAATATTATGGGTACACAAGTTATAGGATGGGGGGCATAATATATTGATAAATAATATATATATCGAGTGATTCTGGCGCTCTTCATCCGACTGTCATCAAATATTCACACAATCCGCGCTGGGAGTATGGTAGGATGTGAGCATGAATGATTCCGTCAAAAAATCAGACAATACAGACTCGGACAGCGCCACGACGAGTGGTGGCGAGCCTAGACCTGCCTCTTCTACGGCGAGCAGCGCCTCCGGAGCGGGTCAAGGTCAGGGTATGAACCGCACGTTGGGCGGCGAACAAAAATCTTCAGAAGGGGCACAAAACCCAGCGCTTGCTGCCGAGCAAGTGCAACGCAATATTGAGTTGATGGTGCAGACGATTGTGCACAAATTGGGTTTGACTTCCGAGGTTGCTGAACACGCCATCGCTGCGGCCAATGGGGCGGCTAAGGCTGTGAACGATATGGCGATTGTCACGCAGTTGACAGTCAGAGAAATATCGAAAGTGGCCGGTATACCTGCATTAGCGCAGCTCGGCCAATTGCCATCACAAGCGTTGAACAATGCGCAGCAGCAAGCGCGTGGTCCAAACACGAATCCATTCGCTTAATCACACCGCGATCAGCGCAGCGGCGACCCGGCGGCCCTCCGACAGCAACACGTTATAGGTGCGGCAGGCGGCGCCGGTATCCATCACTTCCATCGCGATGCCCACCTCTTTGAGCTCGTTCCTGATAATCGGCGGGAGAATGTCTTGGCGCTTGCCGCAGCCGATCAGCACTAAATCGATCTCGCCTTCTTCCTCCAGCACGACCTGCAGGTTTTCAAGCGTAATCGGCGCGCCGGGCGCAATCACCCACTCCACCACGCGGTCCGGAAACACCAGCACCGACGTAAAATAATCCTCGCCGCCGATCCTGAATTTTCCGTCGCCGTAGCCGGTGATGCTCTGCCTGCCTTTGTGGATGACGGGAGTGATGTCCATGCTCTAAATCGGCAGTAATTTGGGGCGGCGTTTCAGCATATAAAGCGCCACCATCATGCGGGTGACGAGTACCGCGGTAAACAGCGAGCAGACGATGCCGATGGAGAGCGTCACCGCGAAGCCTTTGACCGTGCCGGTGCCGTAGGCATAGAGGATGAGCGCGGCGGAGAGGGTGGTGACGTGGCTATCGAAAATGGTGCCGAACGCCATCCGAAAACCGTCTTCCACCGCGGCGAATGCCGATTTTCCATTCCGCATTTCTTCGCGCATGCGCTCATAGATCAGCACGTTCGCATCCACCGCCATGCCGACGGTGAGCACAATGCCGGCGATGCCGGGAAGCGTCAGCGTCGCGTCGAACAACGATAGCAGCGTCAGCGTCATGAAGGCGTTGATGATCATCGCCACGTCTGCGAACAACCCAAACAGCCCATAAAACAGCACCATGAAAATTACCACGAGCCCAATGGCAATAATGGAGGCAAGCGTTCCGGCTTCAATCGAATCCTGGCCGAGGCTTGGGCCGACCGAGCGTTCCTCGATGATTCTAAGCGGCGCGGGCAGGGCGCCGGCGCGCAGCAGCAGCGAGAGGTCGTTCGCCGACTCGGTGGTAAAATTACCGGAAATAATTCCGCTGCCGCCGATGATCGGCGAGCGGATGACGGGGGCGGTAATCACCTTGTTATCAAGCACAATGGCAAACGGTTTTCCGACATTCTCAGACGTGATCTCGCCGAACCTGCGCGCCCCGGCATTGTTGAAACGGAACGCCACCACCGGCTCTCCGCTTTGCTGATCGTAGGTGGTATGGGCATCGACCAGCAAATCGCCGGAGAGCTCCACGCGCACACGCACCGGGTATTTCTGCATATCGGCGCCATCGCCCTGGATAATACGCACGCCAATCGGGGCCACGCCGCTTTCCATCTCTTCAGGGGTGACGCTCTCATCCAGCAGGTGGAACGTCATCTTTGCGGTTTTACCGAGCAGGGACTTCACATGCGCAGGGTCGGCCTCGCCGGGAACCTGCACCACGATGCGCTCCTCGCCCTGGCGCTGAATAATGGGTTCTTTGGTGCCGGTTTCATCAATGCGGCGCTGGACGATTTCAAGTGATTGCTCAATCACCCGCTGGCGGCTGTTTTTATACCATGACTCGTTGAAGCTCACGACATAGGCCACGCCGTCCTGCGCGACTTCAAGATCGGGGTTTTTATTTTGCAACAACTCTGCAATATCCTGTGTGGGCGCTTCGCGCAGGGCGAAACTCACCTTGCCGTTGCTGGCCGACAACGCCCGGTAGCCGATTTTCTCCTCGCGCAATATGCCGCGTACTTCCTCGGTCAGGCTGTTTACCTGCTCGCGCACATAGGTATCGAAATCCACCTCCAGCAGCAGGTGCGAGCCACCCTGCAGGTCCAGCCCCAGATTCACGGCCTGATGCGGCATCCATGACGGGAGCCGGTTGCGTGTCGATTCACTCATCAGGCTCGGAATCGCCAGCCATACGAAAATGAAGCAGGTGAGGCTGATGAGCGCAATTTTCCAGGTGGGGAAGTGGAGCATAAGGCAGGTGTCAGATGTCCGGTTGAAGGTGTCAGGTAAGAACGTAGTGACTTATACTCTGTCACCTTGTTCCTGTCACCTGAAACCTAGTTATCATTCGCACTGTCGGATGCGCTTATTTTTTCGTCCGTCACTTCGCTGATGGCGCTCTTGGCGATGCGTACCTTCACGCCCTGCGCCACTTCAATCACCACCACGTTATCGCCCTCAAATTTGGTGATGGTGCCGATCAGCCCGCCGCTGGTGATAACGCGGTTGCCTTTGGCCAGCGCGCCGATCATGTCTTTATGGATTCTGATGCGTTTTTGCTGCGGGCGGATCAGGATGAAATAAAAGATCGCGAACAGCATCGCGAGCATGAGCACGTTGTCCGTCACCATCTTATTGGCAGTGAGCTGGTCGGGCGTGACCGCAATCGGCGCGCTTATTTCGGAGGTCGTCCCGGTGGGCTGCGTCATGGCGCGCTATTTAATTTTCGCTTCGTTGAACACGACATGCTTGCGCACGACCGGGTCATACTTGCGGAAATTGAGCTTTTCCGTTTTGGTTTTCGGATTCTTTTTTGCCACATAATAAAAACCGGTGTCGGCGGAGCTTACCAGTTTAATCAACACAATATTTTTCTTTGCCATAGCGAGGGTATCCTTATTAATTCGAGGCAGGAAACATAGCCATAACCAACCATCTGTCAAGGGGTATCAGTAATATTTTGACTTTTGGCGTTATTTGCGGCATCTCTGCCCTTCTTATGAGCAAACCACCCAAGATCCGCAAGGCCGTATTCCCCGTGGGAGGCCTTGGCACGCGCTTCCTGCCGGCCACCAAATCCATGCCCAAGGAGATGCTGCCGGTCGTTGATAAACCGCTGATTCACTACGCGTTTGAAGAGGCGCGGGCGGCGGGTATCGAGCAGTTTATCTTCGTTACGGGCCGCAACAAACATGCGATTGAAGATCATTTCGACCATGTGCATGAGCTGCAAAGCACGCTTTCCAAGCGTGAAAAGCACCGTGAGCTGGAGCTTACCAGCGATTGGTTGCCGAAGCCGGGGAACCTGGTGTTCGTGCGGCAGCAGGAGCCGCTGGGGCTGGGCCACGCCGTGTGGTGCGCCCGCCATCTGGTCGGTGATGAGCCGTTTGCGGTCATTCTGGCGGATGACATGGTGCACGCCAAAAAGCCCTGCATGCAGCAGATGGTGGAGGCCTATGGCAAGGCGGGCGGCAATATCCTCGGGGTGATGGATATTCCTCGCGAGCATACCGCGAGCTACGGCATCCTTGATATCGCCGATAAAAAACAAAGCAAAGCCGCGCTGGTCAAGGCGAAAGGGCTGGTGGAAAAACCACAGCCCGTCGAGGCGCCCTCGACCCTTTCCATCATTGGCCGCTATATCCTCCAGCCGGAAATTTTCAATATACTGGAGAAGCAGAAGCCCGGTGCGGGCGGGGAAATCCAGCTCACCGACGCGATTGCAAGCTTAATAAGCGCCAAAAATTCGCGCAGCCGCCACGCCAACCCTGCGCGAAATTTTTGGGATGTCCATGGCTATAGGTTCGACGGCACGCGCTATGATTGCGGCGGGTTGGTGGGATATGTCGCCGCCAACGTGGCCTATGCGCTGGGCAGGAAAGATATTCGCGGCGATGTGCTGGCTGAGCTGAATGCCGTATTCGCACGTATGGGAGTGAAAAAATAAGATGCAGATCGCGGTGATTGGTACAGGCTATGTCGGGCTGGTGTCGGGCGTGTGTTTTGCCGAATACGGCTTCCGTGTGACCTGCGTGGATAAAGACGCGAACAAGATCGCGCATTTGCAGCAGCAGATCATGCCGATTTACGAGCCGGGCCTGGAACAATTGGTGGAGGCCAACCGCAGGGCCGGGCGCCTCTCATTTTCCACCGACCTGAAACAGGCGGTGGCCGAGGCCGATGTGGTGATGATCGCCGTCGGCACACCGCAGAATGACACGGACGCCATGCCTGATCTGGCCGCGCTCGAAGCCGCCGTGGCGCAGGTGGCGCAGGCGCTTGCGAAATATACGGTGGTGGTGATTAAATCCACCGTGCCGATCGGCACCAATGCGCGGGTCACGAAAATGATCGCAAGCGCCAATCCTTCCGCCGATTTCGATGTGGTATCCAACCCGGAATTCCTGCGCGAGGGCGCGGCCATACAGGACTTCATGACGCCGGACCGGGTGGTGATCGGGGTGGATTCGCTGCGCGCGCGTGAGGTGATGCAACGCCTTTACGCGCCGATATGTGTCGATAATATTCCGCTGCTTTCCACCAGCTTTGAAAGCGCCGAGATGATTAAGTATGCCTCCAACAGCCTGCTCGCCACCAAAATCACCTTTGTCAACGAGATCGCCGATTTATGCGAAAAAACCGGCGCGAATATTCGTGACGTCGCACGCGGTATCGGCATGGACCAGCGTATCGGCGATAAATTCCTGCAGCCGGGGCCGGGCTATGGCGGCTCCTGCTTCCCGAAAGATACGATGGCGCTGGCCGCCATGGCGCGCACGCACGGCACCCCCAGCCGCGTGGTCGAAGCAACCATCGCCAGCAACGATGCCCGCAAAATCCGCATGGCGGAGAAAATCATCGCAGCCTGCGGCGGCAATGTCTCCGGCAAGACCATCGCCATCCTCGGCGTTACCTTTAAACCGGCCACTGACGATATGCGTGAAAGCGCCAGCCTCACCATAATCCCGATGTTGCAGGCGGCGGGCGCAACCGTCCGCGCTTACGACCCGCAGGGGATGGAAGAGGCGAAGAAATTGCTTGCCGATGTGGCCTGGTGCCCCGATTCCATCAGCACGGTGCAAGGCGCCGATGCGCTGGTGGTGCTCACCGAATGGAATGAGTTCAGGAACCTTAACCTCACCCAGATCAAATCGCTGATGAAAGCCCCGGTCATCGTCGATCTTCGCAATATCTACAAGCGCCTCGATATGAAGCGGCTGGGCTTTCATTATGTGTCGATCGGGCGGCAGGACGTGCATCCCGGCGAGCCTTTTATCGCCGACCTTAAAATCGAGGATGAGAAGGTCTGATTGTCACTCCCGCGTAGGCGGGAGTCGATTCGCTTTATAAGATGTTTCTTGCGAATGGATCCCCGCCTTCGCGGGGATAACGTTTACCGTCCCCGATAGCCCGCTACGCCCTGGTCGGCCAGCCACAGGCCTTCCGGCGGTTTTCCGGTCTGGTAGAAAATATCGATGGGCATGCCGCCGCGAGGATACCAGTAGCCGCCGATCCGCAGCCATTTCGGTTTGATTTCCTTCACGATGCGTTTTGCGATCATCACCGTGCAATCCTCATGAAACGCGCCGTGGTTGCGGAACGAGCCGAAGAACAGCTTCAGCGACTTGCTCTCCACCAGGTAATCCCCCGGCACGTAATCCACCACCAGATGCGCGAAATCCGGCTGTCCGGTGATGGGGCAGAGCGAGGTGAATTCCGGCGCGGAGAACCGCACGGCATACAGCGTACCCTTGTGCGGGTTCGGCACTTTCTCCAGCTTCGCCTTGTCCGGCGAGGCGGGCAGGGCGGTTTGTTTTCCGAGTTGGGTGAGTGTCATAGCAGTACTAATCTACCGGCTCACTGTATTTTCTGATAATGATTTCGTTCTTCTTTGTAATAGTCAATCCAATAAGATGATTCTCAAACTTGATCAGTTTGTTTTTATGATAACTCAGATTGACCTTCCCACCATCCACCAACTCGATTTGGTGTGTGGTCGTATCGCCATCCCGAAGAATACGATGAGAAACTACATCGAAAATATTCTCGATGCCCACGGATTGGATGTTTTCAAGGGAAACATTGATCGAGCCGTCCGGCAGTAAGGTAATGTTTTTCACGACGTACTCCTATAAGGGAAATGGGGCGAGTGACGGGGGTCGAACCCGCGACATCCAGAATCACAATCTGGCGCTCTAACCAACTGAGCTACACCCGCCATACATGCGCTCTTCTTTTCTATCAGGCCTTGCTGCAAATATGGCTTTTCTGCGCTTCCGGTGCTCACGTACTGGTGTACGCTGCGCTCCGGTTCTCGAAAATCCACATTTTCGCTACGGCCTAGCGAAAATAAGAACACATTAAAGTTAAGGGGTTAGGGATTAGGCACTGAGGGCTGAAAAGTCAATAGAAATTCAATGCACTCCGGCGAAATGGGCCTTGAGGTGTGCTGCGATGTTGGGGGAGACGAAGCTTGAGACGTCGCCGCCGAGCTGCGCAATCTGTTTCACAAAACGCGAAGAAATGAAATGCGTGTCCTCCGAGGCGGTGAGGAACACGGTTTCGATGTCTTTTTTGAGGCGCGCATTCATGCAGGCCATCTGGAATTCGTATTCAAAATCGGAAATCGCCCGGATGCCGCGGATAATCAGGTTGGCGCCCATTTCCTCGGCGAAATTGACCAGCAGCCCGGAAAATGTTTTCACCGAAATGCGTTTCGTGTCCACGCCGAGGCTTTTAATTTCATCTTCCACCAGCGCCCCGCGCACGGCCAGGTCAAACACCGGGTCCTTGCCGGTATCGAGCGCCACGCCGATAATCAAATGGTCAACCACCGCGAGCGCCCGCCGGATAATATCCATATGGCCGACGGTGATGGGATCAAACGTTCCCGGATAAATGCCGATTCTCATTTCTTATCCACCTGCATATTGCGGGTGGCGGAGGGAAGGGTGACGCGCAGGCCGTCCAGCGCATCGGACATGATGATCTGGCAGCCGAGCCGCGAGGTGTGGGTGAGGCCGAACGCGAGGTCGAGCATGTCCTCCTCGTCCTCGGTGGCTTCGCTCAGTTTGTCGTACCATTCCTTATCGACCACCACATGGCAGGTGGAGCAGGCGAGCGAGCCTTCGCAGGCGCCTTCCAGCGATACATGGTTTTTATGGGCGATTTCCAGCACGGAGATACCGTTCGGCGCTTCCACCGTTTTTTCTGTGCCATCCGGCGATATAAAAGTCATTTTAGGCATAGCAATTCCCTTTCAGCTAGCTTCACTAATCGCTTTTAGTAAAAGTGCAAGTTATTTGGCGCGTTTGTCGGCCAATTCCACCTTTGCCGCCGCCAGATCCTTTTGAAATTCAGCATTCTGCGTGAGCGCTCCCACCATCAGCAGCGCCAGCTCCCGGCCACCTTTCAGGTCGTAGTGGTAGTGCATGCCGACCAGCACCCGATGCTGGGCGATCTCCTCCGCCCGCGCCATGAACGCTTCGCGTTTTTCCGGCAGCAGCATGGCGAGCACATGCGCCCAGCTATAGCTGCCGCTGGTGTGGCCGCTGGGGTAGGCGGGGTTGTCATGCGCCTCGATCAGTGCTTTGACGCGTGTATCCATGAGGTAGGGGCGTTTGGTGTTCCAGTAGTTTTTTGCAGCTTGGGTCGTGACGTAGGACGTATCGCTCACCCGGTCGAGCAGATGATAAAGTGCCGGGTATGCCTCGCGGGTGAGGGCGGAGTTCACTGCAAGCGTGACCAGTTCCGGCCGCATATTGCGCTCTTCCCTGGCGCTCGCCACCTCTGCCGGGTTGGCCTTGGCCTGGGCTTGTATGATCGCGTCGATATCTGCCTTCTGCCCGGCGCTATCGGCTGCAAAGGGCGGATCGATAAGTGTCGGCGGCACAGTATCCGCGCTGAAATAGGGGGTGGCATGGGCGGCGGGTGCTGCCAGAAGGCATAACAGCAATAATATTTTTTTCATGTGGCCTCCTTGATGTTTTTTCCCTTGAGTGCTTTGGTGATCGACTGATTCATCCGCCGCTCGGCGAAATTCTGCGCCACGCGGCCCAGCTCGCTTACCTCGGCATCGATATAATCGCGGTCAGCGCCGCCCGCAGCATTCCGCACGGCCTGCATCTGCTGCGCGATGAGCTTCTTCTCCGCCTCCGACAATAAATGGCTGTCGGTTTTCATCGCCGATTCGATTTCGATAATGGCGCGCTCTGCCTCCACCCGCGCTTCGACCAGCAGGCGGCCCATAATGTCGGCCCTTGCATGCTCCATACTCTCGCGGAGCATCCTTTCCATTTCCTCCGGAGGCAGGCCGTAGCTCGGCTTCACTTCGATATGCTGCATTCTGCCGGTGGTTTGTTCCTGCGCGGAGACGGTGAGCAGGCCATCCGCATCCACCATGAACGTCACCTTGACGCGGGCAATACCGGCGGTCAGCGGCGGAATGCCAGTTAGCTCGAATTTGGCGAGGCTGCGGTTATCGGCGGCCATTTCGCGCTCACCCTGGTAAACGTGAATCTGCATGCCGGTCTGGTTATCCTGGTAGGTGGTGAATTCCTGCGTCGCGGCAATCGGAATCGGCGTGTTGCGCTGGATGATTTTTTCAAACAACCCGCCCATGGTTTCAAGCCCCAGCGAGAGCGGAATCACATCGAGCAGCAGATTATTCGAACCGCGGGTGAGGCCTTCTGCTTGAATGGCTGCGCCCACCGCAACCACTTCGTCAGGGTTCACATTGGTGAGCGGCTTTGTGCCGAACAGTTTTTCCACTTCGCGGCGCACGAGCGGAATGCGGCTGGAACCACCCACCATCACCACGCCTTTGACATCCTGTGCAGAAAGTTTTGCATCCGCCAATGCCTGTTTGCAGCATTCAATCGTGCGCGCCACAATCGGCGCTATCAGCGCTTCAAAGTCGGCGCGGGTATAAGAAATATTCCCTCCCCCCTTGTGGGGGAGGGCCAGGGTGGGGGGTAATTCTGCGGAAGCGATATCCGATGTGCTGAGCTGTTCTTTTATTTTTCGTACAATGCCCAAGACGGTCGAATCACCCTCTTCCTTGCCCTCTCCCATCAAGGGAGAGGGGATCAATATGCGGTCAATATCATCGCCGCCAAGGTGGGTATCGCCGCGGGTGGCGAGCACCTGGAACACGCCTTTTTCAAGTTTCAGCAGCGAGACATCGAACGTGCCGCCGCCGAAATCATAGATGGCGTAAATGCCTTCCACCGCATTATCCAACCCGTAGGCCAGCGCGGCGGCGGTGGGTTCGTTGATGAGGCGCAGCAATTCCAGCCCGGCGAGGCGGGCGGCATCTTTGGTGGCTTGCCGTGCGCTGTCATCGAAATAGGCAGGCACGGTGATGACGGCTTGCCGCACTTCCCGGCCCAGCGCCTTTTCCGCCTGCGCCTTGAGGGTTTTCAATATTTCCGCCGACAGCTCAACGGGTGATTTCTGCACCCCGCCAATATCCAGCATGGTCGCGGCCTCATGCATGTGGCGCTTGAACGAGCCGATGGCATGCGCATCGCCCCTATCAAGCGCGGCCTTGGCCTCGAAGCCGACGCGCACATTCCCGTCTTTGAATAGCACTACCGAGGGCACCAGCGCATGGCCGTGAATATTGCGGAGTACCTGCGCGTTGCCGTGATCCGACACGGCGACGACGCTGTGGGTGGTGCCAAGATCGATGCCCACGGCCATGCCTGCCTCGCTGGCATGCGGCAGCGGCGTTTGTCCCGGTTCGTGGATTTGGAGTAGGCTCACTTCTCCTCCACCGCATGTTCATGGCGATGGATTTTCAGCTCTTCCCTGAGGGCGGCGCGTTTACGGGCGCTTGCTGCCATGGTGTTCAGCACCTCGCAGAACAGGCTGAAGATGATCGCGAAATAGAGATAGTTTTTGTCGATATAGATATGCACGCCCTTGAAGACGAGCAGCACGCCGATGGCGAGCACAAAGCCGAGCGCCAGCATTTTGAAATTGGGGAAGCGATGTAGCCACTCGCTGATTTTTCCGGCGGCAAACAGCATGACGATCATCGAGACGACGACGGCGGAGATCATGATGCTGAGATTATCGGTGAGGCCGACCGCGGTGATGATGGAATCAAACGAGAACACGAAATCGATGATGAGGATTTGCACAATGGCCGAGCCGAGCGAGGTGTAGGATTTGGTGGTTTTGTGGTCGCCGTGGCCTTTCCCGCGTGCATCCGCCCACATTTCCTTGCCCGCTTTCCAGATGAGGAACCAGCCGCCCGCAAAGAGCAGCATGTCTTTCCACGAGACCGCAAGCGCGCTGATGTTAAACACCGGCTCGGTGAGCTTCATGATCCATGACAGGCTGAACAACATCGCCACGCGCATAATGAGCGCCAGCGACAGGCCAAAGAGCCGCGCCTTGAAGCGCATCTGCGGCGGCAGCTGATCGCAGAGAAGGGCGATGAAAATGAGGTTGTCAATCCCCAGCACTATTTCCAGAAGTGAGAGCGTCAGAAAGCTCAGAATAAGATCAAATTCCATGGTGACTCCTAGTGCGTTTGATGCAGTTTATACAAGTAAGACAGCCGGATTGTCGAGGCTTTTGCCTCATCTAAATCATTATTCCTGAAGGCTTCGGAGAGGTCTTTTTCGCAGGCATTTATAAGCGCGGCGATGTTGGGTTTGCCGCCTTCCGCGATCGCTTCCTGCAGTTCCATGATCTCCATAAGCAGCGCCTTATCAGGCTTGGCGGAATTGGCTTCATCGAGCACGGTGATGCCGGAAAGCGCCAGCAGGTGCCTGGCCCGGGAGAGCGGGTGTTTCAGCGTGTGGTAGGCATCATTCAGATTGGCGGAGATTTGCGCGGCCTTTAGCTTTTCTTCGGCCGGTTTTCCAACGAAACGATCCGGGTGATACCGTCGCTGGGCGCTGAAATAGGCTGCCTCGAGGGCGGTGAGGTCGAGGGTGAAGGTGGTAGGGAGATTCAGTAATTCAAAATAGTTCATAACACCCGACCGTTATGAGAGCGCAGCAGCGCGAACCAGCCCTGAGCCTGTTTCATGGCGCGAGCAGTAGGCGAGTGCCGGAAACAACTTTAACACTAGACATGAAAGCTCTCACCGCAGCCGCACTTGCCCTTTTCGTTCGGGTTTTTGAAGGTGAAGCCTGATTTAAGTTTTTCCTCGACAAAATCCATCTCGGTGCCGATCAGGAACATCACCGCTTTCGGGTCGATCAGCACGCGCACGCCTTTTTCCTCCACCACCTCGTCGAATTTATTGATTTCGTCGGCATATTCGATGGAATAGGAAAGCCCGGAGCAGCCGCGTGTGCGAATGCCCACCTTGATGCCCTCCGAGGGTTTCCCTCGCCCGGCCATCAGGGTTTTGATGCGTTCCGCCGCCGCGTCCGATATGGTGAGGAGACTTTTGGTCATTGGTTCATGGTCTTTCGTCTTTGGTCCTTTGTCTTTGGCCTCACTTACTACAGACCATAAACCAACGACCAAAGACCTTCTTATGCAGCATTAGAATCTTTTTTATCTTGTTTTGACTGATAATCGGTGATCGCGGCCTTGATCGCGTCTTCAGCCAGCACCGAGCAGTGGATTTTCACCGGCGGCAATGCGAGATGTTCCGCCACTTCGGTGTTTTTTATTTTCATCGCTTCGTCCACCGTTTTGCCTTTCACCCACTCAGTGATGAGCGAGCTGGATGCAATCGCCGAGCCGCAGCCGAAGGTTTTGAATTTTGCGTCTTCAATCACGCCGTTATCGGAAATGCGCAGCTGCAATTTCATCACGTCACCGCAGGCGGGCGCGCCGACCAGGCCGGTGCCGACATTCGGATCTTCCTTGTCCATGCTGCCCACATTGCGCGGGTTTTCATAGTGATCGATTACTTTTTCATTATATGCCATAAATAGTCCTTAGTTTTTGGTCTTTCGTCTTTGGTTTCTTGTCGAGGTCTATCTCACGAAAGACCGAAGACTAACAACCAAAGACCCTCTGTTAATGCCCCGCCCATTCGATTTTGGTGATGTCGATGCCTTCCTGCACCATCTCCCACAGCGGGCTCATTTCACGCAGTTTATGCACGCTGTTTTTGACGAGGTTGATGGCGAAATCGATTTCCTCATCGGTGGTGAAGCGGCCAAAACCGAAGCGGATGGATGTATGCGCCAATTCCTCGCCCACGCCCAGTGCGCGCAGCACATAAGACGGTTCAAGCGATGCGCTGGTGCAGGCCGAGCCGCTTGACACCGCGAGGTCTTTCACCGCCATCATCATGCTCTCACCTTCAACATAGGCAAAGCTTAAATTGATATTGCCGGGATAGCGCGCTTCACGGTCGCCGTTTAAGAATACATCGGGAATCGCATCCATAATTTCAGTTTCAAAACGCTGGTAATAGCGCCGCGCTTTTTCCAGATCGGCGCCCATTTCCTTTTTGGCAATCGCTGCCGCTTCGCCAAGGCCCACGACCAGCGGGGTGGCGAGCGTGCCGCTCCTCATGCCGCGTTCCTGCCCGCCGCCGGAGAAGAGCGACTCCAGCCGCACACGCGGGCGGCGGCGCACATACAGCGCGCCCACACCTTTCGGCGCATAGGTTTTATGGCCGGAGATCGACATCAAATCGATATTCATCGCATCGACATCGAGCGGGATTTTGCCAAAGCCCTGCGCTGCGTCGGTATGGAAAAACACGCCGCGCTCGCGGCAGATTTTACCGATTTCGGCGAGCGGCTGAATGACGCCGATTTCGTTATTGACCGCCATGACCGAGACCAGCGCCGTTTTATCGGTGATGGTGTTTTTGAGAAGCTCAAGATCGATCAGGCCGTTCGGCTGCACCGGCAGGTAGGTGACGGTAAAGCCCTCCTGCTCAAGGTGGCGGCAGGAATCCAGCACGCATTTATGCTCGGTCTGCACGGTGATGATGTGGTTCTTTTTATCTTTGTAAAAATGGCCGACACCCTTGATGGCGATGTTGTTCGATTCGGTGGCGCCACTGGTGAAAATAATTTCCTTCGCGTCCGCGCCAATCAGATCGGCGACCTGTTCACGTGCGATTTCGGTGGCTTCTTCCGCCGCCCAGCCGTAGGCGTGGCTGCGTGAATGCGGGTTGCCGAATTTCTCGGTGAAATAGGGCAGCATTTTTTCCAGCACACGCGGATCGACCGGCGTGGTCGCCTGATAATCAAGATAAACTGGTAATTTCAATGTCATAAGGGGTGTGTTTTTAATGGTTTTTACTAGGAACACAAGTAATATAGTATTCCCGACCTAATAAGTCAACTACTCCGCCGGAAATATTATGGCGGGGAAGAAGCGGGAAGTTCCAATGAATTCAGGAGGAAATGCTTATTTGCAATTAAACAGGTCGTCATCAACACAACCAACTACGGTGGGGGAGCGGTAGCGGTTATCGATCTCGCGCTCGCCGGCGGCTTTATAGACCTTGGAGTAGTCAATATTCGTCCACTTATCATTCTGCTTTGGAGCGCAGGCGATGCAGGTAAAAAGGACTAAAGAATTGAGGATATGTGAACGGGCAAACACGGAATCTTTCCTTATACACAACGTATATTAGAACTTAATGTAGTATTGATTGTGGGTGGGAGCAAGATTATGTTCGGACTATAGCACAAACTATTTCAAAAGGGAACACTCAATATAAGCCATTTCCGCCGTGGATGGGTGGATTTGGCAATATGTGCAGCGAAGGCGGCAGCGGTTGAAATTCCGGTGATGGGGCGGAGTCTGGGGCGATTGTTATCGAGGATGGCTCTTCTTTCCACGGCAGGTCGGGCGATTCGTCCGGCTCGAAATCCCCCGGTAAATTGGTCAGGGCATCGAGCACGCTTTTAGGCGTGACACCCGGAATGAAAACAGGGCCGCCGGTGATGAAAGCCTCGTTGATGACCGGCCCGGTGGCCGCTGCATCCGGCACATTCAACAGCTGGCCGGTATTATAATCGGTGCGGACGAATTTAATGCCACGCGGCACCCGGAACGGAATATTCGGCGTGTCTTTCAATGCTGCCGTCATGAAATCGATGAAAGCGGGCAGGGCTGCGCTGGCGCCGGTTTCCTTCGCGCCGAGGGTGCGTGGCTTGTCGTGGCCGATATAGACGCCCGCCACTAAATCGGGCGAAAATCCGACGAACCAGGTATCAAAGCTGTTATTGGTGGTGCCGGTTTTGCCGCCGACCGTTTTCCCGATGGATTTGGCGCGGGTGCCGGTGCCGCGCTGCACCACCCCTTCCAGCAGCGAGGTCATCTGGTAGGCGATGCGTGGATCGATGACATGTTCGCGATCATCCGGCAGTGGCGGCGGCGCGAGCAGTGGCGGCATGGTTTCACCGATCTCCATCTGGCAGCCCTCGCATTTACGGGTATCGCGCTGGAAAATAATTTTTCCATGGCGGTCGTCGATGCGTTCAATCAGCGATGGCGTTACTTTTTTGCCGCCATTGACGATCATGCCATAGGCATTGACCAGATTCAGCAGCGTCGTTTCCGACGTGCCGAGCACGATGGAAAAATTCGCTGCCGGGTTGGTATAGATGCCGAGGCGCTTGCCGATCTCCATGCATTTATCCAGCCCGATCATCTGGGCGATCCGCACGGTCATGGTATTGCGCGATTTTTCCAGTCCCATCCGCAGCGTGATCTCGCCCAGATAGTCGTCGTGATAATTTTGCGGCCGCCACACCGGCTGCCCGGCACCGGCATTCAGCTCGATCGGTGCGTCGAGCAGCATTGTGTTAGGCTGCATGCCGTTTTCCAGTGCGGCGGCATAAACGAAAGGTTTGAACGCCGAGCCGGGCTGGCGTTTCGCCTGGGTGGCGCGGTTGAATTCGGTGCCGCCATAGCTGTAGCCGCCGCTCATGGCAAGCACGCGGCCGGTATGCGGATCGAGCGCTACCAGCGCGCCGTTTGCCTCCGGTATCTGGTGCAGATCGGCGGTGGTGGCCGCAGGCGCGACCAGCACCACATCGCCGGCTTTTAGAATATCGCTGGCTTTTTTGGCATTGGTCCAGCGCCACTGGGCGGCGGTGATAACACTCTCTTTTCCATCGGCATAGGTGATTTTCACCTGCTTGCTATCGGCCTGCTTCACCATGGCGAGCGCCTGATTCGACAATATTTGCGCCTCGAATTTTTTGATTACCATCGGCAGTTCGGCAATATCGGCGATATGCGCGAGCGGGCCGCGGTAGCCGTGGCGGTGGTCATAATCGATGAGCGCTTTCTGCAATGCTTCGTCCGCCCATTTCTGGTAGCTGGGATTCAGCGTGGTCTTCACCACCAGCCCGCCTTCATAAAGCACGCTGCTGCCATACATCTCGGCAAGCTGCCGACGCACCTCTTCCGAGAAGAACGCAGCGTTTACCACCTGCGTCACGTCACGGCTTTTCAGCTCGATCGGTTTTTTCATCAGCTCTTGTGCTTCGGTTTGTTGCAGCTTTCCGTCCTCGCGCATGCGGTTGATAACCCAGTTGCGGCGCTGCAATGCGGCATCGTGATTACGCTTGGGATTATACAGGTTCGGCGCTTTCGGTTGCGCGGCGAGGAGGGCGGCTTCATCTACGGTAAGCTCTTCCAGTGATTTGCCGAAATAATTTTGCGCCGCCGCCGCCACGCCATACGAGCCGAGGCCGAGATAAATTTCATTGAGGTAGAGTTCGAGGATTTTATCCTTGCTGTAGGCCTGGGTGATGCGCACGGCGAGGATGGCTTCTTTCACCTTGCGCTCCAGCGATTTTTCATTGGTGAGCAGGAAATTTTTGACCACCTGCTGGGTGATGGTCGAGCCGCCGACCAGCGATTTCCCCTGGCCGTAATTGACGATATTATTGCGCACGGCGCGCATGATGCCGGTGATATCGACGCCGGTATGCGAATAGAAATTCTTGTCCTCGGCGGAGAGGAAGACGTCGATCACCCGCTTGGGAATGGCTTTGAGCGGCACGAAGATGCGTTTCTCCGTCGCATATTCTGCCATGAGCTTCCCATCGGCGGCATAGAGCCTTGTGACCGTCGGCGGATCGTAGCGCGAAAGCTCGGAAAAATCCGGTAGGCCTTTATTATAAGAGTGGAACACCGCGATCACCAGCAGCACGCCGAGCACGCCGAAGGTGGTGCCGAGTGCAATCATCCAGTCCAGAATGTTCAGGAAAAAACGTCCGACGAATGCGAGTGCTTTGGGCATGCAAAGGATGTAGGCGATGCAGGAAAATTATCAAGTAATTAGTGTGCGGCCTGCGTTGCGCTTAATGCTTCTTCAGCGTCTCGGCAATTAAAAAGGCAAGCTCCAGCGCCTGCGAGTCATTGAAGATCAAGTAAAAATTATGCGTGGGGGCGATTATCCTCTAGGGCGGCACAATGGCGAATGCGGCGCTGGATGGCGGGCCATGTTTGGCGGGTGAGGATGCGCAGCTCATATTGCGTTTGTAAATTCAGCCACATTTCCGGCGACGTACCGAAATACTCGGCAAGCCGGAGCGCCGTATCCGCCGTGATTGCGCGTGTGCCAGCGATAATGCCGTTGATGCGCGATACCGGCACATCGATATCACGGGAAAGCTGGTTTTGCGTAATGGCCAGCGGTTCCAGGAATTCGTGCTGCAAATAAGCCCCGGGTGTAATAGGATCATAGCGCTGTACCATAAAAACTCCCTAGTGATAATCTACAATTTCGACCTCATACGCATGCCCCTCACTCCACACGAAACATACGCGCCATTGTTTGTTGATGCGGATGCTGTGCTGGCCCTTTCTATCGCCTTTTAATGCCTCCAGCCGATTTCCCGGCGGAACACGCAAATCATCGAGCGTGGTTGCTATATTCAAGCCGAGCAAGCGCATACGCGCAGGCAGTGCAATCGCTGCAAAACGCCTGACCACGGCATCGCTAAACAGTTGTTCTGTGTACTTGCAATTAAAGCTCTTAATCATGATATACCGTATTGGGTATTCTGTCAAGCAGAATGATTATGCTTAGGCCTTCTTCAGCGTCTCGGCAATTAAAAAGGCAAGCTCCAGCGCTTGGCTGCCATTGAGGCGCGGGTCGCAGTGCGTGTGGTAGCGGTCGTTCAGGTTAATCTCTGAAATCGCCTGTGCGCCGCCTAAGCATTCGGTCACGTCCTGCCCGGTCATCTCGAAATGCACACCGCCGGCAAATGTTCCTTCGGCTTTGTGAATGGCGAAGAATTGCCGGACTTCCGAGAGGATGTCGGTGAATTTGCGCGTCTTGATGCCTGATGGCGATTTGATGGTGTTGCCGTGCATCGGGTCGCAGGACCACACCACCACGCGGCCTTCTTCCTTCACGGCGCGAATCAGCGGCGGCAGCAGCTCGCCCACTTTTTGCGTGCCCATGCGGGAAATAAGGGTGAGGCGCCCGGCTTCATTCTCCGGGTTTAGAATATCGATGAGTTTCAGCAGGCCGTCTTTGGTCATGCTGGGGCCGACTTTAAAGGCAATCGGATTGGCCA
>JANRKF010000009.1:0-19073 GCA_033763575.1 Alphaproteobacteria bacterium | reverse complement strand
TTCTGCGGGCGGATGATATCGTCGATGAAGCCGCGTGAAGCCGCCACAAACGGCGAGGCGAACTTCGCCCGGTAATCATCGATGAGCGCCTGTTCTTCTTCCGCATTTTTATATTGCCCGCGAAACACGATTTCCACCGCGCCTTTCGGCCCCATCACCGCGATTTCCGCGGTCGGCCACGCGTAATTCACATCGCCGCGCAGATGCTTGGACGACATTACGTCATAGGCGCCGCCGTAAGCCTTGCGCGTGATGATGGTGACTTTCGGCACCGTGGCCTCGGCATAGGCATAAAGCAGCTTCGCGCCATGTTTAATCACGCCGTTATGCTCCTGGTGCGTACCCGGCAGGAAGCCCGGCACGTCCACAAAAGTGCAAAGCGGAATCGAAAACGCGTCGCAGAAACGGATGAAACGCGCCGCCTTGCGGCTGGCATCGATGTCTAAGCAGCCCGCCATATGGGTCGGCTGGTTGGCGACAAAACCGACCGTGTGGCCTTCCATGCGGCCAAAACCGATGATGATATTTTTTGCATAATCCGGTTGCAGCTCGAAGAAATCACCCTCATCCACCACGCGCTCCAGCAATTCTTTCATGTTGTACGGCTTGTTCGGATTTTCCGGCACCAGCGTGTTCAGCGACATTTCCACACGGTCCGCCGGATCCGCCGTCGGGCGCACCGGCACGCCGGAACGGTTGTTGAGCGGCAGGAAATTGAACATGCGGCGAATTTGCAGCAGGGTTTCGATATCATTGTCATAGGCGAGGTCGGCCACGCCGGTTTTGTGCGTGTGCGTATCGGCGCCGCCCAGATCTTCCTGCGTCACGATTTCATGGGTCACGGTTTTCACCACTTCCGGCCCGGTCACGAACATATAGCTCGAACCGCGCACCATCACGATGAAATCGGTGAGCGCCGGGGAATACACCGCGCCGCCCGCGCATGGCCCCATAATCACGGAAATCTGCGGAATCACGCCGCTGGCAAGCACGTTGCGCTGGAAAATTTCGGCGAATCCGGCGAGCGAATCCACCCCTTCCTGAATACGCGCACCGCCCGAATCGAGCAGGCCGATGACGGGCGCTCCCACCTTCATCGCCATGTCGAGAATCTTGCAGATTTTATCGGCGTTGGTTTCGGAAAGCGATCCGCCCATCACCGTAAAATCCTGGCTGTAGAGATAGACCAGGCGGCCATTGATGGTGCCGTGACCGGTCACGCAGCCATCGCCCGGCACATGGTTTTTCTCCATGCCGAAATTGGTGCAGCGGTGATCGACGAACATATCGTATTCTTCAAACGAATCCGGATCGAGCAGCACCTCGATGCGCTCCCGCGCCGTGAGCTTGCCCTTGGCGTGCTGCGCATCGACCCGCGCCTGCCCGCCACCCTGCCGCGCCCGTTCGCGCTTATGCTCCAGCTCGGCAATCACCGAGTGGGAGGCGGCATTCTTCGCCAGCTTGTCGTCCGGCAGTTTATCCGGGTTGATGCGTGATTTGCGCGCAAGATTCATATTGTTTTTCCCTGTTGTTTTGTCACTCAGAAATAGAGCCTGCCTTAGCGGGCGTCAAGCAGCTTTAAGAAGCGCCCGGCGGCCAGCATTTCGTCCTTGAGTCGTGCCGATCTTTCGCTGGCTTCCGTATCACGCCCCCATTTTTCGGCGCTGTAATTTTCCTCCAGCCGCGAAAGCTCGTAGGCTTCGGCCGCCGTCAGGTGATTTTCCACCACGGCCTTGGCCAGCACCAGCGATGAAAACCCGCCCGCAAGCACCGAAAACGCCGCAAGCCCGAAGGCATCCTGTTTCGCCAGATAGGCTCGCAACGCCGCGTGCAATTCCGGTGGCTGGTCCAGCGGCATAATGCCCTCCACCACCTGCCATTTCACACCGAGCAGCAGCGACGACCAGCCGAGCACCACGTCCCACCCGGCTTTCTGCCGCGCCGCCAATTCCTCCTCCGGCGCGCGGTAGCAGAGCGTATCGGTATCGGCATAGACCAGCAGAGCCTCGATAATCGCCTCCGCCTGCGGCGCGATGCGGTCGATCGCAGTGTAGGCCAGCGAAGTGAGCGGCATCTTCGCCGACACATATTTTTCCTGCCCATTCCATTCCTTTTCAATCGCCTGCCGCAACGCCTCCGTGGGCAGGGTGAATTCTTTTTTCGCCGGGGTGTGGGTAGGAAATGTCATAGCAATGTCAGCCTCTATTTAAACGTCTCATGGGTGGATGTGTCACGGAAGGGGGTAAAATGCATTTTTTTGAATTATTTTATATCTGGCTGATTTATCTTATAAAAATCTCCAAGCTCGCCTAGCGCGCCGGAGGTTCCCCCTCTTTGCCTTGCTTTAGCGCCGCCCGCCTCGCCGCCCGCGCCTCTTTATTATAACGCGGATCAGCCTCCTTGAATTTTACAAGCTCCTGATGGGCAAGTTCAGCCATTTCATCGTCACTTACAACATCACCTTCACGGCGCACAGGAATAAGATTTAAATCGGGATCCCTTGCTATCGCAACAAAATGGGCTTGATTACTGGCATCATGACCCGTTTGCAGGCTTTTGCGTGCCACTACTTTCAACCCGACCTCTTTAGATGCCTCATGCGCCAACAACATATTCCGGCCTACCACATCCGCTGTAAGCACATCTATATCTGAAAATTCACCCACCCCATCGCGAAAATCACTGATGATTCTTTGCTGCAAGGTAAGACCCGGCATGATACCGCCCGTTTGGCTATCTGAAGCAACCAGCGCATGAGCATAGCCGACATTTCCCTTCAAATTCCTAGGTAGATGGTTATTATTCTTCAGTTTGAAGCTAAGGTTTTTGTTGAAGAGAACCCCGGCCAATAATTGTCCCGACGCATCCAGCGATAAAAAAATGACCTCACCATTTTTCAATGTGAGATCAAGCTTTGAGGCTTCATTGCGATTGTTGTGAGATAGCAACAGTCCCCTGTATTGCTCCAGCAGCGCCCGATGCTCCTCTTTGTTTTCTTCGGTAATCGTCACGAACTCGGTCATTTGGTTTCGATCCCCAGCGATTCGAAGCTGCGCTGCATATGCTTGGGCAGCGGCGCGGTGACGTCGATTTTTTTGGCGCCGAGCATCGCCGGAATCCGGATGCGCTGCGCATGCAGATGCAGCTTGTTTTCCACATCCATCGCGCTCTCGGCCAGCCTCCCGCCATATTTCCCATCGCCCACAATCGGGCAGCCGATCTCGGCCATATGCACGCGCAGCTGGTGCGTGCGGCCGGTAAGCGGCGATAATTGCATCACCGAAAATTTCCCGCCCAGCATCTCCACCACCTGATATTCGGTGATGGCGCGCTTGCCCGCCTCATCCACCGTCATCAGCTCGAACCCGCCCTCACCCACTGCGCATTTGGCGAGCGGCTTGTCGATGATGCCCTTAAGCGGCAGCGGCTGTCCGGCGACCAGCGCCAGATAGGTTTTGTCGATATCCTTCCCGGCGAATCCCTGCATCAGGATTTTTGCCACCTTCGCCGAGCGCGCCAGCACCAGCACGCCGGTCGTATCCTTATCCAGCCGGTGCACCAGCTTCGGGCGCTCCTTGCTGTCAAACATCAGCGCACCCAGCAGATCATCCACACTTTTGGAAATGCCCGTGCCACCCTGCACCGCAAGGCCAAACGGCTTGTTCAGGATGATGACGTTGGCGTCTTTATAGATCACCGCCTTCTGCATCATCAGGATATCGTCCGGCGACATCGGGCGTTTTTCCGGCTTTTTCTTTTCGACGGCCTGCAACGCCTCGACCTTGAAGCGAATCTCCAGCGACTGGCCCTCGATCAGGCGATCGGAGGACTTGGCTTTTTTTCCCTCCACGCGCACATCGCCCTTGCGCAGATGTTTCTCCAGCATGCCGTGCGACAGCGCCGGATAATGGCGCTTGAACCAGCGGTCGAGGCGAACGTCGTCATCCGCATCGGAAATGGTGTGTGTTTTCATTACGCGGCCACCAGCTTCACCAGCATCACGCCCGCCAGCAGCCCGACAAACGACAGCAGCACCGATCCGGCGACATACAGCGCCGCCTGCCCATACAGGCCGCGTTCCGCAAGAAAGAAAATATCAAACGAGAAGGCCGAAAATGTGGTGAACCCACCAAGCGCGCCGGTGGCAAACAGCAGGTGCAAATCCTTGGCCTTGGCCGGTGTCAGCACGGTCATGCTGGCGATCCACGCCCCCATAAGCAGGCAGCCCAACACATTCACCGCCATCGTGCCATAAGGAAATTCCGTGGGGTTCAGCCGGGAAACAACATCGATTGCCAGATAGCGCAGGATTGCGCCAAAACCGCCGCCAAAACCGACATAGATTAGTGCAAGTGCGTTCATTCTATCCTCAAATAAAAAGGCAGCCCGGAAGCCGCCTTCTTACACTAACCAAATGGAATTGTAAAACTTTTAGCGTTATGCCGCTTCGGCTTCTTCAGCGCCGGCAACCGGACCGGAGTCCTTGCCCTTAGCCGATTCATCGCGATCCACCAGCTCGATGATCGCCATCGGCGCGTTATCGCCATAGCGGAAACCGGCTTTCAGCACGCGGGTGTAGCCACCTGCACGGGTTTTGTAACGCTCGGCAATCACCGAGAACAGCTTGGTGACAAGCGTTTGGTCTTGCAGCATGCTGATCGCCTGACGGCGCGCGTGTAAATCGCCACGCTTACCGAGCGTGATGAGCTTTTCGACCACCGGGCGAAGGTCTTTCGCCTTCGGCAGGGTCGTGGTGATTTGCTCGTGTTTCAGCAACGCCTGCGCCATGTTGGTGAACATGGACAAACGATGTGCCGATTTTTTGCCGAATTTGCGGCCAGCCATTCCGTGACGCATAACTTACTCCTTCAATATCCTTAGTATGGATCCTCGTACTTGCGTGCGAGTTCCTCAATGTTTTCCGGCGGCCAGCCAGCCACTTCCATACCGAAGCGCAGGCCGATTTTCGCCAGTTTTTCTTTGATTTCGTTCAGCGATTTGCGGCCAAAATTCGGCGTTTTCAGCATCTCACCTTCGGTTTTCTGCACCAGGTCGCCCACATAGACGATGTTATCGTTTTTGAGGCAGTTGGTCGCACGCACCGAGAGCTCGTCAAGGTCATATACTTTCTTGAGCAGGTACGGCGAGAACGGCAGGTCCGGTTTGTTTTCTTCTTTTTTGACCACAGCCGATTCTTCAAAATTGATGAAGAGCTGGAGCTGGTCCTGCAGGATACGCGCAGCGAACGCCACCGCATCTTCCGCGTTCACGGTGCCGTCGGTCTCAACGTTCATCAGCAGTTTATCATAGTCGGTGATCTGGCCGACGCGGGCGTTATCCACCTTGTAGGTCACTTTCACCACCGGCGAGAACAGCGCATCCACCGGAATCACACCAATCGCCGCTTCGCTCGAACGTTGGGCGCGTACATAGCCCTTGCCGGTTTCCACGGTGAGTTCCATGTGCAGCTTCGCGCCTTTATCCAGCGTGCAGATCACATGGTCTTTGTTGATGATGTCGAGATCGCCCGGCAGATCGATCGCACTTGCTTTCACTTCACCCGGGCCCGGTGCGGTAAGCGTCATGCGCTTTTTCTCAGCGCTGCCCGCTTTAATGCGGAGTTCTTTGATGTTCAGGATGATGTCGGTCACGTCTTCGCGCACGCCCGGTACCGAAGAAAACTCATGCAGCACGCCATCGATTTTGATTTCGGTCACCGCCGCGCCTTGCAGCGAGGAAAGCAGCACGCGACGCAGCGCCACGCCCAGCGTATGCGCAAAACCACGTTCCAGCGGCTCCGCGGTAATGGTCGCCTGATTCGGCGTCGATTTGGACGCGGCGATATCAAGTTTGGTCGGTTTAATCAGGTCTTGCCAATTTTTAGCGAGCATATTTTTTTCCTTATAATCCCCGCCGCATGGCGGGGTCTCGTTGTTACAATAACCAGATCCCGCAACAAGTGCGGGGAAATATTACACCCTGCGGCGTTTCGGTGGGCGGCAGCCGTTATGCGGCACCGGCGTTACGTCCTTGATCGACGTCACCACGAAACCTACCGCTTGCAGCGCGCGCAGCGCCGACTCACGGCCAGCGCCGGGTCCTTTTACTTCCACCGATACGGTTTTCATGCCGTGCTCCATGGCTTTGCGGCCAGCGTCTTCCGCCGTCACCTGCGCCGCATACGGCGTCGACTTGCGCGAACCTTTAAAGCCGTGATGCCCCGCCGACGACCAGGACACGGTGTTACCCTGCATGTCCGTAATCGTGATGATGGTGTTGTTGAACGACGCGTTCACATGCACCATGCCGGTGGAAATGTTTTTGCGCTCGCGTTTTTTAATGCGCGCGCCGCCTTGTTCTTTCTTTTCCGCTTTTTCTGCCTGAGCCATATTTTTATCAGTGGATCGTGGATCGTTAATAGTGAATCGTGACGTTTTGTCACCCCCACCAATCGCTTTCCTTGTATCCCACCCTCCTTTTTTCAGTTTACTTCACGAATCACGATTCACGAATCACGATCCACTATTTCGTCACCATTTTCTTGCCGGCAATGGCTTTCGCCTTGCCTTTGCGCGTGCGCGCATTGGTATGCGTACGCTGGCCGCGCACCGGCAATTTTTTACGGTGGCGCAGGCCACGATAGCAGCCAAGATCGACCAGGCGCTTGATGTTCATCGAGATTTCGCGGCGGAGATCGCCTTCCACCATATAGTCGCGGTCAATGATTTCGCGGACTTTGATCACTTCCGATTCATCCAGCGTATGCACGCGCTTCTCGGCAGGCAGCCCCGCTTTTTCGCATATTTCAGTCGCCTTCACACGGCCAATGCCATGAATATAGGTGAGCGCAATGTCCAAGCGCTTCGCCGTCGGAATGTTTACACCAGCAATACGAGCCACAAAAATCCTCAAAGTTCAAAAGGTTATCAAAATATCTCCCGCAAGGGAGGTGAATATTAGAGATAATCGACGCCACGTCAACAAAAAACTGACATGCCCTCCGATTATTTTAGGCGATTTTTTCCTTCTTCCCCACCAACACATCCAACTCCGCCGCCACATGGTCGATATCGGCCATGCCGTCCACCGTGTAGAGCGTGCCTTTCGCCCGGTAATAAGGCAAAAGCGGCGCCGTCTGGGCGTGGTAAGCGGCCAGGCGCTTGGTCACCGTTTCCGCATTATCATCCTCGCGGCGGGAAAATTCCGTGCCGCCGCATTCGTCGCACACACCGGCGGTCTTGGGTTTTTTGAAGCTGTCATGATAGCCTGCGCCGCATTTCGTGCAGGAAAAGCGCCCCGTGATGCGCTCCACCAACTTCTGGTCATCGACTTTCAGCTCGATGATATAATTCATGCGCTTTTTTTCTGCCGCCAGCATCGCATCCAGCGCCTCCGCCTGCGCCACGGTACGCGGAAAACCGTCGAGGATGAAGCCGTTCGCGCAATCCGTTTCGCGGATGCGGTCGCGGATAAGATTCACCATGATTTCATCAGGCACCAGCGCGCCACGCGCCATGATATCCTTGGCCATTTTCCCGACTTCGGTGCCGGCCGCCACTGCAGCCCGCAACATATCACCAGTAGAGAGCTTGGCGAGACCGAATTTTGCGCTTAAATGCTGCGCCTGCGTCCCCTTCCCGGCGCCGGGCGGGCCTAGGAGGATGAGGTTCATTTCAGCCGTCCCTTGAGCTTGGCTTTTTTGATAAGGCCCTCATATTGATGCGCGAATAAATGCGACTGCACCTGTGTCACGAAATCGATCACCACATTCACCACGATGAGCAGCCCGGTGCCGCCGAGTTGAAAAGGCACCGCGTATTTCGCCACGAAAATCTCCGGCAGCACGCACACAAAGGCAAGATAGGCAGCGCCGATCACCGTCAGGCGGGTGAGCACATAATCGAAATATTCCGCCGTCTGCTGGCCGGGGCGTATACCCGCAATAAATCCGCCGTTTTTCTTCAGGTTGTCGGCGTTTTCCTCGGGATTGAACATGATCGAGGTGTAGAAGAAGCTGAAAAACACGATAAGCGCGACATACAGCGCGATATAAAGCGGCTGGCCATGCGCGAGATAGCTGCTCACGGCGCGCAGCCACTCCGGCCCGCCCGTCGCGTTAAACCCGGCGATGGTGAGCGGGAATAGCAGCAGCGAGCTCGCGAAAATCGGCGGAATCACCCCGGCCGTGTTGACCTTGAGCGGCATGTAATTCGACTCGCCGCCATACATTTTATTGCCCACCTGCCGCTTCGGATATTGAATGAGCACGCGCCGCTGCCCGCGCTCGATAAACACGATCAGCGCAATCAGGAAGATCACCGCCGTCATGATAAACAGGATGAACGGAGTCGACATCACGCCGGTGCGGCCCAGCTCGAACGTTTGCCCGATCGCCGCCGGAAGCCCCGCTACGATGCCGGTGAAGATGATAAGCGAAATGCCGTTGCCGATGCCGCGCGCGGTGATCTGCTCACCCAGCCACATCAGGAACATGGTGCCGCCGACCAGCGTCACCGTGGTTGAGAAACGGAAAAACATGCCGGGATCAATCACCGCCGAACCTTTAGAGCCGGTCATGCTTTCAAGCCCCACCGCGATGCCGTAGCCCTGAAACGCCGCGAGCACCACCGTGCCGTAGCGCGTATACTGGTTGATTTTGCGGCGGCCCGCCTCGCCTTCTTTCTTCAGCGCCGCCAGCGACGGCACCGTGAAGGAAAGGATCTGCACAATGATCGAAGCCGAGATATACGGCATCACCGCCAGCGCGAAAATGGTCATCCGTCCAAGGGCGCCGCCGGAGAGCATGTTGAACATGCCAAGTACGCCGCCCTGATGTTTGAGAAAAATTTCTTCCATGATATGCGGGTCGATGCCGGGCACCGGCACATGCGCGCCGAAGCGGTAAACGATCAGCGCCAGCAATACAAACCACAGGCGCTTCTTCAGCTCGGTGGCACGCGCAAACACTCCGAAGTTCATGTTGGAGGCGAGGCGTTCAGCAGCTGATGACATAAAAATAAGTGGTTAGTGGTTAGTGGTTAGTGGTTAGTGGTAAGTCAAGGATGGTGGTGCTACTTAGCACTTACCACTAAGCACTCACCACTGTGATTTCGCCACCGGCTTTTTCAACAGCCGCCTTGGCCGCCGCAGAAGCAGCAGATACCGAAAGAGTGACTTTTGCTTTGATTTCGCCTTTCGCCAGCAGCTTCACATTCACCGACGCGTTACGCAGCAAGCCCGCTTTTTTGAGCGCCGCGAGATCGATCGTATCTTTTGCAGAAAGTTTGCCAGCGGCCACTGCTTTTTCGATGTCGCCGGTGTTCACCGTATCGAACTCAACGCGGGTGTAGTTATTGAAACCGCGTTTCGGCAGGCGGCGATGAATAGGTGTTTGACCACCTTCGAAGCCGTTGATACGCACACCGGTACGCGCCGTCTGGCCTTTGCCGCCGCGACCTGCGGTTTTACCCTTGGACGAGCCGATGCCGCGGCCAACACGCATCTTGCGGTGACGGGCGCCTTCGTTATCTTTAATTTCGTTCAGCTTCATAACATCCTCTTCGTGGTTCGTGGTTCGTGGCTCGTGGCTCGTGTCATTTCTTCACGATTCACGACACACTATTCACGTGTTTTGTACTTTCACCAGATGGCGAACTTTATAAATCATGCCGCGCACAGACGGGGTATCTTCCAGCGTGCGGGTGCGATGACGCTTGCCGAGGCCGAGGCCTTTGAGCGTTGCGAGCTGATCCGCCTGGCGGGCAATGGTGCCGATCATCTGCGTGACCGTGACCGTGCCTTTTTCGCCCGCTACTTTTTTTGCCTTAGGGGCCGCTTTCGCCGCCGCAGGCTTTGCTGCTTTCGCCGCCTTCGGTTTGGCCGGGGCTTTTTTGGTTGCTGCTTCAGTCATGTTCTACTCTTCCTTTGCGTCATCCGATGAGGTCTCTTCTTTAGCGACCATTTTCTTTTCCTGACCTTCGCGGCGCTCGACGATCTCGCCGACTTTCTTACCGCGTTTTGCCGCCACCGCACGTGGGGAACGAATTCCCTCCAGCGCGGCAAAGGTTGCTTTGAGCATGTTGTGCGGGTTGCTGGTGCCTACCGATTTCGCTACCACGTCCTGCACGCCGAGCGCTTCGAACACAGCACGCATCGGACCGCCGGCAATGATACCGGTACCGGTCGGCGCCGTGCGGATCATCACGCGGCCTGCGCCGTAACGGCCATGGGCATCATGGTGAATCGTGCGGCCTTCGCGCAGCGGAATACGCACCATCGATTTTTTTGCATCGTCGAGCGCTTTTTTCATCGCATCGGACACTTCTTTCGCTTTCCCGGTGCCGTAACCAACGCGCCCCTTACCGTCGCCCACCACTACCAGTGCGGCAAAACCAAAGCGGCGG
The DNA here is from genome assembly GCA_033763575.1 of Alphaproteobacteria bacterium. Lineage (GTDB taxonomy): Bacteria > Pseudomonadota > Alphaproteobacteria > Rickettsiales > SXRF01 > JANRKF01. Next base: position 8,670 of record JANRKF010000009.1, on the reverse strand, counting down.
CCACCCTTCACGGTTTTCGACACGCGGTTGACCGACACCAATTTATCGATCAGGTCGGATCCTTCTTCGCGGGATTTTTGTTCGTTACGTTGTTCACGAGCCATTTTTAAAATACCTTACAAATAATATTAAAACGATAAACCATTTTCGCGTGCAGCATCCGCCAGCGCTTTCACGCGGCCATGGAACAGGTAGCCGCCACGGTCAAACACCACTTCTTTTACTTTGGCTTCTTTGCCTTTTTTAGCGATCGCGCTGCCGACAGCCTTCGCCGCTTCAACCGTGGACGCCGATTTCACCTGGCCTTTCAGGTCTTTGTCGAGCGTCGAGGCGGAAGCAAGCGTCGTGCCTTTTGTATCATCAATCAGCTGGGCATAAATATGCTTGCCGGAACGGAACACAGACAGACGCACGCGACCGGTCGCTTTTTTGCGAATCTGGATGCGGATCCTGGCTTTACGACGCTCAGCAAGCGCCTTCGATTTTACTGCCTGACTCATAACTTCTTCCTTTTCGTCACCCCGCATTTATTGCGGGGTCTGGTACTTGTTTCACTAGATCCCGCAACAAGTGCGGGATAACTGAATCCTAAGCGACAAAGCCGCTAAGTCTTCCGTTATTTTTTCTTGCCTTCTTTGCGGCGGATATATTCACCTTCGTAACGCACGCCTTTGCCTTTATACGGCTCCGGTTTACGCAGGCCACGAATCTCAGCCGCCACCTGGCCGATCACGCGCTTGTCGTGGCCGGAAATGGCAATCGAGGTTTGTTTTTCGACTGCAATGGTAATGCCCGCCGGAATCGCATATTTGATCTCATGCGAGAAACCCAGCGCGATCGTCAGGTAGTTTTTATCGGCCGACGCACGATAGCCCACACCCTGGATTTCCAGCTTGGTGGTGAAGCCTTTCGATACGCCTTCGACCATACCGGCGACATTGTTGCGGGTGGTTCCCCACATCGCACGCGAGCGCGGATTGGTCTTATCAACCGGCAGCACCAGCACTTTGCCGTCTTTTACTTCCACTTTCACCACATCGGTGAGCGGGCTTTTCAGTTCACCCTTACCGCCTTTGACGGCGATTTCGCTCGGGCTTACCGTGACGGTGACGCCGGAGGGGATAGCAATGGGTTGTTTACCTACGCGGGACATGAAACTCTCCTAGAATACAGTACATAAGACTTCGCCGCCCACATTCGCCTGGCGCGCACCGAAATCGCTCATCACACCTTTCGAGGTGGAGAGGATCGAGATACCGAGGCCATTGCTGTGTTTAGGCAATTTACCAATTTCCGAATAAACGCGGCGACCGGGCTTGGAGACGCACTCCACGCTTTTGATCACGCGATCACCTTCGAAATATTTGAGCGTGATTTCGAGGTTGTATTTGTTTTTACCCACTTCAACGCGCTCCGCACCCTCAATGTAGCCCTCTTCGGCGAGGACCGCGCACACATCGGCGAGGAATTGCGTGTAAAGCACGGTCACTTTGGCCAGACGGGCCGATTGGCCGTTTTTAATCTGGGCAAGCATATCAGCAAGGCGATAATTCATCGACATATTTAAACATCCTTTTTATTGTTGCTCAAGCGCCGCATGGCTGGCTCCTACCAGCTCGACTTGGTGAGGCCCGGAATACGCCCGAACGAACCAAGCTCACGCAGTTTGATACGTGAAAGTTTGAATTTGCGGTAGGTGCCGCGGGCACGGCCCGTGAGCTCACAACGGTTGCGCACGCGCACCTTCGAGCCGTTACGCGGCAGCGCCGAAATTTTGAACTGCGCATCCATGCGCTCCTCAATCGGCAGCGTTTTATTCATGATAATCGCCTTGAGCGCAGCGCGTTTCCCGGCATCGCGCTTGGTCATTGCGGCGCGGCGGTTGTTTTTGTTGATCGAACTCAGTTTAGCCATGGTTTTTCCTATTTAATAAAAGGCATGTTGAATGCCGTTAGTAATGCACGCGCCTCATCGTCCGTTTTAGCGGTGGTGACGATGATGATATCCATCCCGCGCACCTGGTCGATTTTGTCGTAGTTGATTTCCGGGAACACCAGCTGCTCTTTCAGGCCGAGGGCGTAGTTGCCACGACCGTCGAAACTTTTCGGCGACACGCCGCGGAAGTCACGCACACGCGGCAGCGCGGTGTTGATAAGGCGATCGAGGAATTCATACATCTTCTGCTTGCGGAGCGTCACCTTGCAACCGATGGCGAGGTTTTCGCGCAGCTTGAAACCGGCGATCGCTTTTTTCGCCTTGGTGGTCACCGGCTTCTGGCCGGCGATGGCGGTGAGGTCGGTGAGCGCCGCGTTGATGATCTTGCTGTCGTTTACGGTCTCGCCCACGCCCATATTGATGACGATTTTATCGATTTTCGGCACCTGCATCGGGTTCTTATAGCCAAACTGCTTTTGCAGCGCGGCGCGCACAGTGCTCTCGTAGTCGGCCTGCAGGCGCGGCGTGTAGCCTTCTTTTTTAGCTGTTGCGGATTTAGCCATTGATCGTTTCTCCCGAACGCTTGGCGATACGCACCTTCGTTCCATCGTTTAAAATTTTATAGCCGACGCGGGTCGCCTTGCCGGTTTTCTTATCCACCAGCGACACGTTCGACACGTGCAGCGAGGCTTCTTTTTCGATGATGCCGCCGGCACCGTCACGTCCCGCCTTGGTGTGGCGCTTCACTTTGTTTACGCCCGAAACAACGACACGCAGCTCATCCGGAATCATCTTCAGGATGGTGCCTTTCTTGCCCTTGTCTTTACCGGCGAGGACGATCACTTCATCGCCTTTTTTGATTTTGAATTTAATGGCCATATGTTTTTCTTCTCTCTTACAATACTTCCGGAGCGAGGCTCACGATTTTCATGAACGATTTCGCACGCAGTTCGCGGGTCACCGGCCCAAAGATACGGGTGCCGATCGGCTCGTTCTGCTTGGATACCAGCACCGCCGCGTTTTTGTCGAAACGGATGGTCGAGCCATCGGGACGGTGAATGTCACGACGGGTGCGCACGATCACCGCGCGATGCACTTCGCCCTTTTTTACTTTGCCACGCGGAATCGCCTCTTTGATCGACACGACGATCACATCGCCGACGCTCGCGAATTTGCGCTTCGAGCCGCCGAGCACCTTGATGCACATCACGCGGCGTGCACCGGAATTGTCTGCGACTTCTAAATTACTTTGCTGCTGTATCATAATCTCATTTCCTAGCGGCTTTCGCCTAACCCATTAATTGTAAACGACTTTCCATTTTTTCGTCTTAGAGATCGGGGCCGACTCAACGATCTGCACCACATCTCCCGTCTTAAAACGGCCTTCTTCATCATGCGCCGAATATTTTTTCGATTTGCTGATAGTTTTCTTGTAAATGGGGTGGGACATACGCCTATCCACGCGTACTACCACGGTTTTTTCCATTTTATCACTGACGACAGTGCCTTGTAACACGCGACGTGGCATGACTTATTCCTTTACTTTCTTGGCGGACGATTTTGCGCCAGCCGCTTTTTTAGGAGCGGAGTTTTTACCTGTTTTTGTTTGTTCGTTCAAGAGCGTTTTTGCCCGGGCGATCGTTTTTTTCACTTCACGCGCACGGTTCAGGTTGGCATCCGCACCGGTCGCCGCCTGCATCCTCAGGTTAAATAACTCTTTTTTGGAAGATACGACCAGCCCAGTCAGCTCTTCCTTCGCTTTTCCACGTAATTCGGAGGTTTTCATAGTATCTTAGCCTTCTGCCTGACGTTTGATGAATTTGGTTTTGATCGGCAGTTTGGCCGAGGCGCGGTCAAACGCTTCACGCGCCACCGCTTCCGGCACACCGTCGATTTCGAACATGATACGGCCCGGCTGCACGCGTGCCGCCCAGAATTCGACCGAACCCTTACCCGAGCCCATGCGAACTTCGGCGGGTTTCCTGGTCACCGGCACATCCGGGAAAATACGGATCCACATACGGCCAACACGCTTTACGTGACGCGAAATGGCGCGGCGGGCCGCCTCGATCTGGCGCGCAGTGACACGCTCCGGCTGCATGGCTTTCAGGCCATATTCGCCGAAATTCAGCGTAAACCCACCCTTGGCAGCGCCTTTGATACGGCCTTTATGCTGCTTGCGGTATTTTGTTTTCTTAGGACTCATCATAGGATTATTCCCCAATTTCCTTAAATTCTTCGACCGCTACAATCGGTGCAGCGTCTGTGATTTTCTTCTCTTTACCCAGGATTTCGCCTTTGAAAATCCACACTTTGATACCGATGGTACCATAGGCGGTTTCCGCACGCGCTACCCCGTAATCGACATCGGCACGCAACGTATGCAACGGCACGCGGCCTTCACGATACCACTCCATCCGCGCAATCTCCGCGCCGCCAAGGCGACCCGAAACATTGATACGGATGCCGAGCGCACCCAGGCGCAGGCAGGATTGCACCGCACGCTTCATCGCCCGGCGGAACGCCACGCGTTTTTCAAGCTGCTGTGCGACCGACTCCGCGACCAGCGTCGCGTCGATTTCCGGCTTGGCCACCGGCACGATGTTCACATTCACCTCATCCTTGGTGAACTTGCCGAGGTCTTTCTTGATTTTGTCGATATCGGCGCCTTTTTTACCGATCACCACGCCCGGACGCGCCGAGTGAATGGTCACGGTCGCTTTTTTGTTCGGGCGCTCGATGATGACCTTGCTCACGCCCGCCGCATTCAGGTTCTTCTTGATGTAGTTGGTGATCTTGATGTCTTCATGCAGCTTGTCGGCGAAATCCTTATCCGCAAACCAACGTGAATCCGTCTGTTTGTTGATGCCGATGCGAAAGCCGATGGCGTTTACTTTCTGACCCATATTATGCTCCTACTTTCTTCGCTTTAGCGGCCGGTTTTGCTTTAGGCGCTGCTTTGGTTTCTTTTTTCGCCGCAGGCTTTTTCGCTTTTTTTACCGGCTCATCCGCTTGCTCACGCACAATCAGCGTCAGGTTCGAAAAGGGCTTGAACACCCGCGCCGATTTACCACGGCCACGCGTATGCATACGCTTCATCACGATGTTTTTGCCGACATAGGCTTCTTTCACAAACAGGGAATCCACGTTCAGGTTGTGGTTGTTTTCCGCGTTGGCGATCGCCGATTGCAGGCCTTTTTTCACATCATTCGCAATGCGTTTGCTGGAAAACGTCAACTGGGTCAGCGCATCGGCGACGTTCATGCCGCGAATGATCTGCGCCACCAGATTCAGTTTCTGCGGGCTGATGCGGATGCGGTTAATCACCGCTTTCGCTTCCACTGGCTCCAACTGCCGTTCTAATGATTTCTTTCCCATATTACTTATCTTTCTTCACTGCTGCTTTTTTATCGCCAGACGCAGGCGTGTGGCCAGCGAATGTGCGGGTCGGCGCGAATTCGCCGAATTTGTGACCGATCATGTCCTCGTTCACCGCGACAGGAATGAATTTCTTACCGTTGTAAACGCCGAACGTCAGGCCGATGAATTGCGGCAGGATCGTCGAGCGGCGCGACCATGTCTTGATGATCGTGTGCTTGCCGGAGCTGCGCGCTACGTCCGCCTTTTTCAATAAATACCCATCCACGAATGGGCCTTTCCATACAGAGCGTGCCATAATCTATTTCCCGTGCCTGTTCTTGATGATGAGTTTGTTCTTCTTTTTGCGCGAACGGGTTTTGTTGCCCTTCGTGCCTTTGCCCCATGGCGTTACCGGGTGACGGCCACCGGAGGTACGGCCTTCACCGCCACCATGCGGGTGATCGACCGGGTTCATCGCCACACCGCGCACGCATGGGCGAATGCCCAACCAGCGGCTGCGGCCGGCTTTACCGATGACGGCGTTCTGGTGGTCCGGGTTCGAGACCGCGCCAATGGTAGCCAGGCACACATCGCGCACCAGGCGAAGTTCGCCCGAACGCAGTTTGATTTGTGCATAGCCAGCATCTTTACCGACGAGCTGGACGTAAGAACCGGCAGCGCGGGCGAGCTGGCCGCCTTTGCCTTCTTTCATTTCCACGTTGTGGACGATCGTTCCCACCGGAATGTTTTTCAGCAGCATGGCGTTGCCCGGTTTAATGTCGGCGCGTTCGCCGGCCACCACCGTATCACCAATCGCCAGACGCTGCGGCGCGATGATGTAGGCCAGTTCGCCGTCCTGGTATTTGATGAGCGCGATGAACGAGCTGCGGTTCGGATCATATTCGATACGCTCCACCACCGCCGGCACGTCGAACTTACGACGTTTGAAATCGATGGTGCGGTATGATTTTTTGTGACCGCCGCCCACGCGAAACGCCGTCAGGCGCCCGTGATGGTTGCGTCCACCGGATTTGTTTTTGCCCTCGGTCAGGCTTTTTACAGGCTTGCCTTTCCAGAGCTCGGAGCGATCAACGATCACGAGCTGGCGCTGGGCCGGGGTTGTGGGTTTAAAGGATTTAAGTGCCATATTACTTCGCTCCTCCCTCTAAGTTGATCGACTGACCGGCTTCGAGGGTGATGATTGCTTTTTTCACATCCGATTGCTTACCGAGCGTATCGCGGAAACGCTTTTGTTTGCCGAGGCGAACAAGCGTATTGACGCTTACGACCTTCACACCGAAGATGTTCTGGATCGCGTCTTTCACTTCCGATTTGTTCGCATCCAGGCGCACGTTGAAAATCACCTTGTTCTGTTCCGAAACAGCGGTGGATTTCTCGGTGATGACCGGCGAGACGATCACATCGTAGTTGCGGGCGGTAGCCGTAGCTGCTGCGGTTGTTTTCTTTTTACGTCCCAGTTTCATTTGAGCCTCTCTTCCAGCTTGGCCACTGCCGCTTTGGTCAGCACCAGCTGTTTGTGGCGGAGGATATCCACCACGTTAATGCCCGCGCTCGGCAACACATCCACATGCTTGATGTTGCGCGCCGCAAAAGCGAAGGTTTCATTCAGGGTCTCGCCGTCGATGATGAGCGGCTTGTCCCAACCGATTTTCTTGAAGCTCGCGACCAGATCCTTGGTTTTCGCATTTTTTACATCGGCGCTGTCGAGGATGAAGAGCGTGCCTTCCGCCTGTTTAGCCGAAAGCGCGGTTTTCAGCGCGAGCTTGCGGAATTTTTTGGTCAGGTCGATCGCATGCGAGCGCACCACAGGTCCGAAAATGGTCGAACCACCGCGCATCTGGGCCGAGCGGAGCGAACCCTGACGGGCGCTGCCGGTGCCTTTTTGCTTGAACGGCTTTTTGGTCGTTCCCGAAATTTCGGAAATGGTTTTGGTTTTATGGCAGCCGCTTTGCGCTTTGGCGTGCTGGTACTGCACCATGCGGTGCAATATGTCCTTGCGGACCGGCACGGCAAAGATCGCATCCGACAACTCGATGTCGCCTGCGGCTTTGTTTTCCAGGTTGATGACTTTTGCTTTCATAACTACTCCTTGGCCTCCGTTGTGCTTTCCGCTGCAGGCGCTTCTTCCGCCGCCGCCGGAGTTTCTTCCACTTTCACTTCAGCTGATTTGCGCACACCGGCAGGAAAAGGCGCTTTCGGGTCGAGCGATTTTTTCACCGCATCGCTTACCAGCACATAGCTGTTTTTTGCGCCCGGTACGGCACCGAGCACCACGATGAAACCTTCCGCCTCATCCACCGACACTACTTCAAGATTCTGCGTGGTCACACGTTCCTGACCAAGATGGCCCGCCATTTTCTTACCTTTAAAGGTACGGCCCGGATCCTGGCGCTGGCCGGTCGAACCATGCGAACGGTGGGAAACCGACACACCGTGGGTTGCTTCCAGACCGGCAAAGTTCCAGCGTTTCATGGCACCGGCAAAACCCTTACCTTTGGTTTCGCCAACAACATCGACATACTGGCCGGGAACGAAATGGCTTGCCACCAGCTCCGTGCCGGGCTCAACGAGCGCCGACGCATCCACGCGGAATTCCACGAGCTTGCGTTTCGGCTCTACTTTTGCTTTGGCAAAATGACCGCGCATTGCTTTGCTGGTGTTTTTTGCTTTGGCCGCGCCTACGCCAAGCTGGAGGGCGCTATAGCCATCCTTCGCCTGCGTTTTCTGGGCAACGACCTGGCAGTTTTCAACCTGTAGTACGGTGACAGCGACTTCAATGCCGCCTTCCTCGTATATATTGGTCATGCCAATTTTTTTAGCTATTAAACCTGTACGCATCACTCTTCTCCTTAAGCGGCTTCCGCTTTGATTTTAATGTCCACGCCCGATGCGAGATCCAGTTTCATGAGCGCGTCTACCGTTTGCGGGGTAGGATCGAAAATATCGATCAGGCGCTTATGGGTGCGGATCTCGAATTGTTCACGCGATTTTTTATCGATGTGCGGGCTGCGGTTCACCGTAAAGCGGGCAATCCGGCGCGGCAGCGGAATCGGACCGCGCACTTGCGCGCCGGTACGTTTTGCCGTGCTCACGATCTCCGCCGTCGATTGATCGAGCATCGCATGATCGAAGGCTTTGAGCCAAATTCTGATTTTCTGGTTTTGCATATTTTTTCCTATATCTGCGCTATCACTTCGTTACATGAGCGCGGGTTACTCCAAAATTTTCGCTACGACGCCGGAGCCAATCGTGCGGCCACCTTCGCGGATGGCGAAGCGCAGGCCTTCTTCCATCGCGATCGGCGCGATCAGTTCGGCGGAGATCGACACGTTGTCGCCGGGCATGATCATCTCG
>JANRKF010000008.1:0-40190 GCA_033763575.1 Alphaproteobacteria bacterium | reverse complement strand
TCCCGCTCGGCGCAATATGCCGTGCGCACCTTGTTGCAGATAGCCATCGCCAAGGCAGACCGCTCGGAATTGCTGGTAGTGGATGATCTAGACGCTATCACCTCACGCAAAGGCCGCGCTGGTGTGATGAACATGGTTGTGGGCAGCGGCATCCCGACGCTGATCTGCATGGCGAAAAAGCCGGAAGATAGAACGCCCGATTTGGCGGAGCTTAAAATCGGCCATAGCTATGTCATTGAGGACGGGGTATTGCGCAATTACGCGGCGCCGGCGCAGGAGGCGCAAGTCGCATGACCCAGCTCACCCTAGACCAAGTAGCGCGGCTGTCAGACCGGCAGCTGCGCGAATTGCAGGAGCAGCACCGAGGAACGCCGCTGGAAATCATGCTCGACCATGAAATCCGGCTGCGCTCTCTCACCAGCAAAATCCAACCACTCACGCGCGACCATCTGGAGAGAACCGAGGGGGCGGCATGAGCATAGAAATTAATCCGCTCTCGCCGGAGGAGGAATTTTCGCTGATTGAGCTGTATATCGGCAAGAAGCTCCGCGCCGTCAGAAAAGCGGATGGCATCAGCTTAAAACAGCTCACGGAAGCAACGGGCGACAGCTATCAGCAGCTCGGCAAAATCGAAACGTGCATCAACCACATGCGCGCCGCCACGTTGTTCCAGATCGCCTGTCAGCTGAAACGCCCGGTCAATTATTTCTTCCCTCCGCCCAGCCGCGAATGGCGGCACTACAGCGCGAATACGGAGGCTCAACTTGAGCTTTCACCGCAAATGCTGGTGTGTGACCGCGACCATATCACGCGCATCTACCGCATCGCGCACATGCTGGCGAGCCATCCCATCACTGAGGATATTAACGAAGTGGAACGCATCGTGAAGAAAATGACCAACACACCGTAATTTTTACACCCCTCCGAGGCAAGGCAAGGCGAGGCAAGGTTTTTAACCTTTCTTGTTAGGAGGAAACCATGAACATCAAGGAAATCCAATGCGTAGTGAACAACGAGATTCAGAAGGAAACAGCCTCTACCGGCCAATCCGATCTGTATTTGACGCCCCAACAATTATGCGATCGCTGGTGCATCAAGATGAAAACACTGGAGAAGTGGCGGCTGGAAGGCAAACCACCCATGTATATGAAGATGCAGGCAAGCCTGCGCGCGATTATTCGCTACCCGCTGCACGGCACCAACGGCGTACTCGACGTGGAGGCGAAATGGCTTCGCAGCTCCACCTCGGACAGTGGAGCCGCCAATGACCGAGAAGCAAAATGAGAAAAAACTTACCAAGAAAGTGGTCGATACAGCCGAGCCGCAAGCCAAGCTCTATTATATCACCGACAGCGAGATCAGCGGCTTCCGCCTTATTATTTACCCATCTGGCACGAAAACCTATGTGTTTGACTACCGGATGGGTAAAGGGCGCAATTATCCGCCGAAGCGTGTCACCATCGGCCCCACCAATAAATTTTCGCCCGATCAGGCGCGTGATAAGGCCAAAGAACATTTAGCGCATGTCATCGCCGGCACCGACCCTAGCGACCTCGAAAACCAGAGAAAAGACCGACATCGCTTCGAGGAAATTTGGGAGCGCTATATCCAAGAGCACGTCATGATTAAGAACAAGCCCAGCACCCAAAAAGGTGTGAAACAGACGGGCAAAGGGGTTATTCTACCGTATTTCAAAGGGCGGTTCGTAGAAGAAATCACGTCGCGCGACATACACGCTTTTATGTTGAGCAAACGTGAAACCAGTCCGGTGAATGCCAATCGCTGCCGCTCCCACCTTTCCAAAATGTTTTCGCTATGTGAACGTCCGTGGGAAATAAGGCCGCTTTATACCAATCCCTGCCGGGGAGTATTCAAATACCCCGAAAAGCGGCGTGAGCGCTATCTTAGCGATGAAGAACTGGTGAAACTGGTTCAAGCGCTCGACCAGCTGCTAACTGAAAATCTCTATGCCTACCAGACAACGGGAAACGAGCGTCCACTGCATCGCATCCGCGTTGCCTGCTACATCAAGCTGATGTTATTTACCGGCGCGCGCGGTATCGAATGGCGCGACGCCAAGGTGAAGGAACTGGATTTGGAGCGCATGATATTGCAGCCCGAAACCACGAAGAACGACGAACCTGCAATCTCACTACCGCCGGAAGCTATCGAGATAATCCAATTCCTGCTGGAATTGCCACGACCTGAAAACAATCCCTACTTGTTCCCAGGCAAATGCAACGTCCCAGGCCGCTACAGGCAAAATATGGCGTATCCAAAAGCGGTATGGGATGATGTACGAACAAAAGCGGGGCTAGAAAATTTCCGCCTGCATGACCTGCGGCACTCATGGGCAGCATTCGCGCTGGCAAGCGGATTAAGCCTTGCAGATGTCGGCCAGCAGCTTAACCATAAAACGTACCAGACCACAAAACGCTATGAGCATTTGGCCGATACAGTTAAACGGCAAAACGTGGCAACCGTCGGCAGCGCCATCAGCTCGATCGGTGCTGGCAAAGCAAAAGTGGTTGACATCCGTTCGCACAAAAAGCCCTTATTAAAAGACGCAAGCGACCAGTAATCATTTTCGCCTAAACCGTTTTTGGCTGATTTTTTGCCACATCACCGCAACATCACGAGCGAGAAAATTTAGGCGGAAACGATAGGAATCGATTTACGCGCCGGTCATACGAAGCCCCCCTCTAAACCCGCAAAATATCTTGCATAATCTCGTTTTGGAGGAATATAAAGTGATGACCGCTCGCGGCAAAGGAATCGTCTTAAAATCTGTCGTTGAGTAATCGACGTACCGGTTCGATTCCGGTCGCGAGCACCACTCCCCTAACCCAGCCTAAGCTTGGTTAGGGGAGTGGTATTTGGTACGGTGAGAACCGGCGGTTCGAAAATTCCGCAGTAGCGGAATTTGACGCCGAAGGCGCCCGGAGGGCGAGGGTCAGCAGGCCCGAGTCATTCCGGTCACAAACAGTAACCATAAAGGATCAAAAAAATGACCGACGATGAAATCAAAGTAAAAGACGCCAACGGCAATCTATTGAAGGACGGCGACTCGGTGACGCTGATTAAAGACCTGCCGGTGAAGGGCGCGAACGTGACGCTCAAGCGCGGCACGCTCATTAAAAACATCCGCCTCACCCATGACGAGGAGCATATCGAGTGCAACGCCGAAAAAGTCAAAGGCCTCGTGCTTAAAACCCAGTTCCTGAAAAAAGCTTAGGCCAGCGCGGTAGCGATTTTTATATAAAGCGCAGACGCCGCAGGCGCGCCCTGCTCGCCCGCCTCGCGTATTTCCGCATCGAGCGGAATAGAGGCCAGCAGCGGCACCGAAAATTCATCGGCCAGTTTTTTGCCACCGCCTGTACCAAAAACATCGCCGCACATATTTTCGACCACGCCCAAAAGCGGCACATTCACCTTTTCAAACATTTTCGCGCATTTTGCCGCGTCCATGGTGGCGACTGCTTGCGGCGTGGTGACGATGATCGCGCCGGATAACGGCACCTGCTGCGCCATGCTCAAATGAATATCGCCGGTGCCCGGCGGCATATCGACGAGCAGCACATCGAGCATGCCCCAATCGGTGAAGCGCAGCATCTGTTGCAGGCTTTTGGAAATCATCGGCCCGCGCAGGATCGCCGCCTCGTCGCCGGTGATGAACGCCATCGACATCGCCCGGATGCCGTGCGCCACCGCCGGTTGCATCTTACCATTTACAATGTCCGGCTGCACGCTCGGAAGCCCCAGCATATGCGGAATGGATGGGCCGTAAATATCGGCATCCAGAATACCCACTTTTTTTCCGAGTGCGGCCAGCGCATGCGCGAGATTTACCGTGGTCGTCGATTTACCGACACCGCCCTTGCCCGACGCCACCGCGATAATTTTTTGCACCCCTTCGATCGGCGTCAGGTTCCACTGCGCACGCGCACGCGGATCGCTATAACCGGCCTCCGGCTTGGGCGGAATCGGCGCGCTATCGTGCGCGGTCACAAGCACACTCACCTCATCCACACCCGGAAGAGCCGCCACTGCTTTTTTACATATCGCTTCGAGCAGCAGACCTTTTTCTTTTTCGCCGGGCGCAACCGTGATCATGAATCCCACCTTGCCAGCGCGGATCGTGATGGCGCTCACGCAGGAGGCATCCTCCGCTGCGGCGGATTCGATGGCGTTGCGTATGATGTCGGAGGTCAGTGTCATAATTGTATCTTGAATTAACGATGGTATTACCCCTATATAGGCCATGTAAATGTTTTTGCTAGGGAGAAGCCGATGGCGTGGGGAGATAACAATCAGAATCCATGGGGTAACAGCCCGTGGGGAAAGCCCCCCGGCGGTGGCAACCAGGGCGGCGGCAAACCCCCGCAAGGCCCGGATTTTGACGATGCATTGAAGAAAGTCACCGAGCAGCTGCGCGCCATGTTCGGCGGCGCGGGCGGCAATGACGGCAAGCGCGGCTTCCTGCTCATCGTCCTCGCCGTCTTCGTGCTGTGGCTGGCCTCCGGCGTCTATCTGGTAAAATCCGACGAGCAGGGCGTGGTCTTGCGCTTCGGGCAGTATCACCGCACCACCGCCTCCGGCCTTAATTATCATTTCCCCTACCCGTTCGAGTCGGTGCTGACTCCACGCGTCACCGTCATCAACCGCGTCGAAATCGGCCAGCGCAGCGGCGACGAACGCAAGCAATATACCGGCAGTAACCTTGACGAGCGACTGATGCTGACCGGCGATGAAAATATCGTCGATATCAATTTTGAAGTGCAGTGGCAGATCAGGAGCGCCGCCGATTACCTCTTCAATGTGCGCGACCCGGAGATGACGGTGAAAACCGTCGCCGAATCGGCCATGCGCGAAGTGATCGGCCATACGCCGATTGCCGTGGCGCTCGCCGAGGGCAAGCTGGAAATTGCCGAAGCCACCAAAAAACTGCTGCAACAAACGCTCGATGATTATGGGGCCGGTATCACGGTCGTGAGCGTGAACCTGCTCGATACCGACCCACCGGCGCAGGTGATTGACGCGTTCCGCGATGTGCAAACCGCACGCGCCGATCTTGAGACTTCGCGCAACCAGGCCGATGCATACCGCAACGATATTCTGCCGCGTGCACGCGGCGAAGCGCAGAAACTTATTCTCGACGCCGAAGGCTACAAGCAGGAAGTGATCGCCCGCGCCCAGGGTGAGGCTTCGCGCTTCTCGGCAATTTACAGCCAGTATAAGCAGGCGAAGGATGTGACCGAGCGGCGCATGTATTTAGAGACGATGGAAGAGATCATGTCCGGCATGAATAAAATCATCATCGGCGGCAAAGGCGCGCAGAGCGTACTTCCTTACCTGCCGCTGCCGGAGCTGAAAAAAGGCAAAACGGAGGCCAAGCCATGAAATATTTAACCGTAGGCCTTTCGATCTTTTTCGGCGTCCTGTTCATTCTGGCGAACAGCATGTTCGTGGTCGACCAGACGCAGCAGGCGCTGGTGCTTTCTTTCGGCAAACCGATCCGCGTCGAGCAGAAACCCGGCCTGAAATTCAAAATCCCCTTCATCCAGAACGCCGAGCTGTATGACGCACGCCTGCTCGATTTCGAGGCCGAATCGAAAGAAGTCATCGCCGCCGACCAGAAACGCCTGATCGTCGACGCTTTCGTGCGCTACCGCATCACCGACCCGCTGCGTTTCAAGCAAACCGTGGGCAGCGAAACGATCATGCGTTCGCGCCTGAACTCCATCCTTGAATCGAGCCTGCGCCAGGTGATCGGCGAGGTGCCGCTCTCCGCCGTGATCTCCGAAAAACGGACCGAAACCATGAACCAGATCAAAAACCTGGTGAACATCCAGACCCGCAGTGGCACCAGTAAAACAACCGGCAGCGATGTGGCGAAAGGCGGCTTCGGCATTGAGGTGGTGGATGTACGCATCAAGCGCGCCGACCTGCCGCCCGCCAACAGTGAAGGCATCTATAAACGCATGCAGACCGAGCGCGAACGCGAGGCCAAAGAGTTCCGGGCGAAGGGTGCCGAGGATGCACAGAAAATCCGCTCGCAGGCCGACAAGGAACGCACCATCATCCTCGCCGAAGCGCGCAAGCAATCGGAAATACTGCGCGGTGAAGGCGACGAGGAAGCGACGAAAATCTTTGCACAGGCCTTTGGCCAGGACCCGCAATTCTTCAAATTCTACCGCACTATGCAGGCCTATAAGAAATCGCTCTCCAAGGACGATACCACCATGGTGCTCTCGCCCGATAGCGGCTTTCTGCAGGAAATGCAGTAGCCGCACGGATTGGCGTTAACACAAATTTTACAGAAACCGTGCTACACTGGGCTTGTGCGTTTATAGCCAATGCACTTTTTCATTGGCTCTGAGTAAAACGTGGAGGTGTGGATGTCAGAACTTGGTTTGATGTTGCATGACTATCGTTTGACCACGGCGGAGATTCTCTATCATCTGCCCGACCACCCTGCACTGCTGCAAAGCTATCTCTGGCAGGAACTCGACATCGCCCCCAAATTTCCGGTGCTGCAAAAATTCCTCGATTTCTGGGAACGCTCGCTTGATGGCAGGCTGCATTCGGTGAAAGTCGCAAGCCAGCAACTCATCACCCCGGCCGAATTCCGCTACTGCAAGGGACTCGTGACCGTTCATTAAAAAACCCCGCACGCGGCGGGGTTTTTTGTAGGTGCCGTTACCGCGCTTAAGCCTAAGCTTCTTCGCTCTCGTCGAGCTCTTCTTCGCCATAAATCGAAGGCGCGGTGAGCTTTTTGGCCTTACGCTCGGATTTCGCTTTCACCAGCTTCCCTTTTTCTTCTTCCCAGCCATACTGATAGACCACCGTCTTGGTGCCGGTCATCACAATATCGCCGTTAGCAAGCTGCAAAACATCGAAGCCTTTCTGCAGCGCATCCTGAATCAACGAGGAAGACTGGCGCAAATAACGCGGGTCAAGCATGATGTTGCTGGTGTCATCACCACGATCAGCGCGCATGTTCTGGCTTATGGCAGCACTCAGCCTGCGCGTGGTGAGTTTTATCTTCTTCATACCGTATTTTCCTTTACGTTAACCATTATATCTTTACCAATTTTTGCCACAAGAAACTTTAAATTATGAACATGCCATTGGTATATCTAACTCTTTCCTCGTACCATACTTATAGATGGCAGAGCCGCTTGTCAAGCAGAAATACTCAAAAAGTTAACGAGAATGATAAAATAGGTTAAAAAAGAAAGCGCACCCTCACGGGGGAGAGAGGGTGCGCTTGGGCGGACTATTCAGCTACTTACTGAATAATCCGATTCAGTTCCTCGAGCAGGCTATCTGCCGTGGAAATCACTTTGGTATTCGCCTGGTAGGAGCGCTGGGCGATAATCATGTCGGTTAATTGCGCCGAAAGCTCTACGTTTGAGGCCTCCAGCGACGAGGCCGCAATGACCCCCACACCGCTGGTTCCGGCCTCGCGCAGGTTGAACTCCCCGGAATTTGCCGACTGGGTAAACACGTTACCGGAAGACGAGGTGAGCTGATCCGGGTTGGCAAAACTTGCGAGCGGTATCTTGTAAAGATCCTGCGTTTCACCGTTGCTATAGCTGGCAACGACAACCCCCAGCTCGGTGATGGCGACCCCGGTAAGCTCACCCACCGGCGCGCCGTTCTGGTTCACAAAACTGACGCCAAATGCCGCGTTGAACTGGCTGAGTCCGTCGGCCTGGCCGATCGTGGTCGCCCCGACCGTGCCGAACGGCTGTCCCGCCGTGCCAAGGCTGAATGTGACGGCACTTGATGATGCGCCGTTCGTCCAGGTGATATCCACCTCGCTATTGAGCGTATTATCAATGCTCCGGAGCGTGCCGTCACCGTTGAAAGTAACATTGCCGAACGCCACCAGTCCATCCGGCAGCGACGAGCTGACATCGTCAGCCGGCACTGCGAAGACTTCAATCGCCCAGGTGTTCACGCTGGTTTTCAGGAAGGCCACGTTCAGATCGTGCCCGCCACCCTGCGCATCGAAGATCCGGATCGGACGGCTGAATTGCGGCGGCACATTACCGCTCGCCATGTTGAGCGTCGTGTCGGTCGGGCTGTAGGAAGGCCCGAAATCATCGGTCTCCTGCGGCGTATAGGCATCGCCGTTCAACGAATCGACCAGTCCGAATTCCGCCACCAGCGAGCCCAGGTTGTTGTGCGGCGTGACCAGCAGATTGTCCTGACCCGTTGCGCCGGAAGCGGTGGCCGCGGTATCCGTCTGAATCGTATATTCGGTCGGGCTGGTCACAGTAATTTCAAACCGTCCGCTGAAATCACCGATCGGAATGCCGTTGAACGAACCGTAGGAAGAGGTGGCCGCCGTGCCGCCGCCTGCCGCCGTGCCGGTGGACGTTTCATCGGTCGCCACAAACGTTACCGCAGTCGTCGAAGCTGAAACGATGGTCCATGTGCCGTTGACATCCACACCATTCACCGCCGTCGCCCCGGCGATGGTAATCAGGTCACCCGCAACATAGGTCAGGCCCAGCCCTGTGATATCGACCGTCACGGTCGGATCGGCGCCGCTCGTTGTCGTAAACGGAGCGGACCCAAGCGTCGTCGTATCGGCAAGATCGGACGCATCCAGCGTTACGAAATCGCCGGTGCTGAAGCCGTGTGCCGCCGGATGCGTCACCTTCACGGTTTCGCTGCCGGAGGTGGTGGTAAACGGCGTGGTAGAGGTGAACGCCGTCAATGCCGAAGCGGTCGGGCTGTCGGCGAAGTGGATGCTGTCGAGCGGATCGTCGACGTTGATGCTGAGCTGCGCCGCGCCGAGCGGATTGGAAAGCGAGGCCGAAATACCGGCATCGGTCGTCGCCAGATTGAACAATCCCTCCAGCGAGGAAAAGCGGTTCGCACCCACCTCGATATTTTTGAGGCCAAGCTCACGCACCCAGTCGATGCCCGCCTGCACCGGAGGCCCCTCAACACCGACCGCCGAGCCGTTTTCAAACATCACCGCCGCATTCGCATCGGTGGCGCCGACATAAAGCTGCCCGTCGACCACACGCGCCGAAAGACCGGTTACCTCGTTGATCGAGGCCGCGAGATTGGTCAGGTTGTTAAATTGTTTCTGGCGTACATCCGGTGAAGAAGATGTGTAGCTGAAGGTTACGGTGCCGATCGCCGCCGTGGTGATTTTAAACGTCAGGCCCGCCGCGGTAAAACCGGATGTCCCCGTCGTGCCCAAGAAGCGCGTCTCGGTATTGGTCGCATCCAGAATATTACCGGCGAAGGGACGGGTGAGCGAAGTGATCGCCGTGCCGCCGCCTGCTGAAATTGCCGCCGTCGCCGAAGTGCCGCCGCCTGCCGTCATGAACTGGGTCGACGATGCGTTGCCGAACAATGAGGCATAGGCCGTGGCCGAACCGCCGCCACCCGCCACCGCTGGCGAACCACCACCGGTCTCACCCGTAGCTACATATTGAATGGTATTCGCGCCAATCGCGGTAATCACAAAGGTGCCGTTGACATCTGCGCCGTTAGTCGCAGCGGCGGCGGCGATGGTAATAGTATCACCAACCGTATAATCATGCACGCCACCAAGATCAACAGTGACAGTCGGATCGGCACCGGTCGATACCAGGAATGGATTCGCTCCAAGCGCCTGGGTCGCCGATGTCTCGCCGGTCGCGACAAAGGTGATATTACCAGCCGAGGAGGTTGCCACCGTCCAGGTGCCATTAGGATCAACGCCGTTGATCGGGTCAGCGCCCGCAATGGTGATCTCATCTCCGACTGCGTAGACGTTGTTGGTCGTGCCAACATTCACCGTAACGGTTGGGTTGGCACCAGCCGTCGTTGAGAAGGCATGCGCTGCAATCACCGGCGGCGTATCCGTCGTCGTGGCGAATGTCACGGTCGTGGTGGTCACCGCCGTGATGGTGCGGGTGCCGTTGATGGTAATCCCGTTCACCACGTTCGAGCCGGCGATGGTGATGGCTTGACCAACCGAGTAGCCGTGACCGGTGCCCAGTGTGATGGTGACATCCGCATCCGCACCGTTTTCGGTGACGACCGTGTTGTCGGTAATATCGGCTGCTGCCGCCGCACTGGTCGCCGTCTCAATGGTGAAAGTATCGTCGTCCACTACGGTCACGACGAATTTCGCATTGAATTCAGAAGCGCTGATGCCGCCGATATCGGTCGTATTGCCGGAAATCGTCACCACATCGCCATCCGCAAGGCCATGGCCTTCCTGCGTGATACTCACGACATTGCTACCGGGCGTGAAGCTGAAGGGATTCGTATCTAATGTCGTCGTGCCCGCAAGCAATGCAAGCCCGCTATCGGCATCCGATCCGTCGGCGATGCTGCGGCCAAAGGTAAACCCGCCATAGCGATAGGTGAAAGAAAGACCGCCGCCGGTCGTAATATCGAGCTTATCGCCGCGGGCAATGCTGTTGACGCCGCCCGGAACGATAATGTCTTTTGCCGCGATCTGGTAATTGTTCGTGCTGAGCGCATCGAAGGTGATCGTCCCCGCCGCACCGGGATAAACCGTCTGCGATGAGTTCAGGTTGGCACCGATCGACACCGCGGAGGTGGCGGCCGCCGAGCCGGTCAGGTTCTGCACGTTCACAATCTGCAAGCTGCTTAAGTTGGCGCTCGACGTGGTGTTCGTGGTGTTCCCCGCCGCACCCGGAAGGCGTCCTTCACGATCGAGCGGCCACGCCTGCAGGTAAAACCCCGACGAGTTGCGGAAGTTTCCCGTGGAGTCGGCGCGGAACGAACCGGAACGGGTGTAGGACACCTGACCGCTGCCATCAGGGCTCTGGTTCACCACGAAAAATCCGGTGCCGGAAACCGCAATATCGGTCGGCGAATCGGTCGCCTGCAACAAGCCCTGCCGGCTGACCAGCGAGCGGTTGCCACCGAGCACGCCACCCGGCGAATAAGCAGCGGCGCCGCCTGAGTTGGTCACCAATGTTTCGAATATTCCATTGCCGCCTTTATAACCGACCGTATTGACGTTCGAAATATTGTCGGAAATGATGCCGAGCTTGTTCGCCTGGCTCACCAGCCCCGACACTCCTGAAAATAACGCGCCATATAAACTCATAATCCCACTCCATCCTTGGTTATTTTTTTAAGATGCCAGTGCTGGCAACTCCCTTACCGAAATCACTTTATCAAGCGGCACCAGAATATCGCCCAGCGCCAAATAATTCGTCCCGTCAAGCGTCTCCACCGAGGTCACCCGACCCGAACTGGCGGTGGTAGCAGCAATCGTCTTTCCGTCTATTCCCGTCGCCTTCACTGCAATTTTATAGGTTCCATCCGGCAGCTGTTTCCCTGCGTTGTCCTTGCCGTCCCATACGATCTGGTTACGTCCAGCAAGCTTCGTGCCAGAACCTTTATAGACAACATCCCCTTTCGTATTGGAGATGGTAATCTGCACGTCGTTGGCCTCTTTATCGAGATTGTAAACAAACACGCCGGTGCCGCCGAGCAATGACGCCAGATTACCCGGCGCCTCCACCAGCTTGCCGATATAAGGCACGTTGCTGCTCACCTGCTGCCGCGTGAATGCCGCAATCAGGCTCTCCAGATTTTTATTGGTGTTGATCTGCTGCTCCACCTGGCTGAGCGATGCGATCTGCTGCGTGATCTGGTCGGTCTCCAGCGGCTTGCTCGGATCCTGATTCTGCAACTGCACAGTGAGCAATTTGATAAAATCCTCGGTGTTTGAAAACAGCGTGTCCGCCGCTTTGTCGGCCTTACTTTTTTGTTCAGCCTTACCCGCTGCCGTGAAATTTTTGATATTGTCTGTAACGCTTACATCAGTCGAAACCATAATCGCCTCCTATATTTGTATGTTGAGCCCGTCGGCCACGTTCACCACGTAACTACGGGAAATGACGGCAAGCGGCGCCAGCGCTTCTTCTTCAGATGGCTGAACATAACCGGCATAGGGCGTTTTCGGCGCATCATCGCGCCCGCCATCGCCACCGCGCAGGTTGAAGCTGAGCGATCCGGAATCGGCTTTGATACCGGCATCGGCCAACGCCTGCTCCAAGCCACGCGCATCGCGCTGCAATAAATCGAGCGTGGATTTATTATCGGCGGTAACCACCACCCCGGTCGCTTTGCCATCGCTGCCCAAGTCAATCTTGATATGCAATTTACCCAGCTCGACCGGATCGAGCTGTATCTGTATTTTGCTCGCGCCGTCCTTCACCGCCGTTTTAATATTGAAGACCACCTGATCCACCACCGGCGCAGAGGCCGTTGCTTTTAACACCTTGGTAAAACTGGACGTGCCCACTTCGCTGCTGCCACTCGCGCTACCAATGCCGGAAAAGGAAGTGACCGGTGCCGTTGCCGGACGCTCGCCGCCCTGCCCGCCCGCGCCGCTATTGCCGCCGGAAAGATTGGCCTCGGCGATGGTCGCATTTTCAACCAGCCCCACCGCCGCATTATTCACAGTCGGCACATTTTGCACCACCGCCGACGTCGCCGGTGCAGCGGAAGGCGCCGCGATCGACAGCACCGCGTTGTCATCCGTTTGTTTCACGACCGGCGCCAACGGTTTCTGCACCAGTGAGGTGTTGGTAATAATCGACGTTTGCGCCGTAACCGCCGGAGTCGCAGCCTGTGGCGTAATTTGCGTAGCATCATCACTCGACGGCACGATATTTCCACCTTGCGCGACTAGCGAACGGAAATCGCCAAGCCATTTTTGCAGCTGCTGCAACTGTCCGTTTAACTGGCCGATATCAATCTTGTCGCCCTGTGCAAGCGAGATATTCTGGAGCGATGCGGCAAGGTCCGTTTCGCATGAAGCACAGCCTGCAAGCAACGTGCTGCTGTCAGCAAGCGATGTATTGTTGCCGGAAAACGACACGATCAACTGCTGGAAAGAAACAAAAGTCGCACTGAGCGACTGACCGAATTGACTCGGCAAATTCTGACCAGCGGCAGCGGCAATCAGCCGGTCGAGCTGGCTGGACACATCAATAAGAGGCTGGCCGGTTAGCTGGCTTTGCTGCGTTACCGTAAGTGTGGTCTGGGTAATTTTCGTCACCGTCACCTGGCCGGCAACATTGCCGCCAAGCAAGGCCGCAACCGCCGAAAGTATATCGCTCAGATTTTCAATCTTAGCGCGGATCTGGTCTGTAAGCGATAGCTGCTCGACCGGGCTATCATTTTCCGCCGCGCCTGCTGGCTGCGTGGTGCGCTCCGCAGGCTTGGCAGCTGCTGCTGGCGCGTCAGACGTTGGTTTCACGCTGTCATTCTTAGCGTTATTATCATTTTTTGGTGCAGGCGCAGCATTACTTGCCGGAACTTTTTCCGACGGCTGATTCACCCGCGCGCTATTCTCTACCGCCGGTGCTGGCGCACTATCATTCCGCTTGTCATCATCTTCGTAGGATGAAAGTTTGACATCGCGATCATCATATACGACAACCGGCACTGGCGCTGCTACCGCCGCTGGCTGCTCATCTTTTTTGTATAACGTTTCGACCAGCGCCTGTTCGCTTTCCGCCCCGGCATAGAAATTACTTCTGCCCGAATCAAGTAGCGTAAGGAAGCTCTGGTCGTCCGGCCCAGCATCGCTCTTCGTGCTGTTCTGAATATTGCTGACGATGGCGGCGACGGAAGGTGAAAGAATCAACATAAATCCTCGTGGCTTGATAAGTCGTATCAATCCAATGCAAGGAGCGTGCCACGATTCGGATGAGTAGAAAAATACCGCCGCTAGGCAGAAAGAGTCACGCTGACAGTCCCTGCGGGCGCCTCTGACGCAGAGCCAGACTCGGAAGGCGCGGCGGTTGCTTCAGATATGGGCCGGGCCGCGGGCGCGGCTTCCGCCAGCAACGTCTCGTCAACCGCCACCCATGCATCGCGCATCTGTTTCAGGTCGTTGATAACCTCATCGCAAGTCTCGATGCTGTTATCGCGATGCACGGAAAAAAGGCGGCTGTCGATCGAGGAATAAAAACTATAAAGCACGTTCGCGATTTCCTTGCCGTTCTCGAAATCCAGACAGCCTTGCAAACCGTGAATGACCGCCGATGCTTTCATCAGCAGGTTATAGCGGTCCTCGATGCGCTTTTCGCGCACCGCTTCCTTGGCCTGCTGGATAAGGCTGATGACGCCATCATACAGCATCACGATCTGCTGCGTCTTCGCCACGGTCTGGGTGGCGGAGGTATAGGCTTTATATTTATGTTGTTGTGTGGAAACTACCATATGTACAACCTAACACATGATGCTTAAGAATTAACTACTAAAGCGCGTCTGATCTTGGGCGTCGATCGCCGCAAGCAGATTATTGACACGCGCAACAGCCTGTTCGAGCTGGGCAAATTTATCCAGCAGCTGCTGGCGGAACCGCTCGACCTGCTCGTCGATCCGGTCGATCTGCTCCTGCAGTCGCTCATCCGCGGTGACAATCGCATCCACCTCCACATCAAGCGCACCGGTATCCTGCGTCAGGGTTGAATCGGTAATGCCATAAAGCTTGTCGGCAAGACCCTGCGTCGTCGTTACCGTAATCGTATCGGCGGAGGTGCTGGCATAAATCAGCTGGAGTCCTTCGAGCACCGTGCCATCCTGGCCGGTGAGCGAATAGCCGAGCGTATCGCCCGTCGAATTATCTTTGATCGCTGTGACGGTCAGATTAATCGGCGCGCCGCCGCCGCTATAAGTGGCCGTCACCGTCGGCAGCGCCGGGGGTGTCGCCGCCCCGACATTCAGTGTAAAGCTGCTGACAGCAAGCGCATTGGTGCGCGAAAAGACACGCAGGTTCGGGTTGCTCGTTTGCAGATCAAACTCGAAGACGCGGCGGAACGCATCATAATCTTCCGCTAATTTTGCAGTAAGCGTTCCTTCGTTTAAATCCAGGATATTGCGCACCTGCGGATTATCACTACTCGCCGGCAGGTCGGCAAAGGTCACGCCGACGTCCGACAACCGGCTGGGGCCGCCGCCGGTAAGGCCCGACACCACCTGTGCCAGCGCAGAGGTCACGCTGCTTACCGTATTGCGGAACACCGAGCTATTGGCCAACACCGCCGTGTCTTTATATTGTCCGTTATCATCAACCTCCACCTGCTTGGCGGCAAAAATACGAAGATCGTTATAGGCGTTGATAAAGTTGATGACCGCGTTTTTGACAATCGAGGTATCCGGCACAATGGTCGCGGTAAATGCGATGGTCGCCGGTGTTTCCGCGCCGAGCGTATCCTGCTTCAGCGTGAAGGTGACGCCGCTGAACACGTCGCTGATGGAATTATTCTGGCGGGTGATGGTCACCCCGTTCACGATAAATTCCGCGTTGCTCGCATCCTGCCGGTCATCAAACACGAAACCGTTGAACACCGCCGCCCCGGCGGTGACAAACGTGCCGGAATTGAGGTCAAAATCGGCCTCCTCGCCGGTGGCATTCGCTGTGAAGGTCAGCTGGAAGGTGCCGTCGGCGACCTTGATGACGCTGGTGGTAAAACCGAGATCATCGGAGAAAGCGTTAAATTTAGCGGCCACCTGGTTCAACGTATCGCCGGTTTCCAGCGTGATATTCTCGCCGTTGATGGTAACCGTGCCAGCCGTAAAGCGGTTGGCCGTGGAAGACGCCGTTACAAACGCCGTGTCGGCATCGGTGATGGTAATATCGACCGTGCCCTGTTGTTTAGCCGCAGCGACAGAGTTGATTTCCGTAATGTTATAGGTCGCCGGCGTCACCCCCGGTGAGCTGGTGATGCTGATATAATTATCCGCCGAAGTGCTGGTGTTCGAAATAATGGTGGCGCTGGTATATAAAAACGCGTTCTGCGCCTGGTTTCCAACCCCCGGCGGGTTGCGCAGGAAGCTTGCCGCATCTTTGAGTGTCGAAAGCAATGTTTTGAATTCGGCAAGCGCCTCGGTTTTCTTGCCATTCGCCGTAATCGTATCTTCCAACCTAACGGCAGGCAGGCGCTTGGCATCGGAAAGTGAGGTCACCAGGCTCTCTGTATCCAGCCCGGAACCGCCTACCCCACCCAACACTGTCTTGCCGCCAGACGAAAAGAAGTTGCCTAGCTGTACTGAAGTGACCATTGTCCCCTCCTAATTTCCAGCTTTTATACTAGCAATAATCATGCCGAAGCGATAACCTTGCCGACACGCCCTGATGACGTGATTGACTTATTACGCCGTGATATTCAGTAAGGCCTGCCCACCGCCGCCACCTGCCAGTTTGAGCAGGTTAGGCTCCGGAATATACGTCACCCGGCCGCTGTTGGTATCACGAAAACGCGTAATCACCTGTCCGGTTGAATCCTTGAACAAGGTGAAGGCTTGCGTTCCGAGCGGGAGTGGCGCATTGCGCGCTGCCTGCCTCAGGTTCGCAAGACGCTGCGCTTCAGCATCCTGCGTATCGAACTCCACCGTGCTTCCGCCACCGATAACCGGCAGGGCAGGTGCTTGTGAAGAAGGCGTAGGCAACACCGGCTGTGCCGGCTGTGGTATTCTTACCGCTACTTGTTTTATGTTTCCTAATACATCCATAGTGTCCCCCTTTGGGATTCCCCAGGACGGACATCCGCCCTGGGGATTAACCCGTTAGACCACTATTAACCGAGGAGTTTCAGCAGGTTTTGGAGCTGCTGATTCGCCTGGGCTAGCACCGAGATACCCGCCTGGAGCTGAACCTGTGCTGTCGCATAGGATGTCGATTCCGCCGCAATGTCGGTATCGAGCAGTTCCGAACGTGAAGCATCCTGGTTCTGCACCGAGATCTGGATGTTTGCAGAAGCGAAGTTAAACCGCGATTGCAGCGCCCCCACAGAGGCACGAATCGACGTGACCGTCTGCAACGCTGCATCGATGGTATCACTCGCCTCAGTCGCATTTTCGATGCTGGTGATGGAGAGTGTTTTACCTTCGAACAGCGAGTCCGTAGTTGCCGCGCCGATACTGACACCCAGTGCGTCCGCGCTGGAAGTACCAATCTGGAACGACAGCGCCGAAGCCCCTTCGCTGGTGCCAAACGCCGCGTTCAACGACGCTTCGAGTGCCTGGGCGTTTTCCACGCTGCTCACGTCGATGGCGGTGTCACCCGTTGTGAAGATGACGAAGTAGTTCGGATCGGTTGCGCTGGTCAGTTTATAGCTCTGATTCGCACCCAGTTTGCTGCCGATAGCGCCGGAAGAGTACTGGATACCATCGATGGTCAGGGAGATTTTAGCATCTACCCCGCCGGTCGTTGGAGCCGTCACCGTAATATTGGTCAGCTTGTTGGATTCGAACGTTGGCAATTGTGCGGTAACCGAGCTGCCCACAAGCGAACCGACCGTCGTGCCAGAGGCATTGATGACGGAGTCCGTTCCCGAGTAGCTGGAAATCACACGGCTTTGGTTGAAGGTCAGCCCCTGGAATGCGGAGTTGAACCGTGCGCCGAAGGTCGCCGCTTCCGTCGAATTGGAAACGGTGTTGCCCTGGTTCACTGCCAGCTGCACATCGAAGAAGCCGCCGCTAATTTCCTTACCATTCGCATCTTCGTACGTGTCCGAGTAGAAACGAACGATCTGGTTGCCCAAGCTGTCCGTACCGGCGCCGCCTACTTGCGGGTTGGTATTGACGTTCGTGGCGGTGTAGGTGTTGCCACCGACCGTCACGCTCAGGTTGACCGTGTTGCTCGAAACATATTCAGCCGAGAAACCCTGGATTTTGCCAGTGAAATCAGCGTTGCTGATACCACTCACATCAACACCGAACGTACCCGTGGTATGGCGGGTCGCAGTGTTGAGCACACCAGAGTTGGTTGGCCCGGAGATGTTGGCAACGCTGCTCGCAATCGTGCTCGCCGCGGTGCCGTCGATCTGGGTCACATCGCTGATCCCCTTGCCGGTGAACACAAGATTGGTGCCGTTACGCGAAGCAACAATCTGGTTGAGCTGGAACGCGGCATTGCCCGTCGCCACCTCTTTGCCGTAACGGTTGATGGAAGATACGGCGTTGTCGATTGTCTCCGCAAGCGTTGCACCGATGAGAATCTCATTCGCTGAAGTTTTCGAGGTAACGAATGTGAAATCAATGCCGGCAACCGATACGGTTTCACCCGAGAAGGCATCTTCAAGCGCCGAGGCATCCGTATCGGGGAAGCCGATCGAAACTTGCGCCGCTTTCTGGGCAATGCTGGTGAGCAGCGCATCGCCGACCGAACCGGTCACCGTCGTGCTGCCGTAGCCGATACCGTTATCCAAACCGCCGGCCAGACCGAACACGCTCTGCGCGGTAACACCACCCGTGGTGCTGACTTGCGCCGCGTTGGTGTTGACCTTGGAGAGGATGTTGTTGGCATCGACGTAGCTGCCTGTGTCAGCGTTCGTTTGCAACGACGAGGCAAACGTCGTAGCGCCCGTGGTGGTTAGCACGTCGGTAATCACTGCGGCGGTATTTTCCGAGTCAGAGATGTACAGAACCACGTTGCCACGACCACCGCCCGCATCCAGGAACTCGGCATGAACGCCGTTGGCTTGCGCGTTGGTATCGCTATTGATGGTATCCAGCAGGTTCTGAACCGTCACCGTAGCACTCAGCGCCTGGTTGATGCTGAAAGTGGTGCCGCCGACGTCGAAGGACAAAGTGAACGTGCCGTTGTCATCGAACGGATCATCGGCCGAAGGCGTGGCGTTCACGAGGTTGTCGGTAACTCCACCCAGGAAGCTTGCGGCAAACACGTTCACCGTGCTGTACGAGTTGTTAAACCCGTTGCCGGTCACGCTGCTGCTCTGGTTGTAGATTTCCGAGCTGTAGAAATAGACCTGAGCGTTCACACCAGCGGCGAAAGTAATATCTTTCAGAAGGATGTTGGTGCCTGCGCCGTCCAGTTCCGCGGTGAAGCCGGAAACCGAACTATTCGCATTGATTTTGCGAACGATTTCAGCCAGGTCATCGCCGGTTTCCAGCAAGTTCGCCGCGCCTGCAGCCAGCAGGTTGACGTTGGTGCCGGTGCTGTAACGTACCGTGATGTTCGAGCCATCGTTAAACGGCGTGGTGGCCGTTGGCGTGGCCGCAACCACTGAACCAGCGCTCAGCGTGTTGGCGAAGGTGCTGGTGAACAGGCGGTAGGTGGTGTGCACCGTCGGGCCGTCCACATAAGTGGTGGCGGCTGACGTTTGCAGCGATGCACCGGTGGCCTGCGTGGTGGTCAGAGCCGTAGCCGCAACCCCCGTACCGGCCGTGTCCGCGATACGCAACTGGATATTGGAAGTCGCGGTACCGGCATTGATGAGCTCAGCGGTAACACCAGCCGCAACCGCAGAAGTGTTCGCGTTTATCAAATCAATGAAACCCTGCGTTGTCAGCGTAGAAGTCAGGCTGGCTGCCGCAAGTGTAATGGTTGCGCCATTGACCGAGATCACAAAGTCTGCTCCACCCGTATCAATCGGCGTCGCCGTTGCCGGTGTTGCATTGGTGATAACAGACGTCGTGGTCAAACCAGTGCCCGGCGATGTAGCGAACAGATTCACCGTGCTGTAGCCGGTGTTGCTGTTGTCGTTGTTGAGCGTGCCGGTGGTGTTGATGGTGGCAAGCGACGACGCGCTGGTATAAGTGACGCGAATGCCGCTCGTGGTAGCGGTACCGCCCGTTCCTGCCAGAGGCAGAGCCGAAGAGGCATAGCTGAGTTGAAGGTTATACTTGCCTTCGCTATCAAGCACCACGCTGGCATGAATACCATAATCTTTGGTACCTGCTGCGCCGCCGGTGAGAGATGTGGTGTCCGCATTAATCACGTTCGCCAACCCTTGGAGCGTCAGACCGTTGTAATCCGTATCATCAAAGGTGAAGCTCTTGGTGGTGGTAGCGGAATCATTGATGCTGATGGTGAAGGAGCTGCCACCGTTCGCAGTGTTAACAAAAGGCGTTACACCGTTGGAAGCCGCGCCGGTAATCACCGCATCAGGTGCCAACACGCCGGTAGACAGCAGGTTGAAAGATACGAACGAGCCACCCAGGCCGTTGGTTTGGGTTTGGCCCAAAGCATCGGTGTTGTAGATGGTGCTGGTATTGGGAACAACCGCCCCGCCCGAACCCGTGCCGGTGAAGAAGCTGATGGCGCCGGCTTGCGTCGGATCGGAATACTTGATGGTGATGTTGTTGTTTTCTGCAACAGCAACGATGCCCAAAGCGCCCGCATTATCGCTGGCGTTGATCTTCGTGGCAATATCGGTAAGCGTATCGGTTGCACCCAATGCACCGCTGATATCCACATAAGCACCGCCTGCAACGCTCGCGAAAATCGAGCTGCCGGAAGCGAACGGCGTCGTCGCCGTGCCGCCGACTACGTCAGTAGACACGCCACCGATCGCCGTCGCGAGCGACGTCGAAAGCAAACGGGTCGTGCTGGTTGCACCGGAAAGCGTCGTGGTTTGCACACCGGCCGAGGTTTTGTAGAAATTGTCACCGCCATTGATCGCGACGTTGCCGCTGGCGTTGCTCAGGTTCAGACGGATGTTATAGCCGTTGGTGGAATCACCGATCAGGGTCGCGGTCACACCGGTAGTAGCGGAGTTACCATTGATGCCGTTGACGATATTGGTCAGCGAATCACCGGCGCGAAGGGTGTAAAGGGACACCTCAGAGCCGGTACCTACCGTGACGCTGAGCGAATCACCGGCGAGGAACGGAGCGGTTGCACTTTGCGAAGAAGCAACCACCACTGCGGTCGAGGAGCTGGTGAACGCCGAAACGTTGGTTGCAAACAGGTTAACCGTCGCACCACCGTAGTTGCCGCCGACGCTGGCTTTGTTATTCGCAACGCCTGTCGCATCGATGGTAAATTTATCGGAAAGAGCACCGCCGGTACGTGCAGCGATGGTCAGCGTGCTGCCACCCTCAGAAGAGGTGTAGGTCGCACCGCCGAGTACTTGCGCGAAGGTGGAGGTGGTGATGTCGTTGGTCGCATTGTTATCGCTGGTAAGCGCCGTAAGCTTTGTAGCAAAGTTGGCAACCGTATCGGACGAGGTCGCGCCAATCAGGAACTGCTGGCGAGCCGTCGAAGCGGTGCTGCTGAGCGTCGTTTTAGCCGTAAAGGTCAGGCCGTTGATCTCGATCGTATCGCCGTCCACCAGGTTGGCAGAAAGGCCGATGGTTGCAACAGCGGCAGTCGCTTGCTTGGTCGCGTCGTTAAGGCGCGAAGAAGTAGAAAGCGAACCGTCGATGAGCGATACACCGTTGAATTTCGTGGTGCTGGTGATGAAGTCAATCTGTTGGGAGAGCGCCTGGAACTCCTGGTTCAGGAAGCTACGGTCCGTGTTGGACAGGTTGCCCGAAGAAGCTTGCACTGCGAGTGTTTTTTGACGTTGAAGAATTTCTGTTACCTGGCCGAGAGCACCATCGGCAACCTGCAGCAGCGAAACACCTTGCGAGGCGTTCACAAGCGCCTGACGCAGTGTGCGTACAGTGGTTGCGAAGGAAGTACCAATCGACAGACGAGCTACGTCGTCCGATGCTCTGGTGATAAAGTTACCGGAAGAAAGACGCGCTACAGAGGTCGACGCCGCTGCGCTCGCTTTTGCAATATTCCCCTGCGCAAAAAACGCAGCGATATTGGTGTTGATTGAGTTTACCATGGTTGTTCTCCTACCTGGATGTTAATATGACGAAAGCTACATGCTTCCAAAAACCATGCGACACATTTTGAGCCACATAATATCGAGACTACACAAAATGTATTAATGCAAGATTAATTTGAAAAATAAATTACAAAGAAAATAACAAGCGACTGTTTTGGATTATCTTTTCGCCCGCCTTTTTATTTTCGCTTCGCGGTGCGCTATATAGAGTGTGCTGGCAACAATGATCGCCGCGCCGAACCATGCATGGCTATCCAAAACCTCGCCAAAAAACACATAAGCAAGACAGGATGTGAAGATCAGCCGGGTGAAATCCAGCGGCATCAGCACCACCACTTCGGCGCGCTTGAACGCACGCGCCATCATCAGCTGCGCCACGGTCGAAAAAAGCGCAATAAAGAAAAGCAGCCAGAGCTGGTGCCATGACACCGGCTGCCAGTAAAATAATGCAAGCGGCAGGGAAAGCGGCGTCATCACCAGCACCATATAAAACACGATGGTTTCCGGCCGCTCGGTGCGCGACAGGCTTTTGACAAACGTGCCCGCCACCGCCATCGCCGCCGACGCCGCCAGCACGAATACTATGTTTGCATCCATCGCCTGGGTATCGGGGCGCAGGATCATAATCACCCCGATAAAGCTCACCAGCATCGCCGCCCAGCGGCGAATACCCGCACGCTCGCCAAGGAACAGTATCGCAAAAATCGTGGCGAAGATCGGCGTGGTGAATGAAAGCGCGGTGGCCAGCGTCACCGGCATGATCGTCACCGAATGAAACCAGAGCTGCATGGCGATAAGGCCTGCCACCGCCCGCCCGAAATGCCCGGACATCCGCGCCGTCGGGAAATGCAGGCGCCCATGCTGCCGGACCAGTTCAAACGAAGAGATCATCGCAAGGCTCATGGCGTTGCGGATAAAAACCATCTGCATCGAATGCATGCCGCCCGCCAGCGAGCTGATGATGATATTCATCGCCGCGAAGCAGGCCATACTGGCCAGCATCAGCGCCATTGCCTGAAGAGTGGTGTTTTTGGAAAACATCCCGTACAGTAGTGCGCGTATGCGCAAACTACAACTCGAAAACATTGGGCGCGAAGCCCTGCTGGAGACGGTGCGCCCGTGGCTCGCGGACACGCAGTCGAAGCTCCATGACGCATTCCTCGCCGACCAGGATGCGGAACGCCTGACCTTCGCTCTGTCGTCGCTGATAGACCACCTCATCGAAACATTGTTCGCCTATTTCACGGAAGGCAAACCCACCCCGCTGGCCGTGGTAGCCACCGGCGGATACGGGCGGCGCGAGCAATGCCCCTATTCCGATATCGACCTGCTGTTTCTCTACGCGCCTGCCCATTCAAAAACCTCCGCCGCCCTTGCCGAATCGCTGCTCTATATATTATGGGACCTGGGGCTGAAAGTCGGGCAGGCCCACCGCACCACCATTGAAACGCTCACCTTGGCGCTGGACGATATACAGGTGCGAACCAGCCTGCTCGATGCCCGCCTCATCGCCGGTGACAAGGCGATATTCAGCGAATGCATGGAGCGCCTGGAAAAAGAGATCGTCGAAGGCAGCGAGCTTTTTTTCGTCGAGGCCAAGCTCGCCGAACGCGATGTCCGCCACGCCCGGTTCGGCGATTCGCGCTATGTGCTGGAACCCAATGTCAAGGAAGGCAAGGGCGGGTTGCGCGACCTGCACACGCTGTGGTGGCTGGCACGTTACGCCTACCGCGTGCGCTCGCTCAACGAGCTGGTCGAACTCGGGCATCTGACGCCTGAGGAGCTTGCCGCCTTTCACCATGCCAGCCAGTTCCTGCTGCGCACCCGCATCCATTTGCACTACCAGGCCGGGCATGCCGACGAGCGACTCTCCTTCGACAAGCAACTCGCGATGGCCCGCGCCATGGGCTATAAAAACACATCGCCCAACCTTGCAATCACCAGGTTCATGCGCCGCTATTTTATCGCCGTGCGCACCGTGGGCGGCCTCACGCGGATCTTCTGCGCGCTGCTGGAAGACGAAAAAAAACGCAAGCCCACGAAGCCGCTCGGATGGGCGAAGCTCGGGAAAAACGAAACATCGTTATTCGAGCTGGACGGCGAACGCTTAAGCATCGCCGATGAACAGGCGTTCCTGACCCATCCGACCGCGATGCTCACGCTGTTTTATGTGGCGCAGGAACAGGCGCTCGACATCCATCCGCGGGCGCTGCGGCAGGTCACCCGCAACCTGCATTTGATCGACGATGCCTTCCGCAAAGACCCCGAAGCCTGCCGGATTTTCCTGCGGATCCTGCAATCGGCGAAAGGCCCGGAGATCACGCTGCGGCGCATGAGCGAGGCCGGCGTGCTCGGACGTTTCATCCCCGAATTCGGCCGCATCGTCGGCCAGACCCAATTCAACATGTATCACGTCTACACCGTCGACGAGCATACGTTGATGGCGCTCGGCATCCTCCACGCCATCGACCAGGGATTGATTCAGGGCGAGGCGCCGATGGCCAGCGACATCATGCCGCGCATCACGCAGAAACACGTGCTCTATCTCGCGCTCTTCTGCCACGATATCGCCAAGGGGCGCGGCAGCGACCACTCCGAACTCGGCGAGCATATCGCGGTCAAACTCAGCAAGCGTTTCGGTTTTTCCGACGAAGAATCCGACGCCGCCGCCTGGCTGGTCAGAAACCACCTGCTGCTCTCCGGCACCGCCTTCAAACGCGACCTGGGCGACCCGAAAACCATCGCCGATTTTGTGGCGCTGGTGCAAACACCGGAGCGGCTAAAACTGTTGCTGGTGCTCACTGTGGCCGATATACGCGCCGTCGGCCCCGGCGTCTGGAACGAGTGGAAAGGATCGCTCATGCGCGACCTGTTCAACCGCTCGATGCAGGCGATGGGCAGCAGCGAAACCAGCGGCAGCGGCCGCGAGCCGGACATGCTCAAAAAAGCCATCGCAGAACATTACCCCACGGTCCACGCGCAGGCCATCGACGATTATTTATCGCTCGCCACCGATGGCTTTTTCAACGGTCTGACGATCCCACAGCACCTGACGGCGGCGAAAATGAGGCTGATCGACGCGGCGGGTAAAAAGAAACTGCAGCTCCACATCACGCACGACGAAAAACGTTTCGTAACCGAAATAATTATTTGCGCGCCCGACATGCCCGGCATCTTCGCCCGCCTGACCGGCGCGATCACGCTGGCCGGCGCCAGCATCATCCACGCCAAAATCTTCACGCTGAAGGACGGCACCGCCGTCGATATTTTCCACCTGCAGGACGTGGCGGGCAACGCCTTCAACCGCCCGTCCATGCTGGCCAAAATGGCCGTGTATATCGAGCAGGCGATGGAAGGCAGCCTCGACGTATCGCAGGCGCTGGCGCGCCGCGCCGCGCCCTATGAACACCCCCCCCACGAGCAGATGAAAAAAGAAGGGCTGGTCTTCATCGAGAATGATGCGAGCGCCGTCTGCTCGGTGATCGAAATCGCCGCCAACGACCGCATCGGCCTGCTGTATGATGTCGCAAACGCGCTGACCAGACTCGGTCTTTCCATCGTCACCGCGCATATTTCAACCTACGGCAACCAGATCGCCGACGTGTTCTATGTCAAAAATTCCTTCGGCATGAAAATCCTTCATGCCGACAAAATCAAAACCGTGCGCGAGGCGCTCGCCAAAGTGCTGTAATCAGGCTGGTGGCGGCCCGGTTTCGACTGGTTTCAAACTTGTTTCGACTGGCTCCGAACTTGTTTCGACTGATTTCAAGCTTGTTTCGACTGATTTTGACTGATTTTCTGGCGTTTCGTCGGGAAAAATATCGCACTTATATATATTTTTCAGCATGTTGATAGCGCCGCACGACTGCGTGATGCCGCCGGAATTGTCGAGATGGCCATTGATATCGTTGATCGCCTTGGTCGCCATCCGCAAAAGATTGATCTCGAACTCCTTCTTCCTGATGGATTTCAACCGCGCCACATGCGCGAGAAACACCGGCGCGTTATACCAGCGCATCACCGTAGAATAGCGCACGCCAAGCTCTTCCGCCGTGCTGTAAACATTATAGCCCGACAGCAAATATTCGGCGGCGCGCTTTTGCAATTGTTGTGTATTTCGTGACATCGTAATTCCTCCTGACCCTCAATTTCTCACGGGCGCAGGTGTCACGGAAGGGGGGAGGATGCATTTTTTTAAAAAACTTTGTCCGGCATGTTTTGCCGCCCACGGCTACCAGCCGCAGAGCTGCCGGACGAACGGGATGGTGAGCGTGCGGCCACTGGCCAGCAGGTCACTGTCGAGACGCGCCACCAGCGCCGTGAGTTCCGCGAAAGAACGCGGCAGGCGCGGCAGCATATAATGCAGCACATCCGGCTCGATCTTGAGCTGGCGGTCGCCGAGCTGCTTGATGAGCACCGCCGAAAGCAAGGCATCGTCCGGCGCGGCAATCGATGCGACCGGCAGCGATTTCAGGCGCGAGCGCACATCGGGAAGCGCAAAAGGCAACTGCTCCGGCGTGAGGGCAGAGGTGATGAGCAGCGGAATATTTTCCGACTTGCAATGATTATAAAGATGAAACAATGCCTGCTCGTTTTGCCATTGTTCGATGCCGTCGATGATCGAAGCGCCTGCCGGCAGGTCTTGCGCATCCGCCGGTAAAAATGCCGCCTGCGCTTGCTGCTGCCAGAGATGCGCCAGATGGGTTTTCCCGGCGCCGCGCTCGCCATGCAGGTAGAGCGCATTGCCGGGCCAGCCGGGCCAGCGCATGATCCAGTCATAGGCCAGCCGGTTGCTCTCTGAAAGCATAAACTGCTCAGGCGCATAGGCCACCGGAAGGCTGATATCGAGCGCGTACTGGGTCATTTAAAATAGCTGCTCTCCTGATAACGCCCGATCGCGAAACGGATGAGCACACCGAGCACCGCCGCCGTCGGCACTGCCAGCAGCACACCGAGGAAACCAAAGATCGCCGCCCCCGCCAGCATCGCGAAAATAATCCATACCGGATGCAGGCCCACCTTGTCGCCCACCAGTTTCGGCGTCACGAAATTCCCTTCGATCACCTGCCCGCTCACAAACACCGCAAGCACCAGCGCCACCGGCATCCAGCCGTCGAACTGGAAGAAGGCGACGGTGAGGCCCACCAGCATGCCCACCAGCAGGCCGACATAGGGGAAAATCACCAGAAATCCCGTCGCCAGGCCGATGATGAAGCCGGAATTGAGGCCGATCAGCGACAATAAAATCGCGTAATACAGCCCCAGCAGCAGGCACACATTCAACTGCCCGCGCACAAAGCCTGACAGCGTGAGGTTGATGAGGCGGAACTGCTCATGCACGACCGGCTTATAGCGGTCCGGTATCAGCGCGTTGACATGACGGGTGATGTAATCCCAGTCGCGCAGCAGGTAAAACGCCACGATCGGCGTAATCAACACCAGCGAGAGGATGTTGATGAAGGCGACGCCGGAGGTGAGCGCATTGCCGAAAAATTCCGCGACCGCACGCGCCACCATCCACGAGCT
Organism: Alphaproteobacteria bacterium; assembly: GCA_033763575.1. Lineage (GTDB taxonomy): Bacteria > Pseudomonadota > Alphaproteobacteria > Rickettsiales > SXRF01 > JANRKF01. The sequence goes on along the minus strand of JANRKF010000008.1, from coordinate 13,065 downwards.
GTTGGTCACCGTCGTCTTGACTTCCTCCACCAGCGCCGGCGAAAGCATGCGCAATTTTCGTTCCAGCGCCGGAATGATGTCGCGCTCGATCTGCGCCGCATAGCCTGGTATGGACTCCATCATTTCATTCACCTGCGCCGCCACAATCGGCGTGGCGATCACCAGCAAAAGCACGATCAGTGAGAAGAAAACCGTCGTAATCAGAAGCGTCGCCACCCCACGCGACAAGCCGAATCTCTGCAGCCTGTCCGCCGCCGGATCGAGGAAATACGCCGTGCCCATGCCCAGCACGAACGGCAGCAGAATCGTATGCACCAGCGCGATGAAAAAAAGCAGCGCTGCCGCCAGCGCAAACCAGAATATTTTATTGCTTGTTTTAGTCATTCGATATTACCCAGTAATCAGGATTTTTTTTCAGCCGGATCGATTTGCTCTTGATCGCATTGGTGAACGACTCCTCGCTGCCGCGATAAAGCACCGATATATCCACCTGCCGGGCCGACACCGCAAGCGTTTCCACGCGATCCACCATCGGCAGCTCGCTCAGCTTCTTGCGTAATTCCGTCCATGACGACATGGTGGAAATGCTCGCCAGCATCATGATTTTTTTACGGTCACCGCCGCGGACCGCCTGCTTGTTGGCGGTCTCGTCCACCTTACGCTCCTGCAACTCTGCGATAATATCACGCGCCGCCCGGGCAAACAGGAGGTCCCGCGTTTCCTGCGGATCGGCGCGGTAGGTATGCACCGTGACGCTGTCATCCTGGCGTCCCACCCGGCGCACCACCACCGAGAGCACCATTTCCGGCCGCACCGTGAATTTCCCCTGCAGCAACACCACGTCGCTCACGCCGTAACGCAGCGCATAGGCCGCCAATGACTGGAAATCCGCCGTCATCATCGTGTCGTAGGTGAGCCCCGCCGCATCGGTCTGGTCGCCGTACGGCACCAGCACATCGCCGGTCGTCACTTCCAGCGCCACCTGGTTCCACACCGTTTTCCAGAGGTTGCTTTCTTCCCATAAAAGCTTCTGGTTATTGAATTCCAGCGCCGGGATAATCAGGAACGACCCGACCGAGGCCGGCACGAACTCCTTCGGGTCGGTCGACGAAATACCGCTCATCACCTTGCTGATCGCATCGCCGTCGAACGATACCAGCAGCTTGGCCTGATAACGGTTGCCCGATATTTTCTCATCGACGATCTGGGTGCTTTTAACCATCGAGGTGATCTGCTTGGAATCCAGCGTATTCATGATGTCCTTGGCCTGATCCGGCGGCCCGAGGCGCTCCAACAATGACCGCAGGCCGTCGATCTCCGCCTTGGCCATGGCCTCCGAACGCGCCGCCGACGGGTCTTTGCTGATGACGTCGACATTCACCTCGCTGTTGACGATGGCCTCACCGGCATGGGCGGCGCCCGAAAACCCCGCCATACATAGCCATAGTGCCAGAAAAAACCGCTGCATGGTTGCCATTGACCCTTTGAAAACAATTGTCTACCCTTTAGCCCGAAACCAATGATTTCGCAAGGATAACCATGCAAACGACCTATAAACAGGCAGGTGTCGACATCGACGCGGGCAACGCGCTGATCGATCGCATCAAGCCCTTCGCAAAAGCCACGCGCCGCTCAGGCTCAATGGACGAACTCGGCGGCTTCGGCGCGCTGTTCGACCCGAAGGCGGCGGGCTTCAAAGACCCCCTGCTCGTCTCCTCCACCGACGGTGTGGGCACCAAGCTCAAAATCGCGCAGGCCGTGGGCAAGCATGACACCATCGGCATCGACCTCGTGGCGATGTGCGTGAACGACCTCGTGGTGCAGGGCGCCGAACCGCTTTTCTTCCTCGATTATTTCGCCACCGGCACGCACGCGGTCGATGTCGCCGCCGAGGTGATAAAAGGCATCGCCGAGGGCTGCAAACAATCGAACTGCGCGCTGATCGGCGGCGAAACCGCTGAAATGCCGGGCATGTACGCACCCGGTGAATATGACCTCGCGGGATTCACCGTCGGCGCCGTCGAGCGCGACCGGCTGCTGCCGCGCAATGTGGGCGTGGGCGACGTGGTGCTGGGGCTGGCATCAAGCGGCGTGCACTCGAACGGCTTCTCGCTGGTGCGCCATATCATGTCGCAGCATAACGTGGCGTTCGATTCCCCCGCGCCCTTCGCGCCGGGAAAAACATTCGCCGAACTCCTGCTCGTGCCAACAAAACTTTATGTGCGCTCCTGCCTCGATGCGCTGAAAACATTCCCGGACGATGTGCATGCCTTCGCCCATATTACCGGCGGCGGCCTGCCCGAAAACCTGCCACGCGTGCTGCCGAAACATCTGGGCGCAACCCTTTCGGCCAGCGCATGGAACATGCCCGGTATTTTCGGCTGGCTGCAGGAAAAAGGCAACGTGCCGATTCACGATTTACGCCGCACGCTCAATTGCGGCATCGGCATGGTGGCGGTAGCCGGCAAAGACAAGGCAGACGCCATCGCCGCCCATTTTGAAAAAGCGGGAGAAACCGTGTATCAGCTCGGCGAAATCACCGAACGCGGCGATGAAGCGGTGGTTTTTCGTGACTAAGAAATTCACCATTCACTCCCCCCTTGAGGGGGAGCTGGAGAGATCATCCGTGACTAAGAAACGCGTCGCAGTGCTGGTTTCCGGCAGCGGCAGTAATTTGCAGGCATTGATCGATGCCTCTGCCGCTGCTGATTATCCGGCACAGATCGCGCTGGTGATTTCAAACAGGGACGACGCCTACGGCCTCACCCGCGCACGGAACGCAGGCATCGCCACCCATGTCATTTCGCATAAAGATTTTGAATCGCGGGAGGCGTTTGATGCGGCGATGGATGCAGTGATGACACAACATCAGGTGGAATTCATTTGCCTCGCCGGGTTCATGCGCGTGCTGTCGCCATGGTTCGTGGAAAAATGGCAGGGGAAAATGATCAATATCCACCCCTCGCTGCTGCCGAAATATAAGGGGCTGCACACCCACGAGCGCGCCATCGAAGCCGGGGATAAAGAAGCCGGATGCACCGTGCACTGGGTTTCGGCGGGCGTCGATGAGGGGGAAATCATCGCGCAGGCGAGCGTGCCGATCCTCGCCGGGGATACGCCGGAGACGCTTGCTGATAGGGTGTTAGCAGAGGAACATAAAATCTATCCGGCGGCACTTAAGCGCATAGCGCAAGCAACCTAGCCTCTTTATTCCACCCGGTTTCCGCGTAAATCGAAAGTGAAAACGCCGCATCGCCCAGGTGATCCATGAAGCGCGAGAGGCTCTGGATGATCCGCACGATGTCCTCCCCGGCGAGCGGCCCGTGCAGGTGATGGGCACAGGCGAGCGCCAGCTTGATGGTGGCGAAACGCACGCCGATGAAGGTGACGCGCTCGCTGGCATTGCCGCCCAGCCCGGCGAAAGGAAACAGCGCGAGCGAAAGCTGCATCGCCAGATAACGCCGCAGCGCATGCGCATAATGCGGCGACGCCTCCTGCCACTTGGCGCGAATGTCGGCCAGCGCCGCCGCGCTGCCTTCGCCTAAACTGATCTGCACGCGCTCCCAATCGAGGGTTGCCTGCAATGATCGTTCCATATCCGAAATGGTTTTTCTGAGCCGGTCGGAAATGGGTTTATGCGACGCCACAATCAGCCCGCATAACGCATGCAACAGGTTGAAAGCATCGGCAGGATGCGCTTCGGCAACCGGCAGCCGACCCCCGGCCAGCCGCAGATAGAGCGGCACCGACTGGTCGAGCGTCTTCGCATCCAGCAGCTCCATGCTCCGCGCCACGCTCGCAATATGCGCGAGCGCCTGCTGTGGCGCAAGCGACGCATCCAGCGCGCAATCGAGGAATGCCTGATGCACGGCGAGCGCCACCGCTTCATCCATCCCTTCCGGCAGGTAATTTTTAAGGCTATGCGGCAGGCGCAGGGCCGCGCCATCCACCGGCGCAAACGGCATCTCAAGCGCAAGCATCAGCCGCACGATTTCCGGGCAGGAAGGCGTCGCCGTCATCAGCGTTTTCTGCCCAAGCGTGCGGGTGACACGCGGATAAAAATGACAGGCGTCGCCCAGCATCGCATCGCCATAGCGCTTGTGGATGCCGCACAGGCCGTTTTCCATTTTGACGCAGTGGCGCGTCGCCGGATCGCGCCGCATCACCGGCAGGCCGCCCTCTTCGCGCTCCACCGCCGCCAGCAGCTCCGGCGCCGCGCTTTCATATTTGGCGAGCGTCGGCGCATCAAGCTGCATCGACCAGTTCTGGCAACAGGTATCCTCACACGCCTCGCCGAGGCATTGGAAGGAGGATATCAACGTGGTTTGTGTCAATGCGTGCGTCAATGGATCGTCATTTTTTTGAAGAAACACAGATGGCGCGTCACCGCCTGCTCCTGATCCTTAGATACGATTTCCTGATGCGACACAAGCTCCAACCCCCCGGCCTGCGATACATCGCGTATATAGGATAAATGATGGCTGTAGCGGCCATGGTTGGCCACCGAATAGGCAAGCGTCGACAGCTCCTTCTCAAACAGGCAGGCAAGGATCGAATCCTTATGCATGACGCCGCGCACCGCATGGAAAAACGGCTGGAGATTGCCCGACCAGCGCAGCGCCCCGGCGGCAAGCACCACATCGAAAAGCGTCTCGCTGCCCAGCGCGTATTCGACCATATCCAGCTCGTAGAGCACATCGTAGCCCTTGCTGCGGCGGGCTATTTTCAGCATGTGCGGCGAAACATCGACACCGACGCGTATCGCCGCAAAATCGGCCAGCAGGCGCGATGCCACCCCCGTGCCGCAGCCAAGGTCAAGCAGGCTGGCATAGCGTTTTTCCTGCAATTGCGGCAAGGCCCGCAAGGATTTTACCAGCGTTTCCAGATGCGGCGTCTGCCCGGTCGCGACCACCCACGGCTCGAACATCTCCACAAAAGAGGCGTAAAAGGCGGCGACGAACGCACGCGGCGCACAGGGCGGCACATCGCCGCTAAAAAGCGCCCGCAGATGCAGCAGCGCCGTGGACTTATCCATCGTCTGCATCACCTCGCCCAGGCGCTGCACCCCTTCCCTGCCGCGACCTTCCACCTGCAATAATTCGAGCAGGCTGTACCATGCCAGCAGGTGATCGGGGCAAAGCGCCAGCACATGCGAGAAGGCTTTCTCGGCCGATGGGAAATCGCCAAGCTTCATGAAAATACCGCCGAGCAGCAACAGCGATGAAAGATGCGTCGGCTCGTTTTCCAGCACCTGCAGCAAACGCTTGACCGCGCCCTGCTCGTCGCCGCCCTCGGCACATAAAAGCGCCAGGTAAAAATGCGCCTGCCCATGGCGCGGATCGTTTTCCACCGCCGCCTGCAGCAAATCCTGCGCCCGGTCCAGCTCCTGCACATAAATCGCGAGCAGCGCCAGCATATAATGCGCCTGCGCGCTCTGTGGATAGGCGCCGAGATAGTCCGAAAGCAGCGCTTCCGCCGCCTCCAGCTCACCCGACTGCAACGCGCATTCCGCTTCGTCGATGCGCGTATCCACCGGCTCTGCCGCCAATCGCGCCTTCTCGAACCAGCGCTTGGCCTCGTCGAAACGCTCCTGCGCCACCAGCGTGTTGCCCAGCAACCGGCAGGGTTCCGCAGCCTGGCCGGAGATCTCGACCGCCCGCCCGAACGCCTCCCCGGCCTGCGCGTATTCCTTCAGAATATAGAGCATCTGCCCCTGCTGCATATGGTATTGGGCGACGCGATCATCCAGCCCCGCCGCGATCGACGAATAATCGTAGGCCTTCTTGTAATTGCCGGTGGCCTGAAACAGCGACGCGGTGAGGTGATAGCCCCGCGCCGATTGCGGAAACGCCACCAGCAGCGATTTGCACATATCCGCCGCCTTGTGCAGATCGCCACGCGCAAGCGCCGCGCTCGCTTCGTCACACAACAGATTCTCATCCTGCGGTGGAGTCATAACACTTTCCCTCAAGCATCATAAATTCGCCTGCATCCTGGCGAATTTTAGCTGAACATGTGCTGGACTTTGTAGCTGTCATTCTGGAACACATGCTGCACCCCGATACGGCGCTCGGCATCGATGAAAATCGGCGCGCGGGCATTGACCGAGAGCTTGACCTGATCGGGGCTTCTGTGCACCGACACGATCAACAAAATCGCCAGCTGCTCCGGATTGATCTGCATATCCGCCGCCGCCGCACGCACGTCATGCGCCGCGATGATGCTGTTTTCCACCTCAAGCGGCAGGGTGATGAACGACAGATTGTGATCGTCCAGCGACTGGAGCAGCTTGAACTGCGCCATCTTCGCCGTCGGGAAACTGGTGACCGCATAGCGCTGCTTGTCCGGCATGCCGAGCAATCCTCGCGGGAATAAAACCGCCTTCGTCGTATCCACCGTGACCTCCCCGAAACGCGTTTTAATAGACATCACCGCGCTCGCGTCCGCAGAACTGGTGGTGGTAACGGATGAAGAATGATCTGGCATAGTGATCGCTACATTTCCATCGAATCGTGTATTTGCAAGTATATTCATAGCATGCGCCTTTCTATTTTAGCGTAAGAAGTCGGATAGTTTCAAGTTGGAAATACGGGCAAACGCTTGAAAAGAAGCCTGCAATATGCCCTGATTTATTGCCACTTCCGTCGAAAGAGAAACGATATCGGCGTTGCCGATTTCCTCTTTCAGCCCCTTCCAGTAAAGCTGTTGCGACTGCAACCGGTCGGTGGTGCTGATGACCGTCACCTTATTCGCGTTCACCTCGGCGCGAATCCCGATCAGGCCATCGATGCCCTCGGAAATCAGATCGTAGGCGTCCTGCAATTCCTGGCTTTCGCCCGCCTGCGTGCTGAATTTGTTGGCGGTCGCGATCCCGGCGAAGATTTTCTGGAACGCCGGGTCATCGGCGCGCACGTTGTAGGTGATGTTGACATTGTCATCGATCCGAAGCGTCAAATCATCGCTGCTGCCCCGGTAATAACCAAGGTCCGGCGTGCCGTCGACCTGCAGCACCGGCAGGTTATCGCCGTCGACCGCCGGCAGGTTCGTGGCCGCGCCGCTGAAAAGATAACGGCCTTCCGAGTTCACATTAATTTGCGACACCAGCTCCTGCCATTTCCCTGTAAGCTGTGTCTGGAACGCCAGCGAATCACCCACCGACGCATTGCGGCGGAGCGAAATAAGGTTGCGCAAATCCGTCGCCGTCTCAATGATCGCACCCAAGGCGCTGTCGACAATATCGAGGCGCCCCGAAAGCACATTGGTGCCATCGAGATAAGCCTGGCCACGGCTCAGGCGCGATTCAAGATCGGCGAACTGCTCGACCTTCCCGCCAAGCCCCGCGAAATTGCTGCTCTTCAACCCGCTTGAAAGCTGACCCTGTATATCAAAAAGCGTCGTCTGCGTGCGCGCCGTGTCGCGCAACAACGACTGGTGAACATTATAGGTACTGACTCTTCCGACCATAAAAACCTCCTATTACCTGACCGCCTCCATAAGGGCGTCAAAAAATTGATTCGCGACCGTAATGATCCGCGCCGATGCAGCGTACGCGTTCTGGTAAATAATCGTGTTGGCAAGCTCCTCATCCAGGTTCACGCCGCGCAAACTGTCCGAACGCTCGGTAAACCCATCGAGCAGCAACCGGGAATTGGTGGAATCAGCCTTGTTGCTCTGCGCCTTGCTGGATACGGTGCTTATCACCTGCCCGGCATAGGAGGAGATGGTCTGCTGGCTCGTCCCTAAATCGCCCGCCGCCGCAAAGGTAAGCGTGCTCTGGCTGATATCGGCAAGCCTCGTGATAACCGAATTGTCGCCGAAATAACGCGCATAGGTGTAAAGCGGCGGCTTCGTCGGATCGACCGGCGCATCGGACTGGCGCAGGGTTCCAAGCGAAATGAGGTTCGCATTGCTTGTAAGCGCGCTCGACACGCCCATATTAAGCGCGCTGCCCGCCGCATCATCCAGCACGCCGGTCGAACGGTTCGAGGTAAAGAAACTATTCAGCTCGAAGAAATGCGAGAATCCGCGCCCGGTGCCCGCCTCAACCGGATCGGCATTCGGCTTGCCATTTTCCACGCTGTCGAGGCTGTCGATCGCAATATAATAGTTGGAGCTGCCCGCGGCGAGTTTCAGGAATCCTTTGGAGGTGGTGGTGTATTGACCGTTCACGATGGGCAGCTCGACGCCATTCGCATCCACCAGCTTCGCCGTAAGCGCCGGCACCGTGGTATTGGGCGCCACGATCTCGCCGTCTTCCGTTGCCGATCGCGCCGCATAGCGGTAATTTTTTACATTCGTGGAAAGGCTGTCGATACGGTAGGTGACTTCGGAATTGGAAATATTCCCGTTCGCATCCACCACCGATACCGTCGCCTTGACGGTGTAGAATTTGGCGGTGGTGTGACCGGCGATGCTCGCGGTGACGGTGCCGGCGGCGGTGCTGCGCGCAGTGGTGCCGGTTTCAGAGGTGTAATAGACGGTGCGCGCTTCCAGATTCGCCTGGTCGTGCGATCCGCCCGCCGCCGCCGCATCCGGCACCGTGATGGTGAACCCGGTCGCTGTCACATTATCGATGATAAAAAACCCGCCGAGATTGTCGGACGGAATGCCGTCAATATCGACCGTGGGCGGCGTGAGGTAAATGCGGTCGCCGGTCGCAAACCCATGCGCTGCCGCCGTCGCCACGGTGACGGTTTTGCTGCCGGCCGTGGTCGTGTAAGTGGCGGTGGAGGCCAGCGAAACGGTCGGCACGTCCTGCGTGAGATTGGTAATATCCACACCGCTATCGTTTAAGACCTGAATATCGCGCACATAAAAATCGGCATCCTGCCCGGAAAAATTATCCAGCTGGAAATCGAAATTGAGCTGAGAGTTGGTGCCGGGAATCGAATCGTTATTGAGCACAAGCCGTATGTCGTTGACATTGCCCAGCGTGACCTTGTCCTGCGGCACGCCGTAATAGCGGTTGATTTCATTGATGATGCCCTGAACGGACGGCTGGCCAGCGCCGTTGCCGGTATCGAGCGTGCTAAAATCGATGAACAAGGGCCGGAAACCGGATTCCTCATCGCTGTAGGTCGAAGGCACCGGGTTGCCGTTCTGGTCGAGCACCGCAATGCGCACGCCGCCTGCCCACTCGCTGTAATCCTCGCCCGACACGGCGCGGGTGCCGGTGTAGCTATTCGCCCCCGGGAAAGCGACGCCGCTATTATGCACCTCGTTGATTTCATCGCGAATGACACCCGCCAGCACATCGAGCTTGGCGATCACATCCGGAAGCTGCTGGTCGCGCAGCTCGATGAGCCCCTTGATCCTGCCGCTGGTCAGGTTCGTCGTCACGCCCGAACCGACACCGGAAGATACCAGCTCGTTCGGCGTGCCCGATAAATTGCCATTCTCGTCGAGACGGTAAATATTAATGGCGCTGGTGGCGTTGCCGTTGGAGAAAAAATCCGCCGAGGTCGCGCCCTGATAGCTGAGCGCATACACGCTATCGTCCACCAGACTATACCCGCCCGCCGCGAATACGCTCACCACGCCATTGGTCTGTTCGTAGGTCTGGATATCGATATATTGGGACACGTCATTTAAGAGCGTATCCCGGCGATCTTCCAGCTCGCTGACCGAACGGCCAAGCAGCTTGTTCGAGGCGATGGTTGAGTTGAGCGAGGAGATTTCCTTCAGGTCGGAATTGATCACTGCGATAGATTGCGCAATATCCTGGTCCACCGAATATTGCATGGCATAGATGCCGCTGGCGAGACTGTTGAAACTGCGCGCAAGCGCCTCCGCGCTATTGACCGCGCCCACACGCAAAGAGGCGTTCTCCGGCGTTTGCGAAAGCTGCTGGAGCCCGTTGAAGAGATTGGTCACATCCGAATAGATGCTGTTCTGGCTGCCGGGGCTGCCGAGCAGAATCTGCAGGTTTTCGCTGTAGGTCGAAAGCACATCGGACCGCCCCGATATGGAGCCCTGGTTGCGCACGGATTTCTGCAGGTATTCGTCTACCTTGCGGCTGATGTCGCTGATCGATACGCCGGCGCCGGTGCCCTGCAAATAAATGGCTTCCTGCGTGACAATCTTACGGCTGTATTCCGCATTATTGGCGTTGGCAATGTTCTGCGAAAGCGTCGCAAGCGACCGCTGGTTGACGCTCAACCCGGACAGCGCTGTATTGAGTGCGAGGCTTAGGCTCATACACTAAACCTTACTATCAAGCGTTACGGATATCGTTTCATACGGCGCATAATGGGTGATCCCGTCGCCACCATAGGTTCTGCTGCTGGTATGGTCGCGCACCACTTCCTTGATCGCCGAGACGATCTTGTGGTTGACCTCTTTGGCCAGCAGCAGCTTGCGGTGGTTTTCCTTCAGGATATTGTTGAATACATCCACCACGCGCTGCAGGTCGGCCTTGTCACGCGAAGGGATTTGCTCAAGCGCGTTCGGGTGCTTGTCGAGAAGCTTGCGCTGCGCGTCCAGCGCATTGGTGATGAACATCTTTTCGTGCTGGAGCTTTTCCACTTCCTTGAGCTTCATGCCGCCGAGCAGATCGACTTCCTCGGCGAGCAACTGCGCCAGTCGCGCAGTCAGCGTCACCACATCCTGTATCCTGATCTCATACGGCGTCGTTTTGGCTTGCGTACTCATGATGGCACCTCCTGTGCGGTAAGTAATGCGCGCTGCGCGAGCGATCTCTCGATGTAGGAAGCAATTCCTATGCCACCGGACTTGACGATGGCCTTGGCGTATTGATCGACCATCATGCTTTTATAAATTTCGTCGGTTTCTTCGCTGCCAAACTGGTCTTTCCCCAGCGAATCGCCGCTGAATATATGCTGCACCATCTGGCTGACGAAGAGCGACTCGAAATCCTGCGCCACCTTCTTGGCTTCCGATTTCGAGAGGTTGCCGCTCGCCGCACCCTGCAGTTTTTGCGTGGTCGAATCGAGGAAATCGTTCCGCGCAATTTTTCCGCTGAGCGCAGTAGATAAAACGCCGGTCTGTATCATACGCTACCTCGTCACAATCTCGGCCTGCAATGCGCCCGCCGCTTTAATGGTTTGCAAAATGGTAACCAGGTCACGCGGGCCGACGCCCAGCGCGTTCAACCCCGCCACCAGATCTTTGAGCGTGGCGCCGCCCTGCATCACGGCCAGACGCTTTCCGGGCGACGAATCGATCGAGATGGTGGTTTGCGGCACCTGCACGGTTTCCGCCGATTCCGGCGCGAACGGAGCCGGTTGCGACACTTGCGGCGTTTCTTCAATTTTGACGACCAGGTTGCCCTGCGCCACCGCCACCGTATCGATCTTGACATTTTCACCCATCACGATCGTTCCGGACGCTTCGTCGATGACAATCCTCGCCACCTGGTCGGTCTCCACGGATAATTTCTCAAGGTCGGCCAGAAGCTGCGTGACGTTATTCTGGTAAATGGCGGGTATGGTCAGCTGGATCGTCCCCGGATCGAGCACGCTGGCCACGCCCGGCCCGATCTGCGCGTTGATCGCCCCGGCAATTTCCTGTGCCGTCGTCACATCGGGATTGCGCAACGCCATTTTCAGCTGCGGCATATTGTTCAGCGCAAATTCCACTTCCTTTTCCACCACCGCGCCGTTGGCGATATAGCCGGAGGTCGGCACACCCTTCGTCACCGTGGTCGCCTGCCCTTCGGCGCGAAAACCGCTGATCGACACCGAACCCTGCGCCACCGCGTAGACTTCGCTATCGGCACCGTAAAGCGGCGTGGCCAAGAGCGTGCCGCCGCTTAAATCCTTGGCGTCGCCCATCGCGCTCACCGTCACATCCATGCGGCTGCCGCTGCGGGCGAAGGCCGGAAGCTTCGCCGTCACCGTCACCGCCGCCACGTTTTTGGTTTTCAGTTCGGTGCCGCGTGTATTCACCCCCTGGCGCTCCAGAAACGCAATCAGGCTTTGCTCGGTGAAGGCGGAGTTTTTGAGCTTGTCGCCGGTGCCGTTCAACCCGACCACCAGCCCATAACCCATCAGCACGTTCTCGCGCACGCCTTCAAAATTCACGATGTCCTTGATGCGCGCACTGGCCTTGGCCGGGCTTGCCACTAAAAAAGAATAGGCCAGCAGCAGCGCCGCAAACATAAACGTCATGCCGAAGCTGCGAATCATCACTTTCGCGACCAATTCACGCGGCATGGCAGGCGCCGGATGCGCGTTGTTCGATACATAATGTGGATGTGCCGACATATATTTCCCCGTCAAGATTCTTTCTTTATGCTTACATTGAGTTAGCGAGTTCCGTGCCAACTTGTATCAATATGAAAAATAAAGTTTTTACGGCATCTTCACCGGGATAATCCACCCCGGGCCGCGCCGCGCCGCCTGTAAGCGGCAAATATTGCCGCTCGAAATTCGCAAAAGCGGGTGTATAATGAACAGGTAAGTTCGATGCGTAGCATCGGGCTGGACGATGCAAGCGCACTCCGAAAGAGTGCGCTTGTCGCCGCGAAGCGGGCGTAACGAAAAGCTGGCGTGCCAGTTTTTCAAAAGGAATAGCTGAATGAAGGTCACAGGATACGGCACCATCAAGCCAACCACGAGCCTGCGCAAGCGCGATGGGACGAGCGCCGCCAATTTTTCCGATTTCCTGGGCGTGGCGGAATCGGACGCCGCCGCCTCCGTGGTGAATATCAGCGAAACCGCCGCCACCGCTACCATCGGCAGCCTGCTCGCCCTGCAGGAAATCTCGGAAGAAGAACGCAAGCGCGAACGACTTGTAAAACAAGGAAAAACCATGCTCGACGCGCTGGAGCGCCTGCGCCAGCAACTGCTCATCGGCGAAATTCCCGCCCAGATGCTCCCGGAGCTTGCCTCCAGCATGGCCGCCCAGAAAGAGGCGGTGAGCGACCCTTACCTGCTGGAATTAATCGAGGATATCGAACTGCGGGTGGCGGTAGAACTCGCCAAGCTGGAAATGGCCTTCGCCGCCCGTGCCGAAATATAACCATTTTTCATTAGATAGCGCCGTCACGCGTTTCTGAATGGCTGCAAACAGCCGGTTACTGCGCTTCCGCTGCTCATGTACTTC
>JANRKF010000007.1:0-57944 GCA_033763575.1 Alphaproteobacteria bacterium | reverse complement strand
CCACTGGTGAAAATCCTCGATTGACCAGAATGATACGCCCGTCATCGTCCAGCGCCAACGGCGTGACCATATAGTAGCCCACCTCCATGCCCTGCTGGCGGCCGATCAGGTGGATGGTTTTATCGTGCAAGAACTTCCCCGTGAGTATAACCCTGCGATAGGCAAGACCCGACACATCCTGTGGCAGGCTGGCCAGCGCAGGCGCAGCGGCAGCAACCTCTGTCTGCGCTATAATTTCTGTTTTCCATGCTAAACGATTGAGTTGCCATATGCCAAGCGCGCACATCACACAAAAAGCACTGACAAAAAACAAGGTAGGAAGCAATTCAGGTTTACGGAATTTCATATGGCCCCTTGAAGCATTGCAGGAATAGCCTATATATAGGCCAATTCGCGTTTTAACCAACTCTATTTTACGGAGACACATATGAGCGTACTCGTCGGCACACCCGCCCCGGATTTCACTGCCAAAGCCATCATGGGCGATAACAGCATCAATGAAAGCTTCAACCTGCTGTCGCATTTGGGTATTAAAAAAGATGCAAATGGCAAAGTAACCAAACAAGGCAAGACCGGCGTGCTGTTTTTCTGGCCGCTGGATTTCACCTTTGTTTGCCCTTCGGAAATCATCGCGTTTAACAACCGCCTGAAAGAATTCAAGCTGCGTAAAACCGAAGTGATCGGCTGCTCGGTCGATTCCCACTTCACCCACCTCGCCTGGAAGCAAACCCCGATCGAAAAAGGCGGTATCGGCAATGTGCAGTTCCCGATGGTCGCCGACCTCACCAAATCCATCGCCCGCGATTATGACGTGCTGCTGGGCGATGCGGTAGCCTTCCGCGGCACCTTCCTGATCGACGGCAACGGCGTCGTCCGCCATCAGGTGGTGAACGACCTGCCGCTTGGCCGCAATGTCGATGAGGCGCTGCGCATGGTCGACGCGCTGCAGTTCTTCGAAGAGCACGGCGAAGTCTGCCCGGCCGGCTGGGAACGCGGCGATGACGGCATGAAAGCCGATGCCGCCGGCGTTGCAAGCTACCTGAAGAAAAACGCTACAAAACTCTAAATGTCATCCCTTTGAGGAGATCATACCATGCGACATACGAAACATCTGCTCGCCGCGATCGCGGTGCTGTCCATTGCCGGTGGCCCGGCCATCGCGCAAACCGGCCACCACGCAGGGATGCATCACACCACGCCGAAACTGAGCAAGAAGCTCAGGCATAACCCGGCGGTGCGTGAGTATATTGAGGCTAACGCCACCATGCATAAAGGCATGGATATCGTGTATAGCGGCAATGCGGATGTGGATTTTGCGCGTGGCATGATTCCCCATCACCAGGGCGCGGTGGATATGGCGAAAGTGCAGATCCAATACGGCAAGGACGAAGAGCTGAAGAAACTCACCCGCCGCATCATCACCTGGCAGGAAGCGGAAATCGGCTTCATGACGCAGTGGCTTGCCACGCATGACAGCAGCTGGGTCGCCGAGGGAGCCTGCTCGCGGCCAAGCGTCCGCGCCTATAAAGAAGGGATGGACGCCATGCACCGCGATATGGCGATCAAATTCACCGGCGATGCCGATCTCGATTTCGTGCGCGGCATGATACCGCACCACCAGGGCGCTATCGATATGGCCTGGGTGCTGAAAGCCTATGGCAGCGACCCAGCGTTACGCAAGCTGGCGGATGAAATAATCCGCAGCCAGGCGCAGGAAATCCAGCTCATGAAAGAATGGTTGGAGAAACATGGCAACACATAATACAAAAGTTTTAATTATCGGCTCCGGAGCGGCAGGATGCACCGCCGCAATCTACGCGGCACGCGCCTCGCTCTCGCCGATCATGGTGCACGGCATGCAGCCCGGCGGGCAGCTCACCATCACCACCGATGTTGAGAATTTCCCCGGCTTCGAACATGCCGTGGGCGGCCCGTGGCTGATGGAGCAGATGGAAAAACAGGCGGCCCATGTCGGCACGCAGATTTTCCACGACACCATCAAATCGGTCGATCTCTCCAAGCGCCCGTTTGTCGCCGTTGGCGAATCCGGCGACAGCTACATCGGCGAAGCTTTGGTGATCGCTACCGGCGCAAGCGCCCGCTGGCTCGGCATTCCAAGCGAGCAGAAATTCTCCGGCTTCGGCGTTTCGGCTTGCGCCACCTGTGACGGGTTTTTCTATAAAGGCAAAGAAGTCGTCGTCGTCGGCGGCGGAAATTCCGCCGTTGAAGAAGCACTCTACCTCACCAATATCGCAAGCAAAGTGACGCTTATCCACCGCCGCGACAGCCTCAAGGCCGAGAAAATCGGGCAGGAACGTTTGTTCAAAAATCCCAAAGCCTCGGTGATATGGGATAGCGTCGTCGAAGAATTCATCGGCACCGAAAACCCCAACTCGCTCACTGCGGTGAAACTGAAGAACGTCAAAACCGGCGAGGTTTCGGAGCTGAAAACCGACGGCGTGTTCGTCGCCATCGGCCACACCCCGAACACCGAGCTGTTCAAAGGCACAATCACGCTGGATGAAGACGGCTATATCAAAACCACCCCCGGCAGCACCAAAACCAATATCCCCGGCGTGTTCGCTAGCGGCGACGTGCAGGATAAAATCTTCCGCCAGGCGGTGACCGCCGCGGGCACGGGGTGCATGGCCGCGCTTGAAGCAGAGCGTTTCCTCACGGGACATTGATACTCTACGCCAGACACACGAATGTGAGTCTATATTTATAGAGTCACACGTAAGAATGTGTCACGGAAGGGGGGAAATGCAAAAAAATCGGAAAAAATGCATTTATTTTATAAGCGACTGTTTTTTTCATCAAAACCAAGGAAGCCTCCACCCTTATAGCTTGGTTAATTTCTTTACTTTGCAGTTAATTTTGTTGCATTGCAAAATAAAAAGGGGTATGACTGCCCCATAATGCAACTCGTAGCCACGCAGAGCGCAGTGTGGCGGGGAACGCAAGACAATGGACTGGGATAAGCTTCGCATTTTCCACACGGTCGCCACCGCCAAGAGCTTCACGCGGGCGGGGGAAGTGATGAACCTGAGCCAATCCGCCATCAGCCGCCAGATTTCCGCGCTCGAAGAAGGGCTGCAAGTTGCACTTTTTCACCGCCACGCCCGCGGCCTCATGCTCTCCGAACAGGGCGAGATTTTATTCCGCACGGTCAGCGATATACTGACCCGCCTTTCCGCCGCTGAAAACGCGCTGCTGGAAAGCAAGGAACGCCCACGCGGCCCGCTCAAAATCACCGCGCCGGTCGCCATCGGCACCACCTGGCTCACGCCGCATATGCGCGAATTCTGCGATTCCTACCCGGAAATTATCCCCAGCCTGCTGGTCGATGACCGAGAGCTGGACCTGACCATGCGCGAGGCCGACGTCGCCATCCGCCTGTTCCCGGCCAAACATCCCGACCTGATCCAGAAAAAACTGACCACGCTGCATAATTCGCTCTACGCCTCCAACGATTACCTGCGTACTCACGGCGTCCCGAAGAAAGCCGACGAGTTGATCAACCACCGGCTCGTTACGTTCGGCGAAGATGTGCGCCTGCCATTTGCCGAGGTGAACTGGGTGCTCACCGCCGGTGCGCGCAAAGACGAGGAACGCCGCCCCACCCTCAAAATCAACAGCCTGTTCGGCATATTGAAGGCCGTGCAAAGCTCCATCGGCATCGCCGGGCTGCCGGATTACATGGCCAAAAACGTGCCCGGCGTCAGCCGCGTGCTGCCGGAACTGGTCGGGCCAAGCACCGATGTCTATTTTATCTACTCGATGGAGCTGCGGAACTCCAAAAGAATCAAGGTTTTCAAGGAGTTCATCCTGCGCAAACTCGCCGAAGACGGGCTGGTCAGCCTCGCCGCCAATGCCGCGTAGATATGCACAATACGCATAGCTGATACGAATAAATACAATTACTAATATTTTACGGAATGGCTTATAAGGACGTTATGAGCACGCTCATTTGAGGCTATAAACATCTTTCAAGGCTCCCCCTTAAAGAATTTATCCCTTAATCCTCCCTGTTATTTACATTTGGCCAGCCTTCGGGCTGGCCTTTTTTTATGCTCGCGGTTTATTATTTGCAAAGATCCTTCGACTCGCTTACGCTCGCTCAGGATGACACATTCGATGAAAACACCGCTGCTGGATCAAATTCACACACCTGCCGATATGCGCGATCTCTCCGACGCGCAGTTGCGCCAGCTCGCCGATGAGCTGCGCACCGAAACCATCGATGCGGTGGCGCATACCGGCGGGCATCTGGGCGCGGGCCTCGGCGTGGTCGAGCTCACCGTGGCGCTGCACCATGTGTTCAACACGCCGGACGATCTATTGATCTGGGATGTCGGCCATCAATCCTACCCGCATAAAATCCTAACCGGGCGGCGCGACAAAATACGCTCCATCCGCCAGCCGGGCGGACTCGCCGGTTTCTGCAAGCGCGAAGAAAGCGAATATGATCCGTTCGGCGCCGGACACAGCTCCACCTCCATTTCCGCCGCGCTCGGCATGGCTGTCGCCCGCGATCTCAACATGGCACAAGCGGCACGCGATCCCGGCTCGCGCTTGCATGCTTCGCATGCGTCTGGCCGGGATGACGGTTTTCATGAGGTGATTGCCGTGATCGGCGACGGCGCGATGTCGGCAGGCATGGCCTATGAGGCGCTCAATAACGCTGGGGCCGAAGGCCGCCGCCTGATCGTCATTCTGAACGATAACGATATGTCGATCGCGCCGCCGGTCGGTGCGTTTAGCGCCTATCTCTCGCGGCTGCTCTCGTCGCATTCCTATCATTCCATCCGCCATGTCGGCAAGGTGGTGGCGAGCAAATTCCCGGCACCGCTCGGTAAGCTCGCCAAGAAAATGGAGCATTTCGCACGCGATTTCGCGGTCGGCGGTACCTTGTTCGAGCAGATGGGTTTTTATTATGTCGGCCCGGTGGACGGCCATAATCTCGACCACCTGCTCCCCGTGTTGCGTAACATTAAAAATGAAAAAGATTCCGGCCCGGTGCTGCTGCATGTGGTCACGAAAAAAGGTCATGGCTACGCGCCCGCCGAAGCTTCCGACGATAAATATCACGGCGTGGTGAAGTTCGACGTGAAAACCGGCACGCAGAAAAAAACCGCCGCAGGGGCGCCCTCCTACACCAAAGTCTTCGCCGAATCGCTCATCAAGGAAGCGGCCAAAGATGAAAAAATCATCGCCATCACCGCCGCCATGCCGAGCGGTACCGGGCTGGATTTATTCGAGAAAAAATATCCTGAGCGCATGTTCGATACCGGCATCGCCGAGCAGCACGCCGTCACCTTCGCCGCCGGGCTCGCCACGCAGGGCTACAAACCCTTCTGCGCGATTTACTCCACCTTCCTGCAACGCGCCTACGACCAGGTGGTGCATGACGTGGCGGTGCAAAACCTGCCGGTGCGCTTCGCCATCGACCGCGCCGGACTCGTGGGCGCCGACGGCCCGACCCATGCCGGAAGTTTCGATGTGACGTATCTGGCGGCGCTGCCGAATTTCGTGGTGATGGCCGCCGCCGACGAAGCCGAACTGGTGCATATGGTCGCCACCGCCCGCGCTTATGATAACGGCCCCATCGCTTTCCGCTACCCACGCGGCGAAGGCACCGGCGTCGCCATCCCCGAAGTCGGCGTCCCGCTTCCCATCGGCAAGGGCCGCATCATCCGAAGCGGTAGCGATGTCGCGTTCCTCTCGCTCGGCACGCGACTGGCCGAATGCATGAAAGCCGCCCAATTGCTGGAAGCGCAGGGCATCCACGCCACCGTCGCCGACGCCCGCTTCGCCAAGCCGCTGGACGAGAAACTGATTCGCGACTTATGCAAAAACCATCCGCTTGTCATCACCGTGGAGGAAAATGCCGCAGGCGGATTCGGCGCGCATGTGCTGTCGTTCGCCGCCAAAGAGAATTTGTCCAAAACCCGCATTCTCCCGCTCACCCTGCCCGATATTTTCCAGGAACACGGCAAGCCCGAAGCCATGTATGACGAGGCGGGCTTAAACGCCGCGCAACTGGTGGAGGCCGCACTAAAAAACCTCAAGAAAAAACCGGCACTGGTCAAGAATGCCCAATAAAATTGAAGTCTCCGGCAATCGCCTTTCCTTCCTCGGCAAAGAATATCGCTGCGCCATCGGGAAAAACGGCATCGCCACCGATAAAAAAGAAGGCGATGGCTGCACGCCGACCGGCACCTTCGCGCTGCGCGAATGCTGGTTCCGCATGGACCGTATGGAATCGCCACGAACCAAACTTCCGCTCAAACTCATCCGCCCGGAAGACGGCTGGTGCGATGATGTGAGAAGCAGCGAGTATAATAAACACATCAAGATAACAGGTGACAGGTTACAGGTGACAGAAGGCACGCCGAAACCTGCAGCCCTGAACCTGCAACCTTCCTTCGAGCATCTATGGCGCGACGACCATGTCTACGATCTCATCGTCCCGCTGGGCTATAACGACGATCCGGTGGTGCCGGGCCGTGGCAGCGCCATTTTTATGCATGTGGCGCATGGTGATTACCGTGGCACCGAAGGCTGCATCGCGCTCGCCAAGGAAGATATGCTGGAGGTATTAAAGGTGTGTAGTGTGTCCACATTGATTACAATTGAGAAGTCCATTGAATGAATGAGAGAATTTGGAATTTGGGCAGCACATCAGAGGCGATGGACCGCTACACAAAAGCGCAAATAGGCGGAATAACGACCCATGTGGCATTGGCTGGCAATCGTCGCTCAGACCGTAACAAGAAGCAAAATGATAGATTAGCGGTATTGGATCTGCCAGGTTGTGATATGGAAATGTGCAGAAAAATTATGACGTCTGTACAGCGAAATGCACTCTCACGTTTTTTTTCCTTAACATGTATGGGGGCGTATGAACCAAAAACCCAAGTCTTGGAAGTTTACGGCAAAGGAGATTGCAGTGCAACGTTGGTGTTAACGGAAGGAGAAAAAATAAAAGCCATTCATCTTACACCATCGAAGGACTTTAAGGATGGGCATTCTTGTATAGTAAAAAATCTATCGGAAACATTAGATACGCTTGCTAAAGAGCATGGATTTAAACGCGAAAAAACGAAAATAGGGCTTTTACTGAATTCCGATGGAATCATGGAAACAACCATTTCTTGTGGCTATAAGGCCGTAGATCCAGAGCATTTTCCACAATCATGGCCAGAATTAATAGAAAGGCTTTTCCATGATGCGTATGCCAAGCCTGCGGAAAATGGATCTAATATTGCAAAAGCACTTGCAGATGTTGCTATTAAGCGCGGAACCGGGGATAATATTTCAGTGATATGGATGCCAGATCTGCTGGCAGCAACGCCTGAAGGCCCGCCTGTTATTGCCTGCGTTTGTGATACGCCAGGGGAAGGATCAGGCGCAGAAAACCTTATAACCCACTTTGAAAATGCTTGCAAAAATGCCGTTTGGGAAAAACGCCCGGATTTACGCTATGCATACAGACCTAGCGAGCTGATGGTTATGCGATAAATCAGTTATTGCTTGCACTATAGCGCAGTTCTGGCTAGTTTCCGGGCATATTTCATATCGAAAGGAATTTCTATGCCCGCCACTGCTGCAAAAACCGGTTTTACCGATTACAAAGTCAAAGACATCTCGCTCGCCCAGTGGGGCCGCAACGAAATTTCCCTCGCCGAAACCGAAATGCCGGGTTTGATGGCGCTCCGCGCCGAATACGGCAAAAGCCAGCCTTTGAAAGGCGCCAAAATCATCGGCTGCCTGCACATGACCATTCAAACCGCGGTGCTGATCGAAACGCTGACGGCGCTTGGCGCCGAAGTGCGCTGGTCGAGCTGCAATATTTTCTCCACGCAGGACCAGGCGGCCGCCGCCATTGCCGCGGCCGGCATTCCCGTGTTCGCATGGAAGGGCGAAACCGAGGAGGAATATGAATGGTGCATCGAGCAAACCATCAAAGCCGATGGCTGGGAACCGAACATGATTCTGGATGACGGCGGCGATGCCACCATTATCCTCCACAATAAATATCCTGAGCTTTTGAAAAACATCAAAGGCATTTCCGAGGAAACCACCACCGGCGTGCACCGCCTGCACGAAATGGTGAAAGCCGGCACGCTGAAAGTGCCTGCCATCGACGTGAACAACTCCGTCACCAAATCGAAATTCGATAACCTCTATGGCTGCCGCGAATCGCTGCCGGACGGCATCAAGCGCGCCACTGACGTCATGCTCGCCGGTAAAATCGCCGTCATCGCCGGATTTGGCGACGTAGGCAAAGGCTGCGCAAGCTCCCTGAAAACACAGGGCGCCCGCGTGATCGTGACGGAAATCGACCCCATCTGCGCTCTGCAAGCCGCCATGGAAGGATATCAGGTGACGACGATGGAAGAAGCTGCGTCGGTTGCCGATATTTTCGTGACCGCCACCGGCAACGAAGACATCATCACGCTCGAACATATGCGCGCCATGAAAGACCGCGCCATTGTGTGCAATATCGGCCATTTCGATTCCGAAATCCAAGTCGCCGCACTCAAAAACATGAAATGGAAAGAAATCAAACCGCAGGTGGATGAAATTGAATTCCCGGATGGCAAACGCATCATCCTGCTCGCCAAAGGCCGTTTGGTGAATCTCGGTTGCGCCACCGGCCACCCAAGCTTCGTGATGAGCACCAGCTTCTCCAATCAGGTGCTGGCGCAAATCGAGCTGTGGAAAAACCACGCGAAATATAAAAACGATGTGTATGTGCTGCCCAAACATCTCGATGAAAAAGTGGCCGCCCTGCACCTTGAAAAACTCGGCGTGAAGCTCACCAAACTCACCGAGAAACAGGCTAAATACATCAATGTGAATGTCGCCGGGCCGTTCAAGCCGGATGCCTATCGCTACTAACCTGTCATCCCGGCGAAGGCCGGGATCCAGATAAAGCCGCGATCAGCGGCGAAAAAAGTATCTTTTAGCTCGCAGACGCTCGCCGCTGGATCCAGACTTTCGTCGGGATGACAAAGAGTGGATTGCTTCCCCCGCATCAAATGCGGGGTCGCAATGACGAGAGTTGTTTTTTGCCGCGCCGGCGGGCGCAATGACGAGAAATAATCACTATCTTTCAATAGATTGATGCATTTCAGCGGTTTTTCCGGCAATTTAATAAAGATTTATTAATAATCTTGCAAAAACCCTTATAATCTGCTATCCTATAACTGTTTTCGTTCTCGTTTTTTTTATTTTCTTCGGAAAATAAGTTCGGGACTATCGTAGTGAAGAGGGTTTTTTAAAAACCGGATGAGCACTACGTTGTCTATAAAGGCCAACCGACAATTTCGTCGTTGGCCAAGCATCGTGTGTCCTTTCAAGGAACCGTTCGCATGCAAAAGTTCGCAGCCCTGATCGTTGCAGCAGCAATGATCAGCCTCTCCACGCAAGTGGCAGAGGCCCGCAGCAAGGATGTTGAAAAGCAGACGCTCTCAGGTGCAATTCTGAGCAACGCATCCGAAGCCCTTGGCTTTGGACAGACCCAGCTCCGCATCGACTTCGTCACACTCCCAGTTGCAGACCAACTCGCAAGCCCGCAAACTGTTGCCAACACAACAGTACAGCGTGGGACAAGCACGCGAGTCAAGGGAGCTACAACCGCTGGCGCTGTCGTGCTGACAACCGCGGAAACGGACAGTGGGTTCTTGGTGGAATCAACTTCCACCCGGCAACTGTCGAACGTCTGGTATTCGCACTTCGTGGCGAATTTTGGGGATTTCCTCTTCATCGGTGTCTACGGACCCGCTGAAGTGACCCCCACGGCGAACGGCATCGAGTACAATACCACGCGCAGCGTGTTATTTGGCTCAGGCGCCTTCGTCGGATATTAAGATGCCCGCAACAGCCCTTAAAAGCTGTTGCTGATTACAATGCCCCCCTCTCCTCTCATCCAGGGCGGGCATTTTTTTTGTCCAAATTTTGCCGCTTTCGCGGATTTTCCGATATGCTATGGTCGGCGCATGACTAAGCCTACGACCAACACCCTCGCCGATATCTGCGCCAAAAAACGCGAGCATATCAGTGCGCGTAAAAAAGCTGTGCCCGAAGCCGAGCTGCTTAGCGCCTGCAAAACCGCCGGTAAGCCGCGCTGGTTCATCGAGCATCTGCGCCTGCGCGCCGAGAAAAAACAGCCCGCCCTCATCGCCGAAATTAAAAAAGCCTCGCCGAGCAAAGGCGTCATCCGCGAGGATTTCGACCCGGCCGCGCTCGCCACCGCCTATACACTCGGCGGCGCCACCTGCCTCTCGGTGCTCACCGACGAACCCTATTTTCAAGGTCGCGACGACTATCTGCGCTTTGCGCATGAGGCGGCGCTCCTTCCGATATTGCGCAAGGATTTCATGATCGACCCCTACCAGATCACGGAGTCGCGGGCGCTCGGCGCCGACTGCATCCTGCTCATCATGGCCGCGCTCGAAAACGCGCAGGCGCAGGAACTTGAGGCCGCCGCTCACGCGCTTTCGCTCGATGTGCTGATCGAGGTGCATGACGCGCAGGAAATGGAGCGGGCGCTTGCCCACCTCACCTCGCCGCTCATCGGCATCAATAACCGGAATTTAAAAACGCTTGAAGTCGATCTCGCCACCGCCGAAACGCTTGCGCCGATGCTGCCTGCGGATAAGATCGGCGTGTGCGAAAGCGGCATCAGCACCCACGGCGACCTGCTGCGCATGCAGGCGGCCGGCCTCCATGTTTTCCTCGTCGGCGAATCACTGATGCGCGAAGCCAACGTCATGCAGGCAACCAAAAAACTACTGGAGGGACGCGTATGAATGAACTCTTGCACCACCTGGATGCGCAGGATGCCCTCGCCCTGCTCTTTTTCATCGCCTGCTGGGCGGGCTACGGTTTTTATACCCGCCACACCTCGCGGGTGGGGCTGCTCGCCGTCACCCACCGTTACCGCAAACAATGGATGCAGCAGATGCTGGGGCGCGATAACCGCTCGGTTGACGCCATCATGATCGGCAACCTCATGCGCTCCATCACCTTCTCCGCCAACACCACCATCTTCATCCTCGCGGGGCTTATCGGCATGCTCTCCTACCACGAGCAGGTCGGCAGCCTCATCAGCGCGATTCCCTTCGCCAAGCCGATCACGCCGATCATGTGGGAGATCAAAATCGCCCTGCTCATCCTGATTTTCATCTATGCCTTTTTCAAATATACATGGTCGATGCGCCAGCATAACTATACCAGCATCTTAGTCGCCGCCGCACCGCTCGACAGCGCCACCGGGTGCGACGCCGAAAAAGAAGACGCCGCCGAAAAAGCCGCCTTCCTCGCCGGAAACGCCGCCGAACATTTCAATAGCGGCCTGCGCGCCTATTATTTCGGGCTGGCCGCGCTCGCCTGGTTCGTGCATCCTTTCGCGTTCATGGCTGCCACCGCCGTGGTCGTCTATGTCACCCACCGCCGCGAATACCGCTCGCACACCCTGCAACGCCTCGCCACCGATGCGTAAGGGCTGGGACGCATTCGAACACACATTGTCTGCCACCGGACCGCATGGCGCGCGCGCCGTTTATCCGGACGAGCTGGTCGCCATCGCCGATTATAAAAAAGCCGGGCGCATGGCCGCCTGCGGTGGTGCCGACCCCATCGGCACCTGCCTTGCCTATGCACAGGATTCGCTGGTGTATGGTGAGGGCGGAAAGATCATTCCGGTATCGGAACAAATTTATGCCGCCACGCCACGGGCCAATCGCGTGAATGTGTTTGGGCGTGCCTACCGGCCCGATGCCACGCTGTGGCTGCACCGGACGCTCGCCGATATCGTGGTGGGTGCGGCGATCCACCTGCATCAAACGCAAGCCTGGCGCACGATTATTTATGACGGGCTACGCACGGTCGAAGGCGCGTTCAAACTCTACAATTTCGCCACCGATGACGATCTGGCGGCGGGGCTTCTCGCCCTTCCCGGCAAGAGCGCGCATAATAAAGGGCTTGCGGTGGATAGCATGATGGAAGATGCCGATGGCCGCGAAGTGGAGATGGGCGGGCATTTCGACCATCTCGACATGAAGACCAATATGCGCTTTTACGATGGCGACAAGATTTCGCCACTGGCGAAAAAAAACCGCCTGATCCGCGAGGCCGCCTTCCTGCACTCGGCGCTCACGCAGGGCCTGCTGATCGCCCCGCTACGCAGTGAATTCTGGGACGACCGCCCGCCGGAAGACAGGAGCGATTTATGGCGCGTGCTCGATTCGGCGGCGCGGGTCATCGGCATCACGCTCGAACGCAAAAAAGAATGGGACGGCTGGAGCTATGCCGATTTCCAGCAGCACTGGCAGGAAATTTTCAGAGGCCGCGAGGCTGAACTCGAAGAAAAAATCGGCGTCACCTCACCGCCCGCCGAAGAGAAATTCGAATTCTACCATGGCAATTACCACCCGATCTATGACCGCGATTTACGTGAGTGCGGGAAACATCTGACGGATTGAAACCACCAGGTTTTTCATCATCTCCTGTGGCATGACACACGGCAGGCTCTCGGCGAACCGTGCCGGCTTGGTATTCGCATGCCCCCATAATTTCAGAATGGAAACCGGCTTACCGGCCGCCAGCGCCTCGCTCATCATATTCACCGAATCATTGGTGACATAAATTTTATCGGCGCAGGCGAGCATGCCGAGATAGGGATTTTCTCCCTCGCCGGTATAAATATATGCGGCCTTATTCTTGCCGAGATGTGCCAGGAGGAGCGCGATATTATCCGCGCCCGTGCGCCGCGACGTGGTGATAATCATACCGCCGGAAATTTGTTCCACATCCGAAATGAGTTTCTGCATCGCCTTGCGGGTGAAATGATATTTATTGGTCGACCCGCCGATCAGCACCACATTCCACGGGCGCGGGATATGCGCGAATTTCGGCTCCCACAGGGCCTTTGCCTCGGAGAGCTTTTCCGCCGTAATGCTGTGCAGCGCATAGGGCACCTTGATGACATTGCTAGCGGCAATCTTGTCATGCTCCATCGCCACCACCACATCGAAATGTTTCGCCGACATTTGCGGATCCTGTATATGGATGAGTCGTGAGTCATGAGTCGTGAGTCGTGAGTAAGCGGATACCAGAGCGCCTTTTCTTCCACAGCTGATAATCAGTTCGGGCGGATCTTCATACGTTTCATTCGTCACCGGGAAAATATTTGCAAGGCCAAGATCGAACGCCACGTTCGGCAGCCATCGCCACGGCGCATTCACCGTAATGGTTTTTTCTTCGAGCGCCACCCCGAGCGCCTCGGCCAGCGCCCGCACCTGCGCGACCATACCCGCGCTGCCATCGGTTACGCCCCACGCCCGCATCAGATGACACCCTTCGACTTAAACGAAAAATGTTTCTTGGCGCCGATGATGAGATGGTCATGCACCTCGATGCCAAGCGGTTTGGCGGCGGCGATAATCAGCTTGGTGATTTCGACGTCTTCCTTGCTCGGGTTCACATCGCCGCTCGGATGGTTATGGGCGAGGATAAGGCTGCTGGCGCCCAGCTCCAGCGCACGCTTCACCACTTCACGCGGATAAACCGGCGTGTGATTCACCGTGCCGCGCTGCTGGCGCTCATCAGCAATGAGCTGCAGCTTGCTGTCGAGGAACAGCACATGGAATTCCTCATGCGTGTTGTGGCCGATATGGATGCGGCAATAATCGAGCAGCTGCGTCCAGCTTTTCATGATCGGCTTGTCGGAAAATTCCTCCTTGAGCAAACGTTCGCTCGCCGCCTTCGCCACCTTGATCGCCACCACCGCCGCTTCGTTCACGCCTTCAACGCCGAGCAGCGCATCCGGCTCCGCATGCAGCACACCGCCGAAACTTTTGAATTTCGCGAGCAGCGTTTTCGCCATCGGTTTCACATCGCCGATAGGCTTGGCCGGAAATAAAATCATCTCAAGCAATTCGTAATCGGCGAGCGCCTCGGCACCGCCCTTCAAAAACCGCTCGCGCAGGCGCTTCCGGTGGCCGGAATGCAGGGGTTTTTCGAGGGCGTCACTCACCACACCGCCTTTTTATAATGCGCATGAATTTTAGTATCGGCGGTGATGAGTTTTGCATTTGCAATAGTTGCTTCTGCAACAAGAAGACGATCAAATAAATCCCGCGTCCAAGCTATTGATTGCGCCGCCTCACAGATAGGCGCAAAAGACATGTTTGATATTTCGAAATCAAAATTCAAGGTTTTGCTATCAAGCATTTTCTCCGGCGAAATGGTTAGCCCGCCTATTTCTTGCAAATACGCTAACTCCAACTTTACGACAGGGCTTACCAACAACGTCTCCGCTCTTTCCAACTCACGCAACGCTGCTTTTGAAAATTTACGCAGCTTGTTTTCACGCAGCCAAACAACTACATGGGTGTCAACGTACGTTCGAGTCAATTTCGCCACTCCATTCATGCAGTTTCGGCGAAATGTACCATTCCGGCGGCTCGGTCATGCAGGAAATGGGTTTGATTTTGCTTAAGTCACGGTTTTTCTTTCCGTCATGCTTTTTTTCTGCCGTACGTTTGGATTTTTTTCGCAATTCATACAACTCGCCCTTAAGCATGATAAGCTGCGGTTTTCCTGTCTTGCCGATAAGATCAAGAAAGTTGTAGATATTGGCGCGGAAATTGGTGGCAGAAATATATTCCATTTCACCACTCTAACACGTACGTACGTACGTGTCAAGCCTCAACCATAAGGCGGCTGGAGCCAGCCTTTAGGGGACTGGGTGAAAATCTCGAAGCCGTCCGACGTCACCGCCAGCGAATGCTCGAACTGCGCCGAGAGATGCTTGTCACGCGTCGTCACCGTCCAGCCGTCATGCTTGTTGAGGATGGTCGCCCAGTGCCCGACATTAATCATCGGCTCGACGGTGAAAAACATTCCCTCTTTCAGCACCACGCCCTCACCCGGATGGCCGTAATGCAGAATCGACGGCGCCATGTGAAATGTTTTGCCAAGCCCGTGCCCGCAATAATCGCGCACCACCGAAAATCCCTGCTTCTCGGCATAGGTTTGAATGGCGTGGCCGATATGGCCGATGGTATTGCCCGGCTTCACCTGCTCAATGCCCAGCATCATCGATTCATAGGTCACCTGCGTCAGGCGCTTCGCCTTGATCGACGGCTCCCCGGCGAAATACATGCGGCTGGTGTCGCCGTGCCAGCCATCGACGATTACCGTCACGTCGATATTCACGATGTCGCCGTTTTTTAATTTGAAGTCGCTTGGAATGCCGTGGCACACGACATGGTTCACCGAGGTGCAGATCGATTTGGGAAAACCGCGATAACCGAGCGGCGCCGGAATCGCCCCCGCCCCCACGATCATGTCATGGCAGAAATCGTTGAGCTGCCCCGTCGTCACACCCGGCTGCACCATCGGCGTCACCGCGTCGAGCACTTCCGCCGCCAGCCGACCCGCCGCACGCATACCGGCAAAATCTTCGGGCTTGTGGATGATGATTTGTCGTGTTTCGTCCATAAGTCGGTTGGTAGTTGATGGTTGTTAGTTGATGGTTGTTGGAGTAATCATATATCATAAGACCACCAACTAACAACCATCAACTACCAACCGCCCCATGCAATCCCCCACCGCCTGCCTCATCATCATCGGCAATGAAGTGCTGTCCGGCCGCACCCAGGACAAAAACCTCGCATGGATTGCGACCGAGCTGAACAAGCGCGGCATCCGGTTGATGGAAACGCGCATCATCCCCGATATCGGCACCACCATCATCACCTGCGTCAATAGCTGCCGGCGCCAGTTCGACATGGTGTTCACCACCGGCGGCATCGGCCCCACCCACGACGACATCACCTCGGAAAATATCGCCAAGGCGTTCGGCGTCAAACTCGTCCGCCACCCGGAGGCAAAGGCGCTGCTGGAGGCCCACTACCCGCCGGACCAGATCAACGAGGCGCGGATGAAAATGGCCGATATCCCGGAAGGCGCGACCCTCATCCATAATCCCGTCTCCGCCGCGCCGGGCTATAAGATGGATAATGTCTATGTGATGGCCGGGGTGCCGCGCATCATGCAGGCGATGTTCGACAATATCAAACACACGCTGGCCGGCGGCGCGCCGATGTTATCGGTCACAGTCGCAGCCTTCGTCACCGAAGGCACCATTGCCGAAGCGCTTGGAAAGATTCAGACGCAGTTCCCGACCGTCGAAATCGGCAGCTACCCGTTCGTGCGCCACCAGAAACTGGGCACGAGCCTGGTCGCCCGTTCCACCGATGCCGAAACGCTGGCCGAGTGCAAGCACTGCCTGATCACGCTGTTTGGCAACCATACCGACGAAGTGTGGGACGAGGAACGCGGCGGCGAGGCCTTGTAAATTAGAGAATCCGTTGATGCATGCTGTTCAATTCGGAGGCGTGCGAGCCCACTTTTTTCTGCCACAACCCAACGGCTTGCTTCAACTCCTCTACGCTCATTTCCACACCGAAAATACGCACGCGATTAAAATCACTGCGCTCCACGCGCCCCCAATGAATCTCGCGCTCATGCGCAGGCGTTTTCAAAGAAAGCGTGGCTCTTTTATCCATAATCGGGAAGCTGCCGGGTGGCGGCGTATAATCTCCAATGACGATGGCGGGCGGCACCTTGCGCGCCTGATGCTCCTCCATTTTTTCCACATCACTCACAAAGACATTCTCAACGGCGGCTTCAATCGCTTCAGGCGAGAGGGCGGCGGCTTGTTCCTGCGTTAAATGATGCCGAAGGATATGCTCCAGCAAAGCGTCGCATATCGTCTCAAACCCTTTGGGGATGACAGGATGATAGCCATTCAAATCCTGCGCCGGTTGCAATTCTATCTCGCATCCGTCAGCGAACTGCACCACCTTCCAATAGCGGTCCCTATCTGCCAATAAGCGCAGGGCCATTTGCTGCGCGGCATCTTTTGTCCAGTCTTTTTGTTTTGGAATAACATCTTCCCAGTCTTTACCGCTTGAATCCACCACACCCCCTTGCTCCACCTCTTTATCGGGTGATATTGTAAAGATATATTATACTATTTATCTGGAAAATAAAGGGGATAGTTGGGCAAAAAACGCGAAGATAATGCAAAAAAGGATGGATAGTACAGCCGCTTGCCGCTATGACAGCTTCCCATGGGCTCGCGTGGCGGAATTGGTAGACGCAACAGACTTAAAATCAGTGAGGTCTAAGACCCTGCTATTTTGGGTGAATTGCAAAGTGACGACAATACAGGAGGATACGAAACGGCTATTTTTGGTTAAATCGGCAAAAATATCTCGCAACATCACCGCAACATCACCAGAAAAATTTGGTGTTTTGCAGTTTTCCGGTTAGAAGGTTTCTAAGCTCGCGTGGCGGAATTGGTAGACGCAACGGACTTGAAAATTGAGTGCTCCGGTGGAAACGCCGGAAGTAGAACTGCTCAAATTCGGTGAACGCTTCCAGCTCCGGCTGATGCCAATACCGAGCCAAGCCTGAGCGATCAGGAAGGTGTAGAGACTAGACGGGCAGCACCTAACGCCTCCCCTGGCAATGGTGAAGGTATAGTCCAGACCACAAACGCTCTCCCGCAGAGCGGCAACGAAAGTTGTGGTTGGTAAGAAAATCCGTCGAGGGTTTCCTCATGCCGGTTCGATTCCGGCCGCGAGCACCATAACCTACCGCTGCTGGAATACTATTTATGAGCTATGATTTAGAACGAATTGTATTGCGAGATTTTTTCGACAGCATCGATACCATCAGGCCGATCGACAATAGCATTAGCGACTCCAAAATGATCGGCGTAACACAGCGGAAATTAAAAGCTGCGCTTAAAGACGCCCCGGCTAAATGCACCTGCGCAAAGCGCACTTGGGGAGGCCCTTGCGAGGTTTGCCAGGTCAGTGGCAACGAATTGTACGTTTTAAGAAATTTTTTCCGAGTAATCCGTAACGCCAAAAAGCACGATATGCCTGCCGAACAGATGCAAGAGTTTATAGCAAATACCAAAAAAGAGTTAAACTAGACTGGTATAATCCAGCCAGTTTTGCGTCGTCGCAATACCACTCCCCTTTCAAAGGCGGATTCCAAAAAATCGGCGGTTTTCCTAGGTTTCCTGCTCTCCCATTCTAATAGGGGAGGCTATTTTGGCTAAAGCGTACTTGCCATTTTTCTTAGCTCCGACAAAGCAAATTAGCTGCCTTTTCATTAGGCCGGTGACATCAGCTCGCGCTGTGCGCAGCGTCACCTCCCAGGTTGTTACAATGTGGTTGGGCTTTGCTTCCTCGCCTGCTTGTAAAAGACCGAGAAACCAGAGCTGCCTTTGATTGAGCTTTGCTGCAATATCCGGTGTAGTCATGACGTTTATGGTGAAAAATTTTTCACCATAAATTTCGGCATCTTCACTGACGCTGGAAGGATGCAAAGGTCTATTTGGTGAGATTTTTACCCAGTTGATAGACTCTGCAAGATGTCCATAACCGATCAGCTCTAACAATACCCGCAAGACGTTTGGTGACGAGCGTGCAAGCATCAAGAGATGCAGAGAATTCGGGGCATTGCGTCCTTCATACCAGTTACGAATTGCGCGCGGGTGAACACCAGTAATACGCCCGATTCGCTTCACGGCAGAGCTTATCTCACCGTAATCCTGGCGCAGCACCTTTGCGATTGAATTAGCGATTTTTTGCGTGGATTGCGTCGGCGTATCGCTGGGAAAAAGTTGGTCGTTTTTAGAAAGGGACATTGAAAAACCTCCTGATTAAATTTCTCAGGAAGGCACAGCTGCCCTTATGGAAACGGCCATTACAAATGCATCATACGAACACTCCCTACTCAGGCGATAAACGACGCCTTCCCGAATTGGGACAAAATAGCAAAACCGCCCGGTATGTGCGCAAAGCCGCTCACCAGAACGAAAAATCTCTCACAAAACAAGCAGATGACATAGGCAAATTCGCCCGGCGGCATCAGCTTTTTGTGGATAAAAGCCAAGGTGGTTAATGCATCGCACATCTCCACCTCAGTCAGGCGCAAAACGGCGTCGCCCTTCCGATACCGCTCAACCGACCAGCCCGGTAGAGAAATGCGGTGCCATGTATGTGCGCATGAGCACCGACCACCAGAAATATTCCACGGAAAATCAAGAAAAGACGATTAGGGAATATGCAGATCGACGGCACGTTAAAATCGTCAAAACATACTCTGATTCCGGCAAAAGTGGCTTAAGCATCGATGGGCGAGACGCGCTTAAGCAGCTCATTGAGCATGTGCAATCCGGCATGGCGGAGTTTTCTGTAATCCTGGTCTTGGACGTAACGCGCTGGGGGCGATTTCAAGATGCAGACGAAAGCGCTTATTATGAATATATCTGCCGGCGCTCCGGCATCGATGTGCAGTATGTAGCTGAGCAATTTGAGAATGACGGCAGCCCTGTCTCCACCATCATTAAAAGCGTAAAGCGTTCGATGGCAGGCGAATTTAGCCGCGAGCTATCAGTAAAGGTATTTGGTGGGCAATGTACCCTCCTTGAGAAAGGATTCAAGATGTGTGGCCCAGCTGGATACGGGCTGCGCCGGATGCTTATCAGCGAGCATGGTGAAGAAAAAGGCATCCTCCAGCGTAGGCAGCGCAAGAGCTTGCAAGATGATCGGGTGGTACTTGTTCCTGGCCCGTCGGAGGAAATCGAAACCGTGCAGTGGATGTACCGCGCTTTCGTTGAAGAAGATATGAACGAAAGTGAGATCATGGCTGTGCTGAACCAGCGCGGCATCCTGACGGATTACGAGCGCCCGTGGACGCGCAGCACGGTGCATCAGGTGCTTACCAATGAAAAATATATCGGCAATTATCTCTTTAACCGCACGTCCTTTAAGCTGAAAAAGCGCCGAGTGCATAACCCGCCTGATATGTGGGTGCGCAAGGAAAGAGCATTCCCCGCTGTTGTGGAGCCGCAGTATTTTTATGAGGCGCAGCGCATTATCTATAATCGCAGCAAAAGGCTTACGGACGATGAAATGCTGGATTTGTTACGCGCATTGCAAGAGCGCACCGGCTGGCTTTCTGGCGTGGTCATTAATGAAACCGAAGGTATGCCCTCCAGCACGGCCTATAGCTATCGCTTCGGCAGTTTGCGGCGCGCCTATCAGCTCATCGGCTACACGTCCGGTTTTGATTATCAGTTTGTCGAGGTGAACCGCCGCCTGCGCGAGCTTCATAGCGAGATTGTAGAAGATACCATTAAGGAAATTCACGATATGGGTGGCATTGTGCAGCGCGATGCTGCGACTGATCTGTTGACAATCAACGGCCTGCTAAAAGCCTCTATCGTCATTTGCCGATGCCAGCAATCCCAGGCAGGAAGTTTCCGCTGGAAAATCCATTTTGATACCAGCCTGCGACCTGACATCACCATCGCCATACGCATGGATGAGCGCAACGATCAGCCGTTAGATTACTATCTACTACCCGGCCTAGACATTGAACAGCCTAGCATCAGGCTTTTAGAGCAGAACAGCATCGCCTTGGATGCCTATCGCTTTGACGATTTAGAGCCGTTTTTCCTAATGACCCAGCCAGTTGCAATTAAGGAGGCGGCATGAGTACGCAGAAAAAACCTGCGCCTATCGAAATGATACCTGTCGATAGCATTTATTTTTTGAACCCGCGCGTGCGCAACAAAAAGACCTTTGTAGAAATAACTGAAAATATGACAAAGGTGGGCTTGAAGCGCCCGATCACCGTGAAGCGCTCTACAAAGCACCCAGGCAAAGAATATGAGCTCGTATGCGGCCAAGGGCGTGTCGAAGCGTTTATGGCCTGCGGACAATCTAAAATCCCTGCGCGCATCATTGACGCTACTGAAAAAGAGGCGCTGATTATGAGCCTTGTGGAAAATATAGCCAGGCCACTACACCGCCCGCTTGATCTGCTACAGGGCATCGAAATTCTCCGCAAGGAATACGAGCCGAAGGATATTGCCACAAAAACCGGCCTTAGCCTTGATTATGTTAATGCCGTGCTGAATCTGTTGGAGCGCGGCGAAGAACGACTCCTGGCCGCCGTTGAAAGCAGTCAGATCCCGGTGAGTGTGGCAGTGAAAATTGCTGCCTCACCAGACGACGAGCAGCTGGCATTGCAGGAAGCCTATGAGCAAAATCTGCTGCGTGGCAAAAAATTGCTATTCGTACAACAGCTGCTCGATATGCGTCGGCGCCGAGGCAAAGGCTTCCGAAGTGGCAAGCAAACACCCCGCAAAAGCCGGGACGCCAAAGTATCAGGACAGGATTTAGCCCGCCTATACCGCAAGGAGGCTGAGCGTATGCAGAAATTTGAGCAGAAAGCCCGCGTGGTAAATGATTCGCTTACTTTCGTTGTCGAAGGTATGCGCCAGCTGTTGCAGGATGACCATTTTAATACGTTGCTGCGCGCCGAAAAGATTACCACTATGCCGAAACAGCTCAGGGAATTGGTGGAGGCAAAAGCATGAAGCGCGGCAGACCACCCAAAACCCGTATGCCGGATGGCACGATGAAAATTGGGTTTGACACCCAGACCATCACCTTGCGGCTGGATCAGATTGCTTCCTTAAAAGTGCTGGAGCCCAAGGTTTTATCGAGTGAAAAGTTTAAGCAGATTGTTTCATCGGTGCGCGAGATTGGCATTATCGAACCGCCGGTAGTGTCGCATAGCAAAGCCGGCGGGAAATACATGCTGCTTGACGGTCATCTGCGCCTTGAAGCACTGCGGCAAGTGGGCGGTAGTGAAGTGGAATGCTTGGTATCTACTGATGACGAGGCCTTTACTTATAATAAGCATGTTAACCGCCTCTCGACCATTCAGGAACATCGAATGGTGCAAAAGGCGGTAAAGCTGGTTTCCGAAGAGCATTTGGCAAAAGTGCTGAATCTGGACGTGGGCAGTATTGTGCGTAAACGCAATCTTATTGAAGGCATCTGCCCGGAGGCTGTGGAACTGCTGAAAGACAAAATGGTAGCAGCCGGTGCATTCTCTTTGCTTCGCCGCATGAAGCCACTACGCCAGATCGAAGCGGCTCAATTGATGATTCAAGCGCGCACCTATTCAATCTCCTATGCCAAGGCCATCCTGATTCATACTCCAAAGGAACAGCTGATAAATCCTAATAAGCCCAAGGAAATTAAAGGTGCGGATGGCATCGACATGATGCAGATCGAAATGCGTTATGAAGCACAAAAAGAAGCGGAGAAAACTTACGCCAAGGAAGTGTTTAACCTTACACTAGCAAAAAATTTCATCGTTACCCTGCTAGAGAACCCGCGTATCGTGAAGCATTTGCAGACGCACCACCCGGAAATTTTAGGCCAGTACCAAAAGCTCGCCGAAATGAAATCCATCGGATGAGAAACCGCCAGGCCTGCGCTATAATGGAAATTCGATATGGTTTATATTAGAATGCGAATGGTTCTCATTACGATTGGGTTCATGTAAAAACATCTTGCTATGAGAAAAGGTTAGAATCTGCGTGAGCCCTGCGTGGTGACAAAACTTAGTCACAATAGGTACGCTTATGCCTCACAAATTGTTATCGCCGGCGAAGCCGGTTGCCGAGATGGTGCTATTAAATTTGAGCGTCGTCTTATGTTCCAACGAAAACATCCAGCATAAATTCCGAAGCGATAGGTTCTACTTTATTGGCATGGTGTTGAGTGCCGATGCGGAGTTTACGCGCACGATTGATGGGCAGCTTGAAACTGGAGCAATAAAGCGGGGCGATATTTTTATTACGCCGCCGCACGCCGATATTCACTGGTCGATAAAGGGTAAGGTAAATTGCGCCTCCGTTTGCATCGATATAGACTATATCCTTAATGTCGCCGCTTCCGTTGGAATAGCAATCCACCCGGACATGATGTTTAAGAAGGTTTTTAAGCACCGTGATCCGCTAGTTGAGTCTCTATTCCAGGCCATTGTTGAGAAGGTGTATGAAACCGATGCGCTGTCCGTTCTGTATGTCGAAACAATGGCGCGCGCTTTGTGCATCCAGCTCTTGCATACGCTGCTTGAGGAGCCGGAGCATCACGGTTTTCAGAAAACGCTACCTCTTAAACGCATAGAAACACTGCGCGCTTTCGTCGTTAATAATTTGGACAAAAGAATCAGCAACAAGGAATTAGCCAGCCATGCCTGCGTGAGCCAGTTTCATTTTTGTCGCCTCTTTAAGCGCACCCTCGGCATCACACCTCAGCAATTCGTGCGGCGCTGCCGGTTGGATCATGCAAAGGCGCTGGTGCAAGGAAGCAATCAGACCGTCGCAGAGATTGCCTATGGATGCGGCTTTGCAACGCAGAGTCATTTCACCCATTTATTCAGGCAATCCTTTGGACTGTCACCCCGGCAAATGCGGGTCAAAATTCTAAACGATGCACAGTTAACAATCTTCGATCGTTTAGAAGAAAAGCAAGCAGACGCACAACTAAAGCAATCGCACGATATTGTTCGCCAAACGGTTGAGTTACTTGATTAAATGACAACACATGGTTGTCCGTGTCCAAACCAATTACGAGGGAGAATTATCATGCACGATGTAAATAATACATATCATTTTCCGGCATCCGCCAATGCCACATTTTTGCAATGGGTGCAAGCCACTCGTGCGCTGTCCCATGATGATATGGAAGAAATATTTGACCATTTCGGACAAAAAATTACAGCTCTCGCCGAAAAGACCGGAGCACAGCTAAATACCAATGAACTCATCCACCAATTCAAGCTGACCCTAAAATCGCTGATCGGAAACCGTGGGATTGCAATGCACGGCTACCTCTCTAACCCTGATTTGCTTCGCTAACCAGTATCTTCTGATTGACTCCCCTTATTAACCTTTATATGGTCTGCTGCGGAGCGATGGGGATCGTTCCAGGGATTCAAAACCCTCCCAGTGGCGGCATGACCCAAGCCGCAAACATAGGTCGCCTACGGTCTTTATGGCCGGGAGGCGGCAGTGTATGTCCAAGCCTCGCGGCTAAAGATTGCCGCGCCGTCCACTGGCGGTTTTTGAACTTCCGGCCACCAGCTCTTGGTGGTTTTTCCTGAAACGCAATTCAGACGCAGGCTACTTCCCCATAGCCTGTGGTATGGTGTTATGAACTATTATTGTGCGGCAGCGCCTCAATCACTAAGATGGCTATCAGGCTTCTCGCCTTTATTGCCCAGCACCAGCCATTCAATCGATACGCCCAAAATTTTTGAGAGCGCAACCAGCTCGATGTCGCGCACAAGACGATGGCCCATTTCCAGGCGTGATAAGGCCTTAGTGGAAATCTCCATTTCCAAGTCCACCGACAACGCCGCTGACAAGTCAGTTTGTGTCATTTCCTTATCTATGCGCGCCATTCTCACCCGCTTGCCGCATAAGTTTTTTTGCATTTTCATCGGTTTACCTGCGTAGGTTAATGAGATGAAAACTAGCAAGGAGTGCAAATTAAAGTTCTCGAAAAGTCAGAAAATCTCCTATTTTTCGAGAAATCTGTGTACTTTTTTACAAAAATGGACCAGAAAAAAGGATTAACAAAATTAACCAATGGGGGAGTTATGGTCGGCTACAGCACCAGGTGCGAGGTGCAGCAACGACTAACTTAGAGGGTAAAAAAAATGACAAGCCCTCGTAGTATATGCGTTGGCAGCGCACTTTCAGACAAAATGATAGCTGCGAATTTGAATGCAGATCAGCTCGCGCGTATGGTGGAGCTGGAGCCGATGCATGTCCATGATTTGGAAAGCGGCAAAGCCATCATGAACATCGATGAGCTTTTTATATTCAGCGAATTTTTTGACTGCCCGGTCAGCGATTTTTTTATCGGGCTCTATGATTTTGGAAAACACAATGAGGATTTTATTGCCGGCGTGACGGATGAATTTTTTGAGAAATACCTGCTGACGTATTTCCGAAAAATCCCCGACCCGCTGATGAAACGCCTCATGTGCTCAATCGTGCGACAAACAGCCGAAATGGATAAAGAAAAATGAAATAACCAGGGAGAGTAGTATGAAAAGTGCGTTTCCGAGCCTGCCAGAATTACGCGGCCTGTTTACAGACCATCCTATTGATGCGTTTGTTTATGAATCGGCCAAACAATTGTACGAAACGCGCCCGCTCCCCCGGCTGATAGAAGGCCCTGCGATCGCATCCGGCTGCCACCTGCGTGAATGCGTGCAGCTCGCACTCTGCGAAATGCATATGCGCGGGCAATTCCATAAAAAAGGCTACGTCAGTTATGCAGCCTAGCCCTATTGAAAAGCATCCCGTCGATATTTTTGCCGGCAAGCGTCTGCGTATCATCCGGCTGTGCGCCGGATATGATGAACATCAACTCGGCGCAAAGGCGGGTTATACCGGCCAGAGAATCAAAGCATTCGAGAACGCAACGAAGCGAATGGCAATACCTGATTTACTGCGATTAGCCAATGTTCTCGACACCAAAGTGATGAGCTTTTTTGAAGGCTATGAAGGCTTTAGGCAGCTGATGGGATTGCAGCAGTTAGCAACCGATGCCACCGAGGAAATAGAGGATAGTGAGGCACGCCGCGAAACGCAGCGTCTCATTGAACTGGTGTTCCAGTTTACCAGCGAACAGCGCCGCAGCGCGTTGCATTTCATAGAGCTCATGTTTGAGAAAGACGAGCCGCCAGAGGGAGAAGAACCATGACAAAAGTATCCGTTATCCAAGCCAGCTCCGTGTTTGGCGATATAGAGAAAACTATTGCGAAGATAGACCAGTTGACTGCCGAAGCCGCAGCGCAGGGGTCAAAGCTAGTAGTATTTCCCGAAGCGATGTTAGGCGGCTATCCTCTGGGGATTAATTTTGGCGAGATCGGCAAGCGTGGCAGTGATACGCGCCGGCGCTTCCACGATTACACCGCCGCCGCCTTGCGGCTGCCCGGTGACATCGTGCAGGCCGTGAGCACGATTGCTAAAAACCACTCGCTTGTCATGGTCATCGGCATGGTCGAGCGCGAGATAGCATCGGTTTATAACAGCGCGCTGGTGATCGGCGCCGATGGTAAGGTGATGCGCTTACACAGAGCGCTTACTGTCCCGCCCAGCGAGCGAGCATTATGGCGGCTGGGTGATGGCGCTTATTTGAAAGCGACAGGCACGCCGATCGGCAATATAGGCACGATGATACGCACGGAGAATTACATGCCGGCAGCGCGGATGATTATGTATGGCGAGGAAGTGCAAATTTACTGCGCTCTCACCTTGGAAGATGACGCAGGCTGGATTCCGAGCATGCAGCATATTGCGCGCGAAGGCGGTTGTTTCGTGCTGAGCAGTTGCCAGTATTTGACCCGCCAGGATTATCCGGCAGGATGGTTTGAAAATGAAGGTGACGCGGAGCAGGTTTTCATTCGCGGCGGCAGCTGCATTGTAAGCCCTTCCGGTACGGTTATCGAAGGTCCGCTCTATGGCAAGGAAGGCATTTTGACAGCCGATATAGATTTAGGCGAGATCATCGACCGGAAGGTAGATTTTGACGCCATCGGCGACGCTGCAAGGCCGGATGTGTTCAGATTGATGTTTAATTATGAACCGTTGGACGCAATTATCTCCGCCCGCTAAATCCTGAGTCATAAATCTTAAGGTTTCCCAGGCTGGGATTGGCTTTGCGCGTCTTTTGCGCAATCCTTAATGCCTCCGCTATGTATTAATAATATATTAATATATCCAGAAATTAGGCTCTTTTTTGTAAAATATCATTTACGTTTTTGCCTAATAAATTCAGTTACATAAGCATTTGTCAATATTGGCGTCTCTGCTATAAGCAGGTAGGATTTTCCTATTTAATGTTCCTTTATCTCATATTTTGGGATTTGGAGGCGTGACTATTTGATGGTGTAACAGTGAAGGCCGCAGCTCGATGGTGGATGAAGTCAGGGAATATTCTACTATTGCAGAACCCAGCGAGTTAGTAATACCGCGCGGCGGCGATGTCCCGTACCATATGCGGTTTACGCGTGATCCACAGCTCATCTCACGTTTTTGGAAGCTGCGCGACAAGCTCTACAGGTCAGACCCCCGTTTTGAGGGGTTTCGTTTTTTCAGCTATGACGAAGCCGAAAATTACTTAGACCCGGACGATCAGATGCTCATTATTCACGATGAGCATAGATGCTATGGCGGCGCGTGCCTGCGTATCTCTACGCCGCGCAAGCCCATCATGCTGGATATGGAAAAGGACATTTCGACAGGGACAGGGCAATGGTATTTTTCCCTGCAAGAGCAGCTGCCGGATATGCAGCTCGACAAATATGCTTATGCGGAGTTCAACCGCATCGTAGTTGAGCCAGCGCTGCGAACCGGCTCATTGACGAAGAAGATATTTGAAGCCATCCGTGACCGCTGCTTAGAATACCGGGTGCGCTATATTTTCGGCTCAAGCGATCTGGTGCGCGCGCGCTATTACAAGCGACTTTACATGCAGCTGGGATTAGCAGGCGGCGTTTTAGAGAATATCGATATTCCGATGCATAAGGATTATGAAGGCCATAAAATGTACCTGTTTTATGGCGATACAAAGCCTTTCTACACGGTGGATGCCGACCCGGAGGCTAAGCGTCTGCTGCAACCTGCCGACAGTTTTGAATTTTACTGACGCACATCCTTCATAATTTCGAGAATCTGTGCGTCCACGTTCACCTTCCGATCACGCATATTGACCAGATTGCCTTCCATCACCACACGGTTGTTTTCATCAAGATAAAAGCCGACCATGCCGCCACGCAGGATAAAACGCTTCGCCGCGCTGAATGTAAGCGTCGGATTGTTGCCGAGCTCTTTAATAATGTTTTCGACGCTGCTATCTTCTTCAGCCGGAATATAGAAAAAGTCGCAGCCTTTCAGGTCACGGATAGCTTTTGTCCACACCACGCTTGCATTATAGGGGTTCATGCGCGGGTAGTCTTTCAGGTATTTCGCCATCAGCTGCCCTACGCTTTGGTCAGCAGGCACGCCAGGTTTCTCGAAGTAGCAGATTTTCTCCACTTTATGCGGCGGGTCGCCTAACTTCACGAACGCCTGCATTTTTAGGATGTAAACCGCCTTCACGGATTCAGGCGTCATCTCTGACGGCTCAGCAAGAACCGTCGCCGCCGGTATAAGCAGCATGAGAGGCAGAATTAGCAGTGATAGTTTATTATCCTTCATATATGCCCTGTGTCTGATGCTTAGTACCGCAGTGTGAGCCTGCCGTAGAAGGCACGCGGGATTTCATTTGCAACCCCATCCAACGGTGCGCCAAACTCAGGATGTTTATTGTCGAGTAGATTCTGACCGACTAAAGATACTTCGATGTTGTTGGTGGCCTGCCAAATCAACTGCGTATCGAAGCGGATATAGCTTTCGATGGAATCAGCTGGCAGTTTGTCTGTGTAATAGGCTGTGTTGATGAGCCGCACGTCATGCGGCAAATAGAGCTGTGAGCGCAGCGATACCTGATTATGCGGTACGCGGCCTTCCTGCGCCAGGAATGTGGGATCTTGGCTGCCGTTAGCATCCAGCACCATGTTGATGTAGCTGTAGTTGGCAAGCAGGCTCCATTCCTTCGTTACGTCCCAGTTGACGCTGGTTTCAAAACCATAGGCTCTGCCGGAACCTACGTTGGAAATGTTGTAAGGAGCGATAATATCAGCACCCGGAAATTCCAGATCGCCCGGCTCAAAGGTGCGCAACTTGCTATAATCGTTGATGAAGGCCGTGCTATCGACTGTCACCGTCTGTGTAGGCTTCACGCGATAGCCGACCTCATAGGCCATGAGCTCTTCGGAAGTGTAGCGATCGCTGTAGCGCTGCTGCGCAAGCAGCGGCGGCTGTGCCTGAATGTTGATATTCCAGCTCCGCTCGGCAATGCCGGGTGTACGCACGGCGCGTGATACGGCTGCCCATACGGTCTGCTTGTTATCGGGATACCAAGCAATGCGCGCGCTGGGTTCGATTTCAAAACCGGAAAAGTCATTATGCTCGAATTTGGAGCCGAGCGTTACATAGAGTTCTTTCGGCACGATAGCATACTGGTCTTGCACGAAAGCGCTGAGGATGGTTTCGCTGTCGATCGGCTTGGCGATGATGATGGTATCAGAGCCGGTCAGATCGCTAGCGATATAGCGGC
This sequence comes from Alphaproteobacteria bacterium, assembly GCA_033763575.1. Classification (GTDB taxonomy): domain Bacteria; phylum Pseudomonadota; class Alphaproteobacteria; order Rickettsiales; family SXRF01; genus JANRKF01. The sequence goes on along the minus strand of JANRKF010000007.1, from coordinate 28,800 downwards.
TGCCCATGCCCCACATAATTTCATTGCGCTCGTCGGCTTTCCAGAGCGTCTGGTAGTCCAGGTCAAAAGTGTAAATCTTTTGCTCCAGCGACGAATAGCTGGGGCTCTGGTAATCGACATAGGCTTGGAAGGTGGATGAGAGCGTATTGCTGTGCTTTTCGTCCCAGCGGCCCAGCACGTTGAAGCCTTTGGAATCGATTTTATCATGGTATGCATTGATGCCGCTGGGATCGCTGAGCGTCGGAGTGAATAAATCCAGATTAATATCGGCGTCATAGACATCCCCTTGCAGGGTGACTTTGCGTGATTCCGATACGTCCCAATCTGCGCGGAAACCGGCCTTTAGATTGTCCCAATCATTATTGCCGGGTGTATCGGCCGTGGTACGGGTTTGCTGCCTGTTATCGTATTTGGCGTAGGTGCGATAATACAGGTCATCGTTTATCTTGCCACCATAGCGCACATCATTCAAAGAGCGATCCTGGTTTCCCACAACCGTGCTGGCATAAAGCCCCTGCGTCGCTTCGGCGCGCTTAGTGATGATATTGATAACGCCATTTACGGCATTCGCACCCCATAGGCTCGCGCCCGGCCCCCGGATGACTTCGACGCGATCGATGTCCTCCAGCGGCATATTTTGAATATCCCAATATACGCCGGAGAAGATCGGAGTATAAATCGTTCGGCCATCAACCAACACCAGCATTTTATTAGAAAACAAATCATTGCCGCCGCGTGAAGATATAGCCCAGTTACTTGAATCGACGCGCGCAACATCTAGCCCCGGCACGCCGCGCAATACTTCGGCGATATGGGTGGCACCGGAGGCTTTGATGTCGTCATTGCTGATAACGTAAATAGCCGCCGGCGAGCGGAAAGAATCCTCTGGCTTCTTGGAAACAGACGTGACAATTTTACCCAGGCTATCAAGGGAGAGCTGGTCGAGGTCGTCCATTTGCCCTGCCAATGCAGGTAAAGGCGCTGACGACAGCAATAAAGCGATGAAAAGACGTTTTCTCATACTTTCTCCCATTTTATAGGAAAAATTCCTATTTAGTGGGAAAAACATAGCATTAAATGGGTAAAACAATACTTAACGGTTTTAAGATATTTTGAAATAATTTCTGATTTTTACGTCTGTGGCGATTTGGTCACAATGTAATAATTCTCATCTTCATCAGGCACTTGCCTTAATTCTTTTTCGTTTCTATAGGCCTTTTGTAAATCTTTATAACTTATTAACTCTTTAATTGAGAAACCGAGCTCGGAAATAAAAGCGGGCATTCCCGAAATGGAGCAATGCCATCTTGTCGCCTCTGCCGCCCGGCCAAGCAATGCATTGGTGATGCGCATAGCGATATTGCTTTTGGCATCCGGCGCTGCAATCGCGCCGAAGAGGATTTGCAGATGGCCGTTAAAGAGGCGGCGCAGGTCGGCAAACAGGCCTTTGACCTCGGCTTCATCCAGATACATCAGCACCCCTTCCAATATCACCAGCGTGGGGGCATCCTGCTTAAAATGGTAATCCGTCAGTAAAATAGCGCCGAGTGCCTTTTGCGATAAGTCCGCCGCTTTGAATCGGCAATTTTCAGGGATGGCATAACCGATCTGCTGCAAAATGGAGATTTTGGTGTGCTGAGTGATCGGCAGGTCGATTTCAAAAAATTCCACCTCCGTATGCTTTTTTGCCCGCCGCAGCGCCAGAGTATCGAAGCCGCCGCCCAGCACCACCACCTGCCGCACTCCTTTTTGAATCGCCGCCGCCAGCTGGCGTTCAATCCACAGTTTGCGGAATAGGTAATGCTCCACCATGCCGGGAATGAACATGAAATTGACAAGCCAGCACGCCGCTGCCGGCGAGAGCCAATTCACAAAATGCTTGGCGGATGTGTCCTTGGAGTGTTCGATAAAAGCGCGGTTCAGCTGCACGATGTCCGGCGTAAAATATTGCGACCACCGCGGCAGCTCGGAGAGCTTAACCAGGCCGGAGGCAACCATGTATGCAGTTGTGCTAATCTTTTTCATGGACTAAAAAATAAGAAAAACAATTATTTTCGGGGGAGAATTCTTATGCATTGGCTGTTCCTGGCTGCGGCGATTCTATGTGAAGTTGCTGGCACTATCTGCATGAAGCTCTCTGAGGGATTTGCCAAGCCGGTTCCGTCCGTGCTTGTGTTCGTTTTTTATTGTATCGGCCTTGCGATGGTCACATACGCGCTTAAGAAAATCGATTTAAGCGTGGCATATACGATTTGGGGCGGTGTTGGAACTACGCTGGTAGCGCTGATCGGCATCTATTATTTTGGTGAAGCAGCAACTACCTTAAAATTCGTTTCCATCGGCCTTGTCATCGCTGGCATCGTCGGCCTCAAGCTTTCATACAGTTAGGGCTTTGACTTCTCCTCTGGTTGGGGTTTAGGGGGATATTTCTTTTCCAGTTCGTCCACTTGCTTGCGAAAATCGCTGGCAAGATAGCCGTATGCTTTTTTCCGTAAGTTGCCAAATTCCTGCTGGATGATCTTTTTGCCATCTACGATTTGCGACATGCGAGGCTTGGGTAATTTAGGCATGGCCTTGTCTAAAATCTTGCAATCCTTATCGGTATTGCGGGTGATTTCTATAAATTCCTTGGTTTTGAAATTATAATTTAATGAGACGGTGCGGCAGGCTTCGCAGGTATTCATGCTTACAGCATCGATATTGTCATTTTCCCAGCGAGTGATTTTATAAAAATCCTTGCCCGTATCCATCACCTGATACTGCTGAGCCCAGGATTGTTCATCAGGCAATACCAGCACGATTTGGGCAACTTCACAGTATTTGTCAGCCTTATAGCAGTTCACGGTAACATGATTTATCGGCCATGCGATTTTTTCATCGATAATTATGGCCGTGCCTTCAATGCGCGCGCTATCATTGGTAATGACGCTGGAGAAGCTATCGGGAAAAGCGACGTTGCCTAATTTTTGCATATCCGCTCGCTCTTGGAGCTTCCATATTTGCCATACGGTAAGTGTACCAGTTGGCTTCTCACCCATATCCGATTGAAACGCTTTTACTGCCGCATCATAGTTACCGACGCCGGGATACATCAGCGTGTTTAAGTCCATCGCAAAGGCAAGCTTAGAATCTACGGATAATCCGCGCTGAGCAGCCATAGAATACATCATAGGCACGGACTTTTCGCGCTCTTCGTTTGAGAGATCACGAAGCTGCTCAGGCGTGTAATCCTTATATTTTTTTACTTGAGCATCATCTGCCCAAGCATATGACACGATGCTGCAAAACGCGAAAATTGTGGCAAAAATGGTTTTCATACGTTCCCCCTGTTATCGGTTCCACCAGAATCGGCTCCAGAACGAAACCGGACGCTGCACCTGTTGCAGCGCTTCGTGATAGGCGTTTTTGTCATCGTGCGAGCGCACCCACAGCTGTGCCTCCTCTGCCGGCAAGTGATAGCCATGCTGCTTTACCCGGCGCGAAAGCACGCTGGCGCGCAGTTTCAGAATGATGGTGTTAAGTTGTTCGCTCATTCTGTGACAAATTTGTAAAAGTGATCTTCTAGAGTGCGAAGCATTGCTTTATAGACATCTTTTTCCTCTGCTTCCGTGCGATCGCGGGCGATAACGAAGAAGCGGCAGCCGTGGTTTTTGCTCCATTGAGCCAGTGGCTCAGTCTGAGCGCTGAATTGCCCACGGCTTAGCTCCTGGTCGAAATTAATCATACTAAGTGGCAGCAACGCCTGTTCTTCGGCGCGATGTGGCAGTTTTAGATCATGAATAATGAGGCCGGTAGAAGTCAGATCAATGCGGAAAATATATTCCACCTTGCCGGTTTTCGGGTCTGCCCAGCAAGCAGGCATTTCCGTGCCTTTGCCCAGCCGCTCCAGCTTTTGCTGAATATTGGCAAGCTGGCCTTTTAAGCGCTCCGCTTCAATTTCAGCCACTTTTTTATCGGCAGCGGCTTTTGCCAGATCCCCGGAGGCCTTCAACGCCTCCGCTACTGCCTGTGGCGGCTTTTCTTGGAATGGGGTGTCTTTCAGGGATTCCTTCATTTCCTTGGCATATTGCGCATCCTGCACCAGCTCTTTAGTGTCTTCCTTGAGCTTATCGAGTTCGGCCTGAATAGCCTCGGATTTTGCCGCTTGCTCCTGCACACGCTTCAGCTCTTGGAACAGTTCATCGAATTTTTCAGGGTCAGCGCCGCGTTCACGGATGCGCTGCACGATCTGCTTCACCTGCGCCAACTCGCTATTTTCGTTAGTGAGCAGTAAGATTTTTTGCTCTTTCTCATTCATAAGAAAGGCACAGGCCAGCAGCAGGCAGAAAATAATCAGCACGGCAATTTCGGCCATCGTAAGACCCAGCACCAGCCCACGGCGGTATGATCGGTTTTGTTCGACTACGCGCGACGCCATGAGAAATGCTCCTTAGACTGCCGCTGCATAAGGTTGACGCTCACCGCCTACTTGCTCATTCAAGGCTTCGGTCATCGATACCAGCGAATCATGCACCTTGCGGGTAAGCTCACGCGATTGCGCCAGCTCGTCGGCCAGCGCGGAGTTGTGCTGCTTGGTATTCGCCAGAATTTCGGCTGCCGATTGCTCCAACGACGTGAGGGCATTTTGCTGCACGCCGATGGATTTATTAATGGTTTCCGTCACGGCTTCGATGGCGCGTGTGCTGGCGGCATTGATGTCAGTGAGAACACCAGCGATTTTTTCATGCATGGAGGTGAGCGAGCCGCCGGCAGCTTCCGTGGTGTTCGCCAGCATGGTGTTGATTTTATCCTGCGCCGATTTTTGGGTTTCACTCAGCTGGGCAACGAATTGCGCCGCCTGCTGGAACTGCTCGCCGGACTTAGCGAATTGCCCGCCGATGTCATTCAGGCGCGCCAGAATATCGGAGGTTTTATCGCTCTGGTCGGAAATGACTTTTACCTTATCCTCAAGGTGCTGACTTGCCGCAATCGCATTCTCAATGAGCTTGCCCAGCTGCGCGACTATACGTTCATCGCCTTTAGCGCGATTACGGATTTCCTCAGCGGCAGCCCTGATGGAATCTACGGCGGGCGCGAGTTTGTCTTCCAGCAGGCTCGTTGGCGGCTGGATTTCATCGATGCGCGCGAGCAGTGCTTCCACGCTTTTTACGAATTTGCCGGTGGTCGCATTGAGCTTTTTGCTGTTTTCGATAAATTCCGCATGGGCATGGTCGGTTTTTTCGATGATGACTTTAGCAGCCTCGTCAAAATGCTTGCCATAATCCATCATGGCTTCAGCTGTCTGCTGCACCACGGCGGTAAGCGTACTTTTCATGGTGTGCGTGACTTCCAGCAGATCAGTGCGCAGGCGCGCCGCTGTGTTTGCCAGCTCCATGCGCGCTTCACGTTCGGTTTCCACCGGGTCATGGCGCATCTGGTTAAAACAGACGCGCAGCACCAGCCCGCTGATTGTCGTTGCCAGCGCAATACCAAAATTCTCGATGATTTGCTGCGTGCCGTCCTTGCCGTTAAATTGGGCGAGCGCGAAGGCAATACTGACGAGCGTAAAAAGGAAGCCTAGGTAATAGAGGTTATCCCCCGATTGGTCTTCGCGCAGCTGCACCCGGCGATTAAATAGGACGATACCGGCATAGAGCAGCATGATGCAGACCGGAAACGCTGTCACCCAGGCTTGGGCCACATGCTCGTATTTCATCCAGCTGATGCCGATGGTGCCTATGGCAAAGGCAGCAAAAAAGCCTACTTTGTCGAATGCGTCATCTACCGTGCGCTTGATACGCAGTGAGTGATTTTTCAGTGTGGGGAGTGAACCTTCCATAATTATTTCCTAACCGCTAATAGAGTAAACGCGCTCAAGGCTGGCCCCCTGGTCTTTGAAGAAGTCATCCCAGAACTGTATAAAATCCTTGTTTTGCACCTTCGCGGCATTGGCGCGGCGGAACATCAGCACCTCTACTTTCACATCACGCAGATCGGAGTGCATTTTTTGAAGATAGTCCGTGTTGCGCAGCGATGCGAAATCACCGGGCAGATGGTATAGGCTGAGCTGTGGCGTATAATGAATCATATCCGAGGCTACAATCAGGCGGCGCTCGGCACGCTCACTCATCGGATTATTGAAGGCCGTTACGGTAATGGATTGTATGGACTCTAAAATGGGCGATTCCTTGGCTTCCGGCGCGTTAAGCAAGGTGCTCAAAATATCATCGAGCGGCTTATCAAAGGCTTCTTTCCATTGCCGTTCTACGCGCTGCGGATTTCCAAAAAGCGGATTGATGTCTTTGCCTCGGCCGGGATTGCACATGCTGAATATCGGCGCCAAGGCCTTAGAGACGGTATTGCCCACCGCATAAATCTCCAGCCTACCATGCGTAGGAATCTCATCGCGTATCTTTTGCAGCTCGTTACGCAAGGAAGCCTGCTGAATAGCGCTTAAAGGGTCGGTTTGGTCAATCATGATGGCAGTTACGGAATGAGCGCCATCTTTAGGACAGAAAGTGGTTTTATCGAATTGCGCCGCTTCTTTGCTTTTCATGGACTGTACGGCGAAGGCGGCAACCAGCGCCACGGCGACAACGGCTATCAGGATGTAGCCGCCCATATTCTTTTTTCTGGCGCGCTGGGCGCGTCTGCTGCGGCGGCTCATTTCTCTGCTCCTTCCAGCAAATCGTGAAGCAGTGGGAAGCGTTCTTGCACCGTGGCAAATTCGCTGTGCATTTTATCGCTGGCGGCATCCAGTTCGCCGGTGGCGCTGCCAACGGCTTTTTCCAGCATGACCTGATCGTTGGTAAAGCGAGCGGGCGTTTCTATTTTACCCGGATGCTGGACGGAAATTGCTTTGTTGAAATAGGCCGGCGCCGGGGTTTCACGCCCGGCTAAATTAGCATCCCGATATACGCTGATGAGATGGCGGGCGCAATTTTGCAGATAATGGATACGATGATCGAATGCGTTAATCAGGCGCGAGCGATGCGAGATAATGCTCTCAAATTCCGCGCGGCGGGATGAAAGCTGATCTTTGAGCTCATGCATTTCGCGGATGGCGGTATCTTTAATATCACGCAGGCTATCAATAATATCCGCCTGATGGTCGGAATAGTCTTGGAGAGCGCTATTGTAACGACGCTCCAGCTTGCTATAGCCGGGATATTTGTCGTTCATCTTAAACCCATCGAACGCGGCACCGATGGAGAAAAGGAAGCCGATGCCGACCATCATCCATGAGTGAAAATCGGTAATGCTGGCAGGCCCGGCCAGAAAACTTTGCACGGCAACGGTGGGGGCCAGTTCCGGGTGCTCGCCTCCTAAAGCGAGGCGGTAATGCGCCACGAAGAGATTAAAAGCTACGGAAAAAGCCAGATGCGCCAGAATCACCGCCCAGCCAAACACCTTCCAAGGCGCGCGCCGGTGATTGACACGCGGAAATGCTTGAATGCCTACCGCGACGCCGATGCCCACGTTAATGAAAGCGATGCCTACCGCTTCGATAAAGCCGCCAAGCAATCCGCCTTCATGTCCAACAGCGAGGAAGTTAGCGTTGAGTACGGATTCGATAAGGAACAGCACGGCGATGATGCCCCAATTAAGCACCAGCGAGTCAGGATGGCTGGCCGTGCGCGTGAGTTGATGTTCTTTTCGGAAGTCTAGGCGCTCTTTATGAATTTCCTGCACATGCCGCAGATCGACAGTCAGCTGGTTTACGCCATCGCGCACCTCCGCACCGAACTCGGAGATGGCATTTTGCGCTGCGCTTTTGATTTCAAAGATTTTATTATCCAGGCTGAGCGCGGCAATGCGGTCATCATATGCGCGCAGCTCATTTAGGAGCGTGGAGTAATTACGGCCTTTCTCAGCTTCAATATCGTTGATGATGCGGGTTTCAATATTGTCCAGCTCCTCAGCATTGGAAGGCGGCTGGTTCAGCTTTCCCCGCTCAGCAGCAGTTTCCTTGAGCTTCATTTCTTCGGCGATGTGATCCAGGTCGATCTGCGTGAATTCCATCGTTGAAGGGATATATTGGGAGGAGCGCTGGCTGAGCGCTTCCTTTATTCTTGAAATGGTCTGTTTGGCTTGTTGTTGCATGGGCTGTTCGGGTCATTTTTATATATCGTTTATACCGTCTCGATTAATACGCTGCTGCCTATGTAAGTCAATCAATCAGCTGGTTAAAATGCTGATATAGGCAGCGAAAATCCTTAATGGGGACGCTCTGGCACAGAGAAAGGCGTCAGCTCCGCGAGGATTTTGCTATACATCGTTTCGAGTTCCATTGAGCCATCGTAAACTTTCGGCTGGAGAGTTTTCGCCAGCTTCGCCGGAAACCGGAATCCTTGCCTACTGCGCATACTGTTGAAATCGGACACAATGACGGAATCAGCTTTGAATTTTGGATGTTCATTGAGCGTTTTGCCGAGGGAACCAGCAACAACAAGCAGCCAGGCCTTCTTCGATGCCGCCACAGAAAATACCGGCTTGGAAGAAAGCATGAGGAAGGTAATGCCGTTTTTATCTTTGCTCGGTAAGCAGGTTGTTTCGGTAAAGTCGGCAAGCGCATTGATGGCGTGCTGCATCTCGTAGCAATAGGCTTCGCCTTGAGTCACTTCGTCCGCATAGCTCGCGCGTGATGTCGCTAAGGTTAGAATCGTGCAAACCGCTAATATTTTCCAAGGCTTCATATGCTCCCCCTGCTGACTACCCAATAAACGTCAGCCATTTGAATTTTAAGGTTAACTAAGCACATTTTTTGCCTTTTGTAAGCGATAAGTTGTTATTTGGAACGATTAATAGCCCTACGCGCGACCAAATCCAAGCTGATGGTGCGGCGGAGCAAATCTTCAATATACAGCTCAAAATAGTAAGCAATATCAGCGACTAGGAAAACATCAGGGGTGGGTGTCCTACCGGCCAAGAGCTCATTAAGCGCCCTTACGTCCCATTCGATTTTTTCCGCCAGCTGATCGACATTGACGGCATAAGCGGTCATCAGCGACTTGATATTTTTAGCAAGAGTGGCCTGCTTATTAAGGGTGATCTGCATATGGTCTTTGGTCATGGCCTATTCCCATGTGCTGTCTGCATAGCAATGGAGAGAACGTGATCAGCCATTCCAATCTGGGGATTTATTGCGACTGCCCAGTGAAAGGGATTCAAGGCAAGCCAGCCAAAAAGAAAAGCTCCGGCGAGCGCTGCGCCTGAGCCGGTGCGATAGCCGACGCCGCTGTTGCCTTTCAGGTGTTTGTGAATAATCCACATAGCGGCAGCGCCAAGCACTCCTAACAAAATCAGGGAAAGCGCTTCGTAACGCTGTGCTGCAAGCATAGAACCGCTGGCATCAGGCATGGTGCCACGCACGGCATCTTCGATATGCCAAAGAATATCGGAAATGCGCTGATCGGTAGAAATCGTTTCCATAGGCCTCCTAAGCAGTTTTTGTGAGAAGTGAGGGATTGTTTGATATTTTCGTCATGTTCGCCAGAAAGCCGAACCGCATATCTTCTTCGTCCACGCCCAGGGTTTTAATAATTGTGTCCAGCTCCTCGACGCCAACGATGGTATCTGCCCTGTTGATAGCCTCCAGCCTGTCCAGCGGTATGCGCGTCATGATGCTGAGCTCAGGAAGAGTAATTCCCAGCTGTTGCAGTTTCTCCCTGATTGTCATGCTGGATGCCTCGACAATGAGCGTTGCTGCGGCTTGAGCGATGAACTTGTCCAGGCAATCCTTAGCCACTTGATTTTCGCCAATTGAGAATACCATCATAATTTTGTATCTTTTTTGGTTAGTAACGCTATATTTTAGTATTCTATTGGCGGCTTATCCGCTGTGCTTACTATATGAGATATGCCCTAATAGAATATTATGATAATCTATATAGGCGATTATAATATCCTAATCAAGTGGAAAATGCGTGATGACCAAAACCGGCTTTGACAGCGAACTACTCAGCGAAAATTTGCAGCGTTTGATGCAGGAGCATAGCGATATTTCAGCCTATGCACTCGCCAAGCAAGCCGGCGTCGATAAAACGAACGTGCAAAATATCATCACCGGCGTGAATAAGAATCCCGGCATTCAGACACTCTATGCCATTGCCGATGTGCTGGGCTGCACGATGGATGCGCTGCTGGGGCGGAAGTCGGTCGATGCGTTTTTGGATATGCCGGTTAATGACACCTTTCTTGATGCAGCGGTTAAAATTCTCAAGGAAACGCTGCGCGACGAGAAAGCGCAGATGACGATGAGCGAGTGGTTTGACGCGCTGAAAAAAGTATATGCCTCTATCGCCAGCGTCGATATTAGCAAGAAGGACAGCCAGACAGAGAAAAAACCATCTAGGAAAAACGCATGACGGATGGGCTTACATCTGAGCAACGAGATGCCGCGCGCCGTGCCGCTCAGGAAATAGTCCGCAAAAAGAAAGAAGCCAGTGGCAGTAATATCCTGCACTTTCCCCTGTCGCTTCCGCGCATTCTGAAAGAGCCGCAGCCGCCTAAGGAGATTGACGAGAAATTTTTACCGCCCACCAGAAAGCCTGCGTGGGTAAAGCGCGTTGAGCGCAGCTTGCCTTATCTCACGCTGTTCGGATGGGTGCTAGCGGTGTCGCTGATCGTCGGACTCGGCATCGCGTTATGGTACGTGACGCATGACCGCAGCAGCCCGCCGGATGGGAATTGTTTAATAAAAGGTCATGTTTCGAGTACGGGAATGCAGTATTTTATGCCCGAAAATCCGCTCTATGCGAAAATCGAAATGGATGTGAGCCAAGGCGATATATGGCTATGCTCTGCCGCAGAAGCCGAAAAAAAGGGTTTCCGGCCAGCACGTTAACCCGCTCAAAAATGGATAGTGGGGAGAAAAATCAAAAAAAAATGCTGTTTGGGACTTACATAACAGCATATTTCCGTGTTATTAATTAAATGTACGGTGAAACTTGCTGTAATCCGTGCGAAGTCTATGAAAATAAACCTGCGTGATTCCGAAAGAGGAAAATCTATGAAAATGTAGTATGAAACCTGCTACCTGAATTAATGACAAAAAACGCCAAGTCGGTCAATAATAATCTGACTGGCTTTTTTTTTATTTGGGGGGCAGTTGCGATCGATAAGCGTTAAGCCATTCGTGCTTAAAGCACTGGCGGGCTTGTTGTGCCTATGCATAGCAAGCAACGCTCTTGCCTTGCCTGCGTCTAGCGACGCAGGTAAAGCCGCGCTTGCGCCTATCATCCAGAAATTTGAAAAGAAACGCGAATTTTACACCACCGGCAATGCCACCGGCGAAGTCATTGAGAGCGATCTTGTTGATCCGTTTTTCGAGGCGCTGGGCTGGGATGTCCACAATACTGACCGCTCGTATCTTTACGCGCGCGACGTGGTTCCCTTCGCAAAGCGCAAGGTGGGCGTGTTTGACCAGTATATCAACTACGCCTTCCAGGTGGACGGTGTAACGCGCTTCTATGCCACGGCCATTCCTGGCTATGTCGATACGAATCACCGCTGGTATGTCTTCCAGCTGAAGCGTGTCGCATGGTCATCCGGCGTGCCTATCGCCGTGATTACGAATTTCCGCGACATTCGCGTATTCGATACGCGCATTAAGCCGGATATTCAGCAGCCGGAGGCTGGCGAATTGCTGCATATCCAATCCAGCGATTATTCCGCCTCGTTTCAAAAACTCTGGACTACCTTTTCCAAGCCAGCCGTCGTCAGCGGCTCGCTTTCTAAACTGCTTTCGGATTCACGCGCCACAATGGAGCGTGAATCAATGGATAAGGCCTTTTTGCAAGATTGGGACGGATACCGTCTAAAACTTGCCAATAACATCTACAAAAATAACCCTAAACTTAGTGAGGAACAATTAAACCTAGATACGAATCACATTTTGAATCAGCTGCTTTTTGCCCGCGTGTTAGAAGATCGGGATATTGAGCCGACTGGTCGCCTGCGCGAGGCCATGCTGCTATGGGACGCGGTAATGAGCAAAAGCACGCTGGATCAGCTGCACGATGATATTACGATGACCCTGGCGCCGCGTTACCGCGTCAATAAAGATTTTCAAACGCTGGCCGATGAGGTGAAATATCTCGACCGCGCCCATGCTAAGGACAAATCGCTGTATGCTTTTTTGAAGGATGAATTTATACGGCTGCAAAAACGCTATAACGGCGTGATTTTCAAAGACCACCCCTCCCGCGAGCTCAAGATTGATGACGATGTGCTGAAAGAGATCGTCACGAAACTCTACCCGCCGGCGTCGCCGTATGATTTTAGCAAAGTGAATGTCGAAGTGCTGGGTGAAATCCACCAGCAGTATTTAGCGAAGAAACTGGAAGTGCGAAACGGCCAGGTCACATTGCCGGCACGTCCTTCTATCCGCGAAGCCAGCGGCGCATTCTATACACCGAAATGGATTGTGGATTACATCGTTGACCGCACCCTGGGCGAAAAGCTGCAAGGCAAAAGCGCGAAGCAGCTGAGCGAATTGAAACTGCTCGACCCTTCGTGTGGCAGTGGTGCTTTCACTACGGCGATGGCGCAAAAACTGTTTGACCATGCCGTTTCTTATTATGCCGCACATACGGATGCGATCGAAGGCAAGAATACGGAATTTCCCGACGCTTATAAGCTGAGCGATGGCCGCTGGAAATTATCGGCCAAGAAAAAAGCACAGCTGGTTCAGGATTCCGTGGTTTGCACCGACTTAGACACCCAGGCCGTAGAAAATACAAAAATGTGGCTTTATATCCTGATTCTCGATGGTGAAGGCGCGTACCTTTCCGCAGAGGAGCGCGCACGCCCCTATAAGGATAAGCGCGCGCCGGAACAAATCGAAGAGTTTGCGCTGCCAGATCTGAATACGAACGTGGTGAACGCCAATACGCTCGTTGGAAAGGATTTTAGCAATGCGCCTGCCGTGCTGGAAAAAGCAAAGGCGTTTGACTGGAAAAAGGATAATACGAAAATCGCCGCCATCATCCAAAATGGCGGTTTTGACGTAGTGGCGACGAATCCACCCTATGTTTCGTATCTCAGCATGAAGGAGTATTTTCCCGAACAAGCAGCATATCTAAAGCAGCATTATGAAAGCATGGCTAAAGGCAGACCTGACCTTTATTTTGCTTTCTTTGAGAAAGGCATCGATTTGATGAAGGCGCAGGGTAGCTTGGGGTACATCACCGGCAACAGCTATCTCTATACCAAAGCTGGGGAACGCCTGCGCGATCTTATTGAGCGTAAAAACCTGATGCATGAGGTGGTGGATTTTGGCGCGCATCCAATCTTTGAAGAGGTTTCGGTATCCACTGCTGTTACGATTCTACAAAATCAAAAAAATGAAAAATTCCGTTATTTTAAGGTAGAAGGAAAACCTGACGCTGAGGAAGCCATGAAAATCCTGACAAGCGAAAAAACAATCATCAGCTCGGATGAACTTAAAAAGCCTTCATGGAGTTTTTCAGGCGACGGCCAGAACAGCGCGGTTGCAGCGCTTACAAAAAATAGCGTTAAACTGGAAGAAATAGCCACGCCATTTTCAGGTTTAGTAACTGGTGCGGATTCAGTCTTTATCGTTGATCCCATAAAAATAGAAAAAGCGAAGACGCTGATTCATTCCAAGGAAAAGGATAAAGATTACTGGGTTGAGAATGCATTATTACAGCCGGTATTGCGTGGTCGTGATATTCGCCGCTATGCACTGTTGAATCCGAAACAAATGCTGGTATGGCCTTATGACCAAGAAGGCAAATTACTTACAGAAACAGCATTAAAGAGCTATCCGCTTGGGTATGCATATTTAGAAGATAATAAAGAAAGGCTTTTAAGCCGAACGGGATCTGGCGCTTGGTATCGCATTCAATCGCCAAATGATAAGCAATATTATCCGCTGGTGAAAATCCTGTGGGGCTGGAAAAAAGGCAAGTCGCAATTCACAATCGACTACAGCCAGCGCAATTTTCTTAAAAGCAGCGGCGGCACAGGCGGCATTGTAATTAAAGATCCCGCCTATAGCATTGAAGCTATCGCAGGCATTCTGAATAGCGAACCGCTCAGGCTATTCCTACAAAATCAGAGTATTGATTATGGTGAAGGAAGCCACGCCTATTTAGCTACCTTCATGAAAGGTGCGCCTATCGCGCCGCTGACGAAGGAAAATAAGCCTATCTATGCTGCAATCGAAAAAAATGTGAAAGCGATCTACAAAGCCCAGGAAAAGAGCGATGAAGCAGCGGTGGAAAAACTCGAAGCCAGCATAGACACGCAGGTAGAGCAACTGTATGGCATCAAGGCTATAGCCGTGCCAGCAGAAAAACCCATCGCTGCCGTGGCACAAGCAGCCTCCCCGTTGCAGATAGCAACACCGGCAAAAGAGCATACGGTCATCAATATCAATACCGCATCGGCAGCAGAGCTGGACAAGGCACTTATCGATATTGGCCCGAAAAAGGCACAGGCGATTGTCGATTATCGCAACCAGCACGGCCCCTTCAAAACCTTGGACGATCTGCGCCATGTCAAAGGCATTGGTATGAAAACACTGGAGAGAAACCGCGCCATCATTACGCTTGGTGATCAGCATTCGGCGCTGGAAAGCAAACCTGTGTTTGAGCCCACCGGCAGCTTTATCCATGACTGGATTGAGCGCCAACGGCATTCCTTCATTATGCCGTCGCGTGAAGTGTATTTCGCCAATACACAGCGGCCGCGCGAGGAGAAGTCGATTATTCCCGCCGGTATGGAGCGCAAGGTTCTGACAGCTGCCATATACGCATCGAAGCAGCAGAGCTTCGTTAGGGTATAGGCGCCATCGGCTCCCCTTTATTGCCGAGTACCAGCCATTCGATTGTCACGCCGAGAACTTGAGCAAGCGCTACCAGTTCTATATCCCGAACGGTGCGCTTGCCGATTTCCAGGCATGATAATGCATTGGCTGACAGGTTTATGTTGAAATCGACGGAGAGCGCAGCCGAAAGATCGGTTTGCGTCATTTCCTGGCTAACTCTCGCTATCTTGACGCGCCTGCCGCATAGATTTTTGGGATGCTGATAACTCCCCATCACATAAGGCCATGTTCAAGAAAAGAGAAGTGACGACTGCCGCCAATTACAACATGGTCAATCACGTCGATGCCCATAGTGGCGAGCGCCATAGAAATATCGCGCGTAATCCGTTTATCCGCTTCGGATGGCCGTGGATCGCCGCTGGGATGGTTATGGGCAAGGATGATCGATGTTGCGCCTAAATCCAGTGTGCGCTTCACTACTTCGCGCGGATACACCGGCGTGTGGTCTATAGTGCCTTCGCTTACTATTTCGTCGGCGATCAGGTGCAGCTTCCGGTTCAGGTAAAAGACATGGAACTGCTCAATTTTCAGGTGGCGCATTTTCGCTTTGCAGTATTGGAAAAGCGCTGTCTTATTATTGAGAATGACGGTATCGGTCACATCCTCTTTCAGCAGCCGCAAGGCTGACTCCTGCACCAGCTTGATAACGGCAATCAGCCGTTCATCGATGCCGGAAATTTTACCCAGCTCATCAGCGGATGCGGTGATGATGCGGGTGAAGCTGCCGAAGGAAGCTAACAGCTGCGTGGCGAGCGTTTTTGCGTTCACGCCTGCGCCGCAGGCGAACAGCAGCAACTCCACGATGTCATCGTTGCTAAAATGGTCGGCCTTGGCTTTGACGAAATGCCTGCACAACCTATCTGCATGATCTGCATAGGAAAAATTGGCTGTTTCAGCATCAAGGGCAATGACGTTTCCCATAGAATCAATAATTTATTGATTGGTGGATAATTAATCAACATATAATTGATTATATCATAAGCAGTCAAGAATAATGCGCTTTTCTCTTTCAAAATCTATTTTTTCTTTATATAGTCCAAACGAACCCTAGAAATTATCTTTATGAGCAAAACACAAACAAACGATGATGAGCGCGAAACCAGCAATGTGGTGAACATTGAGTGGTTCCGCAAAGCCTTAAAAAAGAGCGACCTTCACCAGAAAGATTTAGGTGATGCGCTGAATGCCAGCGGCCAGACGATGACCAATATCCTGCAAGGCAGGCGCGCATTCCGCGCAAATGAAATCGCAAAAGCTGCAAAATGCATGGATATGCCTGCTTTATTCGTACTCGCCGCCGCGACGAATGAATTGGATTTAGAAGCAGAGATTAAACGCGAGGCGGAAACGGTGGAATTTGCCTGTGAGCAAGCCGATGAGTTAATACGGCGCTCCGGCAAAGTATTCGATGAAGAGCGCCGGAGAAAACTCATCAGTGTCATCTATAAGATGGCTCGTAAACATCAGGTAGATGGTGATATGAAAGATCTCGGATTAGACACCCTCGAATTTGTATTAAGCATGGTAAAATGACCGACTATAAGCAGAAAACCAGCCAGGAATTAGCAGAAGTCGTGGAGCTCTTTAATAGCGCTCCCGATGCTCAAGACGTTTCACCCGCTACTCGTCCGCGCTGGCAGTTGCGCAAAATTCATGTGGTGCTGGCTGGGCTGCTTATTCTCGCCGCTGCGATCGGCAGCACTTGGTATGCCTCGAAACCGCAATGCGATATTAAAGCGGTGGCGCGTAAGGATGGCCGGTTTTATTACCTACCGACGGATAAATACTATAAGCAGGTAAAAGTTAAAGACCAGACGGGTGATCGTTATTTCTGCACCGAGCAGGAAGCACTTAACGATGGCTGGGCAAAGAAACAGTACGACAGTAAAAAACCCCATCAGGAGGCCGAATAATGCGCCGCCTGATACTCGCCTTCTGCCTGTGCCTTGCTTTTACCTCTCCTGTAGCAGCGACGGAATTGCCCGATATTGAGGTGGCATTCTCGCCGCGCGGCGGCGCTACCGAGCTGATCGCGCTGGCGATTAATGAAGCACAGAAAGAGCTGCGCATCGCCGCCTATTATTTTACGTCTAAGGAAATCAATCAGGCGGTGCTAGCTGCGCATAAACGCGGCGTCGATGTAAAAGTGGTATTGGATAGAGGCCAAGAGAAGCGCAGCTATTCATCCGCCACCTTCTTGGCGAATATCGGTGCGGAGGTGCGTATCGATACCACGCATCCCATCATGCATAATAAATACATCGTGATCGACAGGAAGAACGTCCAGCTAGGAAGTTTCAACTATTCTGATGCGGCGGAAAGCCGCAATGCCGAAAACGTCATGGTGCTGCGCAATCGGCCTGACATTGCGGAAAAATACCTGAAAGACTGGCAGAACCTATGGGATGCCGCCAAGCCTTATAAGGCAAAATATTAATGGGAGGGATTATGCGCCAATTGTTCCTTGTCCTGCTCCTGACCTTCACCGCGGCGACATCGGCACAAGCGCAAACCGCCACCAGCGCATGTTTTGAGCTTAAAGAACACGATGCTCAACAGCAGTGCTTACGCGCAGCCATAAAACAAAAGGCCGAAAATCCTTCTCCCCCGGCGCAAGTCGAGAAACAGACAAAGACCGAACCTACCCAAAAAAGCCAGCCATCGGGAAAATACTGCTGTAAATATTGCAGCAAAGGCAAGCCTTGCGGCAATTCATGTATATCGGCGCGGTATAACTGTCATAAACCCCCAGGCTGCGCCTGCTAAAAGGAGGAGATATGGGATTTTACGTTCGCAAAAGTATTCGTGTAGGCCCGGTTAGGTTCAATCTATCGCAGTCCGGCATCGGCGCATCGATCGGCGTCAAGGGATTGCGCATAGGCACCGGCCCGCGCGGTAACTATATTCATGCTGGCCGAAACGGGTTTTACTATCGCGCTTCCCTTCCATCATCTTCCAGCAGGCCGGTTCAAGAACGTCTGTCGCCGCCCACGGTGAATGAATCCCAGCCCATTATCCCGGCAGGCACGCATGACCCGCTCAAGGATATTGAAAGCGGCAGCGTAATGCAGATGAGCGATGAAACGTCGGCGAGTTTGTTGGAAGAATTGAACAAAAAACGCAAAAAAATCCGGTTTTGGCCTATTTTTGCATCGATAACCGGCCTTATTCTCGTTTTGGCACAGGGCAATAATGCGGGCTGGATTCTGCTCGTTGGCGGAATTCTGACTGGCTGCGCGTATTATTTTGACCAGATGCGCAAGACCGTCGTGCTGTTCTATGATTTCGAGCCGGAGAAGGAAGCGCTGTTTGCTACCATGCATGATACATTTAGGGATATGACCACTTGCCAAGGGGCATGGCATATCAGCGCCCAGGGCAATGTGCGCGACCGAAAATACCATGCTGGCGCATCAAATTTGATAAAGCGTAACAACATCGGCTTAAAAACCAGCCAACCCAGCTTTGTGAAAACCAATATCGACGTGCCGATGATTCCGGTGGGCAGACAGGAGCTATACTTCTTCCCTGATCGCCTGCTGGTATTCGATAAGGGCGCGGTAGGCGCGGTGAGCTACAGCGATCTGGTCATTGATATTGCGCCGACGCGCTTTATTGAGGATGGCTCGGTGCCACGCGATGCTGAGGTGGTTGACCATACATGGCGCTATGTGAATAAGAAAGGTGGCCCGGATAAGCGCTTTAAGGATAACCGCCAGCTGCCTATCGCTCTTTATGAAGAAGTCCATTTCAAAAGCAGTACCGGCCTGAATGAAGTGATTAATCTTTCCAAGCGCGAAACCAGCCGGGCATTCAGCGAAGCAATTGCTAAACTGGTAGCCTAAAACGAAAAAAAGCCCCGTACCTTGCGGGTACGGGGCTTAAGTCAGGCTGCTGAAAAGCTGGCAATCAGTCGTAGCGTTGCTCAATCACAATTTCGATGGTGCGGCTGTGCTTGCGACCTTGCGCGGTAACAATGCGGTTTTCCACGGTATAGACATTGCCGAGTGTGCCGCCGGATAAAAGAATCGTCACATCGGTATTGGTCTTGGACGTGCCGCCCTGCCCATAAGTGGGCGATGGCGTGTCCGGGTTGAGATTTACAGTGACGCCATCGGCCAGCTTCACCGAAGCATTACCGGGCGCGTCCACGGTATTGCTCGGCACAATCCATAGGCTGCTTTGAATCGTATCGCTGGTGGTGGCGAGCTCGCTGGCATAATCAATCTTAAAATCCAGCAGCTCCGCTGGCCCTTTCGGGAATCGGGTGGGTGTGGACATGGGCTCCCCTCCGATCACGCTGCGGTATCGCCTTCAACGCGGATAACCACGGAGTCGGCGTTATAGGCGGCGGCGCTTGCACTCACGATGCGTTTCACCCAAATGGCCTTGGTTTGACCAGCAGGAATATTGCCGATGGAAAGCGCATTACCGACGCCGGCGGCGGTAGAGAATGTCACGCCGGTGGGAGCCGTGCTTTCATTGGCGATCGTCTGCTCAGTGCCGTTAATGGCCGAGGAACCCAGCGCGATTTCCGCCGAGGTATCGGTGCTGGGCGTGTTGGCATTGATGTAGATTTTGGCGTTTTGCAGCGCCAGAGAGCCGTGATTGTTCTTAACGTAGAAGCAGCGATACTCGGTATCGCCGGCACTGGATTCAGCGGAGCTTACGTTATCGAACAGGTTTTGCACCGTCGCATCCACAATTTCCGTGCTGGATACGGCGCCGCCCAGGGCTGCGTTAGGATCGGTGTTGCTGGCACCGCCGCTTAGGAAAAACTTAATATCGGTTGAGGCAATAGGCATAGGTTCTCACTCCTAAAGTTGAGGTTGGATAGGAAACGGGATGAAAAAGTGGTCAGTGAACGGTGCGGTTTTGTGGTGTCACCGTATGGGCGCGTGAGCTGTTGCCAGCGGTCATGACTTTCTCGCTCGGCTTTGCGGTAAGGACATGCTGGGTGGAGGCAATAGCAATCGCATCCGCCTGTTCTTTTACGGGCAATACCCTGCCTTCAGGAGTTATCAGCTGCGTCGCGCCCAGATGCCAATACAGCTGCGCCTCTGCGGTAACGTGCTGTTGGGTATTCCAACGCAGATCGGCGGCTTTGCCTGTGCTTTGGGAAAGATGCCAGCGCGCTTCCAGCGTGTCGAATACCAGCTGGCGCACATCCCAGCGGAGCGATAACAGGTGCGCCACGCCTTCGACCAGCTGCCAGCTGACTTGCAGGTTGCGCGCGATAGACTGGATGATATTCCAGCGCAATTCCCGGCTGGTGGAAACTGCTGTGAATATATCCCAGCGGCATTGCAGCGCCCGGACAACGGCTTGCAGTGTATTCCAGCGCAGATCGGCATTACGGCCTACCGTGGCGGCGCTGTGCCATTGCAAGGTAATTGTCCGGGCGGCGATGCTTTGCGCATTCCACCGCAAGTCCACTGTGCGGCCAGCAGCCGCAATGCCATTCCAGCGCAGCTCCAGCGTCCGCGCTGCTGTGCCGAGCGCGCCACCGATGTCCCATTGCAGGGAAATCGGGCAAGCTATGGCTTGAAAGCTATGCCAACGTAGATCGGCCGCGCGCGATACCAGGGCGCTGATATTCCAACGCTGGTTCGATGTGCCTTGCACCTGCGCGAGGCTATTCCAGCGCGCATCCAGATTGCGCGCCGCTAAAGCACTGACGTTCCAGCGCAGATCAGCGTCATGCGTGATCTTTGCCGTCAGATTCCAACGGAAATCGCTATTGCGGGATACTAGCCCCGCCGCATTCCATCTTGCATCCAGCGAGCGGGCAACCAATGCCTGCATGTTCCATTGCAGGCCGACATTGCGCGCTGCGGCGCTCAGCACATTCCAACGTAGATCGGAAGCGCGGCCTACCGTGGCGGCGATATTGTGCCGCAGGTCAAGGGAGCGCCCCACCTGTGCTGTAGTATTCCAGCGCAGGTCTTGGTTTCTGCCAACAAGTGCCGAAAGATTCCAACGCAGCCCGATCTGAGACGCAACGGCTGTAATCAGGTTCCAGCGTAAATCGCCAGCGCGCGCGACAGTAGCGGTTAGGTTCCAGCGAAAGTCCCGCGCTGCCCTAACGAGGCCGGTGATATTCCAGCGAGCATCCAGCGCGCGAATGACGCTGGTTAGAATATTCCAGCGAAAATCTACCTGCTTGGAAACGCTTTGGCGCACGTCCCAGCGCAGGCTGCTATCGGCAAATACCTTGCCATCCTCATTCCAGCGAAGATCCAGCGAACGTCCGACCGATGTGAGCGGCAGGCTGTAAGTAATCTGAATCTCAAAGGCATCGACGCTGGCTTGCAGCGATAGGCTTTGCACCAGGCGCAGCGCGATACCGAAATTACTGGCGTTTACATCGGCAGGCGTGAGCGTAACGCCCCAAAGATCGCTACCGCTGCCGTAGGTGGCAATCTGCTCAGTGGCAGGCCATGCACCCGCCGCCTTATTATTGCCGGTGCGCGTGCCGCCCTTTATCAGCTGTACGATGTCATCAGATACCGTACTGGAAAATTGCTGCGTGCTGACACGCTCAATATGCACTTCCACACCGAGAATGGTTGCCTCGGACGGGATGGCGAAGCCAAAATTGGTGGCTTGCAGGAAGGCGTTATTGGTATTGACGACCGACGGGGTTTGCGTCGCGTAGGTGTTATCCGAGCTGATGGCATTGGATGGATTGCTCCAAGCCGTAGAGCCAGAAACCGAAGCCACAGCACCCGGCGCAATGTAGCCCGTCCGATAAAGCGAGCTTTCAATATTCCATTGCAGGCCGAGCGTGTTGCTGGTGCTGGTCAATAAATCCCAGCGCAAGTCGGAAGCGCTATCTACGCTGACATGCAGATTCCAGCGCGCATCCAGCGAGGCTGTAACTTTGCCGGTGACATTCCAGCGGGCTGTTAAGGATTTGCGCAGCCCGACGGTTTGAAGCGGCACACTGCCGAGTTCTACCTGTGCGCCGTCGAAAAGGATATTACGCGAGCCAAACCGCATTGCCTATGCTTCCGCTAAATAAAACGCTCCTGTAATCACTCCTGGGTTGGTGCTATTGGCGAATCCCAGCAGCCCTAAGCAGGCATCGTTTAAGATTTCCGGGCAGCAGCCGAAACCGCCGATCAGCGTGTTGAAGGTGCGAGGTTGAATGCCATCGAAAGCTTGAGAAAAGCTGGGAAAAAGTGAGAGTGGCTTGAACAACGTGACGCCGAAATTTCCTGCCGAGCCAGTGTTTGCTGAAAGCGTGACCGATTGCACGGAACGCACGCCGGTATCGTCATCTTGCAGTGGCAGGATGATAAAGCGTGAAGCTGCAAAATCAGTTGTCCCGCCAAGAATGACTATTTTGCTTGTTCTGCCGCTTACACCCGCCTGATTGGTATAGGAAACCGTGGCATTGGCGGCAGTGGTAGAGCCGACCGAAGTATAGATTTCCAGCGCCATCATAACGCCTTCGCCGCTGGTATAGCGCGGCAGAGCAGCGGTGGGCAGATTCGTGGTCTGCGCTGTAGTGACGGTGCCGCTTAATCCGCCTTGGTGAGAAAGGCGGTCTATCAGCATTAGAGACGTGAAGATGGAGGATGTGTTTACCCCTACAGCCAGCTCCGCTTGCGTGAGGAAATAATTATTAAGGGAGGTATATTCAGGCTCTTGCAGCAAAGCGAAGGGCGACGCGGCATTACAGGTAACGGCTGTGCTTGGCGTAGCGCCCGCATTTGGGGCCTGCGCGTAATAGCTCATCAATCGGGTGGTATTGCCAGTAATAGAGTTTTTGACAAAACTATACGGCCTGCCTTTTTCGATGGAGTTTTTAACTGCCTGAAAATCAGTGAGCGCCCCCATGTTAGCGCTCCGCGAATCCGGCGGCGTAGCAAATTTGCGGCGCGGTGGTGGCGTTGCACAGCATGGCAAGCGCAAGGCAAGCGTCGGTATCGATTTTGGGAAGCCCCGGCAGGCCTGCGACATAATCCCGCCAGAAGCCTATGCCGCTGGATGGAAGCATACCTATACCGAGTGGTTTAAGAACTGTGACGCCAAAATTGCCGGAAGTGACAGTGCTGCCCGCCAGGGTGACAGAGGCTACGGCCTGCACGCCGGTATCCCCATCCTGCAATGGCAGCGGCAGCATACGCTCCCCTTCACGATTCCCGGTGCCGCCGATGGCAATGGGTTTGGTCGTCCGCCCGGATACGCCCGCCTGATTGGTATAGGATGCGGTAATCGTCGTAGCGGTGGTGCCGATGGCGGTATAAATTTCTACCCAGATTTGATTGCCTTCGCCGCCGGTATTGCGCGTGAGCGTTCCGCCGACAGTCTGGGCGGCAACGGACGTGCCTACTAGCCCACCATTATGCAGCAAGCGGTCATACAGCATGACCGCGCCGGCGATGGAGGCAAAGCAGCCTTGCCCCAGCAGCCATTTTTCCTGCCCGCCGCTGGGATCAGCCTGCATCAGCCCGCCGCGCGTGGCATTATCCGGCGCGGCGGCGGAAGTAGGAACTGCGCCACTCCCGCCGCGAGACTTATTGTAACGCCAGAGCGACGACCATTTCCCCACTACCGTCGCGGTGGCGGCAGCAGAATCGATGCGGTTATCAATACAGAGAAAGATATTCTCAGGATTGCCGGAGTTTCCGCCCGTCATCCGGTTGATAAGGTCGCTGAGATCATTAAAAGCGGCCATGTGCTTACCGCTTTCCGGGCGTCGGCGCGCGATCGCCAAACCACCAGGTTACTGCGCTGGTAGCGAGATAGATAATTGCCACTACTACCTGCGTGCGAATATCCACCTCAAACTGCTCGGAGGTAAACCACAGCATGATGACGGCCAGCACCAGTACAATAGTGAGCGCCGGGCGAATAAGGCGCAGCGTATTCGTCACCCACTGCGAGCCCTGGCCGGTTTCGCTGTCATGGCGATAAGACGCCACGCGCAGATCGGCGGCAGCTTTGGCTTGTGCTACCGCAAGCTCGCGCTCGGACTCCTCAGCTCCTATTTTCGCTTGCAGCTCCAGCAGCTTCAATTCGTGCTGGAATTTCTGCTTGTTTTCATAGAAGCCAACAATGCGGCCAATCAACGTGCCGAGAATGCCGGTTGCGCCGCCAGATAATAAAGAAATTAAGAAGTCCATACTTTCCCCCAGGTTCGTGGTTTGCCGGTATCAACGTGTAAAAAGGTCGCGTAGAAGCCAAAGCCGGTGAAACCGGCCTTTTGGCAGGCGGTAAGCAGCTGCCACTTGTCGAGGCCTGCTATGCGAATATCAAAAGCCTTGCCGAATTTGTGCTGGCTGAGCGGCGCGCCGCCGACTTTGGCGTTGTGGATGGGGTCGCGGTATGCCGAGAGAATGATGAGCGGTTGGCCCATCAGCTGCCGCGCATATTCCAGCTTATCCAGCGAGTCTTCATCGATGAGGATTGAGCCGTCGCCTTTGCTGGCTATTTCGCGTGGGGTAAAATGCCGCCAGCGCCAGGATGCCGCTGGCACCTGGTCGTAATGTTCGTACAACATAAGATTGTTCCTATTTTATAATGCGCTCGCGCCGCTGTTCGCGGATAAAGGAATCCATATCCTGCCGGGTTTCCTTCATGCTGAGCACCAGTTCCCGCAATAGCTGGGTTTGAATGTCGAGATTATTGGTCAGCTTTTCGATGGCATTTTCCAGGGAGCGCCGCAGATACCAAATTTTAACGCCGTCCTCGTCGGTAACAGCGTGCCAATCGTGCAGCTCTTGAAGCTGCTTTGCCATGATGTCGAGCTGGGTATTGTTCTGGGTGCGCAAGCGCTCTTTCAGGAAGCTGAATACCTCCCGAAGAACGAATAAGGCAAACATGCCCCCGGCACCGACCTGTAAAAGCTGTTCGTCCATAATTCGTTCCTTAAATGATGGTTAAGCAAAGTCCGCGTCGAAGCCGAGGATGTTATCGGTGGTGACATACACATGGTCTTTCACCGTACCGCCGGTATAGCCATTCACGCGCACATACGCGCCGTTGGCGGAATAAGACGAGCTCGCGCCGACGATGGCAGAGGAAGCGCCGGTTTTAGCGCCGACGCTAATATGCTGGATGGCCGGCGTGGTGGTCAGCAATGCGCCGGTGGGCGCGGTGCGCATTTCCACAGGGAAAATAACCGGCAGGTCAATTTCGGTGGTGGAGTTGAACGCGCCTTGCAGCCCTTTGCCGAGTTTCTGGTAGAAACGCTTGCACTTGTCGCGCGTCACTGCCACCGGCTCTTGCTCAAACTGCGTGGCGAATGCGCCCATCTCAAACTGGAATTGCCGGATAAGGAAATCCTTGGTGGTGATCGCGCCGCACGCCATTTGCAGTTCGATTTCAATACCGTTGCTGGGGTCGCCCATCGAGATATTCTCGAATTTGACGGGCGATTCGCTATTGTTCGGCACACTCACCGCGCTGGAAGTGGCGATAACGGTTGTGGCCGAGAAATTGTCCACCGCATTGGCCTTGCGCACGATAACTGTGCAGTTCATGGCTGAGCCTATATTCTGGAAGAGCGAGCAGGAAAAGGATGCGGTCTGGTTGACGAAAATCTCCGCGTCCTTCGCCTCAATGCGATAGCGCAGCTTGAGCACGCCGGCACCTGTGATGGTGACGGTTTCAAACTTCACATATTCTTTGCCGGAAAAGGCGCTTTGCGTGAGCTTACCCGCCGTAACTGCCGTGCCGCTGGCTTGGCCTTGGAAGCGATCGGTCTTGCCATACGCCCAGGTATTATTAACCAGAGTGAAGTCCTGCCGCTCTGCCACCACGCAATTGCCGTTAATCATGTAATTCTTATGATTAATCGGGGAATACTCGGAGATCAGCGGCTCCTTCATGAAATTGGTGACTCCGCTATTGCGGATTTTCCATGCAATGTAAAAATTGGTGCCGTCCGAGGTTTTGAGCGTAAATTCGTTGTCACCCAGCAATCCAAGCTCGGCATAGGTGGTGAAGCCTTGCTGAAAGATGAACTCCAGATTTTGCGCGGCATTCGCCTTGTTCATCTGGAGGAAAAATCCAGCGCTGCCGTTAATCAGCGCGGATGGCCCAAAGAGATTAATGATATGCGTGGCATGGGGTGTCGTGCCGAGGCCAATACGCGAGAATTGAGGCGTGGTCAGCGCTTCCAGTGTGCTTGCCCAAGCCGTGCCATTCCAGCTGTAGAGCTTATCTTCATCCTTTACCCAAAAAGTCAGGCCTTCGGCAGGCACAATGAATTTCCATGCGCCGCTATACCAGGCAATTTGGTTATCCTTGCCTGCCCATGCCCCGGTAGCGCCACTGGCGACGATATAGAGATCACCACTGGCCGGAGAAACTGGCGGCGCGGTTAAATCTCTGTCGATAACGCCGGTATTGAGCATTGCATCGAGCATCGCCAATGCCGTATTCACGGTCACTTCCTTTTGCGATTGGCTTTGTTCGACAAGCGTGATGCCAAGATGATCGGTTATAGCCATGTAGAATCCTTATTGACTTGACAACAGTTGCATATGCAACTATATTATCCGCATGAGCAAAACAGGGCATCCAAGCAGTCTTGATGACCATCTCGGCTATTGGCTGCGGTGTTTATCGAATTTTGTTTCCGGCAATTTCGAGGAGAAACTTTCCGGTCATGATATTTCCGTGGCGCAATGGGTCGTGTTGCGAACCCTGTTTGAAAACAACGGCGTTACGCTGAATCAGGCGGCGCAGTTGGTTGGTGTTGATAAAAGCTCGCTCTCTCGCATGGTTGAGAGGCTGGTGCAGCGTGGGCTTATTGATCGTGCCGAAGGCAATGACCGCCGCTCTATTGGTCTGACTTTAACTGCAACTGGCAAAAAGCTGGTGCCGCAACTGGCAAAGCTGGCGGATGAAAACGATGACACTTTCTTCAAAAGCTTGAGTGCGAAGCAGCGCGAGGACTTCCTTGCTACCATACAAAATTTGCTTACAGCCAATGGCTGGAAGCCATCAACCCACGGCAATGACCGTATCAGATAAGGAGAAACCCCATGAAAACCGATGTAATCAAAGAATGCACCTCGCTATCGCTTGCCGAGCAAATCACTTTTCCCGAAGTGGTGATGAGGCTGGCCGAAGCCGGTGTTGAGCGTTACATTGCCGACCTCGTTGGCAAAAAGAAATTAAGTTATGGCAAGCAAGGCGAAACCCATATGGGCGAACTTGCTTTTGAAGACACTGCCATTCCTGAGCAGTTTGACGCCAAAGCTGTAAAGCAAACCATTACTGACATTCAGCAAGGCCGGATTCAATATCGCACCTTCCTGCGCCGTATCATGGAAGCTGGTTGCGCCCATTATGAGGTTTTCATTACAGGACACAGGGCTGTTTACTTCGGTAGAAACGGCGCTCAGCACATCGAGGAATTCCCGAAAGCTGCCTAGTCAGGAAATAGTCGCCTGCCCAGGCACGCCGCGCCCGACGATGGCCGAAACCTGATAGACTTTGAGCGTGAAGCTGGTTTGCACCGCGCCGAAATCCGCCACTTGCTGCGCGGCGGTATAGACAAGCGAAGGCGTGGTGATGCCTTCCACCGTGCGCACGACAGTTACGCCGTTCATGATTTGCGCATGGTAGAGCTCACTTTGCTCATTCAGAGGCACATCGACGCCATCGCGCCACTCTCCGCCAAGGCGGGTGCGGCGTATCCAGTTAATCGTCCAATCATTTGCTGCCGGCGCATGGCGCGTGCCTTTGATGTTCACCGGCGAATAAGGCCTAAGCGTTTTTCCCGTATAGGTGAAAGTTTGCTCCGGCGTTGTTGCCAGCGTACCGCCCACCGTTACCGGCTTATAATGGCGCGCCAGCCCGATAAGGCTATTTTGCAGCGCCACGCGCACCAGGTTAGCGGCAAGCAGGATGAAACGCTCGCCTAGCGCATGAGTGCCTTGCTCATGCTCGGTTCCTAGCCTGCCGCGCAGTAGGCGCGAGAGCCTGTATTTCTGGTCGGCCAAAAGCGTGGCGTTAGCAAATTGGATAATCTCATTACCCAGCAGCGCCACGTTGCCGCCATTGAGCACGCCTAAATCAGTGATGCTGGATAAAGTGCCATGCTGCAACACCACGTCCACCGTGCTGCCATCATCCCAGAGATTACCCGCTGGCCCTGCCGGAAGCACTGTTACCGCACCGCCAAGCGTATGTTCGGTATTGACCGCGGAGAGGACGAGAAACGTATTGCCGCCAGTTTCGCCGCCATCGTCCGAGCGGTAAATGACCGCTCCCTGCCAGTTCTCACCTTGCGCGACAACAGCGGCGCGCAGGATGCCTGCCGGGTCGGTATCGTTAGGCAGAGCCGGAATATCAATGAGCTCCAGCCGCGTACCCGGTATTACTGTGCCGGGCTGAGTGATCGGCGGCGCAACGCCGGGCGGCGTATAGAAATCATAGGTGGAAACATCTTCCGCCACCGCCGATACTTCCATGACGCCATTGCGCTCGATTTTGGTGGAAGTCACCCGCATGACATAGGCTACGCCATCGACGGTGAGCGTGATTATATCGGTCGGCTCAATACGCGAATATTTGGGCGGTAGCGTGAATTTGAAGGCTACGCGGGATACCCAGGCATTGTAGAGCGTAATATCGGCAATGCTTTTGGCGTATTGGTCGGTGGCAATGACTGGCACGTTAATGCCTACCACATCGCGCGCCAGCACCGTTTGCCGCTGGGAAAGTTGCGTGCCGGGGTCATAATTGGCCGTGCGGCTGATATAGGTGATGCTCACCTGCTGCGGCAATTCCAGCTCTTGCTTGCGCGTAATCTCCAGCTGGTCGCGCGTGTTGCCGCCGCGATTCGTCGGCACCAGCTCATCTTGAGCGATAGAGGCGATGGACTGCCCGCCGCGCGGCACGAATTTGGTAAGGCCATCCGATTCCACCGCATCGAAATTATACATGGATTGCAGCTGCTCGATGCGGTCACGGCAGCTCATCACCTGCATGACCACATACCC
>JANRKF010000006.1:0-93299 GCA_033763575.1 Alphaproteobacteria bacterium | reverse complement strand
GCAGAACGGTGATGTAATGATAATCGGGATGGCCTTCTTTCTTCATGGGACGAAGCTTTCAAGTGCGAAAACGGCGGAAAAGAGCGGGCGGATATATCGAAATACCCTCTGCGGCGCAAGACCGCGCAAATCCGCCGGCCCCTGATCTAGCGACCGGGGAATCCGCCTGCCATATAAGGCCAACACGAAATCGCCTGGAAACCCTGACTTGACCGACAACCGAGGCGCCGAATTTGCCGCCGCCGTGCAACGCGAGGCGCAAGGTCGCAGCCGCGGCCGCGACGTGCGCGTGCTCCGCCGCCTCTTGCCGTTCATGGCGCCCTACAAGGGCTACATCGCCGCCGCGCTGGGCTTCCTGCTGCTGTCGACGGGCGCGACCTTAACGATCCCGCGCGCCGTCCAGCAGATGATCGACCATGGCTTCTCGAAGGAGAACGCCGGTCTGATCGACCAGTACTTCCTCTTCGTCCTGGCGGTCGCCGTGGTCTTGGGACTAGCGACTGCCATCCGCTTCTATTTCGTAACCTGGATCGGCGAGCGCGTGATCGCCGACATCCGAAAGGCCGTTTACAACCACATCCTGAGCTTGAGCCCGGCGTTCTTCGAGGTCACGCGCACCGGCGAAGTCCTCTCGCGCCTGACCACCGACACGACCTTGATCCAAACGGCGGTCGGGTCGTCCGTCTCGATCGCACTGCGCAATCTGCTGATGATGGTCGGCGGCTTGACGATGCTCTTCGTCACCAGCGCAAAGCTCACGGGCCTGGTTCTGGTCACCGTTCCGCTCGTCGTCGTGCCGCTAATTCTGATGGGCCGCATGGTCCGCAATCTGTCGCGAAAAAGCCAAGACCGTGTTGCCGACACGAGCGCCTACGCAGCCGAGACGATCAACGCGGTGCAGACGGTTCAGTCCTTCACCCATGAGCCGATCGACCGCACCCGGTTCGGCGCCACGGTCGAGGACTCCTTCGCTACCGCCATCAAGCGTGTCCGCGCGCGCGCCGCAATGACGGCGCTTGTGATCGTGCTGATCTTCGCAAGCATCGTGGGTGTGCTGTGGATCGGCGCGCAATCTGTCCTCACAGGCACCATGACCGCGGGCGTGCTCGTCCAGTTCATTTTCTACGCGATCATGGTGGCTTCGAGTGCCGGCGCTCTATCCGAGGTCTGGACGGAAGTCCTGCAAGCCTCCGGCGCTGCCGAGCGGCTGATGGAACTGCTCTCGACCAAGCCGCAAGTTGAAGTGCCGTCCGCTCCCGTCGCGATGCCCGCACCGCAGGGCCGCGTGCGCTTCGAGCGCGTCACGTTCGAATATCCGATGCGCCCCGGCATCTCGGCGTTGAAGGACTTCTCGCTCGAGATCAATCCGGGCGAAACGATCGCGCTTGTCGGACCATCCGGTGCCGGCAAGACCACGGTCTTCCAACTCCTGCAACGCTTCTTCGATCCGCAAGCCGGCCGCATCCTGATCGACGGCGTCGATATCAGACAAGCGGCGCCGACGGATGTACGAACGCGCCTCGCGTTGGTGCCGCAAGAGACGGTCATCTTCGGCGACACCGCATTCGAGAACGTCCGTTACGGACGTCCGGACGCGACCGAAGCCGAAATCCGCGCCGCGGCCGAGGCTGCACAGGCCTCCGAGTTCATCGAGAAGCTCCCGAAGGGCTACCACACCTATCTCGGCGAACGCGGCGTCACGCTCTCCGGCGGCCAGCGCCAGCGCGTGGCGATCGCGCGCGCGATCCTGCGCGACGCGCCGATACTGCTTCTCGACGAAGCGACCAGCGCCCTCGACGCCGAAAGCGAGCGCCTGGTTCAAATCGCGCTCGAAAATCTGATGCAAAAGAAGACGACGATCGTGATCGCTCACCGCCTGGCCACCGTCCAACGCGCCGACCGCATCGTTGTCCTCGACGAAGGCCGCATCGTCGCCCAAGGCACGCACAAAGACCTCGTCGCTGGCGGCGGTCTTTATGCAAGACTTGCGCGACTGCAGTTTGCTGGCATCGCAGCGGAGTAGGGTGCTACCGGCGTGCGCCGAGCACTTTGCCCGCCGTCCATATCGTCCACGCCACCACCAGCCACACGACGACGAGCAGTACCATGCCGATGTCGTGCAAGAAGCCGACCAGCCAGCCGAGCGGCGAGCCAAGTACCGCGCCCACTTGGGCCGCGATCGCCTCGCCAAGCACTTCGACAAGCACGTAGGCCAGCACGCAGAACAGCGTCCAGATCACGACCAGAGTCTTGGCACCAAAGCGCAGTAAGCCTGACATCGGAGTACCTGCTTGGTGGCCGCGCTTATGGCGCAAGGGCGTGAATGATAGACCGCACCGCCGCATGCTCCAGCGGGTGAGCGATCCCGTCGGCGCGAATGATCTCCTCGCACGACCTCAGCACGGCGCGCGCCTCGTGGGCGTTCGGCCTCGCCGCCGCGATCGCCGCGAGCGCACGGTCGCGCGCGTCCTCCGGATCGACTGCGAACGCTTGCTCTTGCCGTAAGAACTCCTCAGCCAGATCGTCGCGAGAAAACCCTTCGAGCAAGGGGATGCGCCGCATCAATCCAAGAAGCCTGTTCCGCTCTGCAGCGTCAGCATTGCCGTCCGCATAGGCGACCATCGCGCAGGCAGCGACCAATGCTTCCATCATGTCGTTCTGGCGCAGTGTCGGCTCGTCCTTCGGCGCAAGCGCATACTTGCTGCGTTTGCTTCGCTCTGCTTCGAGTTTGTTGCTGTTCGGCATCGTCGACGCTCCTTGATTGCACAACCGAAATCGTCCGCTCGCGCGGGCCTTTCAAGGGCGTGGCAAAGCGAAATCGGCGCGCTCGTGGTTACCGTTTTGTTATGTCGGACGAGCCCTTGAAAACGGGTGAGACCGACCCACCTGCTGAGCATCCGGGCCCCTCTGGCGAAGGCACATCACAACGTGCTTTCGCGATGTCGGATTGTGAAATTGGACATCGTCAGGCGATTGCACAGGGGCAGCATGGAGTTCTTTCTCCTCGATTTTCTCGGCAAACCGGTTTGGATGTGGGCGGCGTTCCTTGGGATCGTGGTCACGCTTCTCGTATTCGACCTCGGCGTGTTGCACCGGGACAACCATGTCATCGGTGTGACAGAGAGCTTGCTGATGTCGGCAGGCTACATCGCGTTGGGTCTCTTGTTCGGCGCATGGGTGTGGAGCGAACTCGGACCCGAACTCGGCATGGCCTACATGACCGGCTTCGTCGTCGAGAAGACGCTCGCGATGGACAACGTCTTCGTCATCGCGATGGTTTTCACCTACTTCGCGATCCCGCCGCAGTATCAGCACCGTGTCCTTTTTTGGGGCATCCTAGGTGTCATCGTGCTGCGTGCGATCATGATTGGACTCGGCGCAACTCTGGTGTCCGAGTTCAGCTGGATTCTTTATATCTTCGCGGTGTTCCTGATCGCTACGGGTATCAAGATGCTCTACATCGGCGATAAACTGCCAAGCATCGAAAATAATCCGCTTCTCAAATTCTTGCGTAACAACATGCGCGTAACGAACGAATTGCATGGGCAAAAATTCACCGTGCAACTGGTGGATCAAAACACAGGCAAAAAAGCGACCTACATGACGCCTCTCATGGTGGCGCTTATCCTGATTGAGTTTGTAGATTTGATTTTTGCGGTGGATAGCGTCCCTGCAATTTTTACCATCACGCTTGACCCGTACATCGTCTATACCAGCAATATCTTTGCTATTCTTGGATTGCGGGCGCTTTATTTTGCGCTGGCGGCGATCATCCACCGCTTCAAATATCTGAAGCCCGCGCTGGCGTGGGTGCTGATTTTTATTGGCTCAAAAACCTTTATCGCAGATGCGCTGGATATGGAGAAATTCCCTGCGAGCATTTCGCTGGGTGTCACCTTCGCCATCATTCTCGCTGGCGTGCTGGTGTCGCTTTACAAAACCCGCGACGAGAAACAACCTTCACACTAACCAACAAAAGGAGAAACCTATGTTAGATGCTAAAAACTTACTTGCGAATATTGATACCAACGGACTCGTTGGCAAAATGCTGGGCGGCATGGCAACAAAGAACTTTGCCGCTGGATTACTGACAGGTGGTGTTGCCACCTCACTACTCGGCGGTGGTAAAGACACGGTAGAAACTGTAGCGAAAGTCGGCGGCCTTGCACTGCTAGGCACGTTGGCCTACAAAGCCTTCGGCAACTACCAGCAGCAGAAATCTGCGGGCGGCAATGCCAGCGTGGTGGATGCCGTCAAAACTTCTGCGACGGGCATGGCAACTCAGGCAAGCAGCCTAATTTCCGGTTTGCTTACAAGCAATAAGGTGCAGAATCCATCACTGCTCGCTCCCTCAGCAACGCCTGTTAATCCCGACCTGCCACTGGCGATTATCCGCGCCATGATTGCCGCCGCGAAAGCCGATGGGCATATGGATGCGGCGGAAAGCCAGAAAATCATGGGCCAACTGGAATCTGCGGGCGTAGGTGCTCAGGAAAAAGCCCTGCTAATGCAGGAAATGGCGAATACGCAGGATGTGAACAACATCGCCACCGCTGCCAAAACACCAGAAGAATCCGCACAGATTTACCTTGCGGCCTTGCTGGTGTGTGACAGCCAGTGCACCCGTGAGCAAGACTATCTTGCATCGCTCGCAAAAGCTCTGAAGCTCGAACCAGCCTTCACAGCCAGCCTGCAAAACGAGTTGTTGGCTATGTCTCAGCAAAAGGCGGCATAATATCTATGCCACTGCTGAATCTAAAAACATTGGTGGAAGCTCCTTGGTTCACCCGAACCATTATGATGCTAATCGTCATCAACGCCGTGATTCTTGGGATGGAAACCTATCCCGGAATCATGGCGGAGTATGGCATGGCGCTAAAAGCGATTGATCATGCTATTCTCTGGGTGTTTGTTGCGGAGCTTGGCTTGAGGCTTGTGGCGTATCGGTTGCGATTCTTCCGCGATCCGTGGAGCCTCTTCGACACAGCAGTGGTCGCCATCGCGTTTATGCCAGCCAACGAAGCATTCGCCGTGCTACGTGCAGCACGGGTATTGCGCGTGCTACGGTTGATTTCTATCTTTCCGCGTTTACGAAGGGTTATTGAAGGGCTTATTGGCGCAATTCCAGGCATTGGCTCGATTGGTGCGATTCTGGTGATTGTTTATTATGTGTTCGCGGTCATGGCCACTAAACTCTATGGCGCAGCGTATCCTGACTGGTTTGGCACATTACACTGGTCATTCTTTACCCTGTTTCAAATCATGACTTTGGAAGGATGGGCAGACATCGTGCGTGAAATCATGAAAACCCACCCGCAAGCGTGGATATTCTTCGTCATTTACATACTGGCGGCGACCTTTACGGTGCTCAACCTCTTTATCGCAGTGATCGTTGATGCCATGCAGCGCCAACATCAGGCAGAAGAGCAGGAGGAGCAGGACACGATAAAGCGCATTGAGGCAGAATTGATAAAACTACGTCATAAGATAGATGGCTTAAAATAGTTAACATCCACATCCGCCACTCACGCCACTACCGCTGGCACGAAAACAAACCCATCAATGAAGATTTTCCGCCGCTTAGGAAAGTCGATGACAGCCGCCCGCTGTTCAGGTAGGGTTCGAACGGCGTCGATAGCCGCGCGCCATAAAACGCTAGCCGCATGGATGCGGCGCAGGGTTTTATGTGTGCAGCCACGATAAGAACGTAGTTCGACGGCAAGCGAGGCAAGCAGGCCGAGCGCAGACGCCGCTTCGCGAATCGTCTCGGGTGCGACATATGGTGCGCCATACCCTGCATGGCAGGCTCCCCGTGCGCGATGCCGCAGCGATATTTTACCGGTGGGGGGTATATGAGGCGCTTGCAATTTTATTTACATACCGTATACCGATACCGGGTCTAACCTATGGGGGGTATCTATGAAAGAGAAAGAAAAAGATAAATCGAAAGATAAATCGGAACGCAAACGGCTTGATTTCAGCGAGGAGATCAAACGCCTGAACCGGGTGATGGGGCAAATCGAGGGCATCCAGAAAATGCTGGCCGGCGGCCGCAAGCTCGATGATGTCATGACCCAGTGCAAGGCCGTGCATTCGGCCATCGCATCGGTGGAACAACGTGTGTTCAAGGTGCATCTCGATGCCGCGCTCAGCACCGTGGTTAAGCTCGACAAAAAGAAAAGCCGCGAAGAAATCGCAGGCGAGCTGGAAGCGCTCTTCAAAAAAGCCGGCTAGTTTTTCAGGCGTCAGTTTTTCAGGCGCTTTATATACAATCCCACAAGCAGGCTGCATACGGCCAGCGCGGCGGCGATGTGCGCGACCGTTGCCCCTGACATCACCATGGCGGCGGTGATGATGGCGGAAAGCACCATACCTACCGCGTTTACGACGTTATTGGTGGCGATGGTGCGGGCGCGGAAATCCGGGTCGCTTTCATGCTGGATGAGCGCATAGAGCGGCACCACGAACACGCCGCCGGAAATGGCAATCATCAATAAATCCGCCAGCACCCGGCGGTGCTCCCATGAGGAGAAAAATTCCGATACGCCGGCAAGCGAGGCCGCCTGCACGGGCGGCGCGCCGGAACATAGTATGGCCAGGTCGGTTGAAAACAGCGCCATGCCGAACGCACCATAGGCACAGAAGCGGCTGCTGATCTTCCCCCTGGTGAGTTTGCTGGAAAGCATCGCGCCGATGCCGATACCGAAGGAAAACATGGTGAGGAACAAGGTCACCACCGATTCGTCGCCGCCGAATATATCCTTGGCCAGCGACGGGAATTGTGAGAGATACACCGCCCCCAACGCCCACAGCCAGCTGATGCCGAGGATGGCGCGAAACACCCGGCGGTTGCGGTAATCATGGCGCACGATGCGCCAGGTGGAGCGCAAAATATTCGGGTCGACCCGCAGTTGCGGCACCGGTGGTGGCGCGGCGGGAATAAAGCGGCTGGCCGCGTATCCGGCCAGCGCCACCAGCAAGGTCGCCGCCACGATTTTTTCTTCGCCATGCGCCTGCATCACCAGCAGCCCACCGCAGATGGTGCCGAGCAGGATGGCGAGGAACGTCGCCGCCTCGATCATCGCATTGCCGGAAAGCAGCTCATTGTCGCGCAGATGTTGCGGCAGCAGCGCGTATTTCACCGGCCCGAAGAATGTCGATTGCGCGCCAAGCGCAAACAGTACCGCCAGCAGAAACATCGGATGGTGTCCGAGAAAGCCGATAGCGCCGATGCCGACCACGATGATTTCCCAGAGCTTGGTGGCCCGCGCCACCCGCGCCTTATCTAACTTGTCGGCAAGCTGCCCGGCCATCGCCGAAAACAAAAAATACGGAAAAATAAACAGCCCGCCCGCCGCAATCACGAGGATTTTCGGATCGACCGGGCTGTGATCCGCCATTTTGAATATGAGCAGCATCACCAGCGCATTCTTGAACAGGTTATCGTTGAACCCGCCGAGGAACTGGGTGATGAACAGCGGCAGAAAACGGCGGCTTTTAAGGAGATGGACCATCAGCTCTCCTCCTTCTCTTTCCGCATGAACTGGGTGGCGGCGATTTCGTCGAAGGCGATGGTTTCCTTGCGCGCCGCTTCGGCCTTGGCTCGGGCGGCGGCGTTATCGCGGGCGATTTCATATTTTTTCAGCTCGGCGAAGGCCTCGGTAATTTCCTCGGAAATTTTGACCAGCTTTTCCTCCACCGCCTTCACCTCCCCGCGCAGCACTGCCTGGCGTTCCTTGATGCGCTTGGCGAACTCACCGTAAAATGTTGCCATTTCCGGGGATTTGGCGGCGAGCGCCTGCTCGCTTTGCAGCTTGCTATCGAGCGTGCGGATGGCCTGCAGCAGCTTCGCTTTTTCATTTTCCAGCGCCACCTGTTGCTTCCGCAGCTCGTCGAGATTCCGCTTGGCGAGGCGAATGAGTGTGGCGATGCCTTTCATTATGCACCACGCCAATTCGCAAGGCCCAATAACTCCGCGAGCTGGTCGTAGCCTTGGTTGATGCTGGATTTCTCGTCCTTCTTCTGGCGCAGGAAATTCTCGATCGGCTGGTAATATTGAATGGCCTGGTCGACTTCGGGATCGCTGCCTTTGCGGTAGGCGCCGAGGCGGATCATCTCGGCCATATCCTCATAGGTCGAAAGCAATCGGCGGGCGGTTTGCACGAGGGCATTTTCCTTTTCGTCATTGCAATCGGGCATGGTGCGCGACACGCTTTTTAAAATGTTGATCGCCGGGAAACGCCCGCGCTGGGCGATGGCGCGGTCCATCATGATGTGGCCGTCGAGAATCCCGCGCACCGTATCGGAAATCGGTTCGTTGGTGTCGTCGCCTTCGACCAGCACGGTGAACAGGCCGGTGATCGATCCCTCGCCGTGCCGCCCCTGCCCTGCCCGTTCCAGCAATTTGGGCAATTCCGAAAATACCGTGGGGGGGTATCCTTTGGAGGTCGGCGGCTCCCCGGCGGAGAGGCCGATTTCGCGCTGCGCCATGGCGAAGCGCGTGACCGAATCCATCATGCACAGCACGTTTTTGCCCTGGTTGCGGAAATATTCCGCCACCGCCATCGTCATATAGGCCGATTGTTTGCGCATCAGCGCCGATTCGCTGGAGGTCGCCACAATAATAATCGAGCGCTTGAGGCCTTCCTCGCCCAGATCGTCCTCGATGAATTCCTGCAGCTCGCGGGAGCGTTCGCCGATCAGCCCGATGATGTTGATGTCCGCCTGCGAATTGCGGGCGAGCATCGACATCAGGATCGATTTACCGACGCCGGAACCGGCGAAGATGCCCATACGCTGGCCGGTGCAGCAGGTAAGAAACGTATTGATCGCCCGCACGCCAAGATTAAGTTTTCCTTTAACGCGCTTGCGCTCGGTGGCGGCGGGCGGCAGGCCGCGCAGCTTCATCGCGATATTGCCCATGGGTAGCGGCCCCTTGCCGTCGACCGGCTGGCCCAGCGCATTCACCACCCGCCCCAGCCAGCCTTCGCACGGATAACAGACCGAGGCCGCTTCTTCGATAATCACCTTGGCGCCGGGGCCGATGCCCTCGATACTGTCAAACGGCATGAGCAGCGCCACATCGCCCTTAAAGCCCACCACCTCCGCCAGTACCGTGGGCGGCGTGTCGCCCAGCCCCTGCGTGCCTACCACCCGGCAACGGGCACCGATCGACAATAAACGCTCGATGCCGGCACATTCCATCATCATGCCGGAGATGGCCTTTACGGTGCCGAAAACGGTCACATCTTGTAGCTTACTGATGTCTTCTAGCAACATATAGTATCCTTTAAGGGGATTTACTTATAAATCTATTTGACTTCATTATAGGTTTAATTTACACACAATCATAATATTTTTAAGAAAAGATTACATATAAAGATTGCCGGTAACTGCTTTTTATGGTTAACTATCTCTTAATTAGTTAATGGTTTAGAGTGGTGTAAACCGGTTTAATATTTAAATAGGGAGACCCTGATATGCGTGTACTTTTAGTTGAGGACGATACATCCACCGCCAAGGCCATTGAGCTTTCCCTGGCATCGGAGGGTATTATTTGCGATACCACCCAGCTCGGTGAAGAGGGTCTCGAAATTGGTAAACTTTACGATTATGACATCATTATCCTCGATCTGATGCTGCCGGATATCGATGGGTATGAAGTGCTCCGCCGCTTCCGCGCTGCCCGCGTCACCACCCCGATTCTCATTCTTTCCGGCCTCTCCGGCCCTGACCAGAAAATCAAAGGCCTCGGTTATGGCGCCGATGATTACCTCACCAAACCGTTCAACAAAGGCGAGCTGATTGCGCGCATCCAGGCGATTGTCCGCCGCAGCAAGGGCCATTCGGAATCGATCATCCGCACCGGCAAGCTCGCGGTGAATCTGGATACACGCTCGATCGAAGTCGACAGCAAACCGCTGCACCTGACCAGCAAGGAATATGCGATTCTCGAATTGCTCTCCTTGCGCAAAGGCACCACGCTCACCAAGGAAATGTTCCTTAACCACCTGTATGGCGGTATTGATGAGCCTGAGCTGAAAATCATCGACGTGTTCGTATGCAAACTGCGCAAAAAACTTTCCACCGCCGCCGGCGGCGACAACTATATCGAAACGGTATGGGGTCGCGGCTATGCGCTGAAGGATCCGGATCCGGCCACGGCTGGCCAGCACACTCCGGCAGATGAAATGGCGTGATCTTAAGCCCCGCACTTGTTGCGGGGGCATTCCTTAAAAAAGGCGGCCTCAGGGTCGCCTTTTTTATTGACGCCACTATCTCGTAATGTGAGCGCAGCAGCATGAGCCAGCCCTGCGAAGTCCTCCGAAGCTTTAGCGAAGGAGGAAGCGTGCCTCTTATAACAACCACAAGAAGTTTTGTCATCCCGCCCAGCGCGGGATGACGTTATGCGAATGCAGCAGCATGAGCCAGCCATGAGCGCGCCTCATGGGGCGAGCAGTAGCGAGCGCCGGAGGCAACTATTTAAGGATATACGCTCCCCTAAAATCATCGAGCGCCTTGAAGCGTCCGTTCGGATCGACCAGCGATTCGGTGGAGCCGAGGATCAGCACCCCATGCGGAGGCAGGGCGCGGGCCATTTTCTCGGTGATCTGGGCCTTGGTGGCATCGTCGAAATAAATAAGCACATTGCGCAGGAAAATAACATCGAATTTGCCGAGCGCGACGTAATCCTCCAGAAGATTCTGCGTGCGGAAGCTGACCATGGTACGGATATTATCCTTCACCTGCCAGGTCGTATCCGGGCGGGAGTTGAAATACTTCACCAGCATCTGGATCGGCAGGCCGCGCTGCGCTTCGAACTGGGAATAAATGCCAAGCTCCGCCTTATCGACCACTTTGCGGGCGAGGTCGGTCGCCAGAATTTCAAAGCGCCAGCCGGGCATTTTCCCGATATCCTCCTGGATACAGATGGCGGTGGAGTACGGCTCCTGCCCGGTCGAACACGCCGCCGACCAGATACGCATCTGCTTGCTTGGCTGGTGCTGCATCACGCGTGGGAACACGATCTTGCGCAGGCAGTCATACGGCTTGATATCGCGGAAGAACGAGGATTCGTTGGTGGTCATCGCCTCGATGATTTCCACGATCAGCGCCTCGGTGGGCTTGGTCTTAAGCAGGTTGCAGAGCTGCGAAAGATCTTGCAGTTTCTGGCTGCGGGCGATCGGCAGCAGGCGGCTTTCAACGAGGTAGGTTTTATCCTCGCCAAGCACCAGGCCCGATCGCTGTTTCAGTAATTGCGATAAATACTGGAATTCATCCGGGCGCATCGCTACCTGCCCTCGATGTTCTGTGCCAGGAACCGGCCAATCTCGGATAGCGGCAACACTGCTCTGCATAACTTATTCTCCACTACTGCTTTTGGCATGCCATACACCACACAGCTTTCTTCATTCTGTGCGATGACATGGCCGCCGTTACGTACCACTATTTTTGCGCCTTCGAGTCCGTCCTGCCCCATACCGGTCAGCACCAGCACCAGCAAATGCTTGCCGTAAATGGCGCTGAGTGACCGTAACATCGGGTCAGCCGCCGGACGGCAGAAACTTTCCTGCGGGCCTTGGTTCACATGCACCACCACCTTACCACTTTCATCCGCCATCACCATATGATAATCGCCGGGCGCGATATAGGCGTGCCCGGGTGCGGCGATCATGCCTTCTTTTCCTTCGGCGGTCGGACGCTCGCCTGCTTTGCCGAGGTGATCCGCCAGGATCGCCGTGAAAGTCGGCGGCATATGCTGGGTGATAAAAATAGGGATATTCGTGAGCCTGCCCTTGATTTGTTCAAAAAGAGACATCAGCGCCTGCGGCCCGCCGGTGGAGGAGGCGATTGCCAGCGCCCTGATGCCGATCGCGGTAAGCGGTTCGTTGCTTGGTGCCAATACCGGCGCAACCGGCGCAGGCTTGGGCGGCGCCGAAGCCACCACGGCCTGCGGCCTGGCTACCCTCGCTGCGGCGTTGGCAAGCGCGCGGATTTTTGCCATGAGGTCACGGTAAAATTCCTCGACATCCTTTCCGAATTTTGCCGACGGCTTGGCGAGGTAATCCGAGGCGCCCATCGCAAGCGCGTTCATGCTGATCTCGGCATTGCGCTGGGTAAGCGTTGACGCCATGATAATTTTTGTTCCCGGGCTTGCTTTGAGAATGTGCGGCAGCGCCGTAATTCCGTCCATCACCGGCATTTCAATATCGAGAATAACGACATCCGGCTTATCGCGGGCCGCCATCGCAATGGCCATTTCACCATTGGCCGCCGTGCCGATCACCTCAATCGCCGGGTCCTGCGAAATCGCCTTGTTCATCAGGCCGCGGATAACGGCGGAATCGTCGACCAGCAATACACGTATGGGCACAAATATCCTTTACATTATCGAACTAATCCAGCAACCCGACCTGCTGCAACTTGCCCTTGATGATTTCGGCATCGAACGGCTTCATCACATATTCATCGGCGCCGGAGGAAAGCGCCTGCATGATATTATTCAGCTCGCTCTCGGTGGTGCAGAAAATCACTTTCGGCGAAGTGCCGTTCGGCATGGCGCGCAGCACCTTCAGAAATTCCAGCCCGTTCATCACCGGCATATGCCAGTCGAGCAGCACCAGGTCGGGCATCTTCGTTTTGCACTGGTCGGCGGCCTGCTGGCCGTCTTCGGCCTCGGTGATGTCATAGCCGAAATCGACCATGATGCGCTTTTCCAATGTACGAACAACTTTTGAGTCATCAACGATCAAGCAAGATGGCATAGTCTTCTATCCTATTTTGGTTGCAAGGTAAGCAGTGCTTCGACATCGATAATCACCAGCAGTTCGCCGTCGAGTTTATAAATTCCGGTGGCCACATCCTGCCATGCGCCGCCGAGGTTCGCCGGGGTTTTTTCAATCGCGCCGGCGGCGACCGTCATCACCTCGCCGACCGTATCGACCATCAGGCTGTAAAGCTCGCCGCGATGGTCAACCACCACGAACATCCCGGCGGTCGCCGATTCATTCGCGAGCAGGCGCAGCCGCGTGCGCAGGTCGATCACGGTCACGATGCGTCCGCGCAGGTTGAGCGAACCCGCCACTTCGGCGGGCGCCAGCGGAATGCGCGTGATATTCTGGCGGCGGAGCACATCGCGCACATGGCGCACCGGCACCCCGAATAATTGCCGGTCGATACGCATGGTAACGAACATGCACAACTCTGCGTCCAGCGCCCGCTGGTCCGCTAATGCGGTGTTTCTCTGCGCGCTCATGCTGCGACCTCCCTATGTTCACTCAAATGGCGGGCGACCGATTGCAGAAGCCCCGGCCTGTCGGTTTTGACGATGCAATCGTTCATGCCCGATTTTTTGCTGCGTTTCATCACCTCGTCGCTCATCGAAGCGGTATAGGCCACGATCGGAATGCCGTTCAACTGCTTGGCATTGCGGCAGGCGGTAGCGAATTCAAAGCCGTTCATGCCGGGCATTTCGATGTCGGTGACGATCATGTCGAAATGCTTGCCCTGGTCGATCAGCATGGAAAGCGCCTGCTCCGCGCTCTCCGCCGAGGTGACGTGATACCCCACCGCCGACAGGAACGGCATGGTCAGGTTACGGAAGAACGGGCTGTCTTCGACCAGCAGCAGCTCGCAGTTTTTCGCCTGCTCCTTGCTGATTTTGCTCTGGTCGCTTACCGCCGCATCGACGATTTCGCTCAAGATCGAGCCGACATCCACCACGTCGGTGGCTTTGCCGGTAATCACCATGCTGCCAAGCAGGCCATGGCTTTTTGATTCTTTTGAGGCGAGCTTGATATCGAACGGCGCGTGCACAATGTCCAGTATTTCGTCAACCACCAGCCCGACCACGCGCTTGTCATAGCTGAACACGATCACATCGATGCAGCCCTTGTCGGGAATTTTCTGGTCTTTATTCAGCGTGACCAGACGCATCAGGTCGCCGCGATATTGCACCACCGGGTTCGCATCGGCGATTTCGATGGTGGTCACGTCGATTTCCTCAAGGCGGGAAACCAGCTCCAGCGGCACCGCTTTTGGCGCGCCGCCACCGGCGGTAAAGGACAGGAATCCGACTTCGCCGTCTCGCACGCCTGCAATTTCACGCACGCTGTCTGCGGTGTCCCTGCGCACCGAATCCATGGTGCCGAGCGAACGGGCAATGCCGTTCGGGTCGAGAATCATGATGACATTGCCGTCGCCGAGAATCGTATTTCCGGAATAGACCGAAATGCTTTTGAGGATTTCGGATACCGGCTTCACCACGATTTCCTCCGTGTCATACACACGGTCGACCAGCACGCCGAAATCGTAGCTGCCGACGCGGCAGACGGCGATATACATTTCCTTGCCCATCAATTCGGCGCGGTCCACTTTCTGGCCGAGGATTTCGGAAAGCACCGCCAGCGGCAGCAGCTTGCCGCGCAAGCGCAGCACCAGCGCATTGTTAATTACTTCCATCGCCAGCTCGGAATTCGGCGAAACCCGCACCAGCTCGCTCACATTGATCTGCGGCAGGGCGAATTTCTGGCCGCCCGCCTCGACGATCAGCA
Organism: Alphaproteobacteria bacterium; assembly: GCA_033763575.1. Lineage (GTDB taxonomy): Bacteria > Pseudomonadota > Alphaproteobacteria > Rickettsiales > SXRF01 > JANRKF01. The sequence continues at coordinate 78,747 of JANRKF010000006.1, read as the reverse complement.
CCGATACGATGGCGAGCGTGAGCGGGATTTTGATGCTCACTTTCGAGCCTTTGCCGAAGGTGGAATCGAGATCGAGCGTGCCGCCGATTTTCTGGATGTTGGTTTTCACCACGTCCATGCCGACGCCGCGGCCCGACACCGCCGTCACTTTTTCCGCCGTGGAAAAACCGGCGGCGAAAATAAACTGCGCGATTTGTTTTTCGCTCATGGTTTCGAGTTGCGCTTCGGTGACGATGCCGCTCTCAAGCGCTTTTTTCTTCACGCGCTCGATATTGATGCCACGCCCGTCATCGATGATGTCGATAATAATATGGCCGCCTTCGTGATAGGCCGAAAGTGTCACCGTGCCCATTTCGCCCTTGCCGGCGGCCAAGCGGTCAGCGGGGGTTTCCAGCCCGTGGTCGCAGCTATTGCGCACCATGTGGGTCAGCGGATCCTTGATGACTTCGAGCAGCTGGCGGTCGAGTTCGGTTTCGGCGCCTTCCATTTTCAGGTCGATTTTTTTGCCCAGCTCCAACGACAAATCGCGGATCAGGCGCGGGAATTTCGACCAGGCGTTGCCGATCGGCTGCATGCGCGTTTTCATCACGCCTTCCTGCAATTCGGAGGTGATATGCGAGAGATGCTGCAGCGGCGTCAGGAAATCGTTGTCTTCCTTGGTGCGCACGATCTGCATCAATTGGTTGCGGGTAAGCACCAGCTCGCTCACCATCTGCATCAGGTTTTCCAGCACGTCGATGCTGACGCGGATGGATTGGTTCGCTCCCGCCCCGCCCTCGCCACCCTCGGCCTTGGCCTCTTCTTTTTTTGCCGCCGGTTTGGGGGCCGCTTTCGCCGGTTCGGATTTTACCAGGGCCGGTGCTGCCGGTTTTTCCGCAGGCGCCGCAACGGCGGCCTCCGCCGCTGCTTTTGCCGCCATTTCCGCTTCGAGTTTCGCAATCGCCGCCGACATTTCCGGGTCCATGCCGTCATCTTTGAAATGCGAATATACCGCGCCTTGAGCAGGCGTTGCCGCCGCTGCCGAAGGCACTATTTCCGCCGGTGCCGCATGCGCGTGCGCGCCATGGGCCGCATGTTCCGCGCCGCCGCCGATGGTGCCGGTATCGGCAAAATAATTGAGGCGGCCGATCAGGTCGGAATCGTCGCCCTCCGGCTCACTTCCGTGGCCGCTTAAATGTTCGATCAGCTCCTTGATGCTGTCGAGCGATTCGAGTACCAGCGTCACCGCTTCGGCGGATGCATCCAGCTGCTTATCGCGAATTTTTCCCAGCACGTTTTCCGAGGCGTGCGCCACCGATTCGAGGCGCGGCAGGCCAAGGAAGCCGCAGGTGCCCTTGATCGTATGCATGATGCGGAAAATATTGCCAAGGATGGCGGCATCTTCCGGGTTCTGCTCAAGTTTCACCATTTCGGAATCAAGCATGGAGATGCTTTCCGTGGTTTCGGTGATAAACTCGCTGATTAAATCATCCATAAAAACCTACCTAGTTTCACACATTCAAATGTTATACGGGCGGCGCGGGCTGCACCACCTCGAACACCACTTCATCCTCGGATACTTTGTGCAGCAGCGTCGCGCCCAGATCGTCGACAAAATACCGGGTGAGCTGCGCCTGCACGTTTTTCGGGCTCAGGTCATCCGTCGACAACCTTCCTTCCAGGATATCGGTGATTTCCTGCTCCCATTTAATATGCGTATTTTTCGCCGAGACCGAGAGATGGCGCTTGCCTTCATTATCCTGCTGCACGCGCACGGTGATGACGCCGCCGCGAATCAGCACCGCCGAGGCCATGATAAGGAGGTTGAAAATCAGCCGCGACATTTTCAGGCTCACCGATACGCCAGAGGCTTCGGTTTCGGTATCGGGCCAGTCGAGGGTGATTTTGCTGCCCGCGAAAAAATCGGCGGCGAGTTTTTGCTTGTCGGATAAATTCGCTTCGCCGCTTTCTTTGACATTGCCGTAAGCGAGGCGATAAAACTGCAAACGCGAGACGGCGGAAAAAGCGCTGCTGACGATCAGGTCGATCGCCTGATTCTGCATGTTGAAACCTTCTTCGCTTAAGAATTCCGCACCGTTATTCACCGCGCCGATAGGGCCGGTCAGATCGTGACAAAGGCGTGTGCAGAGAAGCTCTGCCATACGTAGTTCGTGATTCATAACTCATCCAATAAAAAAGGCCTCATCCACTATTGGCGTATAAACCCTAAAATTTAGTAAAGAGGGAAGGTATGGCGTTGCTTCACAACAAGAGGTTGTAGTGCGATGTAACTGCCCAGACCTTTTGACTTCACCCGGCAACTGTTTTAGAATCGCGGGATGTACACAAAGCAAGCCTTCGGGCTTAATGACAATCATCAGGGGCTGGGCCAGCGGCTGCGGCTGGAAATGAAGAAGCGCGGCATCTCCTCCGTGGAGCTTGCCAAGCGCGCCGATGTCAAAACCTCGTTCCTTTATGACGTCATCAGCGGCAAATCGGCCAACCCTTCTTCCATCAAGCTGGCGCGGGTAGCGGAATCGCTCGGCGTGAGCCTAACCTATCTCGCCGGCACCAGCGATTCGCCGGTCGCGGGCTATGAATTTTCGCTGCCGTCGCAGACGCAGGATTATGTTCCGGTGTCGCGGTTATTCACCGAGGGCGGCGCGCTGGTGGCGAACGAAGACCCGATGGAAAACTGCCACTTCCGCAAAGACTGGATACGCAGGAAACTGTGCGTTTCGCCTGCCGATTTACGCATCCTGACGATAAGCGGTGACGGCATGGCGCCGACCTTGTGCAACGGCGATATTGTATTGGTCGATACCAGCAAGAAACACCCCTCGCCGCCCGGTATTTTTATTTTGTTCGACGGGGTGGGGCTGGCGGCCAAGCGGCTGGAGCTGCTGGCGCAGGCCGACTGGCCGAAGCTGCGGGTTATTTATGATAACCCGCACTACTCCACCTATGAAGCGCCGCTGGCGGAGCACAATATCGTTGGCCGCGTGGTATGGTTCTCGCGGGAGATATAATGAACTCTATCCCCGCTTTCGCGGGAATGGAGCCCTAGCCGCCTTTTCCCGATGCCTGCAACGCACCCGGCGTGGATTGCGAATTGCCTGCGGATTGCATCCGCTCCTGCATCTTGCGATAGAGGGTGGAGCGGCCAATGCCCAGCGCCTGCGCCGCCTGCGTGATGCAACCGTCGCACGCGGAAATCGCGTGCTGGATCACCATATCCTCGATTGCCCGGAGGGTTTTAAGTTCGCCTTTCGGGTCGGTCAGCAAAGCCATACCCGGCACCCCCACGCCATTCAAGGCTTGCATTGAGATTGGCCCCGCCGAAGCCGCCTGCAACAGCTTGCGCACACGCAGCGCGTTACGCAGCGTGGTTTTCAGGCGCTCCAGCGAGATGGGTTGTGAAATATAATCGTCGGCGCCCTGCTCCAGCGCCTTCTCCACCATGCGCACATCGCCGTACGGCACCATTGCCACCACCGGAATCAATGGAAAACTCTGTTTCAGGTTGCGGATCAGCGGCACATCTTCGTACGTGCCCTGCATATCGAAAATAATCAGGTCGTAGGAGCCTTTCTCAATGACAGACAACGATTCATAGGGCTTTACCAGTGTCGGTATCTGCTGTAAAATGGTGCGCATTACAGCGACCAGCGGCGCCAATGTCTCAGATTGGGGCGTAATCAATAGTATTTGCTGTTCCATCGGCATCGTTTTTTCAATCATAGATTGTTATTACCCTCTTTTTATACAACAATCAAGAGCAAAGGTTATCGCCTTTTGAACGCAGTAAAAATATGCTATAGTCGTCAGTGAATATATGAGATTACGCCCCGCCATCCACATCGTCTTACTGATCGCCTGCATGCAGCTTGTATCTGCCTATAAATTCCGCTGCTTTTTATTTTGCAGCGAGCAAACCGGCGTGCAGAGCGACTATATCGAAGACCGGAATCTTTGCCGGAAATACGCGCAGCTTCATCTCGACACCGACACCTCGATGACGGCGAGCGGAAGTGAAAAAGCGCGTACCAGCAGGCTTGTTTCGCTGTTCAGCCGGTGCATGAATGATAAGGGCTGGACGATTCCCGAAGGCAAGGGCGAGTCGGATGCGGGGCCTCCGCCAGCGGTCGTAGTGCCCACACCGCAGCAGGCAACCGCCGCTGCCACCGACAAGGCCAACGATCTTGCGGCACAGCGCCGCGAGCAGGCCTTCCTTGAGCGTTCTTCGGAATGCGCTTTCGCCCGCCATGGCGCCGCCTATTCGCGCATTGCCGCCACCCGCGCCGAGGCCTGCGACATCGAGTGCGCAGAGGGCAGAAAGCTTGGCAAGGAGCCAGCGGCCTGCCCGGCGAAATGATTTTAGTCGCGCCCGGAATTTTCTACTGAAAATTCCATGGCGCACCGCTCAGGGCTGGTTCGCGCCTGCTGCGCTCTCATGACATCGCGCTGCGGCTTTAGCAGCGCTACTTCCTTATTCGAGGTTATCGCCGCCGTACGCGGCGATAACGTGATGCGAATGCAGGAAGCATGAGCCAGCCCTGAGCGCGTTCCATGTGCGAGTCAGCAGACTCGCACGGGAACAATATATACACCCAATAAATTCGCTAGGCCGCCAGTGAAAACATCGTTCTTCCGAGAACTGCGAGGGAGCGTACAGCTTAGTACGTGACCGAGCAGCAGCGGAGGAAAACGATGTTTGCAACAAGGCCTAGTAGAATTTAAACCCAGCCTTTTCGTTTAAACCGCACCAGCATGAAAAGCGCCACCATCAGCATCATGAAGAGGGCGAAGGGGTAGCCGTAGGCCCATTCCAGTTCGGGCATGTTGAATTTGGAGCGGGCGGTATCGAAATTCATTCCGTAGATGCCGGAGATGAAGGTGAGTGGAATGAAAATCGAGGAGATGATGGTGAGGGTTTTCACGATGTCGTTGGTCTTGTGGCCCTCGTAGGCGAGGAAGGTGTTGAGCAGGCCGGAGGCGGTATCGCGGTAGAACTGCGTCAGCTCGTTCGCCTGCATCGCATGGTCGTAGCAGTCACGCAGGAAGCCGCGCACCGCCTTGGTAATCAGCGGCGTTTCCTCGCGGATAATCATGCTGATAATGTCGGAGACCGGCCAGATATTCCGGTGCATCAGCAGCAGGTCGCTTTTCGTATGGTGGATGCTCTGGATCACGTTGGTCGGCTGCGAATCCACCGCGTTGGTCATGATCTCGTCTTCGAGCGTCACCAGCTGGTGGTTCAGCCTGTCGAGGATCGGGAAATATTTATCGATGACTTCGTCGAGCAGCGCGTAATATAAATAATCGGTGCCGGAATGGCGGATTTTCCCGGTGCCGCGGCGGATGCGGTCGCGCACCTGCCCGAAGCTGCTGCCGGGTTTTTCCTCGAACACCACCACCACATTTTTTTTCAGGAAGATGGAGAGCTGCTCGCTTTCGAACTGCTCGCCCGGCTGCATCGCCTTGATGATGGTGAACATGTAATGCTCATAATATTCGACCTTGGGCCGGTGCGAGGTATCGAGCACGTCTTCGAGCGACAGGCGGTCGAGCGCGAACAGGTTGCCGATATCCTCGATCAGCTGCAGGTTGCCCAGCCCGATCACATTCACCCACACCACCGGCCACGCCGTGATGAATTTGGCGATATCGTCAACGCTGACGCAGCTCTGCTCCATATAGCCGTCGGGGCCGTAGCCGATCATCAGCAGCTCGGTCGGGTAGGAAAGCGGGCTGACGGTCAGCACACCGGGAGCCGAGCCGGGGTTCGGCTTGTGCGATGTCGGGACTAAGCGTTTCCGTATAAAGCTGCGACGGGCCATGACTGCCTCTTCTTATTATTCGGTTTGGAGCAGGTTCAGGGGCCGTGTTACTCTGATGGACAGCGTAACTCAAGCATAAAAAACCGTGTGGAGGTAAATGCGGCGGATGGCGGCGACCGATCTATCGAGCAACCTGCCCCTGAGTAAATTCGTCACAGGCCGTTCTGCATTCAGCAACTATTGTCTGCGCCTCAGCGTCCAATTCCCTCGCAGCGGCACCGACAAAATGTTTAACGTCAGCCGCGTCCATGAATCGCACGTCTAAACGGATAGATTTCCCATCGTTCCGCGCACTCCAGATTCTTTTCGGATCGGTCATGACGTGTGGTATGACTTTTGAAAATCCCCTAACATCCATCCCATCGATGGCGACCTCAATATGGGGTGTTTCATTATTATGCGTTACCCTTAAATGGTTAGCGGCGATAGCGGTAATCTGAAATGTCGCCTTGTTTTCCGTCATAAATATTCCCCACGATATTCTGTTGAACGCAGGCCACGCCTACGCTATCCTTTTGTAGCCTGCAAATAGAATAAAAATCAACCTAATTAATGTATATAAACAAACCAATGACCATGATCACCTGCACCCGACGCCTTGAATTCGATGCCGCCCACCGCGTGATGGAGCATGAGGGGCAGTGCAAGCATCTGCACGGCCACCGCTATGTGCTGGAAGTCACGTTCACCGCCGATACGCTCGATGCGCTCGGGCGGGTGGTCGATTTCGCGGTCATCAAGGAAAAGCTGGGTGGCTGGATCGACGAGCATTGGGATCACAATACGATCCTCTACCGGAAAGATGCGCCGCTGGGCCGGTCCATCGCCGAACACACGCAGCAGGCGATTTTCTACCTGCCCGAAAACCCCACTGCCGAGAATATGGCGGCCTATATTTTCAATGTGGTCTGCCCGGATTTATTCGGGAAAAGCGGGCTGCGCTGCACGCAGGTCACGCTGCATGAAACACCCAATTGCCGGGCGGAAGTCGCCTAATTCTTTTATAAACCACCCCCACCGCAAGCAGCGGGGTATTCGTCATTGCGAGGAGCGAAGCGACGCGGCAATCCATCTTTCGCAGGCTGTCAAGATGGATTGCTTCGCTGTCGCTCGCAATGACGTCGCAAACGGCGGAGAATTCAGCCCTAAGAGTGATTAAAATCATGCGCTTATAAAATAATTCGAAAAAAATGCATTTTTTTGCATTTTCCCCCTTCCGTGACACATCCGGGCATGGGATTCTATAAATATAGGCTGGAGATGGTGTGAGAAAAATCAGGGATATAACAGCTGTTGATCCCACCCGTCCTTCGTCCTGATAAACACCTCCCGGTGATGCAACCGGAATTTCCCCTGCTGCCAGAATTCCATCTCCTGCGGTATCAACCGCCACCCCGACCAATGCGGCGGGCGCAGCACCTCTTTCCCCTCAAATCGTTTTTCCACCTCTTTGACCGCCTGTTCCAATGCGGCATGCGACGCCAGCGGCTCCGACTGCTGCGACGCCCACGCCCCAATCTGGCTCTCACGCGGACGGCTGGCAAAATAGGCGTCGGCCTCGGCGTCGCTCACCCGCTCTACTATACCCCCTACCCGTACCTGACGGGAAAGCGGCATCCAGTGGAAACATACGGATGCCATTGGGTTCTGGATGAGTTCGCGGCTTTTGCGGCTGGCCATGTTGGTATAAAAAACGAAGCCACGCTCGTCGATGCCTTTTAATAACACGATACGCACGGAGGGTATAGCGTCCTTCGTCGCCGTTGCCAGCGCCATCGCCGTCGGCTCGGAAATTTCCTTGCAGGCTTTGGCGGCTTCCAGCCATTCAGAAAATTGCGCGAAAGGTTCGGTCATCCTACAGCTCCGCCACCCGCACCGGGTCGCCGATGCTGAGGCGCAACGCCTCGGCGAGTGCGGCATCCACCGCCACGCCATCCTTGCCGATTTCAATCGCGGCGGGGGCGATGCGGAAATGATCGAAGCGGGTATTGCCGACCATGTGGGTGGAGGCGCCGTCGATATTTTTAATCTCCGCGACCGGCAGCTTCCGGCTCTTGCGCACGGTGCGGATGGTGGCACGGTTCGCCTGCAACGTCGGCCCGGCGTCGAACACGTCGATATACCCCTGGTGGGTAAATCCTTCGGCCTCCAGCATTTGCTTGGCGGGCAGGGAAAGCTGGTGCGGCTGGGCGATCACCGCCTGCGCCCGCGCATCCAGCAGGTTCACGTAAATCGGGTAGCGGGGCATCAGGTCGGTGACGAACTGGCCGCCCTGCGTGGCGTGGATAAAATCGGCTTTTTTGAACGGCATCTGGAAAAAATGCTGCGCGAGGTTTTTGTAGAAGGGCGATTCGCCCGCCTCGTCCTGCACGCCGCGAATTTCAGAAATCACCACGTCGGAAAAATATTCCGGGAATTCCGCCATCATCAGGAAACGGGCGCGGGAGAGGAAACGGCCGATGCCGTCGCGGCGGTAGTCTTTGGTCAGGAACAGCGAGCCGATTTCCGACGCGCCGGTATAATCATTTACCATGTGCAGCACCTGCTGGCTGGAATAAACCCCCAGCTCCTTCGAGGCCTGCACGATGGTCGAAAGCTTGTAGGAATAAAACGGATTGCGAAGCCCCACATGCGCGACGATGCCGGTGGTGCCCACGGGCTTGCCGGTTTCGCTGTCTTCCAGCACCAGCAGGAAGGCCTCCAGCCCTTTCCATTCCTCGCTGCCGGCCATGCTCAGCTCCGCCCGCCCGATCTTGCTTTCCAGCACATCCGCATCCGCCGGCAGCGACGTCATGCCGATGCCCGCCTCTTTGGCAAGCGCCAGCAGCGCGGCATGGTCGTTCATCATCACCGGGCGGAGGATCAGCATGTTATGCTTTCACTGTTTTCTGGAACGCAGCGAGCGCTTTTTCCAGCCGTTTCATTCCCTCGGCCAGTTCTTTTTTGGTGATGGTGAGTGGCGGCAGGAAGCGCAACACGTTCGGCCCCGCCTGCAAAATCAGCACGCCATGCGCGCGCGCAAGTTCGGCGATATCCCCGGCCTTCCCATGATAAGCGGGCAGCAATTCTGCGCCAATCATCAACCCGCGCCCACGCACTTCCTTGAAGAGTGTGAGTTTCTTATTGATGGCATTGAGACCCGCAAAAATTTCCTTGCTGCGGTCTTTGACATTGCTTTGCAATTTCTTCGATTGCAGGATTTTCAGCACTTCGCTTGCCACCGCGCAGGCCAGCGGATTGCCGCCGAAGGTGGAGCCGTGCGAGCCGAACTGGAAGGTGTTTTCCGCACGCGCACCGATGAGGCAGGCGCCGATCGGCATGCCGCCGCCGAGCGCTTTCGCGAGCGTCACCACATCCGGGGTTACGCCTTTTTCCGCGAAGTGTGAGAATAAATGCCCGGTACGCATCATGCCGCACTGCACCTGGTCGAGCATCAAAAGCGCGTCATGCTTGTGGCAAAGATCCTGCACCGCTTTTAAAAATCCGGGTTTCACAGGGGTGATGCCGCCCTCGCCCTGCACCACTTCCAGCATCACCGCGCACACCGAATCGTCCATCACTTTTTTGAGCGCCTCGATGTCGTTGAACGGCACATAAATAAACCCTCCCGGCAGCGGCTCGAAACCGGCCTGATATTTCGGCTGGGCGGTGGCGGTGACGGTGGCGAGCGTGCGGCCATGGAACGAGCCGGTGAAGGTGATGATATTACGTTTTTCGGGCGGCTTGCCTTTGTCGGCGGCGTATTTGCGGGCGAGCTTGATCGCCGCTTCGTTGGCTTCGCCGCCGGAATTGGTGAGGAATACGCGACGCGCAAATTTCGAGGATTTCACCAACGCTTCGGCCAATAAAATCGGCGGCTCGGTGAAAAAGATATTGCTGGTGTGCCAGATTTTTCCGGCCTGTTTCATCAGGGCTTTTTTGAGCGCGTCGTTATGATGGCCGAGCGCGGTGACCGCGATGCCTGCGCCGAGATCGATATGCTGGTTGCCGTCCAAATCCCAGACGCTGGCACCCTTGCCCCTGGCGATGATGGTCTCACGCGGTTTATAGGCGAGCGTGTAATATTTGCGGCCCTTGGCGATCAGGGCTTTGGTGGCAGTGGATTGTTTTTTTATACCGGATTTTTTGGTCGCAGATATTTTTTTACTCATTGTGGGATTACCTTTGTTAGATAGAGATTAGGCGGCGTCACGGCCACCGGTCATCGATGAAAGCCATGCCTTGCCCTGCTGGTTCTCGATGAAATGCACCAGCGCCACCACCGCCCGGCGGTCGAACAGCGTGCCGCAATTGCCCATCAGGAATTTGATGGCGTCTTCATGGCTGAGTGCGTTGCGCCAGCTGCGCGGGCTGATCATGCCGACGAAGGTATTGGCCACCGCCAGGATGCGCGCCGACACCAGGATCGCCTCGCCTTTCAGGCCCAGCGTGCCGCTGCCGTCCCATTTCTCCTGCCACTGGCAGAGCGTTTCGTAGACCGGCCCTTCGAAATGGATCGGCTTCACCAGCTCCGCCGCATCGAGCATCGAATCGCGGATGATGAGGCGCTCCTCTTCGGTAAGCGTGCCGGTCTTGGTGAGCAGTTGCGGCGACACCACGATTTTTCCGATATTCATCAGGCTGGCGGCGGTGGTTGCCGTATCCACCATCGCCTCGTCCAGCTCCATGCCCTCGGCGATATTCCGGGCAAGGCCCGACACCATCAGCGAGTGGTTGGCCGCGAACGGATCGCGCCGGTCGACCAGCGTCACCAGCGTGCCGATCAGGTCGTTGCTGATCTGCAGGCGTTTTTCGCGCTCGCCCACCACCTCGGTGATGTCCTGCTCGACCACCAGCACGCCCGGCGACGGCACCGGCAGATGCACCAGCGGAATATGCGCGACCGGCACGTACGCGCTGCGGTAGCTGCGTTGTTCGCCGCCTTCTTCATGCTGGAAGGTATGATAGGTGATCTCCTGCCCTGCGAGCGCCTCTTCGCATTGCTGGATGATGTGGCGGGCGCGGGCCGTGCCGCGCACGTCCTGCACATGCTTGCCCGCCACCGATTCCAACTGCATGTCCGCATGCTCGGCTTCCCGGCGGTTGGCGAACTGGTAGCGATGCTCCGCATCGAGGATGAAAATCGCCTCCGGCTGGTTATCCGATACCAGCCTGAGCAGCCGTTCCTGCGCCTGCGCCTGGGTGGCGAGATAACGGTAATGGGTCGATAGCATCAGCGAGCGCTTCGAGCTGGCATGCCACCAGATCGCCACGATCAGCAGCGCAATGATGGCAATGATGAGGAAGAAAAACGCGATCATATTATTGCGGTTCTGCGAGCTGCTTTTCAGCGCCTCGTCTTTTTCGACCTTGACGATCATCGTCCACGGCGTCCCGGCAATCGAGCGCGAGGTGGCCAGCACCTGCTTTTTGCCGTAATCCCGCATGTCAGAAACGAAGTTGCCCACCGTCTGCAGCAACCGCGCTTCGACAAAGCGGCGGCTGTCTTTATCGATCGTCTTGGTGAGCGCCTGCGATTTATCGAGCAGCGGCGTCAGGAATTCAATATTGCCGCCATCGGCCCGCACCAGCACCGTTTCAAGCGTATTCTCCACCACGCCGGGATGCTTGAGCAGGCTGAAGAAATCCTTATCCACCGCACGGATGGCGACGATGGTGCCGACCTGCGATTCCTTGTTGCGCTCGCCCTGAATGGAAAAGATCGGCACGACGAAGCCCATATATAAGGAGCCGTCGTCACTTTTCTTCAAATCGATCAGGCGGTCTTCGAGCCCCGCGCCCTGCACGACATTCGCAGTCATCTCGTCTTTGACCGATTGCGGAATCGCCGTGGACACCACCATTTCATTGTTATTATTGAGCACCGCGAGGCCGCTTTGATTATCGGTCTCGACATTGGCCGGAATATTAGCACTCATCGCAGGTGCCATATAGCCGCCGCGCTGGGCCGTGAAAATCAGCAGGTTGCGCAGGTATTCAAGCTGCGCGGGCGGCTCGGCGGGTTTTCCCGGCGTCGCCTCCGGCATCATCTGCAGTTCGGTGAGATAAAGTTGCAGCGACGGATTATCCGAAAGCGTATGCAATTCCTTGAAGTGGTCGCTGACATAGCGCGTGACATCCGCCGCCCGGCTTTCGGCGATGAGGTTCAGTTTTTCCTGCCAGGTACGCATGTCACGCGCCACATCAAGCGCTACATAACGCGTCACCAGCCACAGCCCCAGCAACACGATGGCGCCGACCAGAAGCGCGATGCCGTAAAACTTCGGCACAAAGAGCGTAGGCTGAGCCTCTACTGCTGCGGCATCATTATCCTGTTCCATAGGTCCTCGCATGCGTTGTCGTTGGGAATTCGATAAGAAGCGGCGATTATAGTGATATCAGCCGGTTTTCATAGCTAATTTTTGGGATAGTAGCGCCACCAATGCTGTCCGTTGGCGCCATAAATAGGACGGTAGTGATAAATACTATAGGCATCGACCACCTGCTTGATCTGGTTATCGAGAATCCACAGCTTGTCATCGTCATAGACGCCGAGGATGGCGTGGATGATGCCGCCTAGGTTCAGGTCCTGCACGACCATGATGCGCAGGCGGTCTTCCGGCACACCGGCAGCGCGCAGCGAATAATATTTGGCAATGGCGTAATCCTCGCAATCGCCGTTGACTTCCATGAACTCGTAGGGTGTCGACCAGTAATCGTTCAAGCCCCAATTCAGTTGATCGACAATATAAGGATGCGCGTTCGCCCAGTCGTTGATCGCCTCAAGTTTATTTTCCATCGATTCATCGCGCAGGCCCGCCACCAGCGATTTCCACTGCGGTATCACACATGGATGGAAGGCCGTCTTCCCGCACTCGCTATCAGGAGTTTTCTGCTGGCCGCGATAGCGGCTCATCACGCTGGTCCATTTCGGGAACGGCTTTAAGTTGCTGCTGATATCCTCACTCATATCAAAATAGGAAACGCCGGCATCCGCACGTTCCGCCACAGCAAAACATACAACGCAGGTAAGAACAAAAATAATCCGGAAGCGGAATGAAATGGGCTGCATGAGAAACGATTTCCAGGTTCGTTTTTTATTTTACAGGATGATTATCATGAACACTATTGTGTTTTTTATATCACAGTCGGAATGAAAAATAAGAAAAATATTTTTGCTATTGCCAGCGATTTCAGAGCAGGTTTTTAAAAAATCATAACATGCACGTAACGATATAATTAAGAGTGAGTGACCGTTTTATGAAGAATCAATTCATTACGAACCCGGAATGAATGGCTGTGCATAGTTTTACTAAGGCTGCAAAACTTCCTGATATTGCCTTTGGCGTTAACAGAAAATTTATACTTTTGGCGGAAAACTGTATTCGCTACCCGGGAACACGGTGTGAACGGGTATCAATCTAACCAAAATGGAGTTCTCTATGTTAAAGAAAGCAAAAAAACCAGCTGCTAAAAAAGCTGCTAAAAAACCAGCCGCTAAAAAAGCTGTTAAAAAAACAGTGAAAAAAGCTGCTAAAAAACCAGCTGCTAAAAAACCAGCCGCGAAGAAAAAAGTTGGCATCAGCCTGCTGAAAACTTCAGCTGCTAAAAAAGTTACCCCGATCCGCCTCTAATTGGATTGGAAACAAAGGTCAAACTCCCATTGACTTAAAAATAAGGGGCGCCTCGCGGTGCCCCTTTTTTTATACTTAAGCCCCCGCGATTTCCTCACTGAGCAGAGCTAATCCTACGGATTGTCTCAACGATAACGTTATGCGAATGCAGTAGCATGAGCCAGCCCTGAGCTTCGCGCCATGTGGCCGCAGTAGCGGCCACGGGCGCAGCTTAAAAATCAACCGTTCGCTTCTTTTTTCTTGGCAGCGATCTTCTCGGAGATGTCTTCGCCGGTTTCCTGGTCGACCACACGCATGGACAGGCGAACCTTGCCGCTGCGGCCATCGATTTCCAGTACTTTGACTTTCACTTCCTGGCCTTCGGCCACCACATCATCGGTTTTGGCGACGCGGTAATCGGCGAGCTCGGAGATATGCACCAGCCCATCTTTGCTCGGCATGAAGGTGACGAATGCGCCGAAATCGACGATTTTAGCCACTTTGCCGCTGTAGATTCTGCCCACTTCCGCCTCGGCGACGATACCGTACACCCAGTCATAGGCTTTCTGGCCCGCTTCGGCATTGACGGCAGCGATTTTCACCAGCCCGTCATCGTCGATATCGATTTTAGCGCCGGTGACTTCGCAGATTTCGCGAATCACTTTACCGCCGGAACCGATCACATCGCGGATTTTTTCCTTCGGAATCTGCAGCGTGGTGATACGCGGCGCGGTGGCGCCGACCGATTCACGCGGCGCGGTCATCGCTTTGTTCATTTCACCGAGGATGTGCTTGCGCCCGGCATGCGCCTGTTTCAGGGCAATCTGCATGATTTCTTCGGTGATGCCGTCGATCTTAATGTCCATTTGCAGCGCGGTGATACCTTCGTCGGTACCGGCCACTTTGAAATCCATATCGCCTAAGTGATCTTCGTCGCCCAGAATATCCGAAAGCACCACGAAGCTGTCTTTTTCCTTGATGAGGCCCATGGCGATACCCGCCACCGGACGTTTCAGCGGCACGCCCGCATCCATCATCGCAAGCGACCCGCCGCACACAGTCGCCATCGAGGACGAGCCGTTGGATTCGGTGATTTCCGATACGCAACGCAGCGTGTAGGGGAACTCTTCCTTGCCCGGCAGCATCGGGTGAATAGCGCGCCATGCCAGCTTGCCGTGGCCGATTTCGCGGCGGCCGGGACCAGACATTCTGCCTGTTTCACCAACCGAGTATGGCGGGAAGTTATAGTGAAGCATGAAGTTTTCGGTGTATTCGCCGTCGATGGCATCGATACGCTGCTCATCCTGTCCGGTGCCGAGCGTGGCGACCACGATCGCCTGCGTTTCACCGCGGGTGAACAGGGCCGAACCGTGCACCATCGGCAGCACGCCGACCTGGCAATCAATTTGGCGGATATTTTCCGGGCCACGGCCATCGATACGTTTTTTGGTTTTCACCAGCTCGCCGCGCACAATGTCCTGCTCGATTTTCTTCAGGTAATTGCCGACGGTTTTCTCATCGAAACCTTCTTCAACCAGCGTATGTTTCGCGTGTTTCTTCACTTCATCGAGCTTGTTCGAGCGCTCCTGTTTCACCGTGAGCTTGTAAGCCTCGACCAGCCCTGCTTCCGCAAGGAACATCACGCGGTTCATCAGCTCATCGTTAACGCTGTATTGGAAGTCCCACGGATCCTTGGCAGCTTGTTCCGCCAGTTCGATAATCATCGCGATGACCGGCTGCATGGCTTTGTGACCGGCTACTACCGCGCCCAGCATCACTTCTTCCGAAAGTTCTTTCGCTTCCGATTCCACCATCATCACCGAGCGGGCGGTCGCGGCAACGACGAGATCGAGCGCGCTGCCTTCGAGTTCGGACTTCATCGGGTTGATGACATACTGGCCATCGATATAGCCCACACGCGCCGCACCGATCGGCCCCATGAACGGGATGCCGGAAAGGGTAAGCGCCGCCGACGCGCCAACCAGGGCGACAATATCGGCATCATTTTCAAGATCGTGCGAAAGCAGGGTGCACACCACCTGCACTTCGTTATAGAAGCCATCCGGAAAGAGCGGGCGAATCGGCCGGTCGATCAGGCGGGAAGTGAGCACTTCCTTCTCGCTCGGCTTGCCTTCGCGCTTGAAAAAACCGCCGGGGATTTTGCCGGCTGCGAATGCTTTTTCCTGGTAATGCACGGTGAGCGGGAAGAAATCCACATCCGGCTTCGCCGCTTTTGCACCGACCACGGTACACAGCACCGACGTATTACCATAGGTGGCGAGTACCGCACCGTCGGCCTGACGCGCAATGCGCCCGGTTTCCAGCGTCAAGGTTTTACCCGCCCATTCGATTGATTTTTTGGTGATATTAAACATTCTTCTATTTCCTTTCGTGTTGATGAAAGGCGCTAGGCGCTTGGCTCTAGGGTCTAGTAAAAAGGCATTTTAACGCCGCTTTACTAGCACCTAGCCCCTAGAACCTAGCCCCTTGTAGCTATTTCCTGATGCCCAATTTCTTAATCAGGTTCTCATAACGGCCGGTATCTTTGCTTTTCAGATAATCCAGCAGACGGCGGCGGCGGCCAACCATAATCAACAGGCCACGACGCGAGTGGTGGTCTTTCTTATGGGTGCCGAAATGCTCGGTCAGGTGGTTGATGCGGCCAGTGAGCAACGCCACCTGCACTTCCGGTGAACCGGAATCGCCTTCCTTGGTGGCGTATTCCTTGATAATATCTTGTTTTGCAACGCCAGCAATGCTGGCTTGTTTCGCTTTATTCGACATCGTAGCTTCTCCTTATAGGTTATAAATTAAACACTCTCTCCGGCTTCAGAAAGCGCGCATCTGTGCGACCGACGGCAATGAGCGTGCCCCCGAGCACACAGGCGACAATCTGATCGCTTGCAAGAGCAGGGTGTTTCTCAATCGCCTGGCCACGCTTCAGCATGCCCGCTTCCGCCTCGTTCAGCGTGAATGCCAAGATGTCGTCCAGCACCCACTGAGGCGGCTTTAAAAAACCGAGGTCGCCCTTATGCACCATTTCTTCCAGTTTATCCAGCGAAATCGCATCGGAAATACCGAATTTTCCTACCCCCACCCGCCGCAGCATGGAAACATAGCCGTAAACCCCCAATTGCTGCCCCATATCGCGTGCCAGTGACCGGATATAGGTGCCTTTGCCGCATTCTATGAAGAATGAGGTGGCATGGGAATCTTTCTGCCCCCTGTCACCTGTCACCTGCAACCTGTCTACCCGCACCGGCCGCGCCTGCATTTCTGGCGCCTCGCCCGCCCGCGCCATGGCATAGGCCCGTTTCCCGCCCATTTTGATCGCGGAAAAGGCCGGGGGAGCCTGCATGATTTCCCCGGTGAATTGCGGCAGGATCGCTTCTATTTCCGCTTGCGCCGGGCGTTTATCGGAGGTCGCGACGACCGCTCCCTCGGCATCGTCGGTATCACGCGCCTCGCCCCATGTGGCTGTAAATTCATAGGCTTTCTGAGCATCCTGGGCGTAGTTCACCAGCTTGGTCGCCTCGCCCAGCGCCAGCACCAGCACCCCGGAAGCCAGTGGGTCAAGCGTTCCGGCATGGCCTATCTTTATGTCATTGCGAGGAGCGGAGCGACGCGGCAATCCAGGCTGGATTGCTTCGCCTTCGGCTCGCAATGACGAACGAAGTATTTTCTTCACCCGTTCCACAGCCTGCGCCGAGGACAGGCCGAGCGGCTTGTTGAGGTTGATGAAGCCGTGCATTATTTGGGTTCGAGGTCTTTGGCCACTTCCGGCTTTTTGAGCAGGAGGTCGATCTTTTCGGCCACTTCAAAGGATTCGTCGAGGGCGAAATGGATGCGTGGCATATAGCGCAGCTGCATCTTTTTGGAAACAAGATAGCGCAGTTCGGGCGCGGCGATTTTCAGGGCATCGAGCAATTCTTTTTTGTTATTCCCGGCCAGCGGCATGACGAACGCCGTGGCGTTTTTCATATCGGGCGCCACCCGCACTTCCGATACGGTAATGGAATGGCCCAGCAAATCGGGAAAGTTGCACTCGCCGCGCAGGAAAATATCCGCAAGACTCCGGCGGATTTCCTCGCCCACCCGCTTCGGACGCTGTCCTGCCGAGCCTTTTTGTGAAAATAAATCGTGTAGTTTTGCCATAAAATAGTCCCTGGTCTCTGGTCTTTTGTCTTTAGTCCCCCGAGACCAAAGACTGGCGACCAACGACTACACTGTTCTTGCCACTTCCTCGACCTCGAAACATTCGATCTGGTCGCCGACGCGGATGTCTTCGTAATTTTCAAAGGCCATGCCGCATTCGAGGCCGTTTTTCACTTCTTTCACTTCGTCTTTGAAGCGTTTCAGCGTTTTCAGCGTGCCTTCGTGGATCACCACGCTGTCACGCAGCAGGCGGACTTTACAGCCGCGCTTGATGACGCCGTCAGTGACCATGCAACCTGCGACCTTGCCCGATTTCGTGATGTTGAACACTTCGCGGATTTCGGCGTAGCCCAGGAAATTTTCCTGCAGCGTCGGCGAAAGCATGCCCGAAAGCGCCGCCTTCACATCATCGACCACATTATAGATGATCGAATAATAACGGATATTGATTTGCTCGCGGCTGGCAATTTCCTTGGCTTTCGGCGTGGCGCGCACGTTGAAGGCGATAATCATCGCCCCCGTGGCCTTGGCCAGCGTGATGTCCGATTCGGTGATGCCGCCCACGCCGGAATGCAGCGCCCGCACCGTCACCTCATCGGTGGTGAATTTGGCCAGCGAGCCGACGATGGCTTCCACCGAACCCTGCACGTCACCTTTCACGATCACCGGCAGCTCTTTCGCATTCGTTCCGGCGGCCTCGCCGAACAGGCTGTCCATCGTGCGGGCCGAAGCCACCACGTTCTGTTCGCGGATGCGGCGGGCGCGGTATTCCGCAATGTCACGCGCCGTTTTTTCATTTTCCACCACCGAGAAGCTGTCGCCCGCTTCCGGGGCGATATTCAGGCCGAGCAACTGCACCGGCATACCGGGGATGGCTGTTTTAAGAGGCTCGCCCTTATCGTCGATCAGCATACGCACCTTGCCGTAGGCCGGGCCTGCAACCACCACATCGCCGACATTCAGCGACCCTTTTTGCATCAGCACCGTAGTGACCACACCTTTGCCCTGGTCAAGCTTGGCTTCCACCACCACGCCGGCAGCGGCGCGATCCGGATTTGCTTTCAGCTCCAGCACTTCGGCCTGCAGCAAAATCGTTTCGACCAGCTTGTCGAGGCCCTGTCCGGTTTTAGCGGAGACTTCGACCACCATCACATCGCCGCCGAATTCTTCCGGCACGAGGTCATGCTGCATCAGTTCCTGTTTCACCCGGTTGGCATCCGCGCCCGGCTTATCGATTTTATTGACCGCCACAATGATGGGCACGCCCGCCGCCTTGGCATGGGAAATCGCTTCCTTGGTCTGCGCCATGATGCCGTCATCGGCGGCGACCACGAGAATGACAATGTCGGTAATCTTTGCGCCGCGCGCGCGCATGGCGGTGAAGGCTTCGTGGCCCGGCGTATCGAGGAAGGTGATTTTGTTGCCGCTTGCCACCGTCACCTGATAGGCGCCGATATGCTGGGTGATGCCGCCGGCCTCTTTGGCCACCACGTCGGTCTTGCGCAGAGAATCCAGCAGCGAGGTTTTACCGTGGTCAACGTGACCCATGATGGTGACGACCGGAGGGCGCGGCTGGAGCGAACCTTCCGGCTCCACCGCATCGTCCTGGATGATATTTTCGACATCGCCTTCGGTGACGCGCTTGAATTTATGGCCGAACTCGCCGACCACCAACTCGGCGGTATCGGCATCGATCGACTGGTTGGCCGTCGCCATCACGCCCAGTTTCATGAGGGTGCGGATGACATCCACCGCACGCTCGGCCATACGGTTGGCCAGCTCCTGCACGGTGATCGCTTCCGGAATCACCACATCGCGGATGACTTTTTCCGTCGGCGTCTGCACGCCCATGGCTTTTTTCATCGCCTTTTCGCGCTGGCGGCGCATGGAGGCGAGCGAACGCACGCGGCTGTCTTCGATATTGGAAAGCGCCTGCACCACGGTGATTTTACCGCCAGCACGGCGTTCATCGCCGCTGCGTAATTTCAGTTTTCCGCCTTTGCCTGATTTGTCACTGCGATCTTCCGGTTCATCCGCAGGAGTGGTAAGCGTGCGGGCCGGTTTGTTCGGGTTGGCCACCAGCGGCGCGGCCAGGTTGACATTGGTTTTATCGCGAGCGGCCTCCACGCCGATCGGCTTTTTCGGGCGCACAATACCGGAGGAGGCCTCCGGACGCTCATCCGCAGCGGTTTCTGCCGCTTCCGGCGCCGCATCATCAGACGCTACATCCGCACGACGCGGAACCGGCGGCGGAGCCTGCCGGAAATTCTCCTCGGCAGTTTTGAGCGCCTTCAGGCGCGCTTGCTGCTCATCCTGCGTCAGATGGCGGTCACCGGCGGCATGCATCGGGGAAGACGGGTGTCCGGGCGGCGTGAAAGCAGGCTTCACCTCGACCATACCCGCAGAGCCCTGCTGGAAGGTGCGCGTGCGCTTGACTTCCACCGTCACGGATTTGGAGCGCCCATGCGTGAAGTTCTGCTTCACCTTGCCACTTTCAATGGTCTTGGTGAGGGACAGCTTGCCTGGGTTTGCCACCTTCAGCGTGTCTTTTTTCGAGCTTTCATCAGTCATAGGACGTTGCTTATACTCTCTTTGTTGCGGTGAGACTAGTAATTAATAGGCCAGTTCACGTGCCTTCATAATCAGTGCGCCCGCGTCATCGAAGTCCAGCGCGCCCTGCGGCAGGATTTCGAGCAGCTCGTCGGTGGCAAGATCAGCGAAATCGGTGAGCGTGAGCACCTTGTTTTCACCCAGCACCACCAGCCATTCAGGAGCAAGCCCCTGGAAACCGATGAGCGATGCATCCATACCAAGCTCGGTCAGCTTGCGCGCTGTTTCTTCCTGTTTAGCCGTTACCCAGCTTTCGGCACGGTTATGGAGCTCTTCCGCCACCGATTCATCGAACCCTTCGATGCCAGCAAGATCTTCCACCGGAATAAATGCCACTTCCTCCACCGAGGTAAAACCTTCGGTGACAAGCAGTTGCGCGATCACTTCTTCCACGTTCAGCGCTTCGACGAACAGTTCCGAAAGGTTTTTGAATTCTTCGGCACGGCGCTCGGACTCGGTCGCTTCGGTGAGGATATCAATATTCCAGCCGGTGAGCTGCGAGGCAAGGCGCACGTTCTGGCCGCGGCGGCCAATCGCAAGCGACAATTGATCGTCCGGCACCACCACTTCCACGCGGGCCTTGGTTTCGTCGATCACCACCTTCGACACTTCCGCCGAAGACAGCGCGTTGACAATGAACGTCGCATAATCCGGCGACCATTCGACGATGTCGATCTTTTCGCCCTGAAGCTCGCCGACCACCGCCTGCACGCGGCTACCGCGCACACCGACGCAGGAGAGCACAGGATTCACGCTCGGATCGTTGGAGAATACGGCGATCTTGGCACGGCTCCCAGGATCACGCGCCACGGCTTTGACTTCGATGATGCCGTCATAAATCTCCGGCACTTCCTGCGCGAACAGGCGGGCGACAAAACCCGGATGGATGCGCGAGAGGAAAATCTGCGGACCGGCTCGCTCACGGCGAACATCGGCGATATAGGCGCGAATGCGGTCGCTCGGGCGGAATACTTCGCGAGGAATCAGCTCATCGCGGCGGATCATCGCTTCGGTGCGGCCGAAATCGACGATGACATTGCCATATTCCACACGCTTGACGGTGCCCGATACGATCTCGCCGATCTTGTCTTTGAATTCTTCGAATTGCTTTTCGCGCTCGGCATCGCGCACTTTTTGCAGCACCACTTGTTTCGCGGTCTGGGCGGCGACGCGGCCAAAATCGATCGGCGGCAGCGCATCACGGATTTCACTGCCGATTTTGGCATCTTTATCAATTTTCTTCGCTTGCTTCAGGCGAATCTGCGTATGGTCGTTGAACTCAAATTCCGCGCCATCTTCGCCGGCGTTATCCGCATCGTTATCGGACACCACGGTACGCACGCGGTACAGCTCGATCTGGCCGGTCTTGCGGTCGATATAGGCGCGGATGTCGTGCTCATGGCCGTATTTACGGCGGCCCGCCACCTGAATCGACTGCTCCATCGCTTCCAAGATGGATTCTTTGGAAAGCCCTTTTTCACGCGCCACGCTATCTGCGATCAGCAGCAGTTCGGCACTTCCGTAAATACTTTGAGCGGCACCCATACACATATCCCTTCTTAGAAATTAGGCAAAAAATAAAGGCGGGACGTGCCCACCTTTCATTTTTTAATCATAAGCGCCTTTATTGTGTCACGCAAGGGGGAAATGTCATTTTTCTACAACATTATTCTCTGCATCTGCACGCGCTGCGTAAAAGCGGGGATTTTCAGTGCTTTGTGACGAATGAGAATTAATGAAGCTCGCACCCGGCAATATAATCCGCCGCATCCAATTGCATATCTGCTGCGACTTCTTTCAATTTCTTATCCTCCGTCCAAAGTAAGCAGGAGCTTAAACGCGCAGACGCCAGCAGATGCGCGTCAACATAGCTAAGGCCTTTTCCGTGCAAACTGTTTTTTTCGATAAACAGTAAAACTTCCTCATCTAAAACCGGCATAATCTGCGGCAACTGCGCAAGCGCCGTTAGAATAAGGCTTCGCTGCTTTAAATTACCAATCGCCAATTCGCCTGTAATATAGGGATGAACCGCTACGCCTTCTGCATCCAATAATCTCTGCATTGGCCCATACGCCGAGCGTAAGTGATTGACCCAAATGCATGTATCTACCAGAATCATTTCTTATCCATACGCCGCCTTGGCGCAACTTTTAGCTGCGGCTCGCTTCCTCCCAAAAGCGCTAAACGGCGGGCGGCTTCCCGTGCCACCAACACCTTAAGCGCCTCTTTCATCAAAGCGGAGGTTTCCTTAATACCAGTGTAAGATTTTGCATCTCTCAGCAGTTTATCATCTAGTGAGACCGTGGTGCGCATACAACGTATTCCCTTCATATATGCATCAATTATAGCATCATTTGATGATGAAATCAATGCAAATAGCGAATGGAACCCGCCTACGCCGGTATCGCTTAATCCTTATCCCTGCTCTTTTTTCTGCTGTTTCAGGAAAGATTTTACCAGCTCATCCGTCATCACCAGCTTGGCCGATTTGATGTTGGTGAAAGGGATAGAAAAATCACCATTGTCGGTTTTGAGAGAGACCACATTATCCTTCGCGCCGGTAATAATGCCCCGGAAACGCTTGCGGCCTTCGACAGGAATCAGCGTTTCCAGCTTGACCTCATAACCCGCATAGCGCGCATAATCGGCAAATTTCACCAGCGGGCGGTCGATTCCGGGCGAACACACCTCAAGATCATAGGCGCTCGTGATCGGGTCTTCCACATCCATCAGCGCCGATACCGTGCGGCTGATCGCCGTGCAGTCATCAAAACCCATGATCCGCCCGTCGTTGCGCTCCGCCATCAGCGTCAGCGTTTTCCGGCGGGCGCTGTCGGCGAGCTTAAGCTGCACGATCGCATACCCCATCGCATCCAGCGAAGGCGCGACCAGCGCGGTAATTTTATCAATCACATCCATACGTTGTGCAATAGGCGCTGCACGGAATTTTGCAAGCCCTTTGTGGCATATCTATAGCTCACTAACCGAATGTTTGCACATTCGGACGCTGCCTACGGCGCAGAAAATCGTTCTCTCGGAACGATTTTCATAGCCAATTTATAGGCTTAATTGGCTATACAAAGATTTCATTAAGAAAAAGAAAAAAACTTTTGCGATATTAAAAAATGCGTTTATAAGGGACCCAGTCGCGTATTAGAGACGTTCATTACAGTAACAAGGAGAAAATTATGAATAAGAACCTGATTTATATCATCGCAACCCTGCTCGCCGTCGTGGTCGTAGCCCTGATGATGAAACCGAAACCAGAAGACCAAGCCGGCACCCCGGCCGTGGCTGAAGCACCTGCCGAAAATACGCAATCCGTAACGGAAGCGGCGCAGGAAGCTGCTGAAAAAGCCGCAGCCGAAGCTGCTGCCGCGGCAGAAAGCGCTGCTACTGCCGTTGAAGGCGCTGCAAGCGATGCCGCTGCCGCTGTTGAGGGTGCAGTGACCCCAGCTCCGGACGCAGCAATGGCTCCTGCTGAAACCCCTGTGGTACCAGCAGGCACGGCTCCTGCCGCTCCCGCTGTGGATCCTTCCGCTCCGCCAGCCCAATAAGCTTTCGGATACATGAAAAAAGGGGGCTTTGCGGCCCCCTTTTTTATTTGGTGGAACCATGGCCAAACGCAGCAAAAAAGATTTCGCACCCCACGTCACCGGAGATGAAACGCAATGCTGCGAGGCGGAAGGCTGCACGCAGGAAGGCATTTATAAAGCCCCCAAATCCCGCGACAGGCTCCATGAATATCGTTATTTCTGCCTCGACCATGTGCGCGAGCATAATAAGATGTGGGATTATTTCTCCGGCATGGGCGCCGAGGAGATCGAAGCCTTCATGAAAGATGCGGTGACCGGCCACCGCCCAACATGGGAACGGGTGGGCAATATCTCCGACCCGCAGGAAAAACTCTACAACGCCGTCAACGATTTCCTGAACGTCAACCGCAAAATAACCAAGCCCGCGCCGCATGTGAGCGCCAAGGTACGCAAGGCCCTCGCCCTGTTCGAAATCGATTACCCCTACACCGCCTCCGCGCTGAAAATCCAGTATAAGACGCTGGTCAAACGCACCCATCCCGACCGCAACCCCGGCGATAAGTTCGCCGAGGAAAAATTCAAGGCCGTCGCCAGCGCCTACAAAGTGCTGGAAGCGCACCTGCATGAATCGTAAGCAAATCGCTTGCGCTCAGAGCCTTGCGCATTATGATGTCGTTTTGCAACCCACAATAAAGCGATAAACCGTGACCAAACAACAAAAAGCCGCCACCCCCGATCATCCCGATACCGTCGCCTCCGCCGAGAAATTATTCGGTGTGAAATGGCCGCACTCCCTGCCCGCCTTTTCGCAGGCCGAGGAACATGTGCCCGCCATCGACCCGAACTACCATTTCGAGCCGGAAACCACCCGCGCCATCCTCGCCGGTTTCGCCCATAACCGCCGCGTGCTCGTCCAGGGCTATCACGGCACCGGGAAATCCACCCATATCGAGCAGGTCGCCGCCCGCCTCAACTGGCCCTGCATCCGGGTGAACCTCGACAGCCATATCAGCCGCACCGACCTGGTCGGCCGCGACATGATCGTGCTGAAAGACGGCAAACAAGTGACCGAATTCCGCGAAGGCATCCTGCCCTGGGCGCTCACGCGGCCCGTAGCGCTGGTGTTCGACGAGTATGACGCAGGGCGGCCGGACGTGATGTTCGTGATCCAGCGCGTGCTCGAAGCCGACGGGAAATTCACCCTGCTCGACCAGAACCGGGTGATCTCCCCTCACCCTTATTTCCGACTGTTCGCCACCTCCAACACCATCGGGCTGGGCGACTCATCGGGTATTTATCACGGCACGCAGCCGATCAACCAGGGCCAGATGGACCGCTGGAATATCGTGGCGAACCTTGGCTATTTGCAGGCCGAAGACGAACTCAAAGTGGTGACCGGCAAAGTAAAAGAACTCGCCACCGGCAAGAACAAGGAAGTGGCCAAGCAGATGATCGCGCTCGCCGACCTCACCCGCCAGGGCTTTACCGGAGGCGACATCACCACCGTCATGTCCCCGCGCACCGTCATCAACTGGGCGGAAAACATGGCCATCTTCGGCGATCCGCACACCGCGTTCACCTTCACGTTCTTCAATAAATGCGACGATAACGAAAAACCGATCATCGCCGAATATTACCAGAGGGTGTTCAACCATGCCCTTGCATAATCCTGTAGGCTCGCTGCAACGAGGCAAACGCGCCGTTAAAAACGCCCGCAAAAGCGTAAGCGTATATGGTCATACGTGCGCATTTGAGGACGTTTTTAACAAGCCGGTTGACCGTTGCAGGTAGAGCCTATGGCCAGCCGCATTATTTGTCCTAAGTGCCAATATGTCGGCCCCCCGGTGAAAAAAAGGCATGACACCAGCAAATACGTCCCTTCCGGCTGGGTGGTGGTGCCGATGAACATCGCCCTGCTGGGCTTCGGAGGAAAAACAATCGCTAAGATGATGCACTCCATCGGCAGTATGTTCAGAAAAGTACCGGCCTGCTCGGAATGCGGCAATAGCATGCTGATCCATGAAGACAGCGCCGTCGGCAAACGCCTGATCCAAATGAAATACAGGGACGAAGCGAACGTGGAAGAACCGCCGGAAGCAATAGTTGAAAAACCGGCCCCCCGCCCGGCTGAAGAAAAGCAGCGCAGCCGGGCCGAACAGGACAGGAACCAGTTTTGACCCAACACAACGCCCAACAATTACCCGCTCTGAAAACCGCCATCACCGCGGCCACCAGGGCGCTCGCCCGGAAGAAAAATATCACGGTCGGGTTTGGCGCGGAGGTCAAGGGCGCCACCATCGCCCTGCCCGCGCTCACCGACCTGCCCACGCCCGAAGGCCTCGCCCAGCTGCGCGGCATGGCCGATGCGCAGGCCTCCGCCATCCGTTTCCATGACAAGGCGGTGCATAAAAAACTCCGCCCTACGGTCCCGGCCAATGCCAATCTTTACGACATGCTGGAGCAAATCCGGCTGGAATCGCAGATCGGCGTGAGCAAAACGGGCGTGCGATACAACCTCACCCAGCGCTATATCGCCAGCGCCATGCAGCAGGGCATGGGCACCCCGGCGGCGCGGTTGGAGCTGCTCGCCCGCCGCCATATCCTGGCGCAGGCGATTCCCGATTTCCTGAAATCGGCGCTGGAAAAAGCCGAAAGCGATTACGCCTCCATCTTGCCGCAACTCGCCACCCTCACCGCGCAAACCAGCGCCCAGCAACACTATGCCGAGCAATCGCTGTCGCTGATCGATGCCTTCTCCCACCTCGCGGGCAGCACCGACCCGAGCGTACCGAGCGAAGAATCCAGCGGTGAGAACGAGGCGGAAAGTGAAATCGCCACCCAGCCCGAAGGCAGCGAGAGCGATGCGATGAACGCTGCGTCCGGCGGCGATGACAATGCCGACGAAGTGCCGGTCTTCATGAAAAAAGCCGGTGGCGCGCCGCCCGATGCACTGCCGCAGCAGGGACAGGAAGTGGCGGGCAGCAGCAACCCCTACCCCTATAACCGCTCGCAGGAACAGGCCACCGCCCCCTACCACGCCTATAGCACGCAGTATGACGAGGTAGTGGGCGCAAGCCACCTCGCCACGCCGACCGAGCTGGCCTACCTGCGCGACCAGCTCGACCAGAAGCTGCTGTCGCTGCAAACGGTGACGGCGAAACTTGCCAGCAAATTGCAGCGCCTGCTGCTGGCCAAACAGGCCCGCCGCTGGCTATATGACGAATCGGACGGCATATTGGACAGCAAGAAACTCGCCCGCCTCATCACCACGCCCGGCATCGAAACCATCTATAAACGCGAGCAGGATACCGAGTTCCGCGATACGGTGGTGACGCTTCTGATCGATAATTCCGGGTCGATGCGCGGACGGCCCATCACCATCGCCGCCATCTCCGCCGACATCATCAGCCGCACGCTGGAACGCTGCGGCGTGAAGGTCGAAATCCTCGGCTTCACCACCCGCGAATGGAAGGGCGGCGCAGCCTACAAGCAATGGGTGAAAGACGGAAAACCCGCCCAGCCCGGCCGTTTGAACGAGCTGCGCCACATCATCTACAAATCCGCCGATATGCATTACCGCAAGGCCGCCAAGCAGCTTGGGCTGATGCTGAAAGACGGAATTCTGAAAGAAAATATCGACGGCGAGGCGATCCTCTGGGCGTGCGACCGGCTGCTGGCAAGGCCCGAGCAGCGCCGCATCCTGATGGTGATCTCCGACGGCGCGCCGGTGGACGATTCAACGCTTTCCACCAATAACAGCAACTATCTGGACGCGCATCTGCGCGAGGTGATCGCGCATGTGGAGAACAAATTACCCATTGAATTATTGGCCATCGGCATCGGCCATGACGTCACGCGCTACTACAAACGCGCCGTCACCATCTCGGATATCGATAAGCTGGGGGAGACGATGACGGAGCAGTTGACGGAGCTATTTAAATAATCACCTAATCGTTATGAGAGGCGAGTAGCGCCGAACCAGCCTTGAGCTACGCCTCATGGGGCGAGCAGTAGCGAGCACCGGAGGCAACTTAAAATTATGCCGCTTTGACTGCGGTTTTGGCCAGTTTTTTCTCGATCTGGCGTTTCAGGCGGCCCGCTTCCGGCGTAAGTTTGCGAACCGAGTGATTGATGAGATACTGGTCGAGGCCACCGTTATGTTCAACCGAACGCAGCGTCGCCGCCGTGATGCGAAGCGAAACGCTCACACCGAGCGCATCGCTCATCAGCGACACATGCTGCAGGTTCGGGCGGAAACTGGTGCAGGTTTTGCGGTTGGAGTGCGACACGAGATTGCCGCTTTGCGCGCCGGTGCCGGTGAGATCACAACGTCTAGCCATAAAAAATCCTATCCAAATCGATATTAAGAGGCGGGATTCCTAAAGGTTATTGGCCGCGGCGTCAAGCATTATTTATCGGGGAACGGTAGCTGCTATTGATATAATCCGTCCAGAAGCGCTCCAGGGTGGAAAGCATCTTATTGAGGTTCATCAATGCATTAGCATCCGCCTCCTTGGCCAGCATATCGACATTGCGCTGGTACAAATCGTCGATACGTTTGCACAGGGCAAGGCCTTTATCCGAAAGCTTGATGCGCACCGAACGCTTGTCGTGCGGCGCTTTTTCCTGCTCCAGATAACCGTTTTCCACCAGCTTCTTTACGTTGTACGACACGTTCGACCCCAGGTAAAAACCACGGTTGGTCAGCTCGCCGATGGTGAGTTCCTCGGTGTTTATATTATAGAGGATGAGCGCCTGGACGTTATTGATATCGTCCGTTTTCATACGCTCCAGCTCGGTATTCACCACATCGAGAAAACGGCGGTGCAAACGCTCGATCATCAACACGGCTTCGGTATATAATGCTTTCATGAACGACTCCTTAGATGGTCTTAAGCTTAAAGCGCAATTCTTAACAAAGACTTTATGCGCCTAAAACAAATAGTTACAGCGCATCCTGCTCCTGCACATATCCTTCCGGCGGCATGGCGGGGAAAATCAGTGCCACGCTGGTGCCATGCCCAAGCTCACTTTCGATGGTTATATCACCATGGTGCAGCTCGATCAATTTCTTTGTCAGCGGCAGGCCGAGGCCGGTGCCTTCATATTTGCGGTTCAGGCCGCTATCGACCTGCCCGAAGCTCTGGAAGGCTTTGTCGATGTCTTCCTGCGTCATGCCGATGCCGGTATCCTTGATGGTGATGACGAAATGGGTGACCACGGAATCCGTTTCTTTCGTGCTCACCGAAATATCCACCGTGCCGCCGGGATTGGTGAATTTGACGGCGTTGGAAAGCACATTGAGCAGGATCTGGATAAAGCGCAAACGATCCACCACCAGCGACGGCAGCGATTTCGGCACATTTGTAATCAGCCTGACCTCACCTTTTTCGGCGCGCTCGGTCATGATCGTCACACATTTTTGTATCGCCTTGGCGACATGCATTTCTTCGAAGGCCAGCGCCAGTTTCCCGGCCTCGGCTTTCGACAGGTCGAGAATGTCATTGATGATGTCGAGCAGGTGCGTGCCGGAATCGTTGATGTCTTTGGCATATTCAAGGTATTTCGGATCGCCGAGCGCCCCGAACAATTGATTCATCAGAATAGAGGAGAAGCCGATAATGGCGTTGAGCGGCGTGCGCAGCTCATGGCTGATATTGGCGAGGAATTGCGATTTGGCGCGGTTGGAACTCTCCGCCAAGTCACGCGAACGTTC
Organism: Alphaproteobacteria bacterium; assembly: GCA_033763575.1. Classification (GTDB taxonomy): domain Bacteria; phylum Pseudomonadota; class Alphaproteobacteria; order Rickettsiales; family SXRF01; genus JANRKF01. The sequence continues at coordinate 49,319 of JANRKF010000006.1, read as the reverse complement.
CAACTCGACATTTTGTTCCTGCAATTGCTTATTCCGCGCACCGATCTCGCTTAACATGTTATTGAAGGAGTGGGTTAGGATCGTAAGCTCGTTCTTGTTTTCCTGGCGCGGATCGCCCTGCTGCTTGGCCCGCACCGAATAATCCTTATGCTCGGTCACATGCCGCGCCACCGAGGCCAGATGCAGCAGCGGCTGCGAAATCGCTTTCTGTAAATTGACCGCCAGCAAGTAGGACAGCAGGAACGCGCCCAGCGCCACGGTCAGGGCGATGGTGCTTTGCTTCTCGATATACTGGTCGATCTGCTCCAGCGTCGATTCAAGATAAATATAGCCGGTGACGCCGAAATCCCCGTCGATGGTTTTCATCAATTCGATCCGCTCGCCGGTCACGATTGCCCGCGGATCCAGCGTGGTCGGGCATATCGCCGAGCCGCGATATTTCGGATTGATATAGGCAGCGAACTCCTTGCCCTCGCTATCATATAAACAGGCCTGCACAATCGGCGGCTTCACCCCAAGAATACTTAAGTTGCTGATCGCCTGCTCCTGTTTGCCGAAGCTCAGGGCTGCACGGTTGCGATCGCCGACGATGGTGGCGGAAATATCAAGCTCGGACACGATGTTCGCCCGCAGGCTATACACCCCGATAATCGAAATGGTGAGCGTAGTCACAAGCACGGTCACACAGCTGATACCCATGATAATCAGGGTCAGGCGCTGGCGGATGGACGTGTTTTTCAGCTTGAGCATAAGCCTACTCCACCACCTTGTTGGCGATTTCAAGCAGTTGCGCATCGACTTTGAGCTGCGCTGCCTCAAACGCCTTATTATTGATGTTGTAACGTATTTTCCCGTCGATGATATGGAAACCGATCATCCCGCCCCGCTCGGCAAAATTATTGACATCGCTCACCGTAAGCACCGGCTTGGAACGCAGCACCGCAAGTATGGACGAGAGCTGGTCTTGCCTGGACGCCGAGATAAACACCACATGGCAGGCGCCCGCCACATTATCGAGCTGCGAAATATTGCTCAGGCTGTATTGAATGGCGTTAGCGGAAGAGGTTTTGGAGAACACCGCGTTCATGCCCGACATCGCCGAATCGCCATACACACAAATTTTGACCAGCATTTCCTTTTGCGGTGCGGATGCCTCGGGCCAGCGAATGAATTCGACGAATTTGCGGATCATCACCGCTTTGATCTGATCCGGTGTGGGAGCCGCATAGGCAGGCGCCGCCACGAAACCGAAGAGACACGAAAAAATTACAATAATTTTAAATTGACGGTATATATACATGGGTCACACCACACCACGAGAGGGCGGATAGCACCGCAACAAGCATCTGAAATTACTAAATATATTATTGTACGGTGTTTTATGCATGCACGTATTTCCAAGCCTTTTGATAGTCTTACAAGCGTCAGGATAGCGGCAAAACATTGCTGTTTTATTAAGGAATACAGGCAAATAGAAGGATAATGATCTTTGCATAATCCTGTTGCAAAGATGCGAATTATGTGCTATCTAGGAAAAAAATACCTATTGATTTTTGCAAAAATACCTAATATAAGGTTAACCATTGAGAATGTCATTAACTGAAAGTTAACTATATGACGAAGCCAACCGATGCCGTTGAGGCCCCAAAAACAAAAAGCTTTCTTGAGAGCGCACAAGAAGCGCTCATCAGGCGTTTCGGCAGACCAGCCCCCCAACCTGAGCCGGTCGTTTTTGAATTCACGGACGATAAAGCGCTACTCCACCAATATTACCGCCTGCGCGACCAGATGTTTGGCCGCGATGTCATGAACAGTGATGGTAGCGGCGGCGCCGACAACCATGATAAAATCAGCGAGATATTGGTAGCCCGCCGCGGCAAGCTTCTCATCGGTGCCTGCCGCCTGACCGTACGTGAGGGAGATGAGAGCTTCCTCCTGCCAATGGAAACGGAAGATTTCAAGCTTAGAGAAGCCTTCCATAACCTTCCGCTTGATAAAGAGCGCCACGGGGTGATTTCTAAATTCGCCATCCTTGAGGAGCATCGCCAGCAGGAAATTATGCATGGCTTATGCAAAATTATGTTTGAGAAAGTAATCGGCGCAGATACCCACTATATATTTGTGCGCACGACTGCGGCACTGGCCCGCAACTGGCGACGCATCGCCAACAGCTTTGGAGCGGCCCACACCCGTATTTGCGATGAAATTATAGTGCCGCCGATTCCGAACTTTGAGGAGAAAGCTTATCTCGTAATGTCGGACTTAAGTGATGTTTGTGGGAATATTCATCCCAAAGTTCATACACCTAAAGAAAGAAAGCTTGAGCTGATAAAGTAGGCGCTTTGACGTTAGCCCAATAACGCATCATCTGATAAAACAACCTTGCCTGCAGCAACTTTACGAGTTCTCCAGTTCCAGGAAAAATCTCCTACCTCGTTATAGGACTTGCCCAGCCTTGGCTTGATAAGATCGCGCGCTTTCTTTAAGCGGTACCACGGAAGCGTGGGGAAAAAATGATGCTCGGTATGCAGGCTGAAATTTAGCGTCACAATTTCCGATAAGACACCGTAATAATGGCAGCTTCTTGTGGGCAGGTTCTGCTCCCAAAGCCTGAGTCTGTCCTTTTCCGGCGTGGAATAAAAATGTGGCATACCCACATGATGTGGAGCGTTAATAATCTCTGTCAGCACGAAATACAGCAAGATAGCAGGAAGAAAATTCTGAGCCGTTACCACTTCAGGAAAAAGCTGGAATAGCAACAGATACGCCAGCACCAAAAAACACACTGAAAAAAAGCTTTGGTAGAGTGTCCTCTTGTTTTCCGGCTCCTCCCTCCATATCCGCAAGGGGTAAAACCAAAGCATCACATGCTGCGCTATGGCGGGCATCGGAACCCAGAGTTTCCAGCCAATTTGGTAAAGCTTTGGAACTTTCCCGAGCTGGCGAATCTTTCGCAGCGTCCTGGAGCCGGGGTCTTTATTAATGCTGCCGGCATAAACATGGTGCCCCTGATGCATATGCTGCCATGAAAAAAAGGGGATGAAACAAAAAACACTGAAGAAATGTCCGACAACCCAATTCACCAAGCGTTTCTTGTGAAGATTGCCGTGGCCAGCTTCATGCAGCATGGCAAACGCATGAAAAAAATACAACGCAAATAACAACTGCGACAGAAGATACGTCAAGGCTGTTCCTTGCAATAGCAATGCGATGGCAAGAGCCAACAGCGAAAGCTGCACAGCCATAGTGACCAACGTCAGAATCACAGGCTTCTCAAACGAGAGCTGCTTCTTAATTTCTAGGTATTCTTCTTTTTCCATCAGCTGAGCCAATTAGGGAGGAAGCGATAAATGGATGGCGTGGTCTGAGTTAATGCTCATAACTGTTGCAATAAAACAGAAGAAATTCTAATGTAGAAACCACAGTGAAACAAGGTCTATTAGCATGTACAGTGAATTATTTTTGAACGATACGGCTTCTGAAAAACTTGATCTTGCCAAACTTCTTCCTGAAATGCAGCCCTATCTTCAGCCCAATAAAATATTTTATTTTATCGACTTTCTAATCACGTTTCTTATTGGAAATGTATGCCTGGTATTGGCCGCCATGGAAGAAACGGGTTCCCTTATACAATTTGTCCTTATCATCATTGCCTCGCTAGCGCTATTCCGCATGACCATTTTTATGCATGAAATTTATCATCTGAATAAAAAACTTGGGTGGACGGGGATGATGTATAATCTGTTTCATGGCTTCCTGCACAAAGTCCCACTGTATAATTACAACACCCATCTCTACCATCATCTGCCAAGAACTTATGGCACCATGGAAGATGCGGAGTATGATAATCTGGGGCATCGCGGCCCTTTCTATATCTTGGTGTTTTCTCCCTTCGTCGTCTCGCTTTTCTTGCCGCTGTTTTTAATCATACGCTGGGGAATTATTCCGTTTCTGCTGCCATTTATAGGCAGCAATGGGCGAACTTTCGTATTCCGCTATATGTCCACGCTTGCTCTGAACCTGAAATATGTCCGACCTCTTCCGACGGATGCAGAAAAAAAAGAATGGTATCTGCAGGATGCAGGGTGCGCCGTTTATACCCTGGCCACAGCGGTGCTTCTCTACACAGGCGTATTACCCATCACGCTGATGGGGGTATGGTGCGCTGCAATTTACCTCACTAGTGTCATTAACTACTACCGCGTCATCATGAGCCATCGATATATCAGCAATTTTACTCAAACCAGCCATAAACAGCAAATTATCGATTCCACCACACTTCCCCCAACACTATTCAATACATTATTTTTTCCCGTGGGGTTGCGCTACCATGCGCTGCATCACATGTTTCCACAAATTCCTTATCACAATATGGAAGCCGCTCACCGCCATCTACTTACGATTTTGCCGAAGAACCACCCTTATCACGCCACCATTTTGAAGAATTACTGCTCAGGGCTGCGATCTCTGCTCAACCATCGCCAAAGGGGCTAGAATCTAGCCGTAAGGCTGCCGTAGATGCTTCGGCCAATTTCCGTAGCAGCCCGATAGGCGAAGGGGCTGAACTCCTGGTGGCTGTTGCGGAACAGGTTTTGGCCCACGATACTCACCTCAATGTCATCCGTCACACGATAGGCAAGGCTCGTATCAAAGCGGTAATATCCTTTAATCCCCACGCCATTTAAGTCGTCCACATAATACAGGGCATTGTTCATCTCCACCCCCGGCATGAACACATAGCTAGAGCGGACATTAAATTGATGCGTCGGGGTTTTTCCAACAAAGCTAGGGGCAAGCGCCGTCTTTTTATCAAACACTTCATTGATGTAACTGTAAGCGCCAGCCAACTGCCACTGATTGGAAACGTTCCATTTGCTGGAAAGCTCAAAGCCCATGGAGGTGCCTGAGCCGGTGTTATCAATCACAGCCGGAACAAACGTCGTCGGTGTGCCTATATTGCTAAAAAATAGCTCATCATACTCATTGTAAAATGTAGCGAGGTCAAATGAGAGCGCCTTAGTCGGCTGAATGCGGTAACCCAGCTCATAAGCAATGAGTTCTTCGGATTTTAAACTTTTGTTGGGAGCCGTAAGAATATAGACCGGAGTAGGGCCAGGCAATATTGCAATGCCGCCCGCCTGAACAGCATCATCCGTATAACGATACGGCGTGTGCACCGCGCGTGAAACAGAACCCCAAACCGCCTGATTTTCCGCAGGTAGCCAGGACATGCGAACACTCGGCTGCACCTCAACACCCGTATAATCATTATGCTCAACCTTCGTACCAAGCGTCAGGAATAAATCCTCTGGAATCAGCGTAATCTTGTCCTGAACGAATGCATTGAATAAATTGTCGTTGCGATGTTTCGGCGTCAGGGAGTATTGCGCTGATTGCGGGTCGTTTTCGCTGCTGACCAGGCGATAGCCGGCACCCCAAACGATTTCCTGGCCGCCCCACCCAGTCCATACGTTTTGAACATCAATATCGCCGGTGTTGGTCAGGTCATTAAAGAAGCTGGTTTTATAGCTGGTATTATCAAAATACATCTGCACAGTCGTTTGCGATTCCTCGCTGTGCTTGCGCTCCCAACGCGTCAGAACGTTTCCACCCGCCGCCTTGATGCCTTCCGGATGGCTGATAAATCCAGCCGCAGTTAGATCGGGGATTGTATAATTGGCGTCTTCATCATTGGCATAAATATCGCCCTGAACCGTGAGCTTGTCTCCATCGCCAACACTCAAATCACCCCTGAATCCCGCCTGACTGCGCTTCCAGTTATCATTGGCCGTAGCGCCAGAAGTCAGGTCTTCTGAATTATATTCTTTTTGCTTGGCATACATCCGCACATAGCTATCTTCGCCAACCTTCAGGCCATAACGCGCCGAACCAATACCCTTCACCTGATTACCTGCGCTGACCACGGCCAAGCCGCCCTGCGTATCTTTTGCGTTTTTAGTGATGATATTGATTACGCCGTTCACCGCGTTCGCGCCCCAGAGCGTCGCGCCCGGCCCGCGAATCACCTCAATGCGGTCGATGTCTTCGAGCATCGTGTCCTGCACGTCCCAGATCACGCCGGAGAAAAGCGGTGAATAAATCGTCCGGCCGTCCATCAGCACCAGTAGCTTGTTGGAGAACTGGTCGTTGGAGCCGCGCGCTGTCACCGTCCAGTCATGCGAACCGGCCTGTGTCACCGTAATACCGGGGGCCATGCGCAGTAAATCGGGAATAGCGGTGGCGCCGGAGCGCTGAATATCTTCCTGGGTGATCACGAAAATCGCAGCGGCGGCTTCGGTTTCTTTTTCGGCTTTCTTGGATACCGAGGTCACCTCCACGTTGGAAAGCTCAGCAAGCGACATATTGAGCAAATCATCGGAATCAACATCCGAGGCCGCCATCGCACTCTGGACTGCACCGAATAAAATAGTCGAGCTTAAAAGCGTAGTATAAAATAGTTTATTCATAGCAAGACCTCTGGTTACTTACGAGGTCACGCTAATGACATTTATTTAAAATTTTATTAAAAATGTAGATAGTTTGTAATGTTTGATTTCAAAGACTTCTTAATGTGTCTTTGCCGACACAACATACTCCCCGGATTGATTCTCCAGGGAAACGACCCGCTCGCCCTTATTGGCAGCTGCACCCAGTGCATCAGCGGGCGATCTATTTCAAACACGTTAAAATCTTTATGTTTGCTTGCCATGCGGTACGCACATATATCAAATCCGCCACCCAATATCACACACTGCTCGGCGCCATCCGCCCGCGCATCTTCGATCAATCGCCGTATATCCAGCTTGCGGAGCGCATAATGCTTCACCATGCCCTTGGCAAAAAAACTTTCGACAAGCAACGCGACCAGCGCAGGAAACGGCGAGAGCAGCCTGACGACGAGGGAATATTTCCCGGCCTGCGTCAGGCATGTTTTGTAAAATTCTGCATCCTCCCGCGTGACCAGATGCGCCCAACGTTTGCTATTGTGCAGAGCGACGAGGCATACTATGACGATACAGGCGGTGAAACTAACACGCGGTTTATTTTCTTTCATGAACACATTCTAGCGAAATACAAAAATATGCTCAATCCCTTTATCGACCTGCTCGCCAGCGTCCTTCACCTCTACCTCATCTGCGTGATTGTGTGGGCCGTGGTCTCCACATTGATTTCCTTCAAAATCATCAACGGCTACCAGCCGCTGGTGCAGCGCATCATGGTTGCGCTCGACCGGCTGGTGCTGCCTGCGCTCCGCCCGATCCAGAAATATATGCCCGATCTCGGCGGCATCGACCTCTCGCCGATCATCCTGATGCTCCTGCTCAACTTCACCAGCAACGCGCTTTATACCTATTTCTATAACTGGTAGCTGCCATCCTCGGACTTGATCCGAGGATCCATCTAAAATTTAATTGTGCCCACGGCACTTGCGATGGATGGTCGCGTCAAGCGCGACCATGACAGTAAGAAAGGAAAATCCGATGTTCTTTACGCATCATATCTTCTGCTGCAATAACCGGCGCGAGCCGGGCCACACACGCGGATGCTGCGCCGAAAAAGAGGCGGAAGTGTTGCGCGATTACATGAAATTGCGGCTAAAAGAGATGGGCGTGCCGAAAGCACGCGTGAACCAATCGGGCTGCCTCGACCGCTGCGAGCTTGGCCCCTGCATCGTCATATACCCGGAAGGGGTATGGTATGCGCCGAAAACACGCGAGGATATCGACACCATCCTGCGCGAACATATTATCGGCGGCAAGGCAGTCGAAGCCCTGCGGCTTCCGGATTAAATATCTAGATTTTCAACAGCCAGCGCGTTGGTGACGATGAAATCACGGCGCGGCTCAACAATGTCGCCCATCAGCGTCGAGAAAATCGATTCGGTTTCGGCATCGTCTTCGATCTTCACCTGAAGCAGGCGGCGGGTTTCGGGATTGAGCGTCGTATCCCATAACTGCTCCGGATTCATCTCGCCCAGGCCTTTGAAGCGCTGGATGGATGAGCCTTTGCGCGCCCAGTCCATCATGGTGAGGTAAAGTTCCGAAGGCGTGGTCACCTGCTGCGAGCTTTGCTTGCGCGAGAGCATCGAAGGATCCGCAAAATATTCATCGATGAAGGCGAGCTTCGCCGCCACGTCATGCGCTTCTTTCGAGAGCAGGAATTTTTCATCGAGCAGATGCGTTTCTTCAACACTGCGCACCGTGCGGTGCAATCGAAACACACTGCCTTCAAACGTGCAACTCCAACCCGCCTGCTCACCAGCGATTTTAGCAATCGCCATCTGCCAGAATTTGGCTTTCTGCTCGCTGCCTTTTTGCCCGTCGAACACATGCGCGAGCGCTGCGGCTTCCACCAGCTGCAACGGCAGGCGCTTCGCCAGCACCTGCATCGACAAGGTGAGTTTCGCCGCCTGTTCCAGCACGCGCTTTAACTCATCGCCGGAGAGGATTTTACCGCCATCCAGCGTGAGGGTGGCTTCTTCGAGGCTTGACTGCAGCAGGTGCGCTTCGAGCGCCGCATCATCTTTCAGATACACATCATGGCTGCCGCGACGCATTTTATAGAGCGGCGGCTGGGCGATATAGAGATAGCCTTTATCGATCAGCTCGCGCATCTGCCGGAAGAAGAAGGTGAGCAGCAGCGTGCGGATGTGCGACCCGTCCACGTCGGCGTCGGTCATGATAATGATTTTATGGTAGCGGGTTTTTTCGATGTTGAATTCCTCGCGCCCGATGCCGGTGCCGATCGCGGTGATCAGCGTGCCGACCTCCTGCGAAGACAGCATCTTATCGAAACGCGCACGCTCGACGTTCAGGATTTTACCCTTAAGCGGCAATATCGCCTGGAAGTTCCGGCTGCGGCCCTGCTTCGCCGACCCGCCTGCCGAGTCACCCTCGACGATGAAGAGTTCGGATTTCGCCGGGTCGCGCTCCTGGCAATCGGCCAGCTTTCCGGGGAGCGACGAAATATCGAGCGCCGATTTCCGCCGCGTCAGCTCGCGGGCTTTACGGGCCGCTTCACGGGCAATCGCCGCCTCACAGATTTTCCCGATCACGGTTTTCGCCTGCGCCGGATTTTCTTCCATCCACTGCGCGAGCTTGTCATACGCCACCGATTCCACCACCGGGCGCACTTCCGACGACACGAGCTTATCTTTGGTCTGCGACGAAAATTTTGGATCCGGCACCTTGACCGAGACGATACAGGTGAGGCCTTCGCGTGCATCATCGCCGGTGATGGCGACTTTTTCTTTTTTCGCCATGCCGGAATCTTCGTAATATTTATTGATGGCGCGGGTAAGCGCGGCGCGGTAGCCGATCAGGTGCGTTCCGCCGTCGCGCTGGCGGATGTTGTTGGTGAAGCAGAGCACGTTTTCATGATAGGAATCGTTCCACTGCATGGCGATTTCCACCGAAATCCCATCACGCTCTCCGGCGAGCACAACACTCGGATGCAGCGCCGTCTTGCCCTTGTCGAGATACTCCACATAGGCTGCCGTGCCGCCCTCGTAATAAAATTCCACCATGTTTTCCGGATCGCTGCGATAATCCGTCAGGCGAATGCGCACCCCCGAATTGAGGAACGCCAGCTCGCGCAGGCGGTTTTCCACCGTATGGAAATCAAACTCCACCTTGGTAAATGTCTCCGTGCTGGGCAGGAAAGTGACACTCGTGCCTTTTTTACCCGGCGCATCGCCCACCACGGTGAGGGGTTTAACCGTGTCGCCATGCGCGAACTCGACCGCATATTCCTTCTGGTTGCGCCAGATGGTGAGCTTGAGCCACACCGAAAGCGCATTCACCACCGACACGCCCACGCCGTGCAGCCCGCCGGAAACCTTGTAGGAATTCTGGTCGAACTTGCCGCCCGCATGCAGCTCGGTCATGATGACTTCCGCCGCGCTGCGGCCCTCGCCTTCGTGCATATCCACCGGAATGCCGCGGCCGTTATCCGTCACCGAACAGGAACCGTCGGCGTTCAGCGACACCGTCACCAGGTCGCAATGCCCGGCGAGCGATTCGTCGATCGCGTTGTCGACGACTTCATAAATCATATGATGCAAACCGGAGCCGTCATCGGTATCGCCGATATACATGCCGGGGCGTTTTCGCACCGCTTCAAGGCCTTTTAACACCTTGATTGAATCGGCGCTGTAATCTTCTGCTGCTTGATCTTTTTTCATTGCTTGTGTCATGTGCTTTCCATGGGGATAATCAACCACTGCAATCTGGCAGAAGAACAAGGCTTATTCAAGCGTTATACGCTGTTTTTTGCGGGTAAATTTGGGTTGTTATGCGCTGCCGTCCAGGCTGGTGGACGCACCCGTATTTATGGGATATGCTTTGGCCGCGCCGGTCACATCACCCGGATTACCCGGTTCTGGCGGTGGCGCATCAGGAATGAGTTCAGGCGTTGCCATTAATAGTAGCGCGTATTTCAGGTCTGCTACGTTTGCCTCCGATAATTCACCTTTATAAGGAAAAGATAGATTGCGCGTATAGGCTGGATTATCTGGGGTTAACATGAGGATATACAGCTCGCCCGCAGGCAAAAGGTTACAGGCTCGACGTTCGACAAATTGCATGAACATAGCATGCACTGCTTCCGCTGCCTTCCCAGAATCAAACCCTTCCGGCAAGAAATCCGACTGGCGTCGAACATTTGGCTGCAGAACATTCTTAGCAAGCTTCTGTGCAATTTCCAGCGGTGTTTTTTCTTTACCTTCACTCATACAATCGTTCCATTTCTTACTTCAAAAAACTGTGCCGCCGATTCGATGCCGGAAAAGAGTGAGCGGTCGGTTCCGGTCATCCAGACCTGGGCTTTACTATCGCAGATTTCTGCAAATAATTCAAGCCTTCTCGCCGGGTCGAGATGGGCGACCACCTCATCGAGCAAAATCACCGGCACCACCCCGTTCCACATAGAGCCAGCGCGGCTCTGCGCCAGAATAATCGATAAAATGAGCGCCTTCTGCTCGCCGGTGGAGCATAAATGCGCAAGGACCCCGCGCTCACGGTGCGTTACCAGCAGTTCCGAACGGTGCGGGCCAGCGAGCGTGCGCCCCGCCGCCGCATCGCGGTTCCTGCCGCCGCAAAGCGCATCGCGGAAGTGGTTTTCGGCTTCGAGCGCCGATTTTCCCTCGGCCAGCGCATCCTCCACCAGCCCGCGCACCGCCAGTTGCGGCTTGGGAAAAGAAAGCGTTGAGCCTTGCACGGCATGGTTGATATGCTGCACGGTGGAAAGCCGTGCCGCCGCAATCGCCGCCGCCTTTTCCGCCATGGTATTTTCCAGCGCCGAAAGCCATGAGGAATCGGCGTTTCCAAGTGCCAGCAGCCGGTTTCGCTCGCGCATCGCCTGCTCATACGCATTCACATGGGTCGCATGCTCGGCCGCAAAACTATAGACCAGGCGGTCGAGGAATTTCCGCGCCTCGGACGTGCTCTCCAGAAAAATCTGCTCCATCTGCGGGGTGAGCCACAGCATGCTCATATGGCGGGTGAGATCGGCCTGGGATTTGGCCGGCTTGCCATCGATCTTGAGCGCCCGTTTTTCAATGTCGCTGGTATTTTCCATATCGCGCCCGGTGGCAATCATCACCTCGCCCTGCAGGCCGTTCGCATAGGCTACCACCGCCCACGGATCGGCGCAGCTAGCCTGTTTCAAATCACCAAGCTTCGCCCGCCGCAAACCCCGGCCCGGCACCAAAAGCGAAAGCGCTTCGAGCAGGTTGGTTTTTCCCGCACCGTTATGGCCGAACAGCACCACCGGCGCAGGCGTTACCGAAAGCCGCGCTGCCTCGTAATTGCGGAAATGGTGGAGGGAAAGGGAGGATATATTAAGCTGCATTTCGTTTATTAGTATGAGCCAGTTTCAAGGCAGCCGCGCGCGCAGGACCGGAGCGTAGCAAGGCTACGTGAGGATTCGAGCACGCGGATAACAACGAAACTGACCATAATAAACGAAGGGGTCACACCCGCATCGGCATGATGACGTAAAGGGCAGATACATCCGAGCTATCGCGCACCAGCGCGGGCGACGCGCCGTCATTCAGCAAAAATTGCGCGGTATCACCTTCGATGTTGGTCAGCATTTCAAGCAAATAGCGCGCGTTGAAACCGATCTCGATGGGAGCGGCGGAATAGGTGGCATCCAGCTCCTCGGTCGCCGCGCCGTGCTCAGCGCTGCTGGCGGTGAGCGTCAATTTTCCGCTTTCCGCCGAAAGCTTCACCGAACGCGTTTTTTCCGAGGAAATCACCGACACGCGATCCACCGCCTGCGCGAACAGCTTGCGGTCGACCTCAAGGATTTTATCGTTGCCGGAAGGAATCACCCGCTCATAATCCGGGAAATTGCCATCGATGAGCTTCGATACGATCACCGCGCTGCCGACCACAAAACGGATCTTGCTGTCGGAGAGCGAAATATTCACATCCGACTCGCTTTCGGCGAGGAGTTTTTTGAGTTCGTAAATTACTTTGCGCGGCACGATCACCCCCGGCATGCCGCTTGCGCCCGCAGGCATCGCCACTTCGATACGGGCCAGGCGGTGACCGTCGGTGGCAACCGCACGCAGCGTCTTATCCGCGCCATTACCCGCCGTGTGAAAATAAATCCCGTTCAGGTAATAGCGTGTTTCCTCGTTGCTCATGGCGAAGCTTGGCTTGTCGATCAGCGCCTTGCATTCCGCCGCTTTCAGGCTGAAGCTGTATTCCAGGTCGCCTTCCGCCATCACCGGGAAATCCTCCACCGGCAGGCAGGCCAGCGAAAAGCGCGAGCCACCGGAACGGAGGCTCACCTTGCCGCCATCATCGCTTTCGGTGATTTCGATCTGCGCGCCATCCGGCAGCTTGCGGACGATTTCATACAGCATGTGGGCAGGAATGGTGGTGATGCCGTTGCGGGCGATATTGCCGGGCACTTTTTCGACAATCGCAATGTCCATATCGGTGGCGGTGAAGGAGATATTCTCGCCCTGCGCGTCGATCTTGACGTTGGCCAGCACCGCGATGGTGCCGCGTTTTTCGACCACCGACTGCACGTGGCCGAGCGCCTTCAGCAGATGTGCCCGTTCAATGACAAATTTCATAGGGTTTTCCGAAGCAGTGGGTGATTCCTTGGCAGCGACTATAGCACTCATAACTGACTCCGCAACTATCTCTTAATTCTGTAACATCCGCGATAATAATTCCACATCTGAGCAGAATTCCGCATCCGCCGCAATCAGTTCTTCAACTTTTTTCACGGCATGCATGACCGTGGTGTGGTCCTTGCCGCCGAAGCGGCGGCCAATATCGGGCAGGCTCTTGGTGGTGAATTTTTTGGAAAGATACATGGCCACCTGACGGGGCCGCGCCACCGAGCGCGAGCGCCGCGCAGAATGCATGTCGGAAACCTTGATGTTATAATGCTGCGCCACCTGTTTCTGGATGTCCTCGACCGTGATGCGGCGGTCATTGGCGCGCAGCAAATCATGCAGCACCTCCTGCACCGTTTCCATGGTGATCGGGCGGCCCACCAGCGTCGCATGCGCGACCACGCGGTTTAAGCCACCTTCCAGCTCGCGCACATTCGAGGTGATTTTGTGCGCAAGAAATTCAATGACCTTATCGGGAATCTGCACATGCGGCATGTTCGCCGCTTTCGATTGCAGGATGCCGAGGCGCAGCTCATAGCTGGTGGTGTGAATGTCCGCGACCAGACCCCAGCCTAGGCGCGAGCGCACGCGCTCCTCGATGCCCTCGAGATCGGACGGCGAGCGGTCGCCGGAGATGACGAGCTGCTTGTTCTGGTCGATCAGCGCATTGAAGGTGTGAAAAAATTCTTCCTGCGTCGAATCCTTGCCGCTGATGAACTGCACGTCGTCGATCATCAGCACGTCCACCGAGCGGAACTGCTCCTTGAACGCGAAAGATTCCTTGAAGCGCAGCGCCTTCACGAACTGGTACATGAATTTTTCCGCCGAGAGGTAAATCACCTTGCGGTTCGGCGAATGCGTGCGGATATGCCAGGCGATTGCGTGCATCAGATGGGTCTTGCCAAGCCCGACACCACCATAGAGAAACAGCGGATTGCAACCCTGCACCACCTGCGCCGATTCGGCTACGCGGCGGGCGGCTGCATGGGCCAGTTCGTTCGGCTTGCCTACGACAAAATTTTCAAACGTATAGCGAGGATCGAGCGGCGCGCCAAAATTGTTATCGGGTTCCGGCGTTTCGTTATTCGACCATGACGGATGGACGATGACGTTTTTTTCCTGCGGTTCCGCCGTCGCGGCCGTTGCGGGCGAAGCGATGATGATGTCCAGCGCATAGCCTTCCGCGCTCGGCTCCACGCTCCATAATTCGGTGATGGCGTTGATGTAGTGGGTGTTGATCCATTCACGCATGAACCGCGTCGGCACGGCAAGCTGCACATGGTGATCGCGAGCGCCGACAAATTGCAGCGGCTTCAGCCAGCTGCGGTAAATCGCATCGCCGAACTGGGCGTGGAGGCTCGCACTGATACGCTTCCAGGTCGCGGCCAGCACGTCGTCCATCGTTTGGGTCTCTGGCGCTTCCATCAATGTTTCCATGGCAACCCCGTTCCCTGCCAGCCGCTCTTGCGGCCGCGATGGCCTTCTGCATCCACCTCACCTTCAAAACCGGTCGCCACATTGAAACAGCAGCTGTAACCGGCCGCCGCCATGGCGTTGGCCGCAGCGGATGAGCGCCCGCCGCCGCGGCACATGAAAAAGATCGGCGACTCTTTGGCAATGCCGGTTTCCGCCAGCTGCGCGGCGAAATGCGGGTTTTCCGCCATCTCCGGATAGATTTTCCACGAAATCGCTGCTAACTGGCCCTTACAGCCGGAAAGCTCCGGCAGGCCGACGAATTGCCATTCCGGCAGGGTGCGCACATCCACCAGCAATCCGCCCTGCTGCACCAGATAGGCGAACACCTCGGCCGGCAGCAATTCACCCACATAACCGCAGGCAGGGTTCTTGCGGGCAGAGGCCCTGGAAATCAGCTCTGACAAAGAGTTTTCGGCAGAAAGAGAAGCGTTGGCAGCGGCCATGTTTCGTTCCCGTTACGGTAAATTTGATTGCAAAACAAGACCCGTCTCTTGAGCGGACGGTGGAGATTTAATATATGAAAAACAGAATGTTAAGCGGCGAGTTTTTTCACGCGGGACGACAGCCTGCTCATCTTGCGCGAGGCGGTTTCCTTCTTCAGCACACCCTTGGTCACACCCTTCATCAACTCAGGTTGAGCAGCCTTCAGAGCCTCACCCGCCACTTTTTTATCGCCACTCGCGATCGCTTCTTCCACCTTGCGGAGGAACGATTTGATGCGGCTTTCACGCACCCGGTTACGTTCGGTGCGCTTGATGGTTTGACGGTTGCGTTTTTCTGAAGACTTGTGGTTCGCCATGTGTCTGTGTCCGTATGTTGAAATGTTATCCCCGAAGACCGTTCCGAGGGAGGGTGAAAGTAACCACATAAATTCCGCCCGTCAAGTGCAAAATATCATGCAAAATCATTTTCTTTCAAAACTTATCAACATGGCGGAAACCGTAGCATTTTGAGGGAGTTATCCACAGGAGTTTTGCACTCACCGCTGACATTTCGGGCAGTAGAAAGTGGCGCGGCCCGCCTGCCGTATACCCCGCAGGGGTGTCTTACAGGCAAAACAAGGCTCACCCTCGCGCCCATACACATTGAAGCGGTGCTGGAAATAGCCCGACTCGCCGGAAATATGCACAAAATCGCGCAAAGACGAACCGCCGGATGCGATGGCGTCACGCAGCACCTTGCGGATGGACTTCACCAGCAACGCCGCTTCCGGCGCGGCTTTTGGAGCAGACATGCGCGGATCGATCCCGGCCAGGAACAAGGCCTCGCTTGCATAAATATTACCCACGCCCACCACCAGCTTCTGGTCCATCAGCACCGGCTTGACCGCACCCTTCCGCCGCAGCAATTCCGCTTTCAGGTAGGAGGCGGTAAAATCGCTTGAAAGAGGCTCCGGCCCAAGATTTCTGAGGAGAGGATGCCGCGTGGCATCGGCGGTTTTCACCAGCGTCATCACCCCGAAACGGCGTGGATCGTTATAAATCAGCGTGCGGCCATCATCGAGCGTGATGATGACGTGATCGTGCTTTGAAAGACCAGACCCCGCAACAAGTGCGGGGATAATGAAACGACCGCTCATCCCAAGATGCGAGATGATGCTGTAATCATTATCGAGCGTGAATAATAAATATTTGGCCCGGCGGGAAACGCCGAGGATCCTGGCGCCCGCGAGCGCTGCCGCAAAACCCCTGGGAAAAGGAAAACGCAAATCCTTGCGGCGCAGCCGGACGGCGCGAATGCGGCTGCCGGTGATACTCGCGCTCAACCCACGCACAACAGTTTCTACTTCGGGTAATTCTGGCATAAGTGGGTTTCTTGGTCGCTCGGTTGCTAGGTCTCTAGGTTGATTGGTACAAAAGAATGTGTATGTTGTCCAACCGAGAGACCAAGCGACCTAGAAACCCAGAGACCATCTTCATGCAAACCCATTTCGGATTCCAGACAGTCGACGAGCAGGAAAAAGAGCGGCGCGTGCGCGGCGTATTCGATTCGGTCGCAGGCAAATACGACATCATGAACGACGTGATGAGCGCGGGCCTGCACCGTCTGTGGAAACGCGAGATGGTCAGCGCGCTTGCCCCCAGATCCGGACAGCATGTATTGGATGTGGCGGGCGGCACGGGGGACATCGCGTTTCGCATTTTGAAATATTGTCATTCCGGCACAGGCCGGAATCTACGTTCATCTACGAGCGAGTCGCCTGATATGGATCCCGGCCTTCGCCGGGATGACGGAATTAATGTCACTGTCTGCGATATTAATGAGGCGATGCTGAATGAAGGAAAAAATCGTGCGATCGATGCCAACCGGCGCGAAGGCCTCGAATGGGTGGTGGGCAATGCCGAAGCGCTCCCCTTCCCCGACGCGCATTTCGACGCCTATACCATCGCGTTCGGCATCCGCAACGTCACCCATATTGAAAAGGCGCTCGCCGAAGCCTACCGCGTGCTGAAAATCGGCGGAAAATTCTTGTGCCTCGAATTCAGCCATATTCCCAACGAGGTATTGGCAAAAATTTATGACAGCTATTCCTTCAACATAATTCCGTGGATAGGCCAGCAGATCACGCAGGACCGGGCGAGCTACCAGTATTTAGTGGAGAGCATCCGCAAATTCCCCGACCAGGAAACATTCGCAAAAATGATAAAGGTCGCAGGCTTCGGAAATGTGAACTACCGCAACATGACCGGCGGTGTGGTCGCGCTGCATACGGGGAGGAAGTTATAGGTGCGCCCCTTCCGAAACATCTTCCGCCTCATCTTCATCGCATTTGTATTGCTGCGCTATGATGTGCTGTGCCTGCGCAAAAGCGGCATGCGGCGCGGCGAGCGGCTGGCGCACGCGCTGGAACGCCTCGGCCCCGCCTTCATCAAGCTGGGACAGGCAATCTCAACACGTTCGGATTTTATCGGCGAGGATGTCGCCGCCGACCTGTCGCGGCTGCGCGACGACCTGCCCCCCTTCCCCAGCCACCAGGCCCGCGCCATCATCGAAGCGGAATTCGGCAAGCCGCTGGACGAATTATTCGTGCGATTTGAAAACACGCCAATCGCCGCCGCCTCCATCGCACAGGTGCACAAAGCAGTGACAAAAGACGGCAGCGCCGTCGCCGTCAAAGTCACCCGCCCCGGTATCGAGCAGGCATTCGCCCGCGACATCGAACTGTTCTTCTGGCTGGCCGGGCTGATGGATGATTACCTGCCGCGCTACCGCCGCCTGAAACCCCGCGAGATTATCCGCACCTTCAAAGATACCGTATTCTTTGAGCTGGATTTGCGGTTTGAGGCCGCCGCCGCTGAGGAGATGGGCGCCAACATGAAAAAACATGCGGTGGGCATGACGATTCCGGACGTGGACTGGAACCTGACCTCCCGCCGCGTGCTGACCGCCCAGTGGGTGGAAGGCATTTCCTTCAACGATATGGAGGCCATTCGCGAAAGCGGTTTCGATACCGATGCGCTGCTGGAAAAAATGTCGAGGAGCCTGTTCGCACAAGTCTTCATCGACGGGTTTTTCCACGCCGACCTGCACCCCGGCAACCTGTTCCTCGATACCAGAAACGGCGAGCTGGTGGCGGTCGATTTCGGTATCACCGGGCGGCTGGACTGGCATTCCCGCGCCACCATCGCCCGCATCGTCCATGGGTTTTTAAATGAGGATTACGAAAGCGTCGCCGAGCTGCATTTCGCCGCCGGCTATGTGCCTTACCATAAAAATAAAGAGGCCTTCACCCAGGCCTGCCGGGCAGTGGCGCGGCCCATTCTCGGCAAGCCGCTGAACGAAATTTCGGTGGCCGCCCTGCTCGGACAGATGTTCAAGATCGCTGCCGAATTCGAGATGGAAACGCAGCCGCAATTGCTGCTGATGCAAAAAACGCTCATGGTCGCCGAAGGCGTGGGCCGCATGCTGAACCCCAGGCTGAATATGTGGGAGCTGGCCAAACCGCTGATCGAGGAGTGGGCAGGCGAACAATTTTCCAAAACCGCGCAGGCAAAAATAGCACTGGCCGAAGCCAAAAAACACGTCCTCAAACTGCCGGAGATGCTTAAAAAAGTCGAACGGGCGCTGGATGCCATCGGCGAAGAAGGCGGCCTGAGGCTGCACCCGGGCAGCATCGAGGCGCTAAACGCCGCCCGCCGGAAAACCCAACGCCCGTGGCTCCTGCTGGGCTGGACGGCGCTCGCCGCCGCCATTATTATCGTTTGGACAGCGTTCTAGTCATTGCAAAATCACGATTTTTTAGGTATTCTCGGAGGCATGCGTACATTTTACATTACACTGGCAATCATCGTGGCATGGGTAACGTGGCAGCTTAACAAGCCCATCACCCGCGCACCACAGGTCGCCCGCGCTTTCACCGACAGCGAGATCGACTACCTCGAAAAAACATTCGACTATGCGATGGATAACCTGAAGGAAGGCGAATATCAGGACTGGTCGGTGGCGGCAGTGAATGGCCGGATTTCGGTGGGAAAACATTATGTCAGCAAGCAGAAAGCAGACTGTCGGCATTATGTGGAAGTTGCCCGCACCCATGACGCGCAGAAGGTGGAATCGGGTGTGGCCTGCAAGCGCCAGGGCAAGGCCGGCTGGTGCCGCGTGCATGGCGATAACCCGCAAAGCTGCGCGCTGGAAAAGCTGGAATCGCCGCTAAAAAAACGCGCCCGCTTCGCTATTTTGCAGGGCAACCAGGTGATCGATGATTTGCTCGGCACCAGCGTCGGCGTCAATACCGACGGCATGGTCCCGCACACCCCGAACCTTTCCGCGCCTTCCGTCAACACCCCGCAATTCGAAAGACCCGATATCGACTCCAGCGATTTCCGCCCGCCAATGCCGTGGGATAAAAACTAATCATCATCGCGAGGCCAAAGGCCGCGGCGATCCCATCTTATTTATAGCAGATAGACAGATGGATTGCCGCGTCGCTTACGCTCCTCGCAATGACGAACTTATATTTTCTATCACCACGTCAAACATCCCCTGCGAGAGCCGCCCGGTATTAATATTGTAACGCGAGCAGTGATAGCTGTCGTACAAGGTGACAGGTGATAGGTGGCAAGTGGCAGGCAAGCTGTAAATGGCGCCATGCGCGAATTTCGCGGCACTCGCTTTAAGCCCCAGCGCCCGCAGCACCGCATTATGCGAGACCAGCCCTAATGAAAGAATCGCCTTCAGGTTCGGCATGGCGGCGATTTCATCCTTGAGAAACACGTTGCAGTTTTTAATTTCCGACGGCTCCGGTTTATTTTCCTGCGGAACACAACGCACGGCATTGGTGATGCGGCAATTGGCCAGCGTAAAACCATATTTCTGCAGCCCAGCATAGAGCACAATCCCCGCATAATCGCCGGTAAAAGGCCGCCCGGTCTGGTTGGCGCCATGCAGGCCTGGGGCAAGCCCCACCACCAGAAGCTCCGCCGAAAGCTCGCCGAACGACGGCACCGGCGCATTATGATAGCCGGGAAATTTTACCGCGTTTTCTTTGCGGAAACCGCATAAACGCGGGCATTTAGAACAATTCTTGGCGGGAGATTGCATTTTTTTGACTTTACCCCTTGAAACGCCATTTCAAACGACTATATCTGCACCACTGTTTCTGCGCGAAAGGCGCGGAAATCCTAAATTCACGATGATCTATGAAGGAGAGAAACCATGAACATCAAACCACTCGGCGACCGTATCGTCGTTGAACGTATCGAACAAGAAGAAAAAACTGCTGGCGGCATCATCATCCCGGATTCTGCCAAAGAAAAACCGAAACAGGCGAAAGTGCTCGCCGTCGGCGCAGGCGCGAAAGACGAAAACGGCAAACGCATCCCGGTGGATGTGGCTGTGGGCGATATCGTGCTCTTCACCCAATGGGCCGGCAACGAAATCAAACTCGATGGCAAAGATTTGCTCGTCCTCAAAGAAAGCGATGTCATCGGTATCATTGAAGGCGCATCGGCTGGTAAGAAAGCCGCTTAGTCACTGGTCTTTAGTCGCTGGCCTTTGGTGATTGAGCGACTAAAGACGAAAGACCAAAGACCAACAACCAATTTACGGAGTAAAATTTATGTCAGCTAAACAACTTAAATACGGTTCGGATGCGCGTGAGCAAGTCCTCGCAGGCGCACAAAAGCTTGCTAACGCAGTGAAGGTTACGCTTGGACCTCGTGGTCGCAACGTCATCCTCGACAAATCCTACGGTGCGCCACGCATCACCAAAGACGGCGTGTCGGTAGCCAAAGAAATCACCCTGCACAATAAATTCGAAAACATGGGCGCACAAATGCTGCGCGAAGTGGCCACCAAATCCGCCGACATGGCCGGTGACGGCACCACGACCGCAACCGTGCTCGCCCAAGCCATCTTCACCGAAGGCGCAAAGGCAGTCGCCGCGGGCCTCAACCCGATGGACCTGAAACGCGGCATCGACAAAGCGGTGGAAGCCGTCGTTGCCGACATCCAGAAGAAGTCCAAAACCGTAAGCTCGAAAGCGGAATGGGCGCAAGTGGCGACCATCTCGGCCAACGGCGACAAGGAAGTCGGCGATAAAATCGCTGAAGCGATGGAAAAAGTGGGCAAGGAAGGCGTCATCACCGTCGAAGAAGCCAAAGGCCTCGAATTTGAACTCGATGTCGTCGAAGGCATGATGTTCGACCGCGGCTACCTCTCGCCTTACTTCGTGACCAACGCCGAGAAAATGGTGGTGGAATTGGAAAATCCATTCCTGCTCATTTTCGAGAAAAAGCTCTCCGGCCTGCAACCGATGCTGCCGCTGCTGGAAGCGGTCGTGCAATCGGGTCGTCCGCTGCTCATCATCGCTGAAGATGTGGAAGGCGAAGCACTCGCAACGCTGGTTGTGAACAAACTCCGTGGCGGCCTGAAAGTGGCGGCGGTGAAAGCGCCCGGCTTCGGCGATCGCCGCAAAGCGATGCTCGAAGATATCGCCATCCTCACCGGCGGCGAAGTCATCAGCGAAGACCTCGGCCAGAAGCTCGAAAAAGTGACGATCCAACAACTGGGCCGTGCGAAAAAAGTGACCATCAGCAAAGATGACACCACCATCATCGACGGCGCAGGCGAAAAGAAAGCCATCGATGCCCGCACCAGCCAGCTCCGTGGCCAGATCGAGGAAACCACCTCCGATTACGACCGTGAAAAGCTGCAGGAACGCCTCGCGAAACTCGCTGGCGGCGTGGCCGTCCTCAAAGTCGGCGGTTCGTCGGAAGTGGAAGTGAAAGAGCGCAAAGACCGTGTGGATGATGCGCTGCACGCGACCCGCGCTGCCGTTGAAGAAGGCATCGTCCCCGGTGGCGGCTCTACTTTGCTCTACGCTTCACGTGCACTTGACAAAGTGAAAGCCGATAACGACGATGAAAAAGCCGGCGTGAACATCGTTCGCCGCGCACTGCAAGCCCCGATCCGCCAGATCGTGGAAAACGCAGGCCTCGACGGCGCAGTGGTTGCGGGCAAAATGCTCGAATCCACCGATGGCAATTACGGTTTCGATGCACAGAAACTCGAATATTGCGACCTGATCAAAGCCGGTATCATCGACCCGACCAAAGTAGTGCGCGCCGCACTGCAAGGTGCCGCGTCGGTGGCATCGCTCCTCATCACCACCGAAGCCATCGTGGCTGACCTGCCGGAAGACAAAAACTCTTCGGGCGCACAAGGCGGCGGCGGAATGGGCGGAATGGGCGGCATGGGTGATATGGGCTTCTAGCCACATCCGGCTTGACCTGACAGCCGTTTTGCCTACAATAAAAGGCGCCCTCCGGGGCGCCTTTTTTGTTTAGGGAAATATGTCGTATATCGAAAAAATTCTGCATGGTGACAGAGAAAAATACAAAGCCCTCCAAGGCGAAGTGGGTAATTTTCTGGCCGACTATGGAGAAAAGATACTGGGCGCCTCTCTGCACATGAAAGACTGGCTTATCCATGACTGGCATGCCAATGACCACAAGGACCGGGTTGCCACTGAACTCACCCGGCTATATGCCTCGCTGGCCATAGTGCGGAATGGCGGAACACTCCACCCGGATAATCTCCAAAGCCTCGAGCAGGCGCCCGCCACACTGGCTCAGGCGCGGAATATTCTGGAAAAAATGTACAAGCCCTATTTCACGGCGGCGAAAAACGGGCATGCGCGTCCTATATACAACGCCCCCCTGATGGAAGGATACAACTGGGCGCCCGGCGCCAAACAAACACCTCATGCGGAAGAATGGTATGCCTCTATGACCGACCTGCATGAAGCCAGAGAGGTGCTGTGTGGCCGGATTCTCAAGGTTCAGACCTTCTCCACCATACGCGCCAGCATGTAGGCCTGTTTTACACCTTTATTGTCATATAACGCCCCCCATTTTCCCCTTTCTTCACAAAAGCTTCACAAAACTTGCCCGCGTTTTATGGTATAAATAACCATAGAACACTGTGCGCAGCGAATGGAATTTTGTGGAAAAAGAAGAAAATATCATTAATAAACAAATGGATGATGATAAAGCGCCGGCGCAGGCCACCACTCCTGCCCTCAAACCAGAGATGAGCAAGGGGGAGCGCGTATATAATTGGGTCGTCTATGAGGGTATTAATTATTGGGTTAACCTGATTTCCTCCATCGCAATCGCAGACTATTTGATCCACAAAGGCGGACGGGTAAAGCTGGATTGGGCGATCGGCAAGGCTGCCAAAGCCCTAGAAGCGACCGGAATGCCCCTCAAGAATGCTTATAAAAACTCGAAAACCGCCCTTGAAACGCTATCGCTCATGAGCGGTGGATGGGCGTTGCTGGTGCCCATGAAACTGATGGAAGACCATAAGCGCTGGTGGGTGCATAACCTCAACGACTGGATGGGAGTCGACCAAACGGCCCCGGACGGACACAAAGAAACGCCCGACGAAATTTATATCGAGCAGGAGCAGCCAAAACAAAGTTGGTTAACCGCCTTCAAACGACGGATTTATGCAACTCTTGCCGTCGTCGGCACCGGCCAGATCATAGAACATGCATTGGCGAATAAAAAAATAATGACGCCTGACCAAACTTTCAGCATCAACCCTTACGATGTCAACAGTCAGAAATTGACATTCGAAGGCCATCACATGGGTGGCAAGGAATGGGCTGAAAAACAAATTGTTGGCCTGGTCAACAAAGCGGCTACGCATTTGCCCGGCGGCGAAGCGTTTACCAATCCCGGCTCATGGATGCAGCGCTGGCTTGGGCTTGCAGCGCTTGATACGGGATTCACCAAAATTACGGCGCTGGTCATGCGACTCACAAATGGGGCACAAAAAGCCAAAGCCCCTCATGAAATTGGCGATGATGCACCGCCCATTCCTGCCGAAATCGGTGACGAATTGAAACCGGGCGATCACCGCGAGTGCGTTGTGTTGCCAGCAGGAAAACACGTTGCCGATATTTTGCCGAAAAAAGATAAAAGCGAAGGCTTTGCCGATGCCATCGTCCGGCAGGCGGAAGCCGCAGGCACGTTACAAATGGGTGCTTAAGACCCCGCAATGAATGCGGCGCGATACTCGCGTCACTTCCCTGATGACAGCGGCCCCGCTATCGTCTAAAAATACTCCATGAAAAATTACTGGACGCAGCCCTCCCTCTCCCGCGATTTTGCCCTGCTCTCCGCGGCCGTATTCTGCGTGTTGTTTATGGTGTCGATGTGGATCACCTACGTCACCTACTCCGCCCACACCCAGCGCATCGCCACCGAACTACAGACCGAAGCGGACCGCATCGAAATGACGCTCGGCAGCGAGATGGAAAACGCCAACTACCTGCTCACCGCGCTCGGGCGCCAGATCGTGGTGAATAACGCCCGCGACCTGGTGGAACTGGCCCAGATCCTCAAATCCTACGACGCCAAGGGCCAGATGTATGCGGTCTTCAACTGGATCAATGTCGACCAGAAAATCATCGTGAGTTCCAATCGCGGCATACTGGATAAACCTGTCGACGTGTCCGACCGCGACTTCGTCAAGAAAGCCTTCGTCGACCCATGGAAAATGCATATCGGTCGCCCGATCGAAGGCCGCGTCTCCGGCCGCTGGGTTATCCCGGTCGCGATGGGACTCACCGATTACACCGGCAGATTCATCGGCACCCTCATCATCAGCCTCGACATCAGCGAACTCACCGAGCGGGTAAGCACGCTGGTCAAACGCGACGGCATCAGCTTCGCCATCATCAGCAAAACGCTGATACCGCTTACGCAGGTGAGCGAAGACAAAGATTTCCTCGACAAGAATTTCCCGGCGCAAACGCTGGTGAATATCGATTATGTCAAAAACCCGAGCGGCCTGCTCTCGCAGGGCAGCATGTTCCTCGGCACCGGAAATTATAATTATTACGCAGTGTCGAACGATTACCCCTACATCATCCTGATGGGCTATGATAACCACTATCAGGACGATGCCGTGCGCAACATGTTATGGTCGCGCCTGCTGCAGATGCTGGTGATCGCGGCGTTCTTTATATTGTTCCTGATAGTCGTCCGCAACCGCATGATCCGCCCGATAATGCAGGTGACCGAAGCCATCGCGCAGGTTGCTCGTGGCAACACCGATGTGCGCCTTCCCACGGTCGGCCCGATTGAAATCGGCGCGCTGGCCACGCAGGTAAGCCGTGTGCGCGAATATATCGAGGAGCATAAACGCGTTGATGACGAGCTGCGTAACAAGATGTTCATGCTGCGCCGCCAGGCCAAGGAAATGGAAGTGTCCAAACACAGCAAAGCCGAATTCCTCGCCTTCATCTGCCAGGAGATGCGCGCACCGGTAAACAGCGCCATGGGCTGCGCGCAGGTGATGAAAGACCAGATTTACGGCCCCATCGAAAATAAGAAATACCGGCAATATGCCAGCGACATCTATGCCAGCTGCAGCCACCTGATTTCACAGCTCGACTATGTGCTGGAACTGGCCAAAATCGAGGCGCATTATGCCGTGCTTCGCGAATCGACCATTGAACTCCCCGCCACCATCACCCACGCTGTCGAATCGCTGGGCGATCCGCTGAGAACCGCCGATATTCTTGTCAAAACCGAATTTGAGAACCCGGCGCTGCTGTTCTTCGCCGACGAGTTCCGCATCCAGCAGCTCATCAGCAACGCGCTGCTCTACGCCATCGAGCAAGGGCTTTCCGCCTGCACCGTAACCATCGCCGTCAAAACCGTGATGGAAAAGAAAGACCGCCAGAATGTCGAAATATCTGTCACCATCCCGGCCATTCCTGCGGAAGAAGGAACCTTCAGCACCCATCTTGAACTGATTAAACGCCTCGCCGAGCTTCATCAGGGCAGCATGAGCATCACCAGTGAACAGCTGACCATTACCCTGCCCGGCACGCGCCTGCGGTTTGCGGATTAGCCCTTATAAAGGTAGCAGCGGCGACCACGCCGGATCGGATGAGTCAATCGGCGTCGTCACTTCGCGGAGGTTATAGCCGGTCAGATCCACCGAATAGAGCCGTGACCGCCCCGCCGCACCGCCCGAAGAAGGCCATTGGCGGTTGAAAATAATCACCCGGCCATTCGGCGACCAGCTTGGACCTTCATCCAAATAGCTCTCGGTGAGCACTCGCTCGCCCGAACCGTCCGGGCGCATCACCCCGATGAAGAACCGTCCGCCGCTCATTTTGGTAAAGGCGATCAGGTCGCCGCGTGGCGACCAGACCGGCGTGCCGTAACGGCCATCGCCAAAGCTGATGCGCTTGATATCGCCGCCGCTTGCGCTCATGGTATAAAGCTGCTGCGAGCCGCCGCGGTCGGAGTTGAAGACGATCTGCGTGCCGTCCGGCGCGAAGCTCGGCGAGGTGTCGATAACATTGCCGCTGGTGAGCTTTGACATGCGCCGCGTCGACAAATCCATGCGGTAAATATTGGTGCTGCCACCCTGCGCGATCGACATCACGATCGACCGGCCATCATTTGAAAAGCGCGGCGCAAACGACATCCCCTCAAACGCGCCCAGCGATTCCTCGCGGCCCGTCTGCAAATCACGCAGGAACACGCGTGGCTGCTTGCCCGCATAGGACATATAAAGAATCTCCTGCGAGTTCGGCGAGAAACGCGGCGTGAGCACCAGATAGCGCCCGTCGGTGAGGAATTTATGGTTCGCGCCGTCCTGGTCCATGATCGCCAGGCGCTTGACGCGCTTAAGCGCCGAACCGCTCTCGGCCACATACACCACACGCGAATCGAAGTAACCCGATTCACCCGTGATGCGCTTGTAAATCTCATCCGCCATGATATGGGCGATGCGCCGCCAGTTGGTGGTGAAGGTGTTATATTCCTTGCCCGCAATCTGCTCCTCGGCAAACACGTCGAACAGGCGGAACGCCACTTTGAGCCGCCCGCCGCCGGTATCGACCACGCTGCCGGTCACCAGCCCCGCCGCCTCGATCTGCCGCCAGTCTGCATAGCGCGGCACGGTGGTTGCCGCCGTCACCTGCTCAATATACGCCGCCTGCGGAATAACCTTGAACAGCCCGGAGCGCTCCAGATCCGCCGCGACCACTTCCATAATATCGCGCCCCACCTGTCCGCCTGCCAATTCCGGCAGCGCAATCGGCAACGGCTCGACATTGCCTTTGGTAATGTCGATTCTCAGCAATGCCTGCGCGGGCGCGGCGCTAAGAATAAATGCAAGAAATACGGAAGCCACAAGGCGGAAAGCGGACATGGTTTTCTCCCAACAGGATGAGGTAAAATGACTAGCTTTTTGGCACGAAATGTCAATGCGGAACTAGAATAACATTTCCTTCGGATCGAAGGTCATGATGATGTCCTTCCAGGTCTGATATTTCTCCGGCGGCAGGTTCTTAAGCGGGCTGCACTGGCGCACCGCACGCAACGCGCTGTCGGCAGCGGCGCGGAAGAAGCTGTCGCCGGAAGCATAACGCCCGACGCTATCATCCGCCAGCTCCACCAGCATCACCGTACCGTCCTGCTGCAACTGCACCCGCACCGTCACCCGCAACTCATGCGCGTCCTTCGCGCCTGCCGGCACACTCCAGCATTTGGCAATCTGGCTTCGGATGGCGTCCATCTCGCTGATCGAGAGCGGCAGGCCCGGATCATATGGCGCGTCCTTGGCTTTTACCTTGGTTCCGGCCTCCTCCTTCGCCTTTTTTTCCTTCACTTCCGCCTTGGCCTGGTCTTTCTTGGCATCTTCACGGAGCGCCTTTAGCACCGCCTCCAGGTCTTCTTCCTTGGCCTTTTTCGGTTTTTCCTCTTTTTTCGGTTCCGGCTTTTTTTCTTCTTTTTTAGGCTCCGGTTTTTCTTCCTTCTTCGGTGGAGGTGGCGGAGGTGGTGGCGGTGCTTCGCTTTTTACCGGCGGCGTCGGCACTTTTTCTTCCTGTTTTTCCACCGGCTTTTCTTCCTTGGCCAGTGGCAAATCGGAATTCTTCACATTGGTCATTTCGGATATCGGGAGAATATCGACCGCAATCACCATCGGTTGCGGCGGTATCTCCGGCTCCAGAAACGACGGCAGCCCGAAGATGACAAAAAACAAAATCAGCAGGTGCAGCGCCGCCGAGTAAGTCAGCCCTTTGCGATGCTCCTGCTGCATCCTTTATTTCCTTTGCGGGCTGTCAGCGCCTGTTTCCGTCACCAGCGCCACTTTGGTGAACCCCGCCGCATTGATTTCGCCGACCACCTGCATAATGCGCCCGTAATCGACGCTCTTATCGCCGCGCACAAAAATCCGCGTGTCTTTTTTCTGCCCGGCGATGGCGTTCAGCTTGGTCTTGATGTCATTGAGACTGATGCGGGTTTTTTGCAGGAAAACGGAACCGTCCGGCCGCACGCTGACCGTGAGCGGCTCGTCCTGCCCGGCGATCGGGCTCGCATTGGTTTTGGGAAGATCGACGGTGACGCCCGTGGTCATCATCGGTGCGGCCACCATGAAGATCACCAGCAGCACCAGCATCACATCCACCATCGGGGTGATGTTGATTTCAGAAAATGCCGACTGGCGGTTGCTGCGTCGCCTTCCCCGCTGTGAACCGCCGCCTGAGCCCGTATTCATTGCCATGATTATGACTCCAGCTGGCGGGAAAGAATCGTGTCGAACTCGGTGGAGAAATCGTCGAGCTTGTTGGAGTAGCGGGTCACCTCGGCATTGAATTTATTATAGGCGATCACCGCCGGGATGGCCGCAAAAAGGCCAATAGCGGTCGCAAACAACGCCTCGGCAATGCCCGGCGCGACCGCCACCAGCGAGGTGTTCTTGCTCGCGGCAATCGCGTGGAAGCTGTTCATGATGCCCCACACCGTGCCGAACAGGCCGATAAACGGCGCCGACGAACCGGTGGTGGCAAGGAAGCCCAGCCCGCGCTCCAGGTTTTCTATCTCGCGGTTACGCGCCACCAGCATCACCTGCACGATGCGCTCCTTGAGCGAAATGCGGAAACCCTGCGGCGCCAGCATGCTGCTGCCTGCCGCATTATTGCTGTTTTTGGAACGGAACCATTCCTCCATCGCCGCCACGAACATCACCGCCATCGGGTGATTGGCGCGCTTTTTGGTTTTTTCATAAAACTTGTCGAGCGCCTCCGACGACCAGAACTCACTTTCAAAACGCTGTGCCTTATCTTTGATGCGGCGGAACAGCGTGTATTTCTCAAAAATAATTGCCCAGCACCAGAACGACGCCATGAGCAGCCCGATCATCACCAGCTTCACAACCCAGTCGGCCTGCAAAAACATGCCGAGCATCGAGAAATGGTGCGCGACCGCCGTGGCCGTGCCTTCCAGTGCCGTGCTGTCTACACCTTGTACAGCCGTTGAAACAGTATCACTCATAACGCTCCTTTTTTTATTGTGTAAGCGCGGCGAATACATGCTCCGGCATGCGCGCCACGCGACCATCTTGTGCCTTTATCACCGCCAGTTTGACATCCACCGTCACCAGCGTTTCACCGTCTTTTTTAATCCGCTGCTGCATCGCAACCGTCGCCTTGGTTATATCGTCGACAGTGGTCTCGATTGTCAAGAGGTCATCGAGCATGGCGGGCTTGAAATATTCGATCGCACATTTGCGCACCACAAACCCGGTGCCGTGATCGCGCAACAGCTCCATCTGCTCGATGCCAAGTGTTCGTAAAATCTCGGTGCGCGCCCGCTCGGCATAGTTCAAATAATTGGAGTAATACACCCGCCCGCCGGCATCGGTATCCTCATAATAAACGCGAACGGAGAAAGAATGCACACTCATTCAAACACATACACCGTTTCACCGCCGACCACGGTGCGGATGGCGCGGCCCTTGGTTTTCCAGTCATCGAACGGTGAATTGAGCGACTTGCTCACGAACTGCTTCGGATCCATCACCCAGTCCATATCGAGGTTGATGAGGGTGAGGTCGGCGCGGGCGCCCTTCTTCAGGCGGCCAGACGACAGGTGGATAATGTCGGCGGGTTTATAGGTCATCGCCGCCATCACATCGCGCAGGCTCATGATGCCTTTGTGATATAAACCAAGCGAGAGCGGCAGCATGGTCTCCAGCCCGACAATACCATAGGCCGCCGATGCCAGCGGCACACGCTTGCTTTCCTGGTCATGCGGGGCATGATCGGTGGCGATGGCGTCGATGGTGCCGTCGGCAAGACCCTCTATCACCGCCAGCCGGTCTTTTTCCGCCCGCAGCGGCGGATTCATCTTGCTGAAAGTGCGGTATTCCAGCACAGCCTCGTCGGTCAGCGTGAAATGGTGGGGGGCGGCCTCCGCCGTCACCCGCAATCCTTTTTTCTTGGCGCGGCGCACTTCTTCGATCGCCTCCGCCGTGGAAATATGCAGCACATGATATTGCCCGCCGGTCAGTTCCGCGAGCATGATATCCCGCGCAACCATCACCGCTTCTGCCGCGTTTGGCGCACCGCCCACGCCGAGATGAGCGGAGACGCGCCCTTCATTCATGCAACTGCCGCAGGAGAGGTTTAAATCCTCGGCATGTTGCGCCACCGGCACCCCCAGCTCGCGGGCATAGGTGAGCGCTTTTCTCATCACCCCGGCATTCATCACCGGCAATCCGTCATCGGTGAAACCGACCGCGCCGGCTTCCACCAGCAGGCCCATCTCGGTGATTTCCTCGCCCTTCATCGCCTTGGAAATGGCGGCGTAGGTGCGAACATTGACATAGGCCGTCTCGCGGGCACGCTTGTGGATGAAATCGACAATCGGCACATCATCGACCACCGGCTTGGTGTTTGGCATACAGGCGACCGTCGTCACACCGCCTGCCGCCGCCGATTTGGAACCGGTCGCGATGGTTTCCTTATGTTCCTGCCCCGGCTCGCGGAAATGCACCTGGATGTCGAGCAGCCCCGGCGAAAGCAGGTGTCCACCGCAATCAACCACCTCCGCGCCTTCGGGAATGCCGCCGTTAAAAACCGCCGGGCCGAAATCAGCAATCTCGCTGCCGATGGAAAGCAGCCCGCCGGGCGCATCCAGCCCCGATTCCGCGTCAAACAGCCGCGCATTGGTATAGGCTACTTTTTTGGTGTGGTTGTGGGTGGGGAGGGTGAAGTTCTGTTTCATGGAATGCAACTTAAGCTAGGTTGAACGTTAGGTAAATTGGAAAATCATCGGGGAACGTTATCACGCGGCACATAAATGCGATAGGGGCGGCCTGAAACATAGCCCGAAACGAATTTCTGTGGGAAATCAATATATTCCTTCATCACATAATATTGATCGAGACCAGGAAGACGAATCAGCCGCGAAGTGATGATCGCCCCATAGCGCTGCTGGGCAATCGCGTCGGCCATTTCCTTACGCAGCTCGCGGCGGAATTGGTAATGTCCGGGATCACGTGATTGCAGCACATCCACCGCCGCCACGCCATAGGCAAATGATTCCTTGCCCGCGTGACGCTGTATGAACTGGATCTCCGGCATCAACACCTCACCTTCAATCTGCGCAATACGGTCGATAAAGGCATCGCCCTGGGCGCGGGCTTCATCACCGGGAATATTGCGCGCCGGAGGATAGTAAAGCAGGCCGAATTGTACGATGACCAGCAGCTGCGCGATCCATTTATATTTCCAATGCATCAGGGTAAGCGCGGCGGCCAGAGCCAGCATCAGATGAGCCGGCATCAACACATTCGACCAGCCATAGCGATGCAGGCGCCCGGAATAGGCGGCACCGACCATCCCGGCGGCAAGCGCAAGATAGCGCAGGGCGCGCACGCGGTCGCTTCTCCAAATGTCTATGATCCCGATGGCCGCAAGCAGCAATAGCGGCCAGAGCGGCTTGAGAAGATCGTCGCGCCAGAAGCCGAGAATAAAATTCCGGTCGACGCGGTGCGAGGCTGGCAACTCAAACAGGTAATATTTGAACCAGCCTTCGTTTGCTGTGTTATACATCCAGTAAACGGCAAAGCTGGTGACAGCGAAAATCGCAATCGTGTGCAGCGCCCGCCCGCGCTGTTCCCAAAGCAACAACAGCAGCAGCGGCGCCACGACTAGCGCTGCGTTTTGCTTGGTATAAAAGGCCAGTGTGCACAGCCCCCCCGCCCAGCAGGCCGAGGCCGTGCCCTTACCGTGCACCAGACAGAAAAGCGCCGCCATCGTCAGCAATAAATAGAGGCTGTCGATACGCGCAACATCAAACCAGCGCGAGCTAAACTCATAGGTCGCAAAGAACAATCCCGTGCCGATAAGCGCGGTTTTCTTATCGCCTCCCTCCTTTCGCACCCAGGCGAACAGCAGCGCACCCACACCCATAATCGACAAAAACGACACCAGCCGTGCTGCGAAGAAATCCGGCCCGAACAGCAGGCTGAACAGCGCCGACACATAATAATAAAGGGGCGGATAAATGAAGGGAATGTAATCGATGCTCGGCGGCACATAGATGGGCAAGCCCTCGCGCACCCGCATGACGATGTCCATGACATGCCCCTCCATCCATTCGAGGAAGTAGGGATAATTCATGGAAAGCAGTGCCACCGCAACAAAACAAAGAATATACCACGCGGCGCCGAGCGTGCAGAGCACGCCGAGGAGTTGCTGCACCCGCCTCACCGGGCCAATATCTCCAGCGCCGCCTGCCGCACCGCCACACCCATCTCCACCTGATCGAGGATGATGCTGCGGTCAATATCATCGGCAAGCTGCGTGTCGATCTCGACCCCGCGGTTGATGGGGCCGGGATGCATCACCAGCGCATCCGGCTTGGCATAAGAAAGTTTTTCATGATCCAGCCCGTAAAAATGGAAATATTCGCGCACCGAAGGCACAAAATTGCTGTCCATCCGCTCCAGCTGCAACCTGAGCATCATGATGATATCCACACCCTGCAAGCCTTTGCGCATGTCATGATAAATTTCCACACCGAATGATTCCGGCGCCGCAGGCATCAGCGTGCGCGGAGCGATGATGCGCACCTTCGCACCCAGCAACTTTAGCAGCTTGATATTGGAGCGTGCCACCCGGCTGTGCAGTATATCGCCGCAAATCGCCACCGTGAGCCCTTCGATCTTGCCACGATGCTGGAGAATGGCCAGCGCGTCGAGCAGCGCCTGGGTGGGATGTTCGTGGCAGCCGTCACCGGCATTAATCACCGAGCAGTTGACCTTCTGTGCCAGCAGGTGCGGCGCACCGGATTCGCTATGCCGCACCGCGATGATATCCGGATGCATCGCATTCAGCGTCATCGCCGTATCAATCAGCGTCTCGCCTTTTTTCGTGGCGGAAGTGGAAACCGACATGTTGATGACATCCATGCCGAGCCGCTTGCCCGCAAGCTCAAACGAGGTGCTGGTACGGGTAGAGCTCTCAAAAAACAGATTGATGAGCGTGCGGCCCTTGAGGATGGAATGCTTTTTATCCGACTGGCGGTTGCGCTCGATATAGCTACCGGCAAGCTCCAGGAATTCCATCGCCTCCTTCTTCGAAAGCCCCTCAATGCCAAGCAGGTGCTTATGCAACACTGTGTTCTTTCTGGGCGTGGACGGTTTTTTCATGCGAGGGGAAAATAGCAGGTTTTTTGCGGTTGGCAACCCCTGCCGGGGTCCTATCCTAAAAATTGACCTTTTGCGCTTGTGATGAAGCTAATGGCCGGCGTCAGCATCTCGTGCGTTTCGGCCAAACTTACTGTGGGCGGCAATTGCAACTCCGATTTGATTTCTTTAGACGTTCTGTCGGGATTTCCCGATGGTTTGACTTTTGTAGGCGGCTTGACCTTTGAGGTCGCAAAGTCGTGTATGTCCCCCATGGCTTTAATGAGGCCGGGGTCAGCAAGCAACTGCTTAAAAGTGCCGACATTTTTATCCGATGCCCACACCTCTTTCCAACCTTCCTGTTTCACGGTTTTTTCAAAAGTTTCGCCTATTTTGCCCAATACTTTTTTGATTGCAGTCGGCTTATCGAGCTTCTTAAATTCGGCATCGGCATATAATGTATCAAGCTCTTGCTTGATGCGCTCAGAAATTTTCTCTGCCTGCTCTGGTTTTGGTGCATATCCAGCCTTCTGTGCACCTTCAAAGTTTGAGGGCGCAAGAAGCCTGAACGCCGGATTCAGGTTCTTACGGACGACATCAAACACGATGGGCTGCAATCCATTTATGAACTCACCATAAACTTCCCCCGGCGTATTGGTCATGGCCATCTTTAGGCCTATCGCCTCCAAGGCCTTACGGTCCCCAGCGTCCTTTCCGGGCCCAAGATAAGGTATGTTTTTATTGTCAGCCATGGTCTTCCCTATCAATATGCGGACTATTCTGACACCATTTTTCGCCTGCATCCAGCGAAATCAAGCCAGATAGGCCTCGGCCTGGGTGATGAGTTCATCAATAATCTCCTGCGCGGGCTGGATTTTGGTCACCATCCCCACGCTCTGCCCGGCCATCAGCGAGCCACGCTCAACATCGCCGTCAATCACGGCTTTCCTGAGCGCGCCCGCCCAGAAATGCTCGATTTGCAGCTGGGCCGCCTTCTTATCCAGCTCGCCGGATTTGAATTTGGCAATCGCGTCAACCTGCGCCCGCTTGAATTCCTCGGTGGCAAAATTTTCAATCGCACGCACCGGAATCACCGGGAAATCCGGGTCTACCTGCACGCTGGGCATGGCATTGCGCGCCGCCGCTTTGATGAACGCCGCCTTGAAATTCGGATGGGCGATGGATTCCGTGGCACACACAAAGCGCGTGCCAAGCTGCACACCCGCAGCGCCCATTTCCAAGTAGCTTGCCATCGCCTCCCCCCGGCCAATGCCGCCGGCCACGAACACCGGCACATCCTTCACCACCGGCAAAATCTCCTGCGCCAATACCGACGTGCTGACCGGGCCGATATGCCCGCCCGCCTCCGCCCCCTCAATCACCAGCGCGTCCGCGCCATTTTTGATGAGTTTACGGGCGATGACTTCCGCCGGTGCAAAACAAATCACCTTTGCCCCGCCATCCTTCAATGTTTTGATGGTAGCCGCCGATGGTATACCCCCGGCCAGCACCACGTGGCTCACTTTCTGACGAAGGCAGACGGCCACCAATTCCTCCAGCTGCGGATGCATGATGATGAGATTCACGCCGAAAGCGGGTACTCGGTACTCAGTACTTGGTACTTGGTAAGGTTTTAGAAGCTTCCGTGTCTCCACAATCTCTGTTTCCAACAGCTCCGGCGACATGGAAGAAGCGGCAATGACTCCGAACGCGCCCGCATTGGAGAGCGCCGCAACGAGGTGGCGTTCCGAAACCCACGACATCGCCCCGCCCATGATGGCATGAGGGCAGCCGAGGAAATCCGTGCCGCGCTTCATGAGTTGTTTGAGTGTGTGCATTACTTCTCCAACCCAAACGCGCTATGCAGCGCACGCACGGCGAGCTCCATATAATCTTCCGAAATCAGCACGCTGATTTTGATTTCCGAGGTGGAAATGACGAGGATGTTAATATTTTTATCAGCCAGCGCCTTGAACATGGTCTGCGCAACACCTGTGTGAGAGCGCATGCCGACGCCTACCGCCGACACTTTCGCCACATGTTTATCCGCCAGCACCGACTTATAATTGAGCGTGCCCTTGGCCTTCTCCACCACCGCCAGCGCCCGGTCGACATCGCCCTGCGGCACAGTGAAGGTGATGTCGGTGGCCTTGCCGTCCTCGGTGATGTTCTGCACGATCATATCGACATTTACACCGGCATCCGACAGCGGCCCGAAAAGTGCGGCCACCATGCCCGGCACGTTGGCAATCGCCGTAATCAGTATCCGCGCATCGTCGCGGCTATAGGCAATGCCCGTGACATTTCTTTTTTCCACAATTTCCTCCTCGCTCTCAAGAAGCGTTCCTGGTTTATCTTCAAAGCTGGTGAGCACCTGCACGACGACATTATGGTTCATCGCCATCTCCACCGAGCGCGTCTGCAGCACTTTCGCGCCCAAGCTCGCCAGTTCCAGCATTTCTTCATAAGCAATTTTATCGAGCTTGCGCGCCTCCGGCACGATGCGCGGATCGGTGGTATAAATCCCATCGACATCCGTGTAAATATCGCACCTGTCAGCTTTAAGCGCCGCCGCCAAGGCTACCGCCGAGGTGTCGGACCCGCCACGGCCTAAAGTCGCCACCCGGCCATCGGCATCCACGCCCTGAAAACCAGCCACCACCACCACCTTGCCTGCGGCCAGCGCGGCGTGCATCTTCGTGGGATCGATGGAATCAATGCGCGCTTTCCCGTGCGCTTTGTCGGTAAGCAGCGGGATCTGCCAGCCGGTGAAGCTCTGCGCGGGTATCCCCATTTCGTTCAGGCAGAGGGACAGCAACCCGCACGTCACCTGCTCGCCGGAGGAAACGATCTGGTCATATTCCTCCCACGCGATATCGGTGGTGAGCTTGGAAAGCTCATTCACATAGCCCACAAGCTGGTTAGTCACGCCGCTCATGGCGGAGACGACGACAGCCACCCGGTTTCCGGCATCCAGCTCTTTTTTTACCTTGGTCGCAACATTACGGATGCGCTCGATATTCGCCACCGACGTGCCGCCGAATTTTTGTACAATTAACATAGGGCGCTGAAACTACGATTTTATCGTTTAGGCGGCAAGCATTTGTTGCAGGATTTTTCAGGATTTCTGAAAAACGCAGAACCATGCATTATAAGCCGGATAGGTCGGTGCCTGCGTAATGAGCTTCTCGGAAAAACCGTTGTCAGCAGCCAGTTTTTGCAGATAAGCGCGTGAAAAACGGAACCAGTGATCCTGCATATCGAACGCATAACCCTCGTCCGATTCCAGCATATCGGCGCTGAAAGCCAGTAACCCGCCCGGTTTCAGCACCCTCGCCGCCCCACGATAAAACCCGCTGAGATCGCCGATATAGCTCGCCACCCCGGCGGCCAGCACCACGTCATAGCGCCCATCGGTGGCTTGCATATAGGCAACCACCTCCGCCTCCACCAGTCTATCATACATTTTACGCCTGGCGGCCTCCTCCAGCATCGACGGCGCCACATCAACTCCGGTGAGCGTTGCCGCCACATCGCGCAGCAGACTGCCGCACTGGCCAGTACCCACGCCCAGGTCAAGCACGGCATGATCGCTTCGGCCTGCCGCAAGCAAAGGCCTTACCCGTTCCGCCAGAACGCGGTAGCCTTGGTAATCATTGACAGCGATGCGGTCGCGGTCGAATTCCGGCGCGGCAGCGTCGAAATAGCGCTTCACCAGTGCCAGCGGCATCGTTTCGGGCGCGCCATTTTTCTCGGCAAGCGCGGTCAGATACACCACTTCATCATGAGTCGCATAGCCCATTTCTCGCAGTCTTCGCAATGCGCGCAGCGCCCCTTTCGGCCGCTCCATCGACAGATAGGTGCGGGCCAGCCCCAGCCAAGCTGCCTCGCTTTTTGGAGCGACGGCGCTCGCGACGGTAAAGCGCAAGAGCGCGTCCTGCCATTGCCGCACGGCGAAATAGCGCTCCGCCTGCGCCAAATTACTGGACGCGATACGCCCCAGCATCCGGCGCAATACACGCCTCATGTCTGCGGCAGTGCTGACGGGCGGCGCTGCAAGTCCTTCGCCATGACAAGTGCATCGACAACGCTGCCGTCCATTTGTTTGTAATAGCCCTTGCGGCGGCTCATTTCGCCATACCCGATTTTCAAATAGAGCGCATAGGCGGACTTATTATTTTCCGCCACTTCCAGAAAGATTTTCCGCACCCCGGCGGCGGCCAGCTCCTTCTCCGCCGCCGCCATCATTCGCCGGGCGACGCCGGTTTTCCGGGCATCCGGCACCACCGCGATGGTCAGAATCTCCGCCTGCTCGAACTGCGCCCGCGTGATCAGCATGCCCACCGGCCCGTTCGCTATCGCGCACCACGCCCGCGTGCCCGAGGCCATCAGCATATCGGAGATTTCCTGCTCCTTCCAGAATAGCGGGAAGCACGCCTTATGCACCTGGTAGAGCGGCTTCGCGTCCATCTCCTGCGCGATCTCCACCGCAGAATCCGCGGCGTCATTTTTGTTTGATGCCAGCGCTGCCTTGAGCTTCAGCCCCTCCGGATGCGCCGGTTCAAGCGCCAGCAGCTTAGCCAGCGCGCGGCCCGCCGCCGCCTTATCGCCCAGCGCCTTATAGGCCCGCGCAAGGTCAAGCAAGCCCGCCTTATGTTTGGGATCAAGCCACACCAGGAATTTCAGGCGGAACACCGCATCGCGGTAATTGCCCTGCGCCATGTAGCGGCTGGCCAGCGCGTAGTTGTTTTTGACGATGTCGAGTTCCCGGTGCCAGCCCGGCTGCAAACCGAACAGCTTCTGCATGACACGATTAAAACCATCTATCAGTGCGCGCTTGTCAATCATGGCTTTTCTTCTTTCGACAGCCAGACTATAACAGCCCCATGAAATTGAAAGAAGAAATTCCCGGCCCGGCGAAAACGGTCGATTCTGACGAAATTGCCCGTTTCTCGGCGATTGCCGACGAATGGTGGAATGAGCGCGGCAAATTCGCCCCGCTGCATCGTATTAACCCGCTGCGGATCACATGGATCAAGGATCATGCCCCG
This sequence comes from Alphaproteobacteria bacterium, assembly GCA_033763575.1. Lineage (GTDB taxonomy): Bacteria > Pseudomonadota > Alphaproteobacteria > Rickettsiales > SXRF01 > JANRKF01. The sequence continues at coordinate 10,703 of JANRKF010000006.1, read as the reverse complement.
CTGCAGAGCTGCACCTTGCTCGACATAGGCTGCGGCGGCGGGCTGATCGCCGAACCGATGGCGCGCCTGGGCGCAAACGTGACCGCCATCGATGCCTCGGAGAAAAACATCAAAGTCGCCGCGCTCCATGCCGAAAAATCGGGGCTTGCCATTGATTACCGCTGCACCACTGCCGAGGCGATGGACAGGCAGTTCGACGTGGTGCTGGCGCTGGAAATCATCGAGCATGTCGCCGACATACCGGCCTTCGTGGAAGCCACCTGCAAGCTGGTGAAACCCGGTGGGGGTATCTTCTATTCGACCCTGAACCGCACCGCAAAGTCCTATGCGCTGGCGATTATCGGCGCGGAATATATTTTGCGCTGGCTGCCGAAGGGCACGCACACATGGAGCAAATTCGTGCGTCCGCATGAGCTGGTGCGCGAGCTGGAAAAACACGGCATCGAAATCACCGATATGCGCGGCATGGTGATGAACCCGCTTACTTTCAAATGGCACTGGGACGCGCATGATTTAAGCGTGAATTACGCGATTGCGGGCCGCAAAAAATAGCGATTATTGCTTGGATGCAATAAACGCGAATACCCCGTCACCCACCGTCTGCACGGCAATCGCCGCCAGCAATACGCCCAGCAGGCGAGCGAGGATCATGCGGCCGCTCACGCCTAAAATTTTATCGATGTGATTGGCCAGCCTGAAGCTGATGAAGCAACAGCCGATCACTGCCGTTACCACACCCATCAGCGCGATGATATTCATGATGCTGCCCTGCGCGTGGCTTGCCTGCAAAATGGTGGCGGTAATCGCGCCAGGGCCTGCCATCAGCGGCATGGCCAGTGGGAAAGCGGCAAGGCTTTTATGTTCATTCACCACCACTTCCGCCGAATTGCTGCGCCGAGCCTCGCGCCGCTCAAATACCATTTCGGCAGCAATGGAAAAGAGCAAAAGCCCGCCCGCGATGCGGAAGGCAGGAATACTCACGCCAAGCATTTCGAGAAAATCTTTCCCGCCCAGCGCCGATGCCGTAAGGATGCACCAGGCGATGACCACCGCACGCACCGCCACGCTTTTGCGCTGTGCCAGCGACAAATGCGCGGTGAGCGACAGAAACAGCGTTGCGAGTCCCGGCGGATCGACGGCGACGAACAAGGTCAGGAACGCAGTTTTGATAAATTCTAAATCCATGGCGACAAATTACACGAAATCAAATGACCTGTCATGCTGCAAACTGGGAATCCGAGCCCGCGTTTTTTCCACTTCGCCCAGGTCGATCTCCACCATCGTCACCCCCGGCTCCGTTCCGCCATCGGCCACGATACCCCCCCAGGGATCCACCACCAGTGAATGGCCATAGGTTTTTCGGTTGCCCGGATGCGTACCCGTCTGCGCCGGGGCGATGACGAAACAGCCGTTCTCAATCGCCCGGGCCCTGAGCAGCACATGCCAGTGCGCCTCGCCGGTGGTCTGCGTGAAGGCCGAGGGCACGGCGAGGATATTCGCACCCGCTTTCGCCAGCGCACGGTAAAGCTGCGGAAAACGCACATCATAACACACCGTCATGCCGAGCACCGCGCCCGCGCATGGCGTCACAACGGCTTTGCCTCCCGCCGCAATTTTCGCCGATTCGTGATAGACCTGTCCATCGCCCACCTCGACATCGAACAGATGGATTTTATCGTAATGCGCGGCGATACCCCCCTGGGGATTAATCAGCAGCGAACGATTGAACATTTTTCCCGTTTCTTCCGCCGCCACAAAAACGCTTCCGAGCAATATCCACACCGCATATTGCTTCGCCCAGCCCTGGGCAGCCAATACCCCCGGGTGGGATTCCTGAGTATAAAAGATGCGCTCCTGTTTCGGCGCCCTGTCCGCCGTGGCCTTGGCGTAGGCGGATTCCATCAAAAAAGTATTTTCCGGCGTGGCGATGAGCTTCGCCCCCTGCCCCGCCGCCTGCGCGACCATCGCCTCCACCGCAGCAATATTCGCCGCCATATCCGCACCTGAATTCAGTTGGAGGAGTGCGAGTTTCATACGTTATTTTTTTGCAGAAGACGCAATCTTATCCATGAGGGCAAGAAACACACCCGATAATACGAATACGATGTGAATGATGGTAAGCCACATCACCTCACGATCGGTATATTTTCCAATCTCCATAAACACTTTCAGCAAATGAATACCGGAAATGGCGACAATCGAGGCAATCAGCTTGAGTTTGAGTGTGGAAAAACCCACCGTTCCCATCCATTCCGGGCGATCTTCATGATCGCCAATATCCATTTCAGATACAAAATTCTCATAGCCCGAGAACATGACGATAATCAGAAGATTGCCCGCCAGAGATAAATCGATCAATGCCAGCGCGCCAAGAATGGCGTCGCTTGTCGTCAACGCGCCAATATTCATCAACAGATGCAGAAGCTCGCTGAAAAAGCTGTAAAGCAATATGAGCAATGCTCCCACCAATCCGGCATAAAAAGGCGCCATCAGCCAGCGGCTTGCAAACAGGCCGCGCTCCAGCATATGCTCTATTATTCCATGTTTTCTGGTCATGCCGCCTATTCTCCTTCGTCTTTCTCTGCGGCAAGTATTTTCAGCGCCTTCGGCGAAAGCTGTAAATGCAATTCGCGCAACTGCTTTTCCTCCGCCACGTTCGGCGCCTGCATCAGCAAATCCTCGGCCTTCTGGTTCATCGGGAAGGCGATGACCTCGCGGATGTTCGGCTCATCGGCGAGCAGCATCACCATGCGATCCACGCCCGGAGCCAAACCACCATGCGGCGGCGCGCCAAATTTGAAGGCCGAAATCATGCCGCCAAATTTTTTATCCACCACTTCGGGGCCGTAACCGGCAATCTCGAACGCTTTATACATGATCTCCGGCTTGTGATTGCGAATCGCGCCGCTGGATAATTCCACGCCGTTGCAGACAATATCATATTGATAGGCGAGGATGGAAAGCGGATCTTTGGTAAGCAACGCCTCCATACCCCCCTGGGGCATTGAAAACGGATTATGCGAGAAGATGACTTTCTTCTCGTCTTCGTCATATTCAAAATACGGGAAATCCACCACCCACAGGAATTCATACACTCCCTGTTTGATGAGGCCGAGTTCATTGCCAAGATGCGTGCGCACCGCACCTGCAAGTTTCGAGGCGGAAAGCGGCGTGCCGGAGGAGAAGAACACAGCATCGCCTGATTTCAAGCCCGCCACTTGTTTGAGGTCTGCCAATTTCTCAGGAGTCAGAAACTTGGCGATCGGGCCTTTGGGTTCATCATTCGCGCCGAAGCCGATATAAGCCAGCCCTTGCGCGCCTTGCAGCTTGGCGAACTCAATCATGTTATCAAAAAAGCTGCGGGGCTTCTCCGCGCAACCCGGGGCGGGTATCGCACGCACCACACCGCCGCCTTCAATCAATTTGTTGAAAATGCCGAAGCCGGAACCGCGCCATACTTCCGTCGCATCCGAAATGACAATGGGATTGCGCGTGTCGGGCTTATCGCTGCCATATTTCAGCATCGCCTCCGCGTAGGTGATGCGCTTGAAAGGTGCGGGCGTTACTTCCTTATCGCCGAATTCCTTAAATACGCCTTCCAGCACCGGCTCGATGGCAGCGAATACATCATCCTGCGTTACAAAGCTCATCTCGATATCGAGCTGGTAGAATTCGCCGGGGCTGCGGTCGGCCCTGCCGTCCTCATCCCGGAAGCACGGCGCAATCTGGAAATATTTATCAAAGCCCGATACCATCAGCAATTGTTTGAATTGCTGCGGCGCTTGCGGCAGCGCATAAAATTTTCCGGGGTGAATACGCGACGGCACCAGATAATCCCGCGCACCTTCCGGGCTGGAAGCGGTGAGAATGGGGGTTTGAAATTCGTTGAAGCCCGCATCGGTCATGCGGCGGCGTAAGCTTGAAATCACCTGGCTGCGCAGCATGATATTTTTATGCAGTTTCTCACGGCGCAGATCAAGGAAACGGTATTTCAGGCGGGTTTCCTCCGGCTGCTCGCGATCAGAGTTAACCTGCAGCGGCAGCGGCTCTGCGGCGGATTCCAGCGCATATTCCTCCACCGAAAGCTCGACTTCGCCGGTAGCCAGCTCTTTATTCACAGTCTCGGCACTGCGGGCCACCACCTTTCCGGAAACCGTAATGACCGATTCCAGCTTCACATCCGTCAGCGCGGCGAAATGCGCCGTGCCGTCATTCACCACCAGCTGGGTGATGCCATAATGATCGCGCAGGTCGATAAACAGCAGCTGCCCGTGGTCGCGCTTACGATGCACCCAGCCGGAAAGCCTGGCGGTTTTTCCGACATCGGCCTTGGTCAGTTGATTGCAATGATGGGTACGGTAAGTGTGCATAGCTATCCTATTCCTAAATTATACCTGCGTAGCAAATAAATCATACGCATCTGATTTTTCAATCTTTACATTGATGAAACTGCCGGGCAGCACGCGGCCTTTAGGCTGCATATTTCCTTGCGCTACCGCTTCGCTGCTTGAGCGCACATGCACCACGCCGTCAATCTCCGGCGCATCGGCGTAAGAGCGGGCAACGACGCCGTGAGGCGCCGCTTCATCCACCAGCACCTGCAATGTTTTGCCGACATGGCGCTTGAGCCGGGCCTTGCTGATATCCTGCTGGGTGGCCATGAAACGCTCCCAGCGCTCCTGCTTCACCTCTTCCGGCACATGCCCCCCCAGGGTATTGGAATCGGCATCCGCCACGTTTTCATATTTGAAACAGCCGACGCGGTCGAGCTGTGCCTCTTGCAGCCAGTCGAGCAGGAATTTCACATCATCCTCGGTCTCGCCGGGAAAGCCGACGATGAAGGTGGAACGCAGCGTAATATCCGGGCAGATGCTGCGCCATTTGGCGATGCGCTCCAGCACACGCTCCTGATTGGCCGGGCGTTTCATGCTTTTCAGCACCGAAGGGCTCGCATGCTGGAACGGAATATCGAGATAGGGCAGAATTTTTCCCTCGGCCATCAGGGGTATCACCTCATCGACATGGGGGTATGGGTATACATAATGCATCCGCACCCAGATGCCGAGCTTGCCCAGCTCATTTGCAAGATTCAGGAATTTCGCACCATCCTTATATTTGATGTCGATGCCGTAGGCGCTCGTATCCTGCGAAACGACGAGCAACTCCCGAACGCCGCTTTCGGTGAGCTTTTCCGCCTCCGCCATCACCTCCGCCAACGGTCGGCTCACCAGGTCGCCGCGCAGCTTCGGGATAATGCAGAAGGAACAGCGATTGTTGCAGCCCTCGGAAATTTTGAGGTAGGCATAATGCTTAGGCGTAAGCTTGATACCCTGTGGGGGTATAAGATCAAGATACGGCTCGTGCAGGCGGGGAAGCGCCGCATGCACCGCGTTCACCACCGATTCATATTGCGCAGGCCCGGTGATCGAAAGCACGTTCGGGAATTTCTCGCGGATCACTTCCGGCTTCGCGCCCAGACAGCCGGTGACGATCACCTTGCCGTTTTCGGCCATGGCCTCGCCGATCGCGCTCAGGCTCTCGTCCCGGGCCGTATCAAGAAAGCCGCAGGTATTGACGATCACCACATCGGCACCGCGATGCGTCCCGGTGAACTCATAGCCCTCCGCACGCAGCTGGGTGAGGATGCGTTCGGAATCGACCAGCGCCTTGGCGCAGCCGAGGCTGACAAACCCCACCTTAGGGGCGGTATGTGTTGCTTTGCTCATAGGAAAAGAGCGATACAGGAGTTTAGGGATAAAAGCAAACCCCTCAAATAACCCAGAAAACCGGATAAGCAGTGTGGTGCGACCAAGAAGACTCGAACTTCCACGCCTCGCGGCGCTACCACCTCAAGGTAGTGCGTCTACCAATTCCGCCATGGTCGCACACGTAAAACACTGGTAAATCCACCAGTTTTTGGTAAGGGTGCGTTGATAGCAAACTCGGAAGGCCATGGCAAGTGCTAGAATGGAAAATAAGCAAGGGGCTGGTGCCCTACCCGGAAGCGCTCGCCGCCATGGAGGCGCGCGTGGCGGAGATTCAGGCTGGCCGCGCACCGGAGCTGGCCTGGCTGCTGGAACACCCGCCCTTATACACCGCCGGCACCAGCGCTAAAACTGCCGACCTGCTCTCCGCGCAGGGGTTTCCCGTCTACCAGACCGGGCGCGGCGGCCAATATACCTATCACGGCCCCGGCCAGCGCGTGGCGTATGTGATGCTGGACCTGAAACAACGCAATGCGCAGGATGTGCGCGCCTATGTAGAATCCCTCGAACGGTGGATCATCGCCACCCTTGGTGAATTCGGCGTGCGGGGGGAAACCCGCGAAGGCCGGGTGGGCGTATGGGTAAAAGAAGAGGCGCTCGATAGGAAAGATTCTTCACCGAGTACCGAGTACCGAGTACCGAGTACCGAATCTAAAATCGCCGCGCTCGGCATCCGCATACGCAAATGGGTGACCTATCACGGCATCTGCATCAATGTGAACCCCGATTTGTCGCATTATGCCGGGATCATCCCCTGCGGCATCCGCGAACATGGCGTGACCTCGCTCGCCGCCCTTGGGATAAACGCCACGATGGCAGAGGTGGACGCAGCGCTTAAGCGCCATTTCCCGCTAACGGGCATTGCACCAGAAAAAAATAATCGCGAGGATGGTGAAAAAACCGGCCAGCAGCGGGCCTAGCACTCTCAACGCCAGCGCCCGGCGTGCCTGATAAAATTCCTGGCTTTTACCAAAAAACACCGTGAAACAAACAAGTGATGGATACACAAAGCGCGCATCCTGTGTGGAAAAATGCGGTGCACGCACGGAAAATACGATCAGGAACAGGAGCGGAATCAACGCCCCCAGCAGATATGGCAGCAACTCCCGCCACTCTGCCCGCCGCGCAAAAAGCCACGGCAAGGCGGTATAAAACACCACCAGCATCGCTACAAAAATCAAAGCGGATGCCAATTGCGGCGAAGTCCAACGATATTCACCGAAGATCGCCGTTTTAAGGAAAAAATCCCAAAAACTCTGGTTGTGTGTAAAATCATTGAAGGGGTGAGTAAGCGTATAATCAAAATGCAGCGACAAATAATGGCTAAGAGGGAACGGAGTCCTCTTGAACGATACCAGATGCTCACTGAGCGGATACCCGTATAAAATAATCCTCCCCATATTAATCGCCAGGCAGAGCGCCAGAATCGCCCAGACGGCGAGCCAATATTTGCTCAGGAAATCGCGGATATACACCCGCCGCTGGAACAGGCGGATCAGCACCAGCGCCGCAATGACCGCGCATAATACCACCGCGCCCGTACGCACGGTGAGCGCAAGCCCTGCCAGCACCACCGCCCGCCTCAACACGCCCTGCCTGCCCTCCTGATACCAGCAGAGCGCATGGTAAAACGAGGCAGCATAAAGCGCATAATAAAGCGGCTCCGGGCTGATTTTTGACGCCACGTGAAAACCCGCCGGCCATAACAGCAACAGGGCAAGGCTTGAATAATAGATAATCCCCGAAAACCCGGCCCGGCGCAGCGTAAGCAGGCTGTAGGCGTTAAACAGAAGATAACACATCCAGGAAAAAAACCGCAAGGAAGTGAGCGGGTTCACCGCGACAAAAAACTGATCTGTCAACCAATACACCGCCGCCGCAAGATGGTAATAAAGCGGGGGGTGATGCTGTTGCCAGCCCTTATATTCATAGGGCGCAAGCCAGTGATCGGTGATGAATTGCACCCGCGCAAGATGCCCCGGCATGTCGTTGGTATAGGCGCTGTCGTTGCTGATATAAATATAATGAAGGCTCACCAGCGCCGCCAACACGAAGAAGCACAGGGACACCATACCCACCGACTGCCGCCGCAGCCAGGAGCAGACGAAAATAACCGGCACGTACGCAACCAGCACGTAAACCAGCAACGCCAGCATATGACCGTAAGGAAAACTAACGGAAGCAGGCGAAAGCAACGCCAGCAGAGCCACCGCTTCAACCAGCAACAACCCCTTGCATAGGAGTGCGATGGAAGGCCGGGCGCAGCATGCCATCATGGCGGCACCTACGCCGCGAATTCAATCAGCACCTGATCCACCTGCACCGATTCTTTTTCGCCGACATTCACTTTTTTCACGGTGGTTTCATGGTCGGCATAGATGACGTTTTCCATTTTCATCGCCTCGATGACCACCAGTTCCTGACCCGGTTTCACCAGCTCGCCTTCCTTGACGCGCATACCGACCACCAGCCCGGCAATCGGGGCTTTCAACTGATCCTTGCGGCTGCGGTCTTTCGGCGGCGGCATGAACTGCGCAAGCTCGGCCACACGCGGCGTGCGCACCCGCACCGTCACATCCGCACCGCTGTAAGAAAGCATGTAGCCTTCCTGCAGATGCTTGATCTGCACCGACACCGGCTCGTTATTGATGGTCCCCTGGAATAAACGGTTACCCAGCCGCCATTGCGTGCGCACCGCGATCAGCTTGCGGTTCTGCGTGATAAAATAGCCGAGATCCTGATCGGGACGGGCATAAACCGGGTAATCCACCCCGTCAACATTCACCAGCCAGCGTGCGCCGATCGCCCGTTCGCGGCCCGGCGTTTGCCCGGTGACTTTCGAGGCGCGTTCGGCATCGCGTAGGAAGACGGTGGTCGCCACGCCGATGAAGGTCTTGGTGATTTCGTTGGTCAGCTCCGCACCGATAAAGCCGCCCGGATATTCCTGCTCGATGAAGTTGGTCGAAATATCGCCGGACTCAAACCGCGCATGGCCAAGGATGGCCTCGAGGAAGCTCGCATTGTGCGAAATACCTTCGATAACGAAGGATGAGAGCGCGTTTTTGAGCGTGTCGATCGCCTGCTTGCGGTCATCGCCGTAGGAGCATACTTTCGCCACCATCGGGTCATAAAACATGCTGACTTCGCCGCCTTCATAGATGCCGGTATCGATCAGCACATTGTCATTATTTTTCGGCAATTGATAGCGCGTGATGCGCCCCGTGGACGGCAGGAATCCGCGCTTGGGATCTTCAGCATACACCCGCGCCTCCATCGCCCAGCCCTCGAATTTCACGTCCTCTTGCGTGAATTCCAGCTTCTCGCCATAGGCCACGCGGATCATCTGCTCAACGAGATCAATGCCGGTAATCAGCTCGGTCACGCGGTGCTCCACCTGCAGGCGCGTATTCATCTCCAGAAAATAAAAATTCTTCTCCTGATCCATGATGAATTCCACCGTGCCCGCCGAGTAGTAGCCAACCTCTTTTGCCAGCGCCACCGCCTGCTCGCCCATTTTTTTGCGGGTTTTTTCATCGAGGAACACGCTCGGCGCTTCTTCGATTACCTTCTGGTGGCGGCGCTGGATGGAGCATTCACGCTCGCCCAGCCAGACATAATTGCCATGCTTGTCGGCAAGCAACTGAATCTCGATATGGCGAGGATTCTCGATGAAGCGCTCGATAAATACGCGGCTGTCCTTGAAGCTGGAAGCGGCTTCGGAGGAAGCGTATTTCACGCCGTCGAGCAATTCTTTTTCATTGCGGGCGATACGCATGCCTTTGCCGCCGCCGCCTGCCGCCGCTTTGATCATCACCGGAAAACCCACTTCCTTGGCGACACGCTTGGCATCGGCGTCGGACGTAATCACGTCGAGCATGCCCGGCACCGTTGAAACACCGGCCTTGATAGCGATTTTCTTGGACTCGATTTTGTCGCCCATTTTCTTCACCGCCTCGGTGGATGGGCCGATCAGCACGGCGCCCGCCTCTTTCAGGCGCTGCGCGAATTCGGCATTTTCCGAAAGGAAGCCATAGCCGGGATGCACCGCCTCCGCCCCGGTGGAAGCCACCGCCGCGAGAATATTATCGATATTCAGGTAGCTTTTGACCGAGGGGCTTGCGCCCACATACACCGCCTCATCCGCCTCTTTCACATGCAGGGCGCTGGTATCGGCCTCGGAATAGATGGCCACCGTCTTGATGCCCATCTGCTTGGCCGTCTGCATGATACGCACGGCGATTTCGCCACGATTGGCAATGAGAATTTTTTTAAACATAACGCTCCCAGTATTGTTTTTCGCCGCTATGGATAGCAGTTTTGCGTACCATAACAAAGCAGATTTTTCTATTGAACAGCCTCGAATATCCCAAGTCGCCTATCCATCACCGCCGCCGGAAAACTTTGCTGCGGGCGTGTCTTGGAATAATATACACGCAACTCCATTCCTTCGCGGGCATCCATCCATAAATCGTCATATTCCACACGCTCTTCGCCTCGATGCATAACACCGTCCACCACATAGCTATAAATCAGGATATTTTCAGAAGTGTGCTTATCCGGCCTGTCGATCCGCGTTTCTTTTTTCTCAATTTTCCCCATCACCTCACCGGCACCCGCCATGAAACGCGTATAGACGCCGCCCTGCATGCGGATGACGACGATGATGACGACCGCGAGTAATAATAATATCAGAACCAGCTTGGCCATCAGAGCGGCAGATTATCATGTTTCTTCCACGGATTTTCGATTTTCTTGGCACGCAGGATGGAAAGCGAGCGGCAAATGCGCCAGCGGGTGTTCTGCGGGCGGATGATATCGTCGATGAAGCCGCGTGAAGCCGCCACAAACGGCGAGGCGAACTTCGCCCGGTAATCATCGATGAGCGCCTGTTCTTCTTCCGCATTTTTATATTGCCCGCGAAACACGATTTCCACCGCG
>JANRKF010000005.1:0-16483 GCA_033763575.1 Alphaproteobacteria bacterium | reverse complement strand
TTTCGGTCGCGCTTTCACTTACTCGTATATCATGCCGATATATTCACTCATGATGCCGAGAATTATGTATAGAAATCCGTACAGCAAATATACCGCGCAGATCAGCGTGCAGAAACCGTCGAACGGCACACCGAAGATCAGCACTTTGACCACTTGATACACCAGTGCGGCGAACGATCCTGCCGAGAGTGCTGTGCCCACAATAGTAGCCATACGCAGCGGCAGCACCGAGAAGGCGAAGATGCCGCGCAACGCCAGCTTCAGTACCAGCGCGGTCGATGCTTTGGATTCCCCGGCGGCGCGGTTGCCACGGTTAAAAGGGACGCCGCAGGATTTAAACCCCGTCCATGCCACCAGCCCGCGCCACATCCGCGTGCGCTCGTTCATGCGGTTGACCGCGTCGATCACCACCCGGTCGATCAGGCGGAAATCGGAGACGGCGCGGGGGATGACCCCGCCGGTCATTTTATTGATGATGAGGTAAAACAGCCGCGAGTTCAGGCGGCGGAGCCAATTGCCCTGGCGGCGGCGAATGATGCCGTAAATATTCTGGTAACCCTCTTCCCATTTGGCAAGGAACTCATGCACCACTTCCGGCGGGTCTTCGAGGTCGGCGCACATGATAACCGCCGCATCGCCTGCCGCATAAGCAAGCCCGGCGGTGATGCCGCCATCGGCCATGAAATTGCGCGAGAGCTTGACGATCTTGACCCGGTTGTCGGCTTCCCGCCGCGCCAGTAATCTTTTAAATGTCGTATCGTGCGAGCCGTTTTCAACCAAAATAAATTCGCATTCATAGCGTGCGGCGATTTCCTTTGAGAGCTTGTCCAACGCCGCATAGAGAGCGTCAACACAGGCTTCTTCGTTGTAGCAGGGGATAACAAAAGAAAGACGTTTCATGTTCAGGCCTTCTCGATAAAACGATTATTGGCGAAGAAAACATCACGCGGCAAATAAGGAAACTGGTCGTGAATCGGGCGTCCCATTTCCAGCTTCGGTTCGATCAACGTATTGGGGTGGAGCATGATATCGACCAGCAGCGGGCCGGGCGAGGCCAGCAGCGTGGGCGTAATGTCGGAGGACGCTTCCACCTTCGCATAGGCGATGCCATAGGCGTGGGCGATTTTTCCGAAATCGGGTGTGCTGTAGCCACGGCCCGTGGCTTCGTGGCGGCTTTCCAGGTAGCTGTCCTGGAATTGTTTGATGATGCCGTAGCCGCCGTTATTAAAGACAAAAATCTTCACCGGGAGCTGGTGATGCACGAGCGTTTGCAGCTCCTGGATATTGAGTTGGAATCCGCCGTCGCCGATGCAGCAGATCACCTGGCGCCTGCTATGTACTCCTGCGGCGATCGCCGCTGGAAGACCATACCCCATCGGTGACATGCCGCCGGCTGTAAACAGCTCCTGCTGCGTGCGGTGGAATGCCTGATACACCCAACAAAGCGTCGCTCCCGTATCGGCGACCACGATGGCATCGTCATCGATCAGCCGGTTGATGGCGCGCACCGCTTCATAAGGTGAAAGCGTGTGGTTTTGCTCGGCGAAGCTGCTCATATTTTTGCCGAAATATTCGGCTTTGAGTGCGGCCACATAATCGCGCCATTCGGGTGAGCCTGCCGTGGTTTTAGGAAGCAGCGGGGCAACAAACTTTAAATCCATCCCGAGCGTGGCATAGCCGTCGCCCTGGTATTTTTTGAGTTCTTCGGTGTCTACATCCACCACCAGCACCCTGGCTTTAGGCGCAAAATTTTTGCTGTTGCCGCTGCGCTGGCGGTTATCGAGGCGGCTACCGAGCACCAATAACCTGTCGGCATTCTGGAGGATGCTGTTAGCACCGCGATTGCCATACACGCCGATCTGCCCGCAATAATTCGCCATGTCGTGATTCGCATAGGTCATGCCGTTCCAGCTTGCTACAAACGGAATGCCACAATCCTTAAGCCATGCTTCCACTTCTTTTTGCACACCGGCAAGCCCCACCCCGGCGCCCAGCAGCACCGCCGGTCGTGCGGCATCGGCAAGGAAGGCGGCGATTTTTTCCTGCGCTTCCTTGAGCGAAGCGGCGGATGGTTGTTCCGCTGGCAGCGCCGCATATTCGATGACGTCGCCTGCATCTTCCTTCTGCACATTCATCGGCACGTCGATCAGCACCGGCCCCATACGCCCGGAAATGGCGATATTATACGCCTTGGCAAGCTCATGCCTGAGTTCTGCAGCATTGCTCACCTGCACGGCATATTTGGTGACGGGTTTTGCCATCGCCACGATGTCGGTTTCCTGAAAGCCGACCTGCCTCACCTGCGCGCCCATGTAACCGGCGCTCTCCAGCCTATTCACCTGGCCGGTGATGTGGATGGATGGAATCGAATCGAAATAGGAGCAGGCGATGCCGGTGAGCAGGTTGGTTGCGCCCGGCCCGGAGGTGGCGACCGCTGCGCCGACCTTGCGCGTGGTGCGCCACACGGCGTCGGCGGCCATGGCGGCGGATTGTTCATGTTGCATCGAGATATAATCGAGGCCGGGATTACGCGCTATCGCATCGACGATGAAGGCGCAAGCGCCGCCGGTCATGAGAAAAACTTTCTCCACACCCCGCTGCCGCAAAAACTCTGCAATATATTCGGCCCCGTTCATGCTGGCATGATGTTTAAAATTGCAAGGAAGTCAATGGCTTTAGGATGGTCGGCGGATAAAGCGGAAATAGCTGCTGGTCCGGCCTTCGCGCCGGGCTTTCTGCTCATAACGCGTGGGGATCCATTCCTCCCAGGCCTGCGTCCAGTCGGTTGCTTTTTCGGCTGTCCATGCGAAGGCCGGGTGTGGCAGGAGTTGCTCCAGAATCCATGTCGCGTAATCGTCCCAGTCGGTGGCGATTCGCAGTTCCGCCTTTGGCTTCATCACTCGCCCCAGCGCGTCCAGCAGCGGTTTTTGAATCAGCCGCCGTTTATGGTGGCGTGATTTGGGCCACGGATCGGGATAGAGGATATAGACGCGGTCGAGGCAGGCGTCCGGCATGGTGGCAAGCAGTTCACGCACATCGTCGGTATAAACGCGGATATTTTTTGTGTCGTTGGTTTCGACATGTTTAAGCAGGCCGCTGATGCCGTTCACATAGGGTTCGCAGCCAACCATCGCAATGTCGGGATATAGCGAGGCGATATGCGCCAGATGCTCGCCGCCGCCAAAGCCGATTTCCAGCCAAAGGGGATTAGGCATTAGGCTTTGGGGATTAAGATATGATGGTTCTCCCCTAATCCCCAATCCCCAGTCACCAACCCCTAGCTTCGGCAGCAGTTCCTCCATCAGCTCCTGCGCGTGGGTGCGCAGGCGGCGGCCTTTGCGGCGACCGAAGGAGCGTAACGGCGATGCGGTGGGGTCAACCATCCGTGCGCGCCGTTAACTCACGCTGTTTTTTTTTGAGCCTGTTTAAATTCCGCCTGCAGCATCTCCACCAGGTCGGTTTTCTCCCAGGTGAATCCGCCGTTTTTATCCGGCTCGCGGCCAAAATGACCATAGGCAGCGGTGCGTGCGTAAATGGGGGCGTTGAGTTTCAACTGCTCACGAATAGCGCGTGGGGTCATATTGACATTCGCCTGCAGGAATTGCTCGATTTTTGCTTCATCGACCACGGCCGTGCCGTCCGTATTCACATAAAACGAGATCGGCTTCGATACGCCGATAGCGTAGGAAAGCTGGATGGTGCAGCGATCGGCAAGCCCTGCGGCCACCACGTTTTTGGCGAGGTAACGTGCCATGTAGGCGGCTGAGCGATCCACTTTGGTCGGGTCCTTGCCGGAGAACGCGCCGCCGCCATGCGGGGCCGCGCCGCCGTAAGTATCCACGATGATCTTGCGGCCGGTGAGGCCGCAGTCGCCGTCCGGTCCGCCAATGACGAACTGGCCGGTTGGGTTCACATAAAATTCCGACTCATCGCACATCCATTTTTTATCCGGCAACGCGGCGAGCACATACGGGCGCACCAGCTCGCGCACTTCTTTTTGCGTCATGCCTTCGGCGTGCTGGGTGGAAACGACGATGGAGGTGGTTTTCACCGGCTTGCCGTTTTCATAGAGCAGCGAGACTTGCGATTTCGCATCCGGCCCGAGGCCCTTGGCTTCACCGCTATGGCGCACGCGGGCGAGGTTCTGGAGGATTTTATGCGACAAATCGATGGGCGCCGGCATCAGCGATTTGGTTTCGGTGCAGGCGAAACCGAACATGATGCCCTGGTCGCCGGCGCCTTCGTCTTTATTCTCGGCGGAATCGACACCCATGGCGATGTGGGCCGATTGCGGGTGCAGGTGTACATACACATCGAGGTTATCGGCGTGGAAGCCTTCCTGCAGGTAGCCGATTTCGCGCACCTTATCGCGGGCGATTTTTTCGATATCGGCCTTGGTGATGTTCTCAGCGCCACGGGTTTCCCCAGCGATCACGATGGTGTTGGTGGTGGCCAGGGTCTCGCAGGCGACGCGTGCTTCAGGATTCACAGCCAGATGCGCGTCGAGCACGGCGTCGGAAATCTGGTCGCACACTTTATCGGGATGGCCTTCGGCGACGGATTCGCTGGTGAAGACATAGCTGGCGCGGTTGGAAAAAGACATAAATCCCCTCATTCTTAGATAAAATAACAATACAAGGGATTTGAAATCAGGCGCGGGTTCCGCTTCCGATGCTTAGACCAATATTTAACGTGGCGGCAAGCAACTCAAATCCCCACAACATGAGACAGTGTAATACTCGCGGAAAACTAGTCAAGCATAGTTTTATTTTCGGCAATGGCGCGGACGAGATCGGACAGGCGTTTGCGCACGCCATGCTCGCCGATGCGCTTGAACGCTTTCATCATTTCCAGCGATTCCCGATCAGAAACCGGCGATCCGTGGTCGAATGCCTCCGCAGTTTCTGCGAAGCCGGGCAAGGTGTTTTCCGAGCCTGCCGCCTCTGATTCTTCAAGCCCATCGAAGAAATAGGCGACGGGGACATTCATGAAGCGCGAGAATTCGACCAGGCGGCGCGCATTCATTGCATTGACGCCCTTTTCGTATTTCTGGACCTGCTGAAAGGTAATTCCTACGGCCTTAGCAACGGCTTCCTGACTTAACCCCATCATGGTGCGGCGAAGGCGGAGCCTTTTGCCGACATAGCTATCGATATCCTGTTTGGTCATGGTTGGTAACTTTTACATATTTATGGATAACGGCACTATTGCGCCAAAACAACACAACTTGCAAGCGAAAAGTTAATGTGTAAAAATTTTAATTTTATAGCAATAGATGACGGAAACCAACACATGCACTTGTCCCGTTTCGGGATAATAGCCAACCTATTTATTTTACAGTTATTTTTTGGTTTTATAGAGATAAAAAATCGCATTATTTTTATTATTAGTATAATTTTTATTTACTATTTTATGTTTTGCGTGTATATAAAATCATTATGGATTTATCAGAGATCAACAGAATTGCGCATGATTTAAGGTCTAGAGGGATTGCTCCTACGGAGAACCCTAAACATGAAGATGTTAATAGATTGTTTATGGGTTTATTACAATACGCCAATAATCTTCTGCGTAGCAAGGTAAAGGATCCCTTTGAGCGCGAAGACGTTGCGCAGGAGGCATGTCGAAAGGCTGTAGAGACTTTTGAAACATTTGATCCGAAGGCCGGCGAGTACAGTAAATTATTTGCCTATAGTATTGTGCCGAAAGCATTGATTAACCACCGCACGGTTCAAAATGCGCAGAAGCGCACTCCGCAAGGTGGGGTATTTACGCCGGAGGATCAGGCTGGCTTTGTGGATCACAGGGAAGGCGATCCGCGAGATAATGTGGAGCGCTTGGATTTTTGGGATGTGATGAGACAGAATGCGCTCCCTAAAGAAAGGCAAGTATTGGATGATCTTTTTGAAGGCCATAGTTTCGCAGAGATTTCAAGGCGTAGCGACTGCGCTCCCACCACTGTGACGAATCGCCTTAGCGCCGCCTATAACAGGGTATTGGAACCGGAAGCTGCTGTTCGCGGCCTCTAGCCCCAGCGCTATTTCGCTGCTTTGGGCAGCCCAATATCGACGAAGCCTTTTTGATTAAGCGGGATGCGGGCTATTTCGCGCCCATAACCGTCATAGGCGGCGGTGATGCCGGTATTGGCGACCCGCACCATGGGGATACCTTGCTCCACCGCCCGCATCCTGGCCATGGCCAGATGCTGGTAGGGGCCGGTGCTGTTGCCGAACCATGCATCGTTGGTGATCGACAGCAGCCATGCCGGTTTTTTATCGCCGCGCAGCGCCAGCTCCGGAAAAATCACCTCATAGCAAATAAGTGGAGATACGAGCGGAAGGCCGGGCCAATCGAGCGTCTTTGCCCCGTCGCCTCGGTCCATGTCGCGCATGCCGACGGGTGTTTCCAGCGCATCGGGAATCAGCCAGCGCAACGGCAGGAACTCGCCGAACGGCACCAGCTTGAATTTATCATACGCCCCAACGATCTTGCCCTCCGGATTGATGGCGGCAATGCCGTTGGTGATGCGGTCTTGATCTCCGCGCAATACGCCGGTGATAAGATGCTGCCCCGGATATAGCACAAGCCCCAGCCTTACCGCCAATGTGCTGTTTTCTTTCAGCACATAAGGCACGGCTGTTTCCGGCCAGATGATATGGGTCACCTTTTCGAGCTCAGCCGATTGGGTGAGGTCTATGTGCGCCTGCAAACCCTGCATCTGGAGCGCCGGGGCCCATTTATGGTGCTGCTGGATATTGGCTTGTACGAGCCTGATCCGCACGCCTTCAACGAATTCCTGCGGCGCCTGATGCACCCGCCACGCGCCCCAGCCGACCGAGGCGGCGAGCAGCGCCCAGCAGAGGATTGCCACCCGCTTATGCACGACGCAGATGGTACCCAGAAGCACGGCGACAAAGGTCAGCCAGTAAATGCCCAGCTGTGCGGCGAGCTGGATGGAGGCATCGCTGATGCCGAAGACATAGCCGCCGAGATTCCACGGAAAGCCGGTGAATAAATGGCCGCGCAGCCACTCAATCGCCGTCCACAGCGCCGAGAATGCCACCGCGCCGCCAATGCCGTGAAGGCGAATCCGGAACCATGACCATGCGAACAGGGTGGTATATAATGCAATGACGGCGGTAAGCGCGAAGAGCGCGAAGGGAATGAGCCATGCGAACCGGTCGGGGTCGGTGAGCAGGGCGATGACAAACCAGTAGAGCCCGCTGATATAAAAACCCCAGCCCCAGAAGAAACCGATCTTTGCCGCCTGGCCGGGGGTTTCCGCCCGTTTCAGCAGCAGGAAAAGCCCGCCGTAAGCCGGTATCACTAACGGGAAAATATAAAAGGGCGGAAGTGTAAGCGTGGCAGAGATGCCAAGGAGGAAGGGGATGAGTATCATCCTAAATGCACCCGCACCTTGCGGATATGGCGGGCGTCGGCGTCTGCAATCTCGAAGCGGATGCCGTCATAATGCTCGACCATCTCCCCCTTGGCCGGGATACGCCCGAGCCTGGTGAAAATCAACCCGGCCAGCGTATCGAACCCCTCCGATTCATCTTCCCTCACCAGCTCACGGTTGAGCGCCCGCACCAGATGTTCGATGCGGATACGGGCGCTGACTTCGACGACCTTGTCGCTGATGCGCACGATCTGCTCATCGCTCATCTCGTCTTCATCATGCTCGTCATGGATTTCGCCGACGATTTCCTCGACCACATCCTCCATCGTCACCAGCCCGTCGGTGCCGCCATGCTCATCGACGACGATCGCCATATGGCTACCAACGCCGCGCATCTTGGCCAGCAGGTCGAGGATTTTCATCGAGGGCGGGACATAGAGCATGCTGCGCAGGTAGGTGCGTAAATGGTACGGCTTATCGCCCGCGAGCACCGGAATAATATCCTTCACATGCAGGAACCCCAGCACATGGTCGAGCGTGTCCTCATAGACCGGGGTGCGGGTGTGGCGCTGGTCGAGCAGGTGGGCTTTGAGGTTTTCGAGGCTGATATCATGGGAGACGGCGACAATATCGGTGCGCGGGATCATAATGTCGCTCACCGTGCGCTCGCCGAAGGAAAGCACATTATGCAGCATGACGCGCTCCTGCGGCGCCATTTCCTCGTCGCTATTTTCCGCATGCTCCTCAATCGCCTCCTCAATCGCGTCTTTCAGCGAGGCTTCGTGCTTACAGGAAAACAAATTTCGCAGCCAATCAGGCAGCGAGGATCTTCGCGGTTCGTCCATACAGGATACGCTATATCAAAAAAGCGTCATATTCACAAGAGGCTATTAAAGCAAGGTAGGGCGGTGATTTACGCCGCAACTGATGGGCGCGCTTTATGGCCTGCGCCACGATTTCACCCTCAGCCTCGAATGCTTCCGACCGTATCAGCGCATCGGTGTAGTAATAACACATATAATCTTTGGCGGCCTGGTGCACTTCCTGCGGGGAAATGGCCGGCAGCAGGTTTTTCATTGCGCTGGCCAGGATGCGTGTGGCGATGCCGTCCGGGTTGTTGGAAGAGGCGAGCGCCTCATATTCGATTTTCTGTTTTTCGGCCTGCTCCAGGATGGCTGCGACCGGACGGGGGCTGTTGCGCCCGGCGGCGGCGAGAGTTCCGATACACCCTTCTGCGTCGAGCGGGGTAAAGGGAGAGTAGCGGATTTCCGGACCCATCCCCGAAGCCATGGCAACTTGGAGGGCGGTGGTGAAAGCCGGGTCGTCGATGGATTGCAGGAATTGTTTCAGCTCGCGGCGCTTTTCCGTGGTGGCGTGGCTCACGCTTTTGACCGAGGCTTCCCTGCCGCGTGCACGAATATATTCGCGTGGCGTATGGGTGTGATAATGGGTTTCCACCACCGCGTAATGATCGCGTGACATCACGTTGAGCAGGTAGCCGTCCGTATCCAGTGCCAGCATGAGCGCATTATACACTGCTTTCTGCCGTTTGATGAAAGCATCGGCATCTGCGACATTGCTCGCGCTGATCGCATCCCCGCCCCAGCAATATTTCTTATGCAGCCATGCGCGAACATCAAGTCCGGCATCCCCTGTCTTTTGATGGGCGGGGGTATTGAAGCTGGCGCATTCTTCGGCGGCTCTTTGATTCCCGGTCGATATTGTTGGGTAGGTATAGGTGCTTTCCATCCCCTCCTATTATTGCAAATGAGAATCATTTGCAATAACAAACACGTTTATCCCCCAGACATAAGTAGGTTGACCCTATGAGAAAATAATTCTACTTTGCCCCTTCCGTGACAACCACATAGGGGTGATATTATGGCCGAAGAGGATGAACTAAAGAAAGATATTGTTTGTAACGAACCCATACCAAGTTTGTTTATAGATGGCTTTCAAGGGATGGGGATAGCAGGGGGCACTGTTAGAGTTAATCTTATTGAAGATAGGTTAGATTCTACAAAGCAGAAGATTGTTCGACATGTTGTAACGCGATTGATAATGCCAACCGAGGTGCTTAACTCATTTATTGAAAGGCTTACTGAGCTTAGAGATAAGACACAAGCAGCCACGGAAGATGGTAAAGAAAATGCAGCCGGAAAGTAATTCGCACCTGAAATTGGTCTCCAATGCGGGTAGTGACCCTCTCCCGCAGCAATATTTTAACACTGGAAGTGGAGGCGGTGGAGGCGATATGGATGGGAGAGTCAAAAGATTAGAAGATGATGTAAGGGATATTAAAACCGTCTTGCGTAATGTAGAATTATTGCTGACAGGAATAAAAACGCGCCTAGATCATACGCCGACCACTATTGCTATGGTGATAATGATACTTACGGTTTTTGGCCTTGGTATTGCGGTCCCTTCAATCAATAACTCTCTGAATAAGCCAACAGGAGTAGCAGATGAACCTAAAAGAAGCACTAAAACAGAACAAGCTCCCGCAGTTTATCAAGGAGCGCCTAAAACAAGCGGGCAGTAAGCCCAAGTTTGACGCTACTCTTTCTTCGATGGCTTCTGGGAAGGCTCCTCAAAAGTCGAAAGAAGCTCCGGCAACATCTCCGCCGGATTATTCCGAGAATTAAACCTGTATTCAAATTCCTTCGCGTATTTGTCCAAATGCTTTGCCGACACATGAATGTGTGTACCGCGAATAGATAGCTTTAAGCGCGACCAGTAGCTTTCAATGGTGTTGATATGCACATCGCCCTTTGCATACTCGCCTACGCTATGATTCACGCGGTTATGATGGTGTCCCATTTTCTTTACTGCTTCATAGGTCGGATAGTAATCGGTATAGATGATGCTGCCAGCCTCAACATGATTTGCAATGATTGGTAGGATGCTTTCATGCTTCCGGTTTTTAACAACCTGTGTATGAATACCGCCATCACGGTCTAACATACCGAACAAGACAGCTTTCCCGCGTCCGCCATAACTATCTTTCTTGTGACCGCCGATAAAAGTTTCATCCATTTCGATTGTGCCATTGAGTGGCGGGTTGCCATCTACAAAATCCATATGCTTACGGATTTCGTGACCCATACGCCACGCGCATTTGTAAGTCACGCCAAGTTGACGCTGCAATTCTTTCGCCGATACGCCGCTGCGTGTAGTGGTGAAAAGATAAATCGCATAAAACCAAAGTTGCAATGATGTGCGCGAGTTCTCAAAAGGAGTACCCACGCAAGGGTAAGTATGCCAGCCGCACCATTGGCAAGCGTAAGCGCGTTGGCTTGATACGCGGGAGAATTTTGTCTTAGCTCCGCAGCTAGGGCAAAAGCCTTCCATACCATAGCGAACTTTCATCAAATGTTCCAAGCAATCCTCATCGCTTGGGTATTGCTTGAAGAACTGCTGAATTGTTTGCTTTTTCATAATGTTATCTCCTTATGAGAATAACACTATCAAATCGACTTACTTATGTCAAGGGGATAAACGGCATAACAAAAGAGAGATACATGACATGGAAATGTGAAGAGTGTAGAAAATGGAAGGAAGAGGCTAGCGTTTACGTTTGCGCGGGTCTTTGAATACGAATAATTCTGGGTCGATTTCACTGCCGAACTTGGCGTTCTGCAGGGCGACGGTGGTGGTTTGCCCGGTGGCGTCGGTTACCACCATGTTGCGCAAGGTGAGCGGCTTGTCGGAAAATTCGAGCATCAATTTACCCTCGGTGGGTTTGTCTTTTTGTGCCACTTCGATGCGGATGGCCGAGGCTTCATTTTCAAAATGGGTGATGCCGACATCGCCGCCGAAAGTGATTTTATCCTGCGCGAGGAAGCTAATCAGCGAGCCGTCGAGCGGGATGTGCGACAGCTGCTCCAGCTCGTAATCATAAAAAATAAGCTCGGTGCCGGAGGAGACCATCAGCACCGGTGTTGGCGGGTTATATTGCCAGCGCATTTTGCCGGGGCGAGACATATAAAATTTGCCATTGGTGAGCGACCCGTCCGGCGCCACCTGTGTAAAATCCGACACGATGGTGGAAATGCCGGAGAGATAACGTTCGATGCGCTCGATGGTGAAGCGGTTATTTTCGACCACGGAATCGGCCACGAAAATGGACTTCTCGGCGGCCATTGTCATCCCGGCGAAGGCCGGAATCCACGCCAGCAATAAAAATGCGCATAATTTTCTATTCATTCAGATATCCTATAGTAAGCGACGTGGATGCCAGCCTACGCTGGCATGACAAATTTGTCATTATACATCATCCACCAGCACTTCGCGCTTGCCGACATGATTCGCGGGGCCGACGATGCCTTCGCGCTCCATCATTTCGATGATGCTGGCGGCGCGGTTATAGCCGATTTTCAGACAGCGCTGCACATAGCTGGTGGATGCTTTTTTATCGCGCACGACGATGGCCACCGCCTGGTCGTACATCGCATCTTTTTCCGCCTCTTCGCCGAATGCCCCCTCTTCGGATTCATCCTTGGTGACGTCTTCGATATAGGTCGGTTCGCCCTGCGCTTTCAGGTGTTTGACCACATGCTCCACTTCCTTATCGGAAACGAAGGGGCCGTGCACGCGGGTGATGCGCCCGCCGCCCGCCATATACAGCATGTCACCTTGTCCGAGTAATTGTTCCGCGCCCTGCTCGCCAAGGATGGTGCGGCTATCGATCCGCGAAGTCACCTGGAAGGAAATCCGGGTGGGGAAATTTGCTTTGATGACGCCGGTGATGACATCCACGCTGGGGCGTTGCGTCGCCATAATAATATGAATGCCCGCAGCACGCGCCATCTGCGCGAGGCGCTGGATCGAACCTTCGATTTCTTTTCCGGCGACAATCATCAAATCGGCCATCTCGTCCACCACCACCACGATGAACGGTAAATCGTTCATATCCAGCGGCACTTCCTCGATAATCGGCTCGCCGGAATCGGGGTCAAATCCGGTTTGCACCGTGCGCGTCAGCTCATGGCCTTTGGCCTTCGCCTCGCGGATTTTTTTATTGTAGCCTTCGATGTTGCGCACGCCGAGATTGCTCATCAGGCGGTAGCGGTTTTCCATTTCTTTCACGGTCCATTTGAGTGCCACCACCGCCTTGCCCGGCTCGGTCACCACCGAGGTCAGCAGATGTGGGATGCCTTCATAGACCGAGAGTTCCAGCATCTTCGGATCGATCATGATGAATTTGCATTCCTCAGGCGTGAGGCGATACACCAGCGAGCAGATCATGGTATTGATCGCGACCGACTTACCCGAACCGGTCGTGCCCGCGACCAGCAAATGCGGCATTTTGGAGAGGTCCACAATAATCGGCTGCCCGCCAATATCTTTGCCAAGCGCGATGGGTAGCTTCGCTTCGGTGCCTTCGAACGCTTCATTTTCCAGCATCTCGCGGAAATAGACCGTCTCGCGGCTGGAATTCGGCAGCTCGATGCCGATGGCGTTTCTGCCCGGAATCACCGCGATGCGTGCCGACACCGCGCTCATCGAGCGGGCGATATCGTCGGCGAGGCCGACCACGCGGGAGGATTTCGTGCCGGCGGCGGGTTCCAGTTCATAGAGCGTGACGACCGGGCCGGGGCGGATTTCAGTGATGTCGCCGTTCACGCCGAAATCCTGCAGCACCGTTTCCAGCAGCTTGGCATTTTGCGTCAGCGCCGATTCGGAAAGGCCCGACTTGCGGCTCTTCGGCGGCGAGGTGAGGAGCTTTACCGAAGGCAGCTCGTAATCGCCCTGCGGCAGGGCGAGGGCAGATTGCACCTTGGGCGCTTGCCTGGAGGGTTTATCACTTTCCATGCTCGGCGCTTTTTTGCGTACACGCGGCACACGCGGCTCATCCTCATCCTCGTATTCTTCCTCATTTTCCGCGCCGCGTCGCCAGAACATCAGTTTTTCACGCCAGCCGCGCAGCTCTTCCTCTTCGAATTCGACGTTATCCAGCTCGCTTGGGCGATTAGGCATCAGCGCCCGTGCCAGGTTGCCCACGACCGTTGCGGAGTTGCGGATAGCGGCCAGCACCACCCGCCATTCCGACAGGCTCATGCCGAAGGCCAGCGACAGGGTCACCAGGTCGAACGATAACAGGGCCACCACAAACAGCGTGTGTTTGAACATATCGTAGAACATGTCGTGCAGCAGGCTGCCCATGGTGCCGCCGAAGCCGCTGTTGATCGGCCATGACAGCGGCGGCTCGATACCTGCGACCAGTGCGGTGGTGACCACAATCGTCATCAGCAGGAAGCTGCTGCGCATCCACATGTAATAGATTTTCTGGCCGCGAAACAGCTTGATGCCCCATGCCAGCGGCACCAGCACCACCAGCATGCTGGCCAGCCCCATCACCTGCAATAATAAATCCGCCGTATAGGCGCCGAGCGTGCCACCGGCATTGGAAATAATACCGCTGGCGGCGCGGTTAAGCGACGGGTCGGCGGGGTGGTATGTCATCAGGCAGAGCGCGATATAAATACAGACGATGACCAGCACGCTGCCCGCGAGCACGTAAAGCGGGTTGCGCGGTTTTTCATTTTCGATGGCGATTTCAGGGCTGCGTTTGTTCATGGCCGTAGGTTATCAGAGTGATTGGTGTTTTGGAACATACAAACAGATGCCTTACAAATAATTAATTTACCTCATGATTAATTCTGCTATGACACTTGCTGCTTATGCACCAGAAACCAAAGAAGACCAGCCAGATTATTGCCGAAATCGTCGAAGATTGCGTCGAAGACGGCACGGTGACGGTGGAGGAATTCCTGGCCAAAATGGGGCACCGGGCCTCGGCGCTGGCGATTTTAGTGTTTTCTATTTCTGCGGTGGTGGCGGGGATTGTGCCGGGGTTTTCGACGCTGGTGGCGATTCCGATCCTGTTCATGTCGCTGCAGATGGCGCTGGGGCGGCGCAGTATTTTTCTGCCGAAGGATATCCGCGAAAAGCAAATTTCGCCGAAGCTGGTGCGCGGCGCGCTTGCGCGGTCGATCCCGACGCTGCGCTGGGTTGAGAAATTCCTGCGCCCGCGCCTGCTGTTTCTGACCCACCCGGTGGTGGAACGCGTTGTGGCGCTGGTTGTCTGCATGCTTGCGGGTATTCTGGCGCTGCCGATTCCCGGCGGTAATTTCCTGCCGAGCTTCGGCATTTCCATCCTGTCGCTGGCCATGCTGGAGCGCGACGGCCTGCTGATACTGGCCGCGATCGGCCTGGTGATGCTCACCGGCGGGGTGATGATCGATTTGATTGTGCAGACCTTCCATTACGTCATGATTTTGCTGAATAGCATTTTTTAATCCTTGCAGCACCCTGTCCTTTCTACCATAATCCTCCGAGGCTGGTGGTGGGCGGCGAACTTGCCGACCCGGTCAGGTCCGAGAGGAAGCAGCCGAGGTAAGATACTCACCGGGTCACCGCCAGCTCTTAAGAGGGCTTCTGGGTTTCTTGGTTGCTTGGTTTCTAGGTGTAGAAGCTCGCAACCCAGTAACCTAGAAACCTAGCAACTCAGCAACCTAACAACCACCTTATGGAATATCGCGTCCTCGCACGAAAATACCGCCCGACCAATTTCGATGACCTGATCGGCCAGGAGGGGTTGGTGCGCACGCTTTCCAATGCGATCGCGCAGGGGCGGGTGGCGCATGCGTTTTTGCTCACCGGCATTCGCGGCATCGGCAAAACGACCACGGCGCGCATCATTGCCCGGGCGCTCAACTGCGAGCAGGGGCCGACCATCAAGCCGTGCGGCGTGTGCAGCCAGTGCGTGGGCATCGCGACCGACCGCAATGTCGATGTCATCGAGATGGATGCGGCGAGCCATACCGGCGTCGATGCGATGCGTGATTTGATCGAATCGGTGCGCTATATGCCGAATGCGGGCCGCTATAAAATCTACATCATCGATGAGGTGCACATGCTTTCGACCAGCGCCTTCAACGCGCTGCTGAAAACGCTGGAGGAGCCGCCGCCGCATGTGAAATTTATTTTCGCGACCACCGAGCTTCGCAAAATCCCCGTCACTATTTTGTCGCGCTGCCAGCGCTTTGACCTGAAACGCCTCACCACCGAAATGCTCGCCGGGCACCTGAAAAATATTTGCGGCAAGGAAGAGGTGACGGCGGAGGATACAGCACTCTCGTTGATTGCCGCCGCGGCGGAAGGGTCGGTGCGCGATGCGCTCTCGCTCCTCGACCAGGCGATTGCGCGGGCTATGCCGATTACCGAAGCGGATGTGCGCAGCATGCTTGGCGCGTCCGATAACAGCGCGACCTTTGCATTGCTGGAGCAGTTGCTTTCCGGTGATGTGGCCTCGGCGCTTGCCCAGTTGCGGGCCATGTACGGCGCCGGTTCCGATCCGCTGATGATGACGCAGGAGGCGCTTGAACTGGTGCATCTCATCACCCGCATCAAAGTGAATCCGCAAGCCGCGAACGACATCACCCTTTCCGAGCAGACCCGTAAAAAGGCGCTGGAATTTGCCGCGCAGCTTTCCATGCCCGTCCTTGCGCGGCTGTGGCAGATGTTGTTGAAGGGGCTGTCGGAAATCAAAATGGCGCCATCGTCGGTGGCGGCGCTTGAAATGCTTCTCATCCGCATCGCTTATGTCGCGGATGTGCCGACGCCGGTGGATCTGGTGAAGCAGCAGGCGACAGGTGACAGTTCGCAGGTGACAGAAAAAAAAGAAATTACTTCTGCCCCCTTGCCCCTGTCACCTGTCACCTCCTTCGAGCAGTTGGTCGCCTTGTTTGAGCAAAAACGCGAGGCGCTCCTGCACATGGCGCTCAAGGAGCAGGCGCAGCTTGTTTCGTTTGAGCCGGGCAAGCTGGTGGTGCATATGTCGCCGCCGCCGGCGCGTGATTTTACGGTAAAAGTCGCCGAGCACCTGAAAAACTGGACGGGTGTGGAGTGGCAGGTCATACTAAGTGCCGAGGCTGGGGCGCCCAGCCTGCAGGCGCGGGAAGATGCGCGCAAGCAGGCGCTTAAAGAAGAGGCCGAGAAACAGCCGATTGTTGCCAGTGTGCTCGATCAGTTTCCCGGTGCAAAAATTGTTGGAGTGAAAGGATAAAAAATGAACATTCA
>JANRKF010000004.1:0-40841 GCA_033763575.1 Alphaproteobacteria bacterium | reverse complement strand
GACCTTTCCAAAACCAACTGGTTTCGTGTGGGCGGGCCTGCCGAGTGGCTGTTCAAGCCGGAAAATACGCAGGATCTCGCCGATTTTATGAAAGTCTTGCCGCCGGAAATCCCGGTGACGGTGCTGGGCGTGGGCAGCAACGTGATTGTGCGTGATGGCGGCATCGAGGGCGTGGTGGTGAAGTTGGGGCGGGCGTTTGTAAGTGCGTCTTTGGTCATGGGTCATGAGTCTTTGGTCGAAAAAAGCGAAAATAAACCAAAGACCAAAGACCAAAGACCCGTGGCTATTGCAACAGGTGCGGCCATGCTCGACCTCAACGTGGCGCTCTTTGCCTGCGATCATGGTTTTGCCGGGCTGGAATTCCTCTCCGGCATTCCGGGCACCATCGGCGGCGCGGTGCGGATGAACGCAGGCGCTTATGGCCGCGAAATCAAGGACGTGCTCATCGAATGCGAGGTGGTGCTGCGTAGTGGCGAGGTGAAAATTTTGACGAACGAAGAATGCGGATTTTCTTATCGCAAAAGCGCACTGCCCGAAGGCGCGATCGTCACGCAGGCGTTGCTGGCGGCCACGCCGGGCGAGCGCATCGAGATTGCAGGGCGTATTCAGGAAATCAGCCGCATGCGTGAAGACACCCAGCCCATCCGCAGCCGCACCGGTGGCAGCACCTTCAAAAACCCGGAAGGCCACAAGGCGTGGGAGCTGATCGACAAGGCCGGTTGCCGGGGAATGACGCTCGGCGGCGCGCAGGTGTCGGAAAAACATTGCAACTTCCTCATCAATACCGGCAATGCCACCGCCTCCGATCTTGAAAACCTGGGGAATAAGGTGATAGAGTTGGTGCGGGAAAAAACCGGCATCACGCTGGAATGGGAAATTAAATTCTTTCCGAAAGAAAAAATATAAGGATATTATGGCAGAACACAGCGACAATATCTCATATGAGCGCCTAATCAAGCTGGCCAAGACCTATTTCAAATTGCCACAGGCATCGGGCGATAAAGGTGGCGGCTGGTCTACGCTTAATGCCGGTGGTGATGGACAGCAAAATAATATGATGTATGACTTGCAGCGCAGGCTCAGAACATTAATAAGCGACCATGGGCTAGGAGCTAAGTTTTATCGCAACAATCTCAATCAATTTGTTTTTATGCGTATAGCCGCACCTGTTGTCGATGCTCAAACCTACCTCAAGGCCTTTTCCGACGCATATCATTCTACGTGTAAGAAAATAACAGATGCGTCTGAAAACACGGATGAATCCTTAGCAGCGGATGACCCAAGGATTTCACTATTCTCGGTTCAGATATGCGCTCCCCTCGAGGGCAATTCGCCCGATGAAAGTAATGTTACCATAGGGGTCGTCATACATAAAAATGTTCAGCAGGCAATTGCAGAATTTTTACAAAACGAAAGAGAGCGTTGATGAATCGCCATTCTCATATCGCAGTCCTCAAGGGCGGCTGGAGCGCGGAGCGGGAGGTTTCGCTGGCGAGTGGCGCGGCCTGCGCGAAGGCGCTGCGGGAGTGTGGGTATAAGGTGACGGAGATCGATGTGCAGCCGGATATCGCCCAAAAACTGGCCGAAATCAAACCCGATGTGGTATTCAACGCGCTGCACGGCAATTATGGCGAGGATGGCTGTATTCAGGGCTTGCTGGAGATCATGAAAATTCCCTACACTCATTCCGGCGTGCTGGCCTCGGCGGTGGCGATGGATAAGCCGCTGGCCAAGCGTATTTTCGAGGCGGCGGGGCTTCTCTGCCCGCACGGGCTTACCCTCACCATGGGCGAGCTTTTGAAAGGCGGCGATCCGATGCCGCGCCCGTTCGTGGTGAAGCCTGCGAGCGAGGGCTCCAGCGTCGGCGTTTATATCGTGACGGCGGAAGATAACCGGCCTTTGTCGGTTATCCTCGATAGCGATTCACGACTCACGACTCACGACTCACGACTATTTCTCGTCGAGCAATATATTCCTGGCCGCGAAGTGACGGTGGCGGTGCTGGACGATGTGCCCCTCGGCGTCACCGAACTTCGCCCCCATAGCGGTTTTTACGACTATGAAAACAAATATACCTCTGGGAAAACCGAGCATCTCTGCCCGGCGCCGCTGCCTTCCGAGCAATATCAGGAGGTGATGCAGATGGCGCTCGTCGCCCACCGTGCGCTCGGCTGCCGCGGCCTCTCGCGGGCCGATTTTAGATATGACGATACGGTGCCGCATAAAGGGAAATTTTACCTTTTAGAGGTAAACACACAGCCAGGGATGACAGCATTATCACTTTCACCTGAGCTTGCCGCGCATGCGGGGATCAGCTTTAATGCGCTGGTGCAGAAGCTGGTTGAAGGTGCAACATTGGGACATTGATGGCTCGCAAGCAAAATACGGTATCGCCGCGTCAGCGCCAGTCGCAGCAGATCATGCGCGAGAAGGCGGCAAAGAAACGCCGCGAGGGGATTCGCCGCAAATGCCATTTTATCGGCGGGGCGCTGCTGGGTGTGCTGGTGGTGGGTGGTGGCGGGCTTTCCTGGTATTCCGGCGCATTTTCACGCACGATGACCGCCGTGGAAAATAAATTATTCGCGGCCACCGCCCAGGCCGGTTTTGCCGTGCATTCGCTGCATGTCGAGGGTCGCAGCCGCACGCCGATGGCTGATATCCAGCAGGCGCTCGGCGTGCATAAGAATGATCCGATTTTGCAGCTCTCGCTGGAGGATATGCGGGAGCGGCTGCAATCCGTGCACAGCATCCGCGAAGCGGCGGTGGACCGTACGCTGCCCGATGCGCTCTATATCCGCATTGTTGAGCGTGAGCCGGTGGCGCTCTGGCAGAATCAGGGCGAGCTTTCGCTGGTGGATGATAAGGGCGTGGTCATGCAGGGCATTGATATCGAGCCGTATCGCAAGCTGCCGCTGATCGTGGGTGATGGCGCGCCGTCGCATATCGGGGAGTTGATGCAGATCATGGCGGCCTCGCCGGAGCTGGCCAGTCGCTTTGCCTCGGCTATTCGTGTGGGTGATCGCCGCTGGAACATCCGCCTGCAGAACGATATTGAGGTGAAACTGCCGGAAGAGGGTGCGGCGGGCGCGCTGGCCAGGCTGATGGAGATGGACAAGGCCGAGCAGATACTGGCGCGTGACATTAAAGTGATTGACTTACGCGTGCCCGACAGGGTCTTTATCAAGCTCTCGCCCGAACTTACAAAACCAGCGGTGATAGGTACAAAAGAAACATGAGTAAGCCTGAGAAAAAAACCCTCCGTAAAACTAAGGCGGGCAAGGGGATGGCGCTACGCGAAGTGGAGCAGCATATTGAGCAAGCAGTGTATGTGGTGCGCGGCCACCGTGTGATGCTTGATGCCGATCTGGCGGCGCTTTATCAGGTGGAGACAAAAGTGCTTAATCAAGCGGTGCAACGAAATGTTGCCCGTTTTCCCGAAGACTTTATGTTTCAGTTAAATGATGCAGAAGCCTTAGCTTCAAGGTCACAATTTGTGACCTTGAACAAGGGGCGTGGTCATAACATTAAATACCTCCCCTACGCCTTTACCGAGCAGGGCATTGCCATGCTTTCGAGTGTGCTTCGCAGCGAGCGGGCGGTGGCGGTCAATATTGAAATCATGCGGGCGTTTGTGAAGATGCGCAAGCTTGTAAATTCGCAGGCGATTATTAAGCGCGATATTGACTTGCTCAAACATCAGTTCAAAGATCATGATCAGCAATTAAGGCGATTTTTATGTTGATCGATGATATCGTAATGCGCCCCGTTGAAACGTCGAAGAAGCGTAAAATAGGTTTTCTGCGGGATAATGAAGATAAATAATGGTTGATTATGAATAAGACTAAGAAAAAAATCCTCCGCAAGACCGGCGCTGGCAGTGTCGCCGTTTTGGATATCGGCACCAGCAAGATCGCCTGTTTTATTTCCGAGATCGATTCGGCGGGTGAAATCCGCGTCACCGGCATCGGCCACCAGCTTTCCAAGGGCATCAAGAGCGGCGTCATCACCGATTTTTCCGAGGCCGAGGCGTCGATCGTCGCCGCCGTGCATGCCGCCGAGCAGATGGCGGGCGAGACCGTCGACCATGTGCTGGTGAGCCTGTCGGGCGGCAACCTCACCTCGCGCAGCGTGACGGTGGAAATGGCGATGCTCGGCGAAGAAGTTTCCGACCGCGACATCATGGACATCATCGAGCAGGGGAGCGCCAGCATCCAGCATGCCGAGCACGAGGTCATCCACTGCATTCCCGTTTCCTATTATCTCGATGGCGCGCGCGGCATTTCCGACCCGCGCAAAATGTTCGGCAAGAAACTTGGTGCCGATCTGCACATCATCACCGCGCAACCGTCGATCACCAAAAACCTCGCGCACTGCGTCGGGCGCTGTCATCTGAATGTTGAAGAATATATCGCAAGCCCTTATGCCTCGGCGCTTTCGGTGCTGGATGAGGATGAGAAACAGCTCGGCGTCACGCTCATCGACATGGGCGGCGGCGTCACCAGTTTTTCGGTGTTCGCCGGCGGCAAAAATATTTTCACCGACTCGGTCGGCATCGGCGGCACGCATGTCACGAGCGATATCGCCCGTGGGTTGTCCACTTCGCTGCATCACGCCGAGCGCCTGAAAACGCTTCATGGCAGCGCGATTGCGACTGCCAGCGACGATCAGGTGATGGTCGATGTGCCGCTGCTTGGCGAAGAGGACGCCGATGATTCCAACACCGTGCCGCGCTCGATGCTGGTCGGCGTCATCCGCCCGCGTGTCGAAGAAATTTTTGAGATCATCCGCAGCAAAATGGAAATGTCGGGCGTTGCGAATATGGCCGGTAAGCGCGTGGTGCTCACCGGCGGGGCGAGCCAGCTTTTAGGCGTGCGCGAAATGGCGTCGAACATTCTCGGCAAGCAGGCGCGCCTTGGCCGCCCGCGCCCGTTGCCCGGCCTTGCCGAGGCGGTCTCCGGCCCGGCCTTCGCCACCGCCATCGGCATGCTGGAATACAACACGAAAAAACCCGCCGAAGAACAGCTCTTCGACGCCCATAAACGCCGCGCCGGGTTCACTTTCGGTTTTGAAAAGCTGGTGCGCTGGTTTCGGGAGAATTTTTAAAATTGCCTCCGGTGCGCGCTGCTGCGCGCCCCATGAGGCTTAGCTCAAGGCTGGCTCGGCGCTACTCGCCTCTCATAATGATCCCAAGCCCAAGGTTATCTCCGCCTAGCACGGAGATAACGTGATGCGAATGCAGCAGGCATGAGCCAGTCGTGAACTGCGCGCCATGTGAAATTCAGTAGAATTTCACGGGCGCATCAGAAAGTTAGGCCGCCAATAAGCTCTCAAACACACCTTTGCCATCCACGCCGCCCAGCAGCGTTTCAGCGTGGCGTTCGGGGTGGGGCATCATGCCGAGGACGTTTTTCTTTTCGTTGAAAATGCCGGCGATGTTAGCGCGTGAGCCGTTCGGATTCTCCACATAGGTAAAGGCGATTTGCGCGTTATCCTGCAAGGCTTTCAGTGTGGCGTCGTCGGCGAAATAATTGCCGTCGTGATGCGCGATCGGGATATTGATTTTTTGTCCCGCCGCATAGTTTTTGGTGAAAGCGGTTTGGTTGTTTTCCACCTTCAGTGTCACCTCTTTGCAGAGGAATTTGAGTTTGGCGTTGCGCAGCAGAATGCCCGGCAGCAGGCCGGTTTCGGTGAGTATCTGGAAGCCGTTGCAGACGCCGAGCACATAGCCGCCGCCGTCGGCATGTTTTTTCACTTCGCGCATGATCGGTGAATGGGCGGCCATGGCGCCGGAGCGCAAATAATCGCCGTAGGAGAATCCGCCGGGAATATAGACCATATCGACCTTAGGCAGCGACGAATCGCGGTGCCATACGGCGACCGGGTTCAGGCCGAGCGATTCCAGCACGGTGAAGCCATCGCGGTCACAATTCGATCCCGGAAAGGTGATGACGGCGGATTTCATTAGTCCACCAGCTCATACTTATAATTCTCCACCACCGTATTGGCGAGTAGGCCCGCGCACATTTTCTCGACTTGCGCTTCGGCTTTCTTGCGGTCGGTTTCATTCACCACCAGCTCAATATATTTTCCCTGGCGCACATCGTTCACCTCAGGAAACCCCATATTATGCAATGCGCCGGCGATGGCCTTGCCTTGCGGGTCGAGCACGCCGTTTTTCAGGGTGATGTGGATTTTTGCTTTCATAGAAACACCTATTTCTTCTTGGCTTTCGCTGCCTTTTTAGCCACTGTTTTTTTCATTGCAGGTTTTTTACCGGAAGCCTTTTTCTTGCTTTTCTTGAGGCGCGGATTGACCTCGATCACATAGCTGGTTTCATGCTCCGATTGCGGCAGCACGCCAAGGCGGCGGGCCACTTCCTGGTAGGCGTTTTCGACACCACCCAAATCCTGGCGGAAGCGGTCTTTATCGAGGCGGTAGCCGGTGGTGACGTCCCACAGGCGGCAGTTATCGGGGCTGATTTCG
Organism: Alphaproteobacteria bacterium; assembly: GCA_033763575.1. Taxonomy (GTDB): domain Bacteria; phylum Pseudomonadota; class Alphaproteobacteria; order Rickettsiales; family SXRF01; genus JANRKF01. Next base: position 34,358 of record JANRKF010000004.1, on the reverse strand, counting down.
TCGGCGAGCACGAGGTATTCGCGGTCGCCTTCGATGACGCGGCCAAATTCCAGCTTGAAATCGACGAGGCGGATGCCCACGCCCATGAACAGGCCAGAGAGGAAATCGTTGATGCGGAAGGAATACATGCGGATTTCATCCAGCTCGGAAGGCGTGGCCCAGCCGAAGGCGAAGATATGTTCCTCGGTGACGAAGGGATCGCCGAGCGCGTCGTTTTTATAGCAATATTCGATCAGCGGATGGCCGATGACCTTGCCGTCGGCGATGCCGAAGCGCTTGGAGAAGCTGCCGGCGGCGACGTTCCTGATGATGACTTCCAGCGGCACGATCTGTACGGCGCGCACCAGCTGCTCGCGCATATTGAGGCTTCTGATAAAATGGGTCGGGATGCCGATTTCGCCGAGCCGCGTCATCAGATATTCCGAAATGCGGTTGTTCATCACGCCTTTGCCGCTGATGGTGCCTTTTTTCTGGTTGTTAAACGCCGTGGCATCGTCTTTGAAATGCTGGATCAGCGTGCCCGGCTCCGGCCCCTCGAACAATTTTTTTGCTTTGCCTTCATAGATCGGTTTGCGTGGCGCCATGGAAAATATCTTTCGTTGTTTTTTGTGCATTGTGCTTGTGCAGTTGCTTGCGATTGTTGTAGTGTGTAGGGGCTTCTTATAGGTCCTGCGGGGCCGCAAGTATAGAAAAAAATAACGAGGGATAGCATGAGTAATATGGAAGATCGCCAGCGTGCGTTTGAGAACAAATTCGCGCATGATGCCGAGAAGGAATTCAAGGTCAACGCCCGCCGCAACAAGCTGCTTGGGCTGTGGGCGGCGCAGAAACTGGGTAAAACCGGCGAGGAGGCGGACGCCTACGCCAAAGACGTGGTGATTGCCGACCTGGAATCTGCGGGCGATAACGACGTGATCGGCAAGCTGCTCAAGGACTTCGGCCGCGCCGGAGTTGCCGTGCACATCTCCGAAATCGAGAAGCAGATGGCCGACCTCCTCCCCATCGCCCGCAAGCAGCTCGCGGAGGGGTGAGGTTTAGTATCCAGGGCTGTAAGCTTGATAATCCGTTGCTGGCATCACCGCTTTGGCTGGGTCCACTTTGCTTGGATCAAACGTTGAGCTGAGGTAGCTCTTGCCATACTGATCAGGTGTGCCGAATGCTACGTCGCTGAATCCAAGAGAAGCTAAATCTTCTGCTCGTGCGGTAATATCAGCATTAACCGCCTCAATTTGAGATGCTTCAAGTTCGACACCACGCCGGAACCTTGCATCTCCACGGTTACCCCTGCCGTTGTTGGCGTTATATTTTCCCAGTATTTCCATAATAATTTCGTCTAATTGATATTCGGCGGCTTTAGCAAGCTCTTTTTGTGCTCTCAGTTCACGTGCGGAAACTAATGGTACATCGTGTTGATTTTGCGCGCTGAAGGTGACGCTCCAGCTGCCATCATCATCATCATGGTGGAACGACATACTAAATCCATAATCAGCCAATGCACTATGCAGCTTTCTCATGGAAACTAGTGCATTGTCAGGAAAATAGTTTTTCATATGATGCGTATGTTCTGCATGATGCTTGCCATCCTCGTGCCCTATTGTGTGAAGGCGCATCTCTTCTAATACTCGCTTCACAGCATCATCCATGGGTTCCGCGGGTTTTCCTTTGATATGATTTGCCGGGCGTCTTATCCCTTCGTTTCCCAGTACGAACTGCAACTTGTCCTTATCTGGCCGAATTCCTGTCAGAGTTATTTTAACTGTGCCCTCATCTAATTTAACCTCAACAGGAACACCACTTTGTGTCACCTTGCTTTGCACCACCTCATACAATGAAGCAGTTGGAACGTCAGATGTTTCTTGCGGCAATATAGTCATTTGGCCCCCCATGAATCAAACAGTGTTAAGGCAGTTATATATAAATCACAGCCTCCTGTAAAGCAAAAAGTTTACATAATATTAACCTTTGTGCATAAATAAGGGGCAGCACACTGAAAACATCAGGGAATATAATGGCTTGTCATTTTTTTCAAAAAAAATGCAAAAAAATGCACAGCCCTGAGCGCGTCCCATGTGAGGGGCGAAGCCCCGCAGCGGGGACATTACAAAAATTTAATGTAGTTCCCCCTTCCGTGACACAAACAGCCATGAGACCTTATAAATATAGGCTCACCAAATTGCGTCAACGAACGAAGGGGTCCTTTACCAAGATTGTGTCTTCGCGTTTGGGGCTGGTGGAAAGAAGTGCGACCTGGCATTCGATCAGCTCTTCGATGCGGCGTACATATTTAATGGCTTGCGCCGGGAGGTCTGCCCAGCTTTGCTTGCCGTGGGTGCTCTCGCTCCAGCCGGGCATTTCTTCGTAGATCGGTTCGATCTCGGCCTGGATGGAGCTGGCGGCGGGCAGGTAGTCATACAGCGTGCCGTTATGTTTGTAGCCGGTGCAGATTTTGATGGTCTCGAAACCGTCCAGCACGTCGAGCTTGGTGAGCGCGATGCCGCTGATGCCGGAGATTTTGCAGGCCTGGCGCACCAGCACCGCGTCGAACCAGCCGCAGCGGCGGGGGCGTCCGGTCACGGTGCCGAATTCGTTGCCGATTTTGCCGATCTTCGCGCCGATTTCGTCGTGCAGTTCGGTGGGGAAGGGGCCGCTGCCGACGCGGGTGGTGTAGGCTTTGGTGATGCCCAGCACGTAATTCACGTCGCGCACGCCGATGCCGGCGCCGATGGTGGCCATGCCCGCCACCGTGTTCGACGAGGTAACGAACGGGTAGGTGCCGTGATCGACATCGAGCATGATGCCTTGCGCGCCTTCAAACAGGATGCGCTTGTCTTCCTTCTTGAGCTGGTCGAGCAGATACCATACCGGGGTAGCGTATGGCAGCACCTTGGGCGCGACCTCAAGCAGCGGGGTCATGATGTCGTCGATTTTCACCGCTGCGCCGCCCTGCGCCTGCAGGAACGCGTTATGGTAATTGACGAGGCCCCCGACTTTATCGCGCAGGCTTTTTTCGTCGGCGAGGTCGCACAGGCGGATGGCGCGGCGGCCCACCTTGTCTTCGTAGGCGGGGCCGATGCCGCGTCCGGTGGTGCCGATTTTGCCGCTGCCACGGCCCGCTTCCGCGCTCTGGTCGACGAGGCGGTGGATGGGCAGGATCAGCGGCGCATTTTCAGCGATGCGGAGGTTATCGGGTGAGATGCTGACGCCGAGTTTGCTCACCGTTTCGATTTCGGCCAGCAGCGCGAACGGGTCTACCACCACGCCGTTGCCGATGATGGAAAGTTTGTCTTTACGCACGATACCGGAAGGAAGGAGGGAAAGTTTATAGGTGACGCCGTCGATGACCAGTGTGTGGCCCGCGTTATGCCCGCCCTGAAAACGCACCACCACATGGGCGCGCTCGGAGAGCCAGTCGACCACTTTACCTTTGCCTTCATCTCCCCACTGGGAGCCAATTACCGCGACATTACTCATATTGAAACTAACTTTCCTTTTTCAAATATCTGTGTGCAACCAAGAATTTTTGCCTGTGTTTTCAGGTCATCGCCGCCCTGGGCATAGAGTGTAAGATAGCCTTGCGCGTGCAGTTTTTCGCAATCGCTTTTACTGGTACCGGCGGCGACCAGCACTTGCGGCGGCTTGGCAGGAGAAGGCAGCAGCGAGCGCAGCGTTTCGACATAGAGGGTGAATCCGGTGGCCTCTTCATGTGTGTGCGCTATCGCTTCGCTGCCTGAGCGCGGGCCATCGATACGGTAGCGGCCGCCACGGCCAACCTCATGCGCCACGCCGGGCGCGAAAATGGTGAAGCCGATGCCGGAATGATAGGCATAGCCTTGCGATTCTGTGGCGTCGATAGTGAGGGTGCAGGCGTCTTCCTGCTGCCCTTCGATATGCCGCACCACCTCGCGCAGGTGATCGCACAGCGCCCGGGCGCCGACGGGCAGGTCCAGCCCATCAATTACCTGCATGACCTTGCGTGCATCACCGGCATTCTCCACCAGCGCCACCAGCGATTTCTTATAGGCGAGGGGGAGGGCGGCGAGCGCGGCGGTATCCTTATGGGTAAGCGCGGTCTGGAGCGCTTGCGCCTGTTCAGCCGTGAGCGTATCGCCTGCGACCAGTGCCGCGACGATGCTGGGCAGGTTGATGTCGATAGTGAATTTTGCCACGCCCACCCTGGCCAGCGCCCATGCGGCGATGAGGATAACTTCGGCATCGGCGGCGGGGGAATCGACGCCGATCAGCTCGATACCTGCCTGCCGGAGCTGGCGGTCGTTTTTGAGTTGTTCGCCGGAAAGCCGCAGGATCAGGCCGTTATAGCAGAGCCGCAGCGGTCGCGGCGCGTCTTTCATCTGGCCGGAAGCGATGCGGGCGATTTGCAGCGTGATATCGGGGCGGATGGCCATGACGCGGTGGGCGGTTGGGTCCATCACCCGGAACATCTGGCTGGAAAGCCGCACTCCGCGCCCGGAAAGAAGGCTGTCGCTATATTCCAGCAGCGGGGGAGCGACCTGCGCGTAGCCATAGGCGGCGAAGAAATCGAGCAGCGCCGACGATAATTGGCTTTCCTGACGTGCGCGTGGCGGCAGCACGTCGTAACAGCCGGATGGTAACAATGTTTTCATAAATTACGGATATAACGTTGAGTAACCGTAATAATCGGTTTAAAACAAAGGGGCAACCTGTCAATTAAACAAATATGATGAAAAATGTAACTCCCAGGAAAATATCGGTTGTTATTGTGATCGTGGTGCTGGTTTGGATCGGCACTGGCCTTGTGTTGGGCACCAAGCGCGAAGATATGGCGGCCCCTACCGGCGAAAGCGGCGGCGGATTCCAGAAATTGCTGAAAATCGAGGAATTGAGCGCCCGGCCCTATACGCGCCTTGTTTCGCTGAATGGCTATACCAAAGCCAACCGTATGGTGGAAATGAAGCCGGAGGTGGATGGCAAGGTGGTGGAGCTTCCGGTGAAAAAAGGCGATATGGTCGAAAAGGGCGAGATCATCGTGCGCCTTGACGACCGCGACCGCAAGGAAAAGCTGGCTCAGGCAAGGGCCGCGCTTGATGCAAGGAATATCGAATATAAGGCCTCGCAGGAACTGGAGCAGAAGGGGTACCGGCCACGCATCGGGCTGGCGCAGGCGAAAGCGAGCCTTGAAGAGGCGCGGGCGGTGCTGGCGCAGGCGCAGATGGATTACGACAACACGCGTGTGCGCGCACCGTTTTCCGGGCGTATCGACGAGCTGAACGTTGAGGTCGGCACGTTCCTGCTCTCCGGATTTCTCGGCAGCATGGATAGTATGGTGATGGCGCGGCTGGTGGAAGATGAGCCGATTCTCGTCGTCAGCCAGATTTCGGAAAAAGATCTGCCGCTGGTCAATAAGGAAGCGGAAGCCAAAGTAAAGCTTTCCGATGGCCGCGAATTAAAAGGGCATATTCGTTTCCTGAGCCAATATGCGGATAGTGAAAGCCGCAGCTTTCCGGTGGAGGTGGCGATTGAAAATCCGAATCATGACATTCCGGTCGGCATGACTGCGAACATAAAGCTTTCGGCAAGTCAGGGCAGCGCGTATCTGGTGTCGTCATCGGTGCTGGCGCTGGATGATGCTGGAAAAGTCGGCGTGAAAATGGTGGGGGCGGATGAGGTTGTGCAATTCGCGCCGGTCGAAATTCTGGCCAATACCGATGAAGGGCTATGGATCGGCGGCCTGCCGGAGCGCATTCGCCTGGTCACGCAAGGACAGGCCTTTGTGAGCGCCGGGCAAAAGATGGGGGCGCCCGCAGGACAATAACAAAGCTTGTTATCAATAACGAACTTTGTTATTATTGGAATGGAACGAATAGGGAGGAAATATGAATGTTTCAATGACGCCTGAGCTGGAAGCCTTCGTACATGCACAAGTAAAAAGCGGAATGTATCAATCTGCAAGCGAGTTGTTTCGTGAAGCCGTGCGTTTGCTGGCGCACCGCAATAAGATGCGTGAAAAGAAGCTCGCTGAATTAGACGAAAAAATACAGACTGGACTGGATCAGATCGCACGCGGGGAGGTGCTGACGGAGGCCCAATCGAAAAAAAGACTGAATGCGTATAAACGCAAAATGCTGAGTAAGCGTGACTAAAAAATACATCATTTCAGAACAAGCCCAGCAGGATATGGAAGATATATGGTGGTATATTGCCCAAGATAACCCTGTTGCAGCCGATAAGACGTCCGATGCTATATATGAGGCTTATTCATTATTGGCCGAGCATCCCTACATGGGGCATGTGAGGAAGGATATCACTCGTAGTTCTCTGAGGTTCTGGGCGGTATATGATTATCTGATTATCTATGATCCTCGCAGCGAGCCGCTCAGAGTTGTGCATGTGCTAAGTGGCAGCCGCGATCTTGAACCGTTACTGGATGACGAATTATGAATTTCATCGACGCCATTATCGGCCGGTCACGCGCAGCCATCCTCGTGCTGCTGTTTATCCTGTTGGCGGGTACCACGGCCTATCGCCACATTGCCAAGGAAATGAATCCCGACATCAAGCTGCCGGTGATTTTAGTCGGCGTGCATCTGGAGGGTATTTCACCGGAAGATGGCGAGCGCCTGATACTCCGGCCGCTGGAGAAAAAACTCTCCGGCCTCGAAAACGTCAAGCGCATGTCGAGCTACGCGGTGGAGGGGCAGGCCTCGGTGGTGATCGAGTTCGAGGCGGGGTCGGATAACGATAAGGCGCTGCGCAGCGTGCGCGTGAAGGTCGATGAAGCGCAGCCAGACCTGCCGAAAGACGCCGATGAGCCGACCGTTGATGAAATAAACTTAAGCCTGTTTCCCATCGTGAATGTGATACTGACCGGCGATGTGCCGCAGCGCACGCTGGTGCTGCTCGCTCGCTCCCTGCGCGACCGCATCGAATCGCTGTCGTCGGTGATGGAAGCGAAAATCGCCGGTGACCGCGAAGAGGTGGTCGAAATTGTGGTCGATCCGGTGAAGCTGGAAGGTTACCGCCTGTCGCTGGACGATGCGCTGCAAAGCGTGCAGGCCAATCACCTGTTGGTCGCCGCCGGAACGATCGCCACGCAACAAGGCGAATATACCATCAAGGTGCCGGGGCTGATCGACAATGTCGACGATTTGCGCTCGGTGCCGATGAAAATGAATGGCGGCATGGTGGTCACGGTGGGCGATGTGGCCGATATCCGCCGCACCTTCAAGGATCCGGTGAATATTGCGCGGGCGGGCGGCAAGCCGGCGGTGGTGCTTGGTGTTTCCAAGCGTCTGGGTGCGAACGTCATCGACACCGTATCGGAAGTGAAAGCGCTGGTTGAAAAAGAGCGTGCCTACTGGCCGCGTGGCATCGAGGTGAATTACGGGCAGGATATTTCAAACGAAACACGCGATATGCTCGCCGATCTCGAAAACGGCATTATTTTCGCGGTGCTGCTGGTGCTGATCGTGATGATCTGGACGATGGGCATGCGTGCGGCGCTGCTGGTGGCAATTTCGATTCCCGGTTCCTTCCTGTTCGGCATCCTGGTGCTTTCCGCCATGGATTTCACTATGAACGTGGTGGTGCTGTTTGCGCTGATTATGTCGGTGGGCGAGCTGGTGGATGCGGCGATCGTGGTGTGCGAATATGCCGACCGGCTGATGGTCAACGGCATGCAACGCAAACAGGCCTATCCGCAGGCGGCCAAGCGCATGTTCTGGCCGGTGATTGCGGCGACGCTTACCACCAAAGTGGTGTTCCTGCCGCTCTTATTCTGGCCGGGCATTATCGGCGAATTCATGGTCTATCTGCCGATCACGCTTTTGATTACGCTGGTTGGCTCGCTGATGATGGCGATGATTTTCATTCCCATCCTCGGCACCTGGTTTGGCGCGCCGATCGTGATGAGTGCTGCAGACGAGGCGGCGGTACAGGCCGCTTATAGCGGCGACCTGCGCGACCTGATGCCGTTTACGCGGGCTTATGTGGCGATGCTCTCGAAGGTATTGCGCAAGCCGGGATTGTTTGTGCTTTCCATGTTCGGGGTGCTGGTTGGAATTTACATGATGTTTGCCATGGCCGGGCCGGGGCTGGAATTTTTCCCGAAAATCGAACCGACCAACGCCAACATACTGATTCATGCGCGTGGCAATCTCTCGGTCTATGAGAAAGATGCGCTGGTGAAGCAGGTGGAAGCAAACATTCTCGGCATGAAAGAAATTCGTCTTGCCTACACGCAGTCAGGTAAGCCTGTCTTGCAGGATGCGCCGGAAGACCTGATCGGCCTGATCCAGCTTGAATTCGTCAATTGGCGCGATCGCCGCAAGGCTGATGATATCCTGGCTGAGATCGTAAAAAAGAGCGGCGATATTCCAGGCATTATCGTCGAATCCGGCAAGCAGGAATCCGGCCCTCCGAGCGGTAAGCCGATCCAGGTGGAGTTTGCCTCGCGCCGCCCGGAGCTGATCGAGGCGGAAGTGGTGCGTTTCCGTAAAGCACTTTCCGAGATTGGCGGCTTCATGAATACCGAGGACGACCGCCCCATTCCAGCCATCGAATGGGAGCTGAAAGTCGACCGTAAAAAAGCCGGCTCCTATGATGCGAGTGTGCTCGCGGTGGGCAATGTGGTGCAGCTGGTCACGCGTGGCATCAAGGTCGCAGGTTACCGCCCGGACGATGCCGAGGATGAGATTGACATCGTGGTGCGCTATCCGGAAATGTTCCGCAACCTTACCCAGCTTGAGCATTTGCGGGTGATGACCAGCAAAGGGCTGGTGCCGGTGACGCAGTTCGTGACCACCGTGGCAAAACCAAAGGTTGGCACGGTGCGCCGCGTGGACGGCAACCGGGTGATGACGGTGAAAAGCGATGTGCAGCCCGGCGTGAATGTGGATGCGAAGGTGAAAGAACTGCGCGCATGGTATGAAAAAAACGGCGTGAATCCCGAAGTGTTGCCGAAATTCCGTGGAGAAGACGAGGAGCAGCAGAAGCAGGCCGCGTTCCTCGGCAATGCCTTCGCCATTGCGATTTTCCTGATGTTCCTGGCTATGATTATTCAGTTCAACAGCATTTACGATGCGGTGGTGATTATGAGCGCGGTGGTGTTTTCCACCGGCGGCGTGCTGCTGGGGCTGATGGTGACGTGGCAGGCGTTTGGCGTGGTGATGTGCGGCGTCGGCATCATTTCGCTGGCGGGGATCGTGGTGAATAATAACATCATCTTCATCGATACGCTGAAGGAGCTGCAGCATCACGGCATGGAATTGCATGAAGCGTTGCTGCGCACCGGCGCGCAGAGGCTTCGTCCTATCCTGCTCACTGCGGGTATGACCGTGCTGGGCCTGCTGCCGCTCACTTTCGGCATGAACATCAATTTCATCACGCGTGAAGTGACCTTTGGCGCGCCTTCCAGCCAATGGTGGAACCAGCTTTCCACCTCGATTGCGGGCGGGCTGACGTTTGCCACCATTCTAACCTTGTTTTTCACCCCGGCACTGTTACTGATGGCGGACAATTGGGTTAAAAAATTCAAACACAGGGCATTACATGACAATTGATCCGGAATGGCTGGGCATGGTCGCCGCTTTTTTTACCACGGCGTCCTATATTCCGCAGGCGATAAAAATATTGCGCTACAAGCAAACCGAAGCCCTGTCGCTTGGCATGTATATCATGCTGACGCTCGGCATCTTCTTCTGGTTCATTTATGGCGTCATGCTGGGCAGCGCGTCGCTCATGATCGCCAACGGTATCACGGTGATATTGTCGGCGGCCATTCTGGTGATGAAAATACGCTACCGTTGATTTTTTGCTGAGGGTTATCAGGAAATCATGCTAGAATGCGCTCTTAACATGTGCAGGCGGAGAAGATCATGATTACATTCGGTAAACACGCATTCAAAGGGCTTGATACGGCGCTATCCGGGCTGCATGATCGGCTGCAGATGATGGGCGGGCACATCGAAAAAATGATGGGTATCATTTCCGAGGCGCTTGATACACCCGACAGTAAATTCATTGAAGCCAAAGCCATCGACCGCGAAATCAACGAGGCCGAGGTTCAGATCAATACCGCCGTCGAAGAAGCCATTTCAAAATTCGGCCCGATGGGTGAGGAGCTGCGCTTCATCATCGCATCGATCAAGGTGGCAAGCCTTCTGGAACGCATCGCCGATCACATGAAAAACTGCGTCAAGCGCCTGCCGAAAATCAACCAGCCTCTCGATCCCGCCATTCGCAGCGGCATCAGCCAGATGCTTGGCGAGGTGCGTACCATTGTGCCGCAGAGCCTTGGGCTTATGACGGATTATGACCCTGAAGTGGTCGAGGCCATTCATAAACAGGGAGACCAGGCCGAGGCGGCCTATAAGCGCCTGCTGGCGCATTTGCATAATACGCAAGGGGGCGCGTTGGGGGCGGCCGATAACACGCATATCCTGATGGTGGCGAAGAATCTTGAACGCGTCGCCGATATGGCCATCGATATCGCCAAAATCTGCTATTTTATCCATACGGACGCTAAATTTGATAAATCCACAGCCGGAGAAGGCGAACCTTCATAAGGCCCTGCGTCAAAACCGTTTGCCAGGGCGGCGGTAATTCATTATATAGCATGCTCCGAATGCGGAGGGGTGGCAGAGTGGTCGATCGCGGCGGTCTCGAAAACCGTTATTGGTGCAAGCCAATCGGAGGTTCGAATCCTCTCCCCTCCGCCATTTACCAAACGGGTGTTAGGCCCCTTTGATATATGCGGAAAGAGCGGGATAATCGAGTCGCGCCGGTGGAGAATGTTTGGTTCGACGGCAAGCGGCTTAAGCCGCGCAGACGGACGAGCGAAGCGAAGTCAATCCTCTTTTCCCACCATTTCTCTCATCGAATTCATATAAACGGATCGTGCGACCATTGCAGCAATGCCTGCCGTTGGCGCGGGCGGCAGGAGAGGTCGTAAGGTTCGCAGTTGGCGCGAATTTGCGCGGCGTGGCGGGTGAAGTTCCGCCAGCGTTTGATTTGTATTTCGTCCATGTCGGGAATGCGCCGGCCTAAATAATAGCGGCAATACCACTGGAACCAGCCGCGTGGATCGTCCGGGAATATCCAGCCCTTTTCCTGCCAGACGGAGAGCGGCTGGCGGCTTTTGACGCCGAAGCAATTGACTGCCGGATCGGCATGATCGCTTATTTTGGCGTTTGCAAACCAGTCGTCCGGCAGTTCGTCGCGGCAATCGTTGCAATATTTTCCCTCGAACACGCCGTGCTCCAGCATTTGTTTCGGCGTGAAGAAGGGCGTAAAATTTTCTGCAAACATCTTGCCTGCCGGTGCCGCAAGCGCATAGCTGTAGCCGCGCTGCATGCGATCATTGACGGTAATGAGGCTGCCGGGTGCATAGACGGGCATGGTTTAATTTGCGCGCTTGAGCTGTTCCGGGCTATCGAGCGAGAAGGCCGGAATTTCGATGAGGAAGCGCTCGCCGCCCTCGGTTTCCATTTCGTAATTTCCCCGCATAATGCCCGACGGGGTGGGTAGCGGCACGCCGCTCGTATATTGGTAGTCATCGCCCGGCTCCAGCACCGGCTGCTCGCCGACCACGCCGGGGCCTCGCACTTCCTGCACGACGCCCAGCCCGTCGGTGATGTGCCAGTAGCGGTTGATGAGCTGCACCGTTTCCTTTCCCATATTCTCCAGCCGGATGAAATAGGCCCATACATGTGTGCCGTTATATGCGTCCGACTGCTCGGGCAGATAGCTGGGAAATACGGTGACTTTGATATTGCGGGTGGTGCGGGTGTACATGAATATAATCGGTGGCGGCGCGCTGATGGTGGGACCAAACTATCAACTATTAACCATCAACTATCAAACGTTTTTTTATCTTCCATATTTAATCAGGCTGAAGAATTCCTGCCTTGTGCGCGGGTCGCTTTTAAACAGGCCGGTCAGGCGGCTGGTTTGCATGATGCTGCCATGCTTGCGCACGCCGCGCATGGTCATGCACATATGGGTGGCGTCAATCACGACGGCCACACCCTTCGGGTTCAGCACTTCGTCGAGCGACTTGGCGATTTGCGCGGTCATTTTTTCCTGAATCTGCAGGCGACGCGCATACACATCCACCAGCCGGGCGAGCTTGGAAAGCCCCACCACCTTGTCGCGTGGGATGTAGGCGATATGGGCGCGGCCGGTAAAGGGCAGCATGTGATGCTCGCAGTGGGAATGAAATTCGATATCGCGCAGCACGATCATTTCATCGTAGCCACCCACTTCCTCAAAGGTGGTATTCAGAATATCTTTTGGGTTGGTATCGTACCCGGCGAAAAGCTCGGCGTAGGATTTGATGACGCGCTTCGGAGTGTCGAGCAATCCTTCGCGTGCCGGATCTTCCCCGGCGAAGCGCAGCAGCGTACGTACGGCATCTTCAGCCTCTTGAGTGGTGGGTTTTTTCATAGGTGGGAAGCGTACATGAGCATCGGTCAGGCTTCAAGCACAACAAATGCGCCGGGTGCAATATTCGCCAGCGTTTTGTCAAGTGGGTGCATCAGCGGCAAAATATGATGTATGTGCAGTGCCGGAAGCACAAGGATAACGACGGCAATGCGCCTGCCTTGGATATTTTGTTGGTATTGGGTGTTCTGGTCGGCGGTAATGAAAACATCGTAGCCCGAAGATTCCATCAGCGTCAAAAGCTCTCCGTTTTTCTTGCCTGCCCAGCCTGCGGAAGAAACGGTGGATACGTCATGCCCTTGGATAAGCTTTGCAATCCGTTTAGGCAGGCATTCGTCAACGAGGATGCGCATGCAGTGCCGAATGTTGCATAAAGCTCAATACGGAGAGTGCCTGCTCATGCGTGACGGTAGGAAAATCTTCAAGGAATTCATCAATCGTCTGTCCCGCCGACAGATAGTCGATCATCGCACTGACGGGCACCCGCGTGCCGACGAAAGTAGGCACCCCCCCCAGAACGTTCGGATCGGTGGAAAAACTTTGTTGGTTGCTAATCATGGTGGCTATACTACTCTCTCGTTGTAAAAAAGTCAATTTAATGCCCTAAGTTGTAACCATGCTGAGAACGACGATCCCATTCATCGACCTGCGGGGTAAGACGCTCACCGATTTGCTGCGCAGCTATCCCGATAAGGCGAGTGCGTTGCTTTCCGCCAGCCGCCGCACATTCGGCCTTGCAAGCTGGCTCGCAAGCTGGCTTCTGCTGCCATTTTTCGATAAAAAGTCGCATCGCTGGCTCCGGCGCAGCAACAACCCTTACTTGCGTGAAATTGAGGCGGCGGCGGATTTCCTGGGTAAAAAAGGCGTCTACACGCTGAACCTTTCCTATGAATGGGGCTGCACCAGCGGCGCGTATCTGGTGGCCGGGCAGGTGCATATGCTGCGGGTGCTGGACTGGCCGCTGGCGGGCCTTGGCAAGCATATCATGGTCGCGCTGCAACGGGCCGGGGCAGGGGATTATTATAATATCACCTGGCCGGGGCTTTCCGGTGTGTATCAGGGCATGGCGCCGGGGCGTTTTGCCGCTGCGATTAATCTCGCGCCGATGCGTAAGCACGGGCTGGGCCTCGCCGGGGATTGGTTGAGGAATCGCTTTATCCTCGACCGGCAGAAGGCGTTGCCGCCGTCGCACCTGCTGCGCCTGGTGTTCGAGCAGGCCGGAAATTATCATGAAGCGAAGGAAATGCTCTGTAAAACGCCGGTTGCCGCGCCGGTGATTTTCACCCTGACCGGGCTGATACCGGGCGAGGGATGCATTATCGAACGGCTGGAGAATGCGGCGGAGATCAAGGAATTGCTGGTGGCGCAGCTGGTATCGGCCAGTAATGAATTCCACAGCCCGCTGGCGGCTAGGGGCAGGGGATGGCGACCGCGTGTGATCGATAGCGCCGGGCGCTACCGTCAGAGCCTGAATATCAGCGCTCATGACATGCAGCAGGGGGATTTTGGCTGGCTGCGGCCGCCGATGCTGAACCGCTATACCCGGCTGGTGATGCAGGCCGAGGCCGCCACCGGCATGCTGATGGTGCAGGGCTATGAAGGGCAGGGCGCGGTGACGGAGTGTTATAAGCTGGCCGCATCCGGGCAGTGACCTGCTATTTCTGATTTATTTTTTAGATAAAATCGTTCTTTTTCGCTCTCACCGCTGGTTTGTATTGCGAATGACACTCAATTGCGATATAATGAAGCCATAGGAGGTATGTATGACCACATTCATTTTCAGGCATGAAACACTGGCGAAAACCGCGACCTATTGCGCGATGCACTTCACGGTCGCCATCATCGTCGCCTACGCCCTTACAAGCGACTGGCGAATTGCGCTCTCCGTCGGCATCATCGAACCGCTGGTGCAGACGGTGTTTTTCAACATGCACGAACGCGGGTGGAACAAGGCGCGGGCGGCGTATCGTAGGACGGTGATGGATTCGGGACTAGGTTAGTTCGTAGCGCTGCATTATGTTAAGTAAGGTATGTTGGAGGAGCGCACGTACACAGCATCGTCATAACCATGCTGAGTCAGTAGCATTCTAATTTTCACAATACGCCTTTCTTGATCTTCACCTGGACCTACAATTACGCCCTTTACGGCTTTTTTAAAAATTGTTTTACACTGATCTTCTTTGAAAAGAATAATATAAGGAGCATTATCACTAGTCCGATAGTGTATATTTTCTGGTGCAGATACTATTTCTGCCGAGTTGTGAGCTCTAATTCCCTCAAGGTGCTTTTTAGAGGATGCAAATGCAATGATGCGCACCTCGTTTTCCTCGTGAAAACCATAATGCTTTATACGAGCAGCACACTCTCCAATTTTGCTCATGTATTGATTCATAAAAACATTATCTTTTTGCTTTTTACGATCAGTTTTACCGGCATAAAACATACTTACCAATTCTTGCATTTTTATTTTTAACTGCTCAGTAGTATCGTCCTCATCATTATCCCGGTGAAATTCTATTTTGTCTAATTCACTATAATAAGCAACAGCACTTAGAGAGCCGTGCATGTAACGATGTTTTGCATCTCCATCTTTAGTCGCCTCACATACCAAGAGTTGATTTAAAAGGCTTGTATCAAACTCTATAGCATAACCAGCATCTTCACTGTAGCCGCGCCATTGACTTAGGCGGCCGTTAAGATATTCAAAATTTTTGATGCCAGATTTATTAGGCACACAAAAACACGTGACATAAGCAGGTGCCTTTTCGCGCATTTCGTCTCTATGACTTGTCAGTATTTTACCAAAATCCTCAATATCTCGAATCTTGATTTCTGGCGTTGGACCATCATAATTTGCATCTAGAAAGCCTTTAAACGCAGTAATAAAAACATCCATCTCCTGCTTATCATTTAAAAATAAATGATGTGTTGCCCACAACGTTTGACTCGACAAAATTCCAAACAATCCACTCTCGCCAGTGTAATGAAACAATGACTTGTGAACTTCCTCTATAAACGATTCTGGCACAGAATCACCCCACCTTCTGGTAAATTTCGCCGCCGGATTCTATTTCATTCCACGCAGCTGAGCCTTTGCGGCGTATTGCATGAGCAGGTTGCGGATCATCGCCTGATAGGAAACACCGTATTTTTTTGCCTGTTGCTTGAAAAACGCGACGCTTTCATCTTCCAACATGATCGTCACTTTCGATTTTTTTTCCATCGCGGCCAGTTCCCACGGTTTGGGAAGGAAATCATCAATAATTTCCAAATCTCCCGTCTTCACATCCGGCCACGGATTTTTTTTATACACGATTTTTTTCTTCATAAATATCCCTTCCCCCGCGCCAATAAGCAGCGCCGATAATTCGTATTACATTTTCCCGCATGGTAAAGCGCACCGTGAGTATTCCACGTTCCGTCTTACCATAACAAAACAAGCGGTCTTCAACCTCGCTGTGTTTTTTATCACGTAGAATAATCCTGTTTTTGTCCCAGAAAACGTGCTTCGCTTCCTCAAAAGAAACGTCATGTTTTTTAATATTGACGGCTTCCTTCTTTGGATCCCACTCAAACTTTAAGCTGTTATTATAACGCATATATGGCTAATTTGCAATATTATTATATGTATAATACTAGGACGCCACCTTCTGGTAAATCTCCCCGCCGGATTCTCGGAATTCTTTGGCTTTTTCGGCCATGGCGGTTTCGACGTCCACCGCATTATTCCCTCCCCCTGGAGGGGGGAGGGTTAGGGTGGGGGTGGAATGTGCGGAGGAGTCACCCCCACCCGACGCAAGAGCGTCGACCTCCCCCCTCAAGGGGGAGGTGTTAGCAGAGGCAAAATCGCGCACATCCTGCGAGATTTTCATGCTGCAGAATTTGGGGCCGCACATGGAGCAGAAATGCGCCACTTTCGCGCCGTCGGCAGGCAGGGTTTCGTCGTGGAAATCCTTCGCCGTTTCCGGGTCGAGCGCGAGGTTGAACTGGTCTTCCCAGCGGAATTCGAAGCGGGCATCGGAAACCGCATCATCCCGGTGATGGGCGCTGGGGTGGCCTTTGGCGAGGTCGGCGGCGTGCGCGGCGATTTTGTAGGTGATGACACCGACTTTCACGTCGTCGCGGTTGGGCAGGCCGAGATGCTCTTTCGGCGTCACGTAACAAAGCATGGCGGTGCCGAACCAGCCGATCATGGCCGCGCCGATGCCGCTGGTGATGTGGTCATAGCCGGGTGCGATATCGGTGGTGAGCGGCCCAAGCGTATAAAATGGGGCTTCGTGGCACAGCTCCAATTGCTTATCCATGTTCTCTTTGATGAGGTGCATCGGCACATGGCCGGGGCCTTCCACCATCACCTGGCAATCATGCTCCCATGCGATCTTGGTAAGGTCGCCGAGGGTTTTGAGTTCGGAGAATTGCGCTTCGTCGTTCGCATCATGCTGCGAGCCGGGGCGGAGGCCGTCGCCGAGCGAGAACGATACGTCGTAGGCGCGGAGGATGTCGCAGATGTCTTCAAAATTGGTGAACAGGAAATTTTCCTTGTGGTGGCTCATGCACCATTTGGCGAGGATGGAGCCGCCGCGTGAGACGATGCCGGTTTTGCGGTCCACCGTCATCGGGATGAAGGGCAGGCGCACCCCGGCGTGAATCGTGAAATAATCGACGCCTTGTTCGCACTGCTCGATGAGCGTGTCGCGGTAGATTTCGTAGGTGAGTTCCTCGGCGACGCCGCCCACTTTTTCGAGCGCCTGGTAAATCGGCACGGTGCCGATGGGAACGGGCGAATTGCGGATGATCCATTCGCGGATGTTGTGGATGTTGCGGCCGGTGGAAAGGTCCATCACGTTATCGGCACCCCAGCGCGTCGCCCACACCATTTTTTCCACCTCTTCCGCCACCGAAGACGTCACCGCCGAGTTGCCGATATTGGCGTTGATTTTCACTTTGAAATTACGGCCGATAATCATCGGTTCGGTTTCCGGATGGTTGATATTGCACGGGATGATGGCACGGCCCGCCGCGATTTCCGCACGCACGAATTCGGGCGTGATTTCGCGTGGGAGAGGCTTGCCCCAGTTGTTGCCCTTCTGGTAGGGTTTCTGTTCGTCATTGCGAGCGGAGCGAAGCAATCCAGACTGGATTGCCACGTCGCCTGCGGTTCCTCGGAATGAAGAAAGGCCTTCATTTTCTCTGATGGCAATATATTCCATTTCCCTGGTGATAATGCCGGCACGCGCATAGGTGAGTTGTGTCACCGATTTTCCCGCCTTCGCCCGCAGCGGCGTTTTATTCACATTCGGGAACTCTTCCACCGATGCCCCGCGAGCCGCGCCACTCAGGCCGTTATCCTCCGGCTTTACCTCACGGCCCGGATAAGCCTCCACGTCGCCGCGTTCCATGATCCAAGGCTCGCGAATCTTCGGCAGTCCTTGGTAAATGTCGATTTTTGCATTGACATCGGTGTAGGGGCCGGAGGTGTCATACACTGTCACCGTCTTTCCGCTGGCTGCGCCGGAGAGGGCGATTTCGCGCATGGCGACGCCGTTCACACGGATTTTTTTCGAGGCGGGCAACGCGCCGGTAGTGACGGAGAAGGGTTTGCTGGACATAAGATCATCCTCGGTTGTGTGAGTCGGCGAGGATAGTGCACACGCACCGAGAGTCAACCATCTATCGTGCTATTTCGTGAGCTTATTGCCCTGGTCGTCATGCACCAAACGGCTGCTCCATTGTGCATCCGTTACTTTAGAAAGTGGAATATGCGCTTCGTCCCTCGGTTCGATATCCGTCGCGTAAGTTTGCCGGAAATGTGCTGCTATGGGGGATTCAACGGCGACATGCTGTAGCTGCTCAGCCTCTTGTTGCACTGCGGACGGAAAATCCCTGCCGGTTTCGCTCGCTATTTTATCCGTGGCCTCGTCGCCGAGAAGTTTTCGACATTCAGAGAGATAGCGTACAATCTGCGGCACGTAACCGTCGAACTTCGCCTTTATCGCTTCGGCGGTAATCTCAGCGGGAAATACGCCCTGCCCCACAAAATCAGGGTCGCACAACTCTCCCGCAGGGCTACAGTAATCGATACCCAGCGCTTCCACTTTTGCGTTGAAATCGCGGTGGCATTCCCCACACTTCCTTATCCACTCACGTTCAACTTCATCAAACGCATCTTCACCTGATGATACACCCGCCAACTGTTTTCTGAGTATATCACGGTTTGTCTGTCGCATGGCATCCGCGCCCGCTTGTTCAGACAGGGAGCCTTCGCGGACATATGCTTCCCGCGCGCCGCTCGTCGCCTGCAGCAGCGTTGCGACGTGGGTTGCATATTCCGACAATGCACCGGAATGCTGTGCATCAAGGAGAGTATAGAGATAGGAATAATAATATTCCGCCTTATTGCGCATATCTTCGGCAGCGCCATCGGGTTGTATGCCGGGCAAAACATTTTGGGTAATATTGCAAAGGACCGACCACATCCTGTCATGCTCGGCGGCATATCTGACGGCCATCTGTATGGCGTTTGTGGGAACTTCTGCGATATCTGCGGCAGACAACCCCCCGGTGGCAGAAAAGGTAGTGGCGGCCGTCGCTTTCAGCCATTCACGCCTGTTCATGCCATCCGGGGGTGTAGCGCTCAAAAAACGTTACGCCGCTGCTTTTTGCAGTGCTTTTGGCAGGGAAGCCGAGCCGGAAGCGCCGCCTACAGCCTTGATGGTGCCGGAGAGTTCGCCACCGCGTTCGATTTCGATTTCGCCGTAGCTGATATTGCCACGCACTTTGCCCGATGCATAAATCACCAGGCGGCCGGTGACGACGAGGTCGCCTTCAAACAGGCCGCTGATCTGCGCATCGACCACATTGGCCGCGCCTTTGAACGAGCCGCACTCTGCCAGCTCGACGGTGTTGACATCGCTGATGGTAGCCTCGACTTTGCCCTCGATAACGAGGCGGTCGCAGGTGGTGATTTCACCCTTGAGCAAAATATCGTTTCCGACGGTGAGTACGCGATTATTCGGACGTGCCGCGGTTTGCACGGCGCTTGGTACGGAGATAGGAGTCATGGATTTACCCTCGGTTGGACGTGGAACAGGTGATGATACAGCGGATGAAGATGCGGTGGAAACGGGCGGCGTATTCGTGCGGAAATTCGCAGCCACCGGCGGCATTGGTGCTGCCGGACGGGTGATGGGCTGCACCGACGATGTGCTGCTCGCTGCAGGTGCAGCAGAAGGAATCGCAGCCGGTGCGGCTGCCGCCGCCACAGGGGCCGAAGGCGCATTGGCTGCGGTTGGCTGTACGACAGCGAAAGATTCGGTTTCTTCGGAAAATTCGTTATCAAAAAGGCTTTCTTCTTTACGGCGGAACATAATTTTCTCCTCATCTGCTGGCTTTTTGAAAGGGTGCTGCGCGATTTCAATCACGCGCTCTTGGTAGCCACAGTAGAGCAAACATGCCGGTCATGCCAGTAAATTTTCAAAAAAAATGCGCGCATGTTTAAGCGCCTATTTCAACCGCTTTTTCTTGTAAAATACCTGCTGTGCGAAGATCGAAAACAGCGGGTTGGTGAGGCCGAAATCGATGAGTCCGTTCGGTGTATGTTCGTAGATTTTGCGCAAGAGCAGCTTGAGGTAAAAACGCGGATAGATTTTTTCCAGCAGCGCTGCCGGATGATCGCCGCCATGCTGCATATATCCGGCGAGCGTTTCGCCGAGGATGCGGCCATAGCGTAGCGCGGTGTGGATGCCGCCTGCGGTGAGCGGGGAGACGATGCCCGCCGCATCGCCCAGCAATATCACGCGCTCATTCGCGAACGGGCGCACCAATCCGCCGCAGGGAATAAGCCCGCCGCGCCTTGCCGCCACCTGTGCCTGTGAAAAATCGAAGATGTTTTTCATGCGGCTTACGAACGCATCGATATCGGGCCGCCGGGGCATGCGCTGGGCCAGCCCCACCTGC
The DNA here is from genome assembly GCA_033763575.1 of Alphaproteobacteria bacterium. Lineage (GTDB taxonomy): Bacteria > Pseudomonadota > Alphaproteobacteria > Rickettsiales > SXRF01 > JANRKF01. The sequence goes on along the minus strand of JANRKF010000004.1, from coordinate 13,985 downwards.
ACCACGCCCACGCCCGGTATCACCCAGCCGAGATACCCGTGCGCCAATTCCTGGTCGAGGAAGCAGTAAAAAGCATTGTCGTCATGCAGGTTGAGCCCGGTATATTCCGCCTCGGCGCCCAGCAGGAATTCTGTATTCTTGCCGAGATTGTAATCGGCGGCGACCTTGGAGCGCGGGCCATCGGCGCCGATCAGGAAATCGCAATCAAATTTACCGCCATTGACCACCACCTTGCCGCCTTCAATCTGGCTTTTTTCATAGGCGGTGTCGAAAATGATATTGGCTCCGGCGGACGCGGCTTCCCTGGCTAAAAATTGCATCAGGCGCGGCGTATCGGTGGTGAGGAAGAAATAATCCGACGATTTAAGGTCCACATGTTTCAGCGACGGTGAAAAAAGCCGCACATTCGTTACCTTGCGGACGATGTCGTCGGGAATGGTGAATTCCTCCGCACATTCCTTGACGATGATGCCGGTGGTGTGCATCCCCACGCCCGCCGCGCTTTTGCGTTCGAGCAGCGTGACGGCAATGCCACGCTCTGCCAGCGCCTTGGCGCAGGCGAACCCGGCGAACCCGCCACCGGCGATAATAATCTGCGAAGATGTGCTCATGCCCGCTTTGTGCCATGCGGCGCGAGAAGCCGCAATATTTTCTTCTCCGCCATGCTCATCGGCAGTTTTTGCAGTTGCGCGAGGCTATAGGCGTTCTTTTTGCGGGACTTCACCAGCCACACCTCCGCCTGCAAGGTAAAGTGGCTGTAGCTTTGCTCGATTTCACCGATTTTTTTTGCATGTTTCGGCGCGGGCGTATCCTGCTCGGTAAAATGATAAAGTCCCTGCAGGAATTTTGTGCTGCGTGGCGTGACAGAGAATTTTCCGCGATCATCTACCTGCACCAGAATATTACGTTTTCGCACCGGCACTTTCTTTTTAACTTTGGCCTGCGGGTAGGATTCAGGATTACCTTTCCCTTCGCAGATGCTGCTGGCCGGGCATTCACCGCATTTCGGTGCGCGCCGGGTGCATATCATCGCGCCCAGATCCATCATCGCCTGATTGTAATCAAATGGCGCGGCACGGTTGAGCAACATTTCCGCCTTTCCCCACAGCTCGCTTTCCGAAGGATTCGGCATCGCAAAAATCCGGCAGAGCACGCGCTTGACATTGGCCTCCATCACCGCAACGGGGTGATGGTAAGCAAAAGCGGCAATGGCATGGGCGGTATTCCTGCCGATGCCGGGGAGCTGCATCAAGCCTTCTGCCGTTTTGGGAAGTTTGCCGCCGCACTGCTTTGCCGCCGCGTGCAGATGCCCGGCACGCCGGTAATAACCCAGCCCCTGCCAGAGCGAGAGCACTTCTTGTTCCGAAGCGGCAGCGAGCTCGGAGAGCGTTGGGAAACGCTTGAGGAACGGGGTATAAAAACGCGTGCGCACGGTTTCCACCTGCGTTTGCTGCAGCATCACTTCGCTTACATAAATTTTATAGGGATCATCCGTATTGCGCCACGGCAGGTCATGCCGTCCCTGCGCATCATACCAGCGCTGCAAGCGGGTGTGGAATGCAGCGGGTTTAGGGCGCTTGTTTTTCTGCATCTGCCAGTTTTATGACCGTGGTGCTTTTAGGAAAGCGCATGCTGAAATCAAGCTGTAGCTGCCTTGGAGCAAGCCGTTTGCTAATCATGCGGTAGCGCAATCCGCGCTTGGTTGCGATCTCCCACATGCCGTTGCCGCGCTCGGCATAATCCCGCAGCATGAGCAGCGGCTCTTCATTCATCTGCTTGCCGCTGTCATCGGGCAGCGATTTGATGACGCCGCGCAGTTCGTAATTGCGTCCGTTCATCGAGAACCTATCGTCGATTTTCATGCCGGTTTTATCGAGGAAAAGCTGGTTGACCGCCACGCCGTGTAGCTGCTTGCTCTCGTCGACAATAAAAATATCGCTGATTGAGCGGCCTTCGACCTCCATCTGTCCTTGCAGCGGGTAGAAACCGTCGAAACCGCGCACATTGCTTAAAAATACGCCATTAGGCAGTGTTAGCGGCACTTTCATGTCGGCGATATAGGAAAGCTGGGTGGAATTGCCGCGTATATACCTGTATTCAGGCTCAGGAACGGCTTCCGGCGCCAAAAGTTCGATCTGGCCGCCCATGGCCACCAATGGTTTCATCTGCTTTTCTTTGGAATAATGCGATCCCAGCATCACCAGGGCAGATGCAGTGATGACAGTTATAGCAATGATGCTTTTTTTTGAAGCCAAAACACCGTCTCCTGTGCTATACTCCGTGGTATCATGCGTATTTATCCGGCGGCCATTCTATTCGTGTTTTTATGTTTAAGTCCAGCGGAATCATGGGCGGAGAAGAACTACCGTGTGGTGGTTTTTGGCGATAGCATTACCTCAGGATACCAGCTGCAGGCGAATGATGCATTCCCCAGCAAACTGGAGCGCAGGTTGCGCGCCAGCGGCTATGACCGCCTCGAAGTCATCAACATGAGCAAGGAAAACGCGACCACCGCCAGCGCGACGGAGGAAACGGGATTGGTGGCGCAGAAATTGCCGGATGTGATTATCGTTCAGCTCGGCTATAACGATACCAAGCGCGGCGTGATAGCAAGCGCGATTGCCTCCAACCTCAACACCATCATCTCCGATCTGGTAAACACCAAGGCCTATATCATTCTGGTGGGTATACCGGCGCCGGAAGGGATCCATGAACATTACAGCTACGAGGTGGCGAGTTATTTTTACAGCATTGCCCGTTCGTTCGCTATACCGCTTTACCCTTCCGCGATTGCCGGCATTGAAGGTAACGCGGCGCTCACCATGGCCGACGGAAAGCACCCCAATACCGCCGGTGTCGATGTGATGGTAGAGGGCTTGCTGCCATTGGTAGATAGCGGTTTGCGCTGGCGCTATGAGGTCTATGAGCAGGAATTGCAGCAGGCCAAGAAGAACCAGAATGCGCTGGTGATGCCGCCTCCGCCCTAGGCGATGTTGGTTTTGCAGAATTCTTTCAAACTCATATAGTCGATCTTGCCGTTGCCCAGCCGTGGCACGGTTTCTACGCTTATAATGTGCTTGGGCAGGGCGATTTCGGGGAAGCCATGCTCGCGTGCGGCGCTTGCAAGCTGCTGGCGGGTGAGGGTAGTGATCTCGGTAATCAGTACCACCTGCTCGCCCTTGCGCTCCTCAGGCACGGCCATGGCGGCGTGCGCGACTTCCGGAAATAATTGCCCGATAAACTCCTCGACCGCCGCAAGTGACACCATTTCCCCGGCGATTTTGGCGAAGCGTTTGGCGCGGCCAAGGATGGTGATGTAGCCCGCTGCATCAACATCGACAATATCGCCGGTATCGTACCACTCGCCGCAGGGCTGCACCACGCCCGGCTGGTCCTCTTTTATATAACCCATCATCACGTTGGCGCCTTTGATGAGCAGTTTTCCGCCTTTGGCGATGCCCTCGACCGGTTCCAGCTTCCATTCCATGCCGGGGAATAACAGGCCGACCGTGCCGGATTTCTGGTACAGCGGCGTATTACAGGAAATCACCGGGCTGCATTCGGTGACGCCGTAGCCTTGCATAATCGATACCCCGAATTTTTCAGCAAACATCAGGCGGGTGGATTCTTTCAGCTTTTCCGCGCCGGAGACGGCGAGGCGTATGGAGCGGAAATCATAGGCGTGTGCATAATGGGAATAGCCCTGATAGAAGGTGTCGGTGCCGACCATGATGGTTGCGTCCGTATCATATATAAGCTCCGGAATCACCCGGTAATGCAGCGGGCTCGGATACAGGAAAGTGCTGATGCCGCGCAGCATCGGCAGCAGCATGCCGACAGTAAGCCCGAAGGAGTGGAAGGTGGGGAGCGCGTTGAATAATTTATCGGAGGGGTTGAGGTCCAGCCGGGCGATAGATTGGTAGATATTAGCCAGAATATTCGAATGCGACAGCCCCACACCCTTTGGCATCCCTTCCGAACCGGACGTGTAGAGCACCACCGCCGGATCGTAGGATTTGGTTTCGCGCAGCACCGAACGCAATGCAAGTGATGGCGAAATCGCTTTCAGCGCGCCAAGCAATTTATCGCTGCCGGTGATGGCTGAGCGCACATCCTCCAGGTAAATCACCACATGCTGTTTCTGCAGCGCCTCTATGAGTGGTTCCAGATTCGCTTTGGTGGCAAAGGCCCGCGAGGTGAGGATGGTACTCACTTTGCCGATTTTGCAGGCATGCAGTATATTGGCGCTGCCGGAAGAAAAATTCAGCATGCAGGGGATTTTCTGCAGCATTTGCAGCGCGACGAAGGTTGCCATCACCGCCAGCGAATTCGGTAGCAGCACACCGACATATTGCTGCCCTTCAAGATACGGTTTAAGTTTCCCGCCGAGAACAAAACTGCGGGTAAAAAGCGACTGGTAGCTCATTTCCATGCGCGTTATATCGCAGGCGATATTCCGTTTTTTTCCGTAAATACTGCGCGCTTCCAGCAATGCAGCGAGCAGCGGCCGGTGCCGGTTTTGCGCGGCAAAGGCGTTGTGCGTCATCAATGCATAAATCTCATCGCTGGTAAGCGGGCGCTCACCATCATATTTAAGCGGTGGGAAACAGGTGATGCTGATGCGCGGAAACCAATGTTGCTTGAGCTTGCCGCCGAGCCGGGAAAATTTTGAAAACTGGGTGCCCTCAATATGGAGCGACAGCAGGGAAACGCCGGTTTTATTGGCGATCATCGCCGCGCCATCGTAAATTTTCATGATGCCGCCGGTGGTGGTGATGCGCCCTTCCGGAAATAATACCACCTTTGCGCCATGTTTGAGGTCAACCATAAGGCGCTTCATGCTCATCGGCTGCGAAGGGTCTATTTCGTAAATCTGCACGAATTTTTTGAGCCAGCGGAAATACCATTTCTGCGCCTGGAACAAATTCATCACAAAGGCCGGTTTCTCCGGCAGGAATACCGCAAGCAGCAGCGGATCGAGGAATGACTGGTGGTTGGCGATAATCAGCACGCGGTCGCCGCTGGCAGCAAAATTTTCCATGCCGCGCACGCGCACGCCGAACAAAATCTTAAACAGCAAAGTCAGAATGGTTCTAAGTGATTTTTCGCGCATACCAGACCGCCAGTAAATTAAAGCTAGCAAGAACGATGAACAGGTCTTTGACACCCAGACCATAATAGAGCAGCAGCGCCGACACAAGCGCGGCAAAGGTGATGAACACGGAATCGCTGAAATTACTGGCGGCCAGCACACGCGAGCGGTGGGTCGATTGCGTTTCCGATTGCAGCACGGCATAAAGCGGCACCATATACATACCGCCGCTCACCGCCGTCAGCACCATCGACAGCAGCACCGGCCAGTGGCGCTGGTCGGCCAGATATTCGGCGGCCGTCATCAGCCCTTCATGCACAGGTTCAGGGGTGAGCATAATCATGCCGTAGGAAAACAACGAGACTCCAAGCGCGGCCCAGCGCGTGAGCTTGCCGGAGATTTTTCCTTCCAGCAGCGTGTCGCACAGCAGCGAGCCGATGGCGACGCCGACCGTGAAGGTGGTGAGGAATAAAATATACACTTCGTTATTGCCACGCACCACCGCCTGCGCGTAGTTGGGAAATTGCGACATATAGACCGAGCCGATCATCAGGAACCATGAGAGCGCGATGATGCTGTAAAGCAGGCGCTTGTTTTTAGTGGCGAAGCCGATCATGCTGATCGAGCCGCGCCAGATATTGTAGCTTACGTCCATTTCGGGGTGCGCCGGTTTACTGTGGGGTATCCTGAGGCTTGCCAGCAGCCCGATGACGGCGATCGAAACCGCAGCGGTGCCGATGGCGTTGCCGGGCATTTCCACCAGCAACCCGCCCGTGACCATGCCGAGCATGATGGCGAGATAGCTGCCGCCGGCCATGAATCCGTTGGCGGCAAGGAGTTCATTGCGCTTGAGATGCTCCGGCAGGATGCTGAATTTGATGGGGCCGTAAAAGGCCGAGTGCGTGCCGCTGATAAACAGCATCACCATCAGCAGGGTGATATTCTGGGTGGCGAAGCCGTAATAAACGCAGACCATAATCAGCACTTCGGCGATTTTGGTGAAGATGACGAGCTGCGATTTTTCAAATTTATCGGCGACCTGTCCTGCAATGAACGAAAAAAGCAATGACGGAATGACGAGCAATGCCGAGCAGATTGTAACCAGAATCTCAGGCCGGGCGGGCAGGGTGATGCCTTTGATGGAGGCGTAGGCGATGAGCACCACCAACCCGGAGCGCAGCAGATTATCGTTGAAGGAACCCAATGAAGTAGCAAGGAAAATGGGCAAGAAACGCCGCCTCAGGAACAGGCTGTATTTCAGTTTTTCAAGGGGGATTCCTTCGATTTCCATGGCTCACCACTAATCATATTACTCCGTATTGACAAGGAGTTATTATATCAGGAAAAGCGAGTTGTTCATAGGGGGTTGCGATATTCGCCCATTTACGCTATATTAACCGCCCTTATGGTACAACTAAAGCATCGGAGGTTTTTATGTTGAATATTATCGAAGTGCTCAAAGTGATCTTCATGGATATGGGGCGTTAATTCCCGTTCTATGCTCGGCAGCTTTAATAAACGCTCTAGTGAGACGACGCGTTACTCTGCCGATGATGTGGTGGCGATGCTGGGTCTTGTCCCGCATCCTGAGGGTGGTTACTACCGCGAAATGTTCCGTGATGAGAAAAAGAACGATGCCGGGCGCAGCGCGTCCACCTCGATCTATTACCTGCTGACACAAGGACAAACGCTGCACTGGCATCGCGTCGATGCGGCGGAAGTGTGGCATTGGTATGGCGGCGCGGCGCTGGTGCTGGAAACTTTTAATGGCAAAGAGCTTACGAAATTCCGTGTCAGCGGCAACCTGATGGAGGGCGAGCGACCGCAGCTTGTGATCCCCGCGAAATGCTGGCAGACCGCCTCCACTACCGGCGAATGGACGCTGGTTGGCTGTACCGTGGCGCCCGGTTTTGAGTCGGCCGGTTGTGAAATGGCGCCACCCGGCTGGCAGCCGTCTGCCCAATAAATCTCCTGTAACGAATCTCTGGTTTGCAACGAACCTGTGAGTGGATAATCTATTTGCTGAATGAGGTTGATGTGCAGCGTCGTGAATTCATTAAACTGGCGTTGGGTGGCGTGGCATTCGCCGCGCTCTCCAGCATCATCGGCAAAGGGCAGGCGTGGGCTGCCGAAACCATAAGGAAAATCACTATGAGCAATGAAGAATGGAAGAAAAAACTTCCCGGAGAAGCCTATCATATTCTGCGTGAGGAGGGCACCGAGCGGCCATTCACCAGTCCGCTGAATAGCGAAAAACGCGAAGGCATGTTCGTCTGCGCGGGCTGTGGCCTCGAACTGTTCCCGTCGGGATATAAATATGATTCCGGCACCGGCTGGCCGAGCTTTTTCGATGCGATTCCCGGCCATCTGGAACAAAAAACCGATTATAAGATCCTCGTGCCGCGCACGGAATATCATTGTGCGCGTTGCGGCGGCCATCACGGCCATGTGTTTAATGACGGCCCGAAACCGACCGGCCTGCGCTATTGCAATAACGGCGCATCGCTGAAATTCATTCCGAAAAAAGAGGATTGATATGGAGAGCATCGTCATTGCGAGGACTCCGCATTCATTACGGAGGACGCGGCAATCCAGCCTTCGTGCCGTATGCAAAAAAATAAAATGGATCGCCGCGGCCTGCGGCCTCGCGATGACGATGATTTTTCCTGTGCAGGCCGAAGGGTTGAAACAGCCGCTCGCCAATCCCTATCCCGCGCCGGAATTCGCAGGGATTGAATCGTGGCTGAACAGCACGCCGCTTTCCATGGCATCGCTCAAGGGCAAGGTGGTGCTGGTCGATATCTGGACCTATAGCTGCATCAACTGCATCCGTACCCTGCCGAGCATCACGCAGTGGGACGCCGCCTATCGCGATAAGGGGCTGGTGATTGTCGGCGTGCATGCGCCGGAATTCGCTTTTGAAAAATCGGAAGCGAATGTCAAGGCGGCGCTGGCGAAATACAGCATCCGCTATCCGGTGGCGCTCGATAACGAGATGCAGACATGGAACGCCTTCAAAAATCGCTACTGGCCGGCGCATTACCTGATCGATAAGCAGGGCCGTGTCGTTTATAAACATTTCGGCGAAGGTAATTACGACATCACCGAGCATAACATCCGTTTCCTGCTGGGGCTGGATGGTAAAGCGGCAGCGGGGCAGGGGGCAGCGGCAACCAGCGCCGGGCAAACGCCGGAGACGTATCTGGGCACGGCGCGTGCGAAAAACTTTGTGGATTCCGCGACATTGGAGAAAGACCAGTGGACGCTTTCGGGCATGTGGGAGCGGCTGCCGGATCGTATCGTGGCGCAGGAAGCGGGCGCAACCTTGCGGATGCATTTTTCGGCGGGAAAAGTGTTTCTCGTGCTGGGGGCGGCGGATGGCAAGCCGGTCAAAGCCATGCTGACGCTGGACGGTAAGCCAATCACCAGCGATGCCGGGCGTGATGCGCCGCATGGTGTGCTCACCGTCGACCAGCATGCGCTCTATGAAATCGTCAACCTCAACCAGCCGGGCGAGCGATTGCTCGAAATCAAATCGGAAGCGCCGGGGCTTGAGGCCTACGCCTTCACCTTTGGACGGTAGACAGCGATTGCGGTTGGTGTAGATTCGCCGCATGCAGAATTACAAAAATATCGGCGAGTTGCTGGCGCGGGCGCGTGAGGAGCGTCGCATGTCGATCGCGGAAGTAGCGAGCGTGCTGCATATCCGCCCGCGTTATTTGCAGGCGATGGAGGCGGGCGATATGGCGGCGATTCCCGGCGCGGCCTATGCCAAGGGTTATCTCACACGCTATGCCAGCTATCTCGCGCTCGACCGGGTGGAAATCCTCCGCCGTTTCGAGCTGGTGGCGCAGGAAAACGCCGGGAGCCATTTTTTCATGCCGCACAGCTTTTCCCACGAAAAGCGCATCGACCTGTCCAGCGCTTTGAAATGCGCTCTGGCAGCGGCTTTAATGCTTCTGGTGTGGGCGGTGTGGGTACGCCCGGATTATGGCGCAATCTCGCTGGTCGATCCGCTGCCGGAAAAAGTCATGACCCCGCTGCCGATGCGGGTTTCCGCACCAGCCCCGCAGAAAGCTCCTTGTTTTCAGGCGCAAATCGGCCTATACCCTCCCTGCTATTGGCCTTTTCCGAAAGCAGAACCCAGTATAATGACGATCATTAAACCATGACCACCAGCCGCCGAAAGTCCTATGCCGCCCAAATCGCCCATGTGAAAGTGGGTGGGGATGCGCCGGTCATGGTGCAATCCATGACCAATACCGACACGGCGGATGTGGCGGCTACGGTCGCGCAGGTGAAGGCGCTGGCGGAGGCTGGCAGCGAGGTGGTGCGCATCACGGTGAATAATGAAGCCTCGGCCGCCGCCGTGCCGGAAATTGCGGCGCAAGTGGGCGGCGTTCCACTGGTGGGGGATTTTCATTATAACGGCCATACGCTGCTGAAGAACTATCCTGAAACGGCGGCAGCGCTGGCGAAATACCGTATCAATCCGGGCAATGTCGGATTCGCCGATAAGCACGATGCGCAATTTGCCCAGATGATCGAAGTGGCGCTCAAATACGATAAACCTGTGCGCATCGGCGTCAATTGGGGCAGCCTCGACCAGCAAATGCTGGCACGTGTGATGGACGAAAATGCGAAACGGCCAGAGCCGAAGGACGCTGCAGGTGTCTCCCGCGAGGCGCTGGTGAAAAGTGCGCTGGATTCGGCGAAACAGGCGGAGGCGCTGGGCATGCCCGGCAACCGCATTTTCCTTTCGGCCAAGGTCTCCCGCGTGCAGGATTTAATCGCGGTCTATCGCGATCTCGCCAGCCAGTGCCGTTATCCGCTGCATCTCGGCCTCACCGAAGCGGGCATGGGCAGCAAGGGGATCGTCGCTTCCACTGCCGCGCTCAGCGTGCTTTTGCAGGAGGGTATCGGCGATACGATTCGCATTTCGCTCACGCCAGAGCCGAACGGAGACCGTACGCAGGAAGTACGCGTCGCGCAGGAAATCTTGCAGTCGCTGGGTCTGCGCGCCTTCACCCCGCAAGTCACGGCCTGCCCCGGTTGCGGCCGCACCACCAGCACGGTATTCCAGGAGTTGGCGGATAAGATTCAGGGCTATCTCCGCGCTTCCATGCCGGTGTGGAAAAACCAATATGCCGGTGTTGAGAATATGAACGTGGCGGTGATGGGTTGCATCGTGAACGGTCCCGGCGAGTCCAAACACGCCGATATCGGCATTTCGCTGCCCGGTACCGGCGAATCTCCCGTTGCGCCGGTATTTGTGGATGGTAAGAAGGTGGCGACGCTGCGCGGCCCAGCTATCGCCGAGGAATTCCAGGCGATGGTGGAAGAATATGTGCAAAGGCGGTATGGATGAAACAGGATTACTCTCACGCGGCAATCAGCGGGCATTGCAGGAAACAGCTCGTCGAGCGGCATATGCCGGTGGAAGCGTTGATGAGCGTGTTGACCGATGGGGATGAGGTCTTGGCAAGCGCTCCTGAAAGGATTATACTGCAAAAGGTTGTTTTGACGGAAGGAAAGCCCTATCTCTGGCGGGTTGTGATTGATGTGCTGCAAAGCCCGCCAAGGGTCATTACCGCTTATAGAACCAGTAAACTGAAGAAATATGTGAAGGAGCATTGAGTATGCGTGCAGTGTATGACAAGGAGACCGACACCTTGACGATGCGCCTGAGTAACGCGCAGATTGTGGAGAGCGATGAGGATAAGCCGGGAATCATTATCGATTATGATAGTCAGGGAAATATCGTGGGACTGGAGATTCTTGATGCCTCGCGCCGCGTCACCGACCCTGCTTTGATGGAATTTAGCGTATCAGTGGGTGCGTCCTAGGTTATACATGGCTGATAAACTCCAACCTGTGCGCGGCACGCACGACATCCTCCCCGACGAATTCGAGAAATTTCATGCGGTAGTCACGCGTGCGCGGGAGCTTGCGGCGCTTTATGGTTTCCGCGAGATGGCCACGCCTATATTCGAGGCGACCGAGGTATTCAAGCGCTCGATGGGCGATACGTCGGACGTGGTTTCCAAGGAAATGTTCAATTTTGCAACAAAAGGCGGCGAGGATGTGTGCCTGCGCCCGGAATTCACCGCCGGCATTGCGCGTGCCTTCATCAGCAATGGCATGCAGCAGCATTTACCGCTCAAACTCTTTTCCACCGGCCCGCTTTTCCGCTATGAGCGCCCGCAAAAAGGCCGCCAACGCCAGTTCCATCAGGTGAATTTCGAGTGGCTGGGCGATGATTCCGCGGAAGCGGATGTGGAGATTATTTTGCTGGCCGGGCAGCTTCTTACTGAATTGGCAGGAAAACAAAGCTGTAAACTGTTGCTTAATACACTTGGTGATACAGAAAGCCGAACACAATATCGTCAAGCACTAATTGACTATCTTACCCCCTTTGCGCATGAGCTTTCGGCTGATAGTCAGCGTCGCCTCATCTCTAATCCATTGCGTATTTTAGATTCCAAAGACACTAGTGATAGAAAATTGCTAGAAGCCGCCCCTATTATTTCTGATTATTTGAGTAATAAGGCTAAAAAGCGCTTTGATGCTGTCTGTAATTCGTTGATGAAACAAGAAATAGCCTTTTTCCAAGTCGAAGTTGCGCCTTCATTAGTGCGTGGCTTGGATTATTACACTGATATAGTATTTGAGTTCATTGCCAATACTGGTGAACTTGGTGCACAGAATACTGTGCTAGCCGGGGGGCGTTATGATGGTCTTATCGAGCAAATGGGAGGGAAGCCAACTCCTGCTATCGGTTTTGCAGCAGGTCTGGAACGATTGATTTTATTGATGAAAGCTCCTGATGATTCGTCTTGGGAGAAAACGAAGGACATTCACATCGTTGTTCTTCCCTTCGAAGATGCTTCAATTCATTCGAGCGCTGTACAGTTAATTACTACTCGAATTAGGTTGGCTTTACGAGAAATATTAGAAATAAAATCTACAAAGCAACAGGGTATTGTTGAGATTTTGTGGGATGGAAAACTTTCTAAGCGTTTAGATAAAGCTGCACATAGAGGTGCAACCCACGCTTTGATTATATCACCTGAAGAACTAGCACGCAGCATGTGTATCCTTAGAAACATGGAAACACGCGAGCAGCAAGAAGTACACATTCTTGATATTGTGAATATAGGAAATATAGAAAAATTTGCTCAATTGCTCAATATATCATTGCCACGTCGTTTGAAGCAGAGCTAGGAAAAGCAACATATGAGCCTCCAAGACACACTCGAAATGGTCGTTCGCCGACATGATGAACTTCGCGATAAGCTTTCGCGCGGCGATCAGCTGTCGGGGCAGGAATTTGTCAAATGCTCCAAGGAATTTGCCGAGATGGAGCCGATTGTCGAGACTATTCAGGCGCTCCAGAAAGCACAAAGCTCGGTGAAAGACCTGGAGGCGATGATGAACGATCCGGCCTGTGACGCCGAGATGAAAAACATGGCGACCGAGGAATTTCACGATTTACAAAAAACCATCCCTGACCTCACGCGCAACGTGCAGCTTGCCCTGCTGCCCAAGGATGCGGCGGATGAAAAAAACGCCATCCTCGAAGTGCGCGCAGGCACGGGTGGGGATGAGGCATCGCTTTTCGCCGCCGATTTATTCCGCATGTACCAACGCTATGCCGCCACACAAAATTGGAAATTCGAGATTCTTTCCCTCTCCGATGGTACCGCCGGGGGGTATAAGGATGCGAGCGCCGAAATCACCGGCAAGGGCGTGTTCGCCAAGCTGAAATTCGAATCCGGCGTGCACCGCGTGCAGCGCGTTCCGGCGACGGAAACGCAAGGCCGCATCCATACCTCGGCGGCGACGGTGGCGGTGCTTCCCGAAGCCGAGGAAGTCGATATCAAGATCGAAGAAAAAGATTTGCGGATCGATGTGTTCCGTGCCTCCGGCCCCGGCGGCCAGTCGGTCAATACCACGGATTCTGCGGTGCGCATCGTGCATATACCCACCGGGGTTACGGTATCGCAGCAGGATGAAAAATCGCAGCTCAAAAATAAAGTGAAAGCGATGAAGGTGCTGCGTGCGCGGCTCTATGAAGCGGAGCGCGAAAAACTCGCCAACGAGCGCTCCACCATGCGTAAAAGCCAGGTGGGCAGCGGTGATCGCTCGGAGCGCATTCGCACCTACAACTATCCGCAGGGGCGGGTGACAGATCACCGCATCAACCTGACCAAATATAATCTGGATAAGGTCATGGACGGCACCGACCTTGGCGAATTTTGCGATGCGCTGAATGCCGAAGATCAGGCATCGCGCCTTGCTTCCCTGAAAGACTAATGTCCACCACGCTACGTGCAGTGCTTTCGCGTGCGAGCCAGCAGCTTGCACAGCGTGATATTGCTTCTGCGGCGCTGGATGCGCGCTTGCTGTTGCAGCATGTGATGCAGGTGACGCACGAATGGCTGGTGCAGCACGATAACGGACAGATGAGTGCAGAACATGGCGCGCGATTTGAAGCACTGTTGGCGCGCCGCGCGCAGCACGAGCCGATGGCGCATCTGCTTGGCACGCGTGCCTTCTGGAAAGATTCTTTTATCGTGTCGCCCGATACGCTGATTCCAAGGCCGGATTCGGAAACGGTGATTGAGGCATTGCTGAAATTTCGCCCTGATACGAACGCACCACTGAACATTCTGGAACTTGGCCTTGGCACAGGCTGCCTGTTGTTTTCAGCGCTGCGCGAATACCCGAATGCGCGCGGCGTGGGGGTGGATATAAGCGAGGCGGCGCTACAAATTGCGAAGCAAAATTGTCAAGCATTATCGCTCACGCAGCGTGTAAATTTTTTTCATGGCAGTTGGTGCGAAGCCTTGCCCGAAGCGCTGCGCTTTGATGTTGTCATCAGCAATCCACC
>JANRKF010000003.1:0-34215 GCA_033763575.1 Alphaproteobacteria bacterium | reverse complement strand
GATGTGATTCCGCAGGTGGTGGAAAGCAAATCTCATGCTGAGAATTCTGTACCTTATAGCTTCCCAACTCACTGCCCAGTGTGTGGAAGTTTGGCGGTGCGCGAGGAGGGCGAGGTGGCGCGGCGCTGCACGGGCGGCTTATCGTGCGATGCACAGATTGTCGAGCGTCTCAGGCATTTCGTTTCGCGAGGGGCACTCGACATTGAAGGCCTCGGTGAAAAACAAATCACCGCCTTCTGGCAGGATGGACTCATTAAAAACGCGGCGGATATTTTCACGCTGCACGAAAAAGCTGACATCATCGAAAAGCGCGAGGGCTGGGGCAAAAAATCGGTGGAGAATTTACTTGCGGCGATTGAAGTTGCCAAAAACGTTCCGCTTGCGAAATGTATTTTTGCCCTCGGCATCCGCCATGTCGGCGACATCACCGCCAAGCTGCTCGCCAAACAATATGGCTCGTTTGCTGCGTGGCTCGCGGCGATGAAATCATTGCCTTCCGGCATGGAGGAGTTGGACAATATCGACGGCATCGGCCCGAAAGTCGCAGGTGCCATCGCCGAATTCTTTGCCGAGCCGCATAATGTGGAAGTGGTTGAAAAATTAGCGGCGCATTTGCATATCGCCGATTATGAAAATAACACGGTGCAATCGGCGGTGTCGGGCAAGACGGTGGTGTTTACCGGAAGCATGACCAAGATGACGAGAGATGCGGCAAAAGCAACGGCAGAGCGGCTCGGCGCGAAAGTGGCCAGCTCAGTTTCTGCCAAAACGGATTTTGTGATTGCCGGTGAGGATGCGGGTAGCAAGCTCAAAAAAGCCACCGAGCTCGGCGTAAAAATTTTAAATGAAGATGAGTGGCTGGAGATGATCCATGTATAATCCTTTTGCACAAGTATCGCAGTATTTTCAGGTGTCATTTGTGCTGCCGTTTGCCAGCGCCGAACATGTGCAGGATTCGTTCGATGATATCGCGCTTTCAGCTTCGGCGTTTGAGCTCGATGAGGAGCGTGACCAATGGAAATGTGATGTGTTGTTTGCCGAACCGCCCGATATGGCAGAGGTGACGCGCCGCGCTGCGGTGCTGGCCATGCTCGCCGGGAAAAAGACGCCGGCAATTACCACCGCCACCATCATGCAGCAGGATTGGCTTTCGCTGGTGGCGCGGGATTTCCCGCCCCTGATTATCGAACGTTTTTTTGTGCATGGCTCGCATGTGACGGATACGCCGCCGGTGGCATCTATTCCGATTCAGGTGGAGGCGGGCGCGGCGTTTGGCAGCGGTGAGCATGGCACCACGCGCACTTGTTTGCAGGCGCTCGCATGGATAAAAAAACGCAGGAATATCACACGCATCCTTGATATGGGAACCGGCTCCGGCATTCTTGCCATTGCTGCTGCGAAACTATGGAATGCCGAGATTCTCGCGGTGGATATCGATCCGATTGCGGTGCAGGTGACGGCCGATAATGTGCGCATCAACCGCACGCAACACGCCACTGGGTGCGCGGTATCGGATGGTTATAAAAGTCGCGTGGTCAAGCATTTCGGCGAATGTGACCTGATTATTGCCAATATTTTGGCGCGGCCGCTGGTTATGTTTTCCCATGCGTTGGCGCGCACGTTGAAACCGGGCGGCTATGCCATCTTGTCGGGCCTGCTTTCCGACCAGGAAGCGATGGTATTTTCCGCCCACCGGCGGCAGGGGCTTCGCCTTGTCAAGCGCCTCAGCCATGAGGGCTGGTGCACGCTGCTGCTACACAAACCTAGTGAAGCATCTGCGTCGCAATGCCCTGGCCGGTATAATCCTTGAGTGTTTCGATCTGGTCGATGGCGTCCTTGGGAAAGATTTCCACATTATCGGCATTGAGCGAATAATCGACGTAACCGCCGGCCACACCCAGCTCGATTTCCCCGGCATGCCACTGGCGGTGGCTATAGATGCGCAGCACGTCCAGCAGCGCCAGGTCGTAGCGTTTTACCAGGTAGGTAAGCAGGCGCGAACTATCGGCGGCGCGTGGCGGCGGGTTACCGCTGATGACCAGTTTTCGCTCAGGCTTCGCATCGCGCAGCGCCTGTTCGATAATCTCATTATCGAATGAAAACAGCACGGCAGTACCTTCCTGAAACGCCTTGGCGATGGTGGTTGCCAGCCGCGTATGCTGGGTGGCGGAGGGGCGGAGGTCGAGTTGGGTGCTCACTTGCGCGTCCGGATGGATATGTTTGACTCCGGCAACGAACCGTTCGCTCATGCTGCGGTTTCTTTCTGTGTCCTCCATGGCCATAACGCTCACACGGCCTGCGCTGCTGATGGCGGCGATGGTGCCGAGCAAAAATACGCCTTCCCCTTCCTTAAATTGCACATTCTGAACATTTGCCGCATAGAGCGTTCGGGGGGCATCAATGACAGTAAAATAAATATCCGGGTACAGGCTGGGGAGTTTCTCCAGCGTTTCCATGTCATGCGGGTGGATTACGACCACCATGCCGATGCTGGTATCTGCCTTGTTTTCAAGCAATATTTCCAGTGCGTGCTCGTCATAAAGTGCAAAAGATTCAAGCGGGGCGAATTCTTTTTTCCCTTGCTGGATCGCATCGCCAAGCTTGCTGCCCGGTGGGGATTTTTCCGCGAATTCAATTACCAGCACTGTCTTTTGCGGTGTTTTCGCGCCCTCATGTTCGACCACCGGGTGCGACCATATGTCGTCGGCGCTGCAGGGTGCTCCTGCCGCCCAACTAAAAATCGCGAAAAGAGGGTAGAATAAACAATACCGCATGTGTAAAATATACTCCATAAATGCCATTTAAGGAAGGCGGTTCGTGTGCAGGCCAGGGAAAAATTAGCGGCGGTGCGTAAGGCGTTCATAAATCACGCCATTGCCGGGTATCTCCAGCCTGTGCATGATGAATATATGAGCGAATATCCTCCGGCGGCGTTTCAGCGTGTCGCATGGCTCAGCGGATTTTCCGGCTCGGCGGGCATGGCGGTGGTGCTGGCGGATAAGGCGGCGCTGTTCGTTGACGGGCGTTACACTTTGCAGGCGGCGTCCGAGATCGACGCTTCCTGTTTTTCCATTTACAACTCGGCGGAGGTAACGGCGGAAGCGTGGCTGGCAGGGGAGTTGCAGGGCGCAATGATCGGCTATGATCCTGCGTTGTTTACCAAGGCGATGCTGGAGCGGATGCAGGCGCGTTGTGATAAAAGCGGCGTGGCGCTGGTGGCCTGCCCAAACCTGGTGGATGCGGTATGGGCGGACCAGCCTGCGCCTCCTGCTACGCCGGTATTCCTTCATGATGACGCATTGGCGGGTGAAAGCGCTGCGAGCAAATGCGAACGGCTCGGTAAAAGAATAACCGAGCAGGGGGTGGATGCGGCATTTATTTCGGCTCCGGAATCGGTTTGCTGGTTATTGAATATCCGTGCGCGCGACGTGGAATGCACGCCGCTCGCCCTGGTGCGCGCCGTGCTGCATGGCGACGGCCATGTCGATTTGTTCATCGACCCGAAGCGCCTGCCGCCGCTGCCCGAACATATCACCGCGATCCATCCGCCATCGCTTGCCCGGCTGAACGGCAAGGCGGTGCTTTGTGATGCCACGCAGATGCCGGTGGCGCTGCTGGATGAATTGAAGTCGGCTGGTGCGCGCATCGTCAAGGGCGAAGATCCCTGCGTGCTGCCGAAAGCCTGCAAGAATCCGGTGCAGCTTGCGGGTATCCGTGCGGCGCATCGGCGTGACGGGGTGGCGGTTTCGAAACTGTTGAAATGGATCGACGCGCATCCGGATATTCATTCCGTATCCGAAATGGATATCGACCGGCAATTGTTGTCCTTCCGCAAAGAGCAGAATATGTTCATCGAACCGAGCTTCCCAACCATTGCCGGAAGCGGCGCGAACGGTGCGATTGTGCATTACCGTGCCAACGAGAAAACCAACCGCAACTTAAAATCCGGCGAGCTGTTGCTGCTTGATTCCGGCGGGCAATATGAAGATGGCACCACCGACATCACCCGCACCATCGCCATCGGTACGCCGACGGCAGAGCATAAAGACCGCTTCACCCGCGTGCTCAAAGGCCATATCGCGCTGGCGACCGTGCAATTCCCGAAAGGCACGCGTGGCTCGCAGCTCGATAGCCTGGCACGGCAATATTTGTGGCAGGTGGGGCTTGATTATGACCACGGCACGGGGCATGGCGTCGGCCAGTTTTTGGGTGTGCATGAGGGGCCGCAACGCATCAGCAAGCGCGGTGGCGACGCGGCGCTCGAAATCGGGATGATTCTTTCCAACGAGCCGGGCTACTACAAGGTGGGCGCTTACGGCATCCGCATCGAGAACCTGGTGGAGGTGGTAGAAAAAGGCGAGGGATTCCTAGGTTTTGAGACCATTACCTGCGTGCCGATCGACACTAAGCTGGTTGATTTTTCGCTGCTGAGTTCGGAGGAAAAACATTGGCTGGAAGAATATAATGCGCGGGCTTCTCTGCTGTGATAATCTTGCACTAACGACAGGATAGACGATGAGTAATGCAATTGAAATCCGGGATTTGCGCAAGACCTATGTGGATGGCAAAAAAGGCCAGCATAAGGAGGCGCTAAAAGGCATCGATCTCACCGTGCCGAAAGGCTCGTTCTTCGCGCTTCTAGGGCCGAACGGCGCTGGTAAATCGACCATGATTAATATCCTTGCGGGCCTCGTGCGCAAGACCTCCGGTGACGTGAAAATATGCGGTTACGATATTGAAAAAGAAATGCGTAATGCCAGGCTTTCGATCGGCGTGGTGCCGCAGGAACTGATCCTTGATACCTTCTTCACCGTGCGGCAGGCGCTCGATATCCACGCCGGTTATTATGGTGTGCCGAAGGCGAAACGCCGCACGCAGGAAATCATCGATGCGCTGGGGCTTTCGGACAAGGCGGATGTGAATTCGCGCCGGCTTTCCGGTGGCATGCGCCGCCGCCTGCTGGTGGCCAAAGCTTTGGTGCATGCGCCGCCGGTGCTGATTCTCGACGAGCCGACGGCGGGGGTGGATGTGGAGCTGCGCACGCAGCTATGGGATTATGTGAAGGCATTAAATGCGAAAGGCACCACGGTGCTGCTCACCACCCATTACCTTGAAGAGGCGGAGGCGCTGTGCGACCGCATCGCCGTCATTAATCACGGCGAGCTGGTGGCGTGTGATGACAAGGCCAACATGCTCAAAAGTTTCGATAGCAAAGAGCTGGTGATTACGCCAGTGGAGACGCTGGAAATCATTCCGGTATCGTTACAGAATTTACAGGCCAGGCTCGATGCGGGGCGGGTGGTGATTACCTACCGCCCGAGCGAGACCAGCATCCAGAGCGTGCTGAATCAGGTGGCGGCGGCAGGCATCAGCGTCCGCGATTTATCGACGCGTGAGGCCGACCTTGAGGATGTTTTCATTCACTTAACGCGTGAGCGGGCGGCTTGAAACAGCCCACGCTGCGCATCAAAAAGACGCATGCCGCCTCGATCCTTCGCGGTTGCCCGTGGGTCATGCGGCATCAGGCGGTGGAATCGTCCGAGTGGATGGCGGCGTTGCCCGGAAGCCTTGTCAGGGTTGAAACCGAGCGTGGCGAATTTATCGGCACCGGCGTAGTCAACCCCCTTTCGCAGATTGTCTGCCGGATGCTCTCATGGCAGCGCGAGGCGATTGACGCGGCATTTTTCACGCGACTCATCACGCAGGCGCTTGAAAAACGCACGGCCTTATATGACGCGCCTTATTACCGCCTGGTGCATGCCGAAGCGGACGGTCTGCCGGGGCTGGTGATCGATCGCTTTGATGACGTGCTGGTGGCGCAGGTGGGAAGCCACGGGATGGAAAAACTGCAACCGATCTGGCTGGTGGCGCTCGAACATCTGCTGGAGCCGCGTTCGGTGGTGATGCGTAATGATTTTTCCGCCCGCAAGCTGGAAGGGCTTGTGCAGGAAGTGAAGGTGATTAAAGGCAGCGTGCCGGAATATGTGACGCTTACGGAAAATGGCTGCATCTATAGTGCCGATGTGCTTTCCGGCCAGAAAACCGGCTGGTTTTACGATATGCGCGATAACCGGAAAATGCTTGCCGGCATGGCGGAAGGCAAAACCATGCTCGATGTGTTTTCGCATTCCGGCGGCTTCGGTCTGCTTGCGGCAACACAGGGCGCCTGCGATGTCACCATGGTCGATTCTTCGGCGCTGGCACTCGATCTTGCAATGCGTGCGGCGGCGGAAAATGGCGTGGCATCGCGTTCTTCCACCATCCGGGGCGATGCGCTGGAAGTGATGCGGAGGCTTGCATCAGAAGGCCGGGTTTACGACCTGGTGGTGGCCGATCCGCCCGCCTATGTGAAAAGCAAAAAAGACATTGCCAGCGGATTAAAGGGCTATGAAAAAGTAGCGGCGCAGGCCGCCATGCTGGTGGAAAAAGGCGGGCATTTTTTCACCGCCACTTGTTCGCACCACGCTGGCCGCAGCGCGTTTAACAAGGCAGTCCTGTCGGGCATCGCGCAGGCGGGGAGGGCGGCGGAAATTATCAGGCAAACCGGCGCTGGAAGCGATCATCCGCTGCATCCGCACCTGCCGCAGAGCGAGTACCTAAAAGGCTTGTTGCTCCGGTTAAATTGAGCTAGGCTGTAGGTTATAAAAACAAACTCTTGCAGGAGACTACATCATGAGCATGGTTCAGGAATTTAAATCTTTTATTTCGCGTGGTAATGTAATCGATCTTGCGGTCGGTATCATCATCGGCGCGGCGTTTACCGGTATTGTCAGCTCCCTGGTCGCAGACATTATCATGCCGCCGATCGGCATCATCATGGGCGGCATCGATTTCAAGGATTTTTTCATCGACCTCTCCGGTGGTGATTATGCAACGCTGAAGGCGGCAAAAGAAGCGGGCGCGGCGACGATTAATTACGGCCTGTTTATAAACCAGGTCATCAATTTTCTCATCGTGTCGTTTGCCGTGTTCATGCTGGTCAAACAGGTGAACCGTTTCAAAAAGGCGGAAGAAGCGAAGCCCGTGGCACCGACCACTACCGAAACGCTGCTCGCGGAAATTCGCGATTTGCTGAAAAAATAATTTTCCTCAGGCGGGTTTGTGAATAAATTTCCCCTTATTCTGACCCTGATCGGCGTGCTGCCTTTTGTCGTCTTGAGCATTGCCGTGTCAGGACAGATGTTTGATGACAATATTTTTGTCGTCCGTACGCTGCTGTCCTATTCGACACTTATATTGTCGTTCTTAGGCGGTATCCATTGGGGGGTGGCGGTCAGTAATTATTCGCATGATAAGCGCGTAGCCAACCTTTTGATTCTGGAGAGCGTGCTGCCCTCGACGCTTGCATGGGGCGTGCTGCTGCATGCCGATATCCACATCCAGTTGCTGGTGCTCACAGTGCTTTTCACCTTCATCTGGGCGATTGACAGCGTGCTGGTAGGGCGGAAAATTATTCCGCTCTGGTTCTTCGAAATACGCTGCATCATCACCCCGATTGTGGTGGTGTCGCTCTATGTTGCATATTTCAGCATCATCTAATACCAGTTCGCAAACAAAGTGCAGCGAAACTGGGATGAAAATCGAGGCCGAAAGCCTCGATTTTTCGCGGCGAAGCAAGCGTAACGCAATCAACTTGTTGATTGCAAGATAGTATAATAAACTTCCGTTTCTTTACAGGAGGAAACCATATGAATAACGCTGCACTCAAAACATCCGCCACCACGCTTGCGCTGTCCGGGGAGATGACACCGGAATATAAAACCATCCTCACGCCCGAGGCGCAGGCGTTCGTTGCCGAACTGGCAACGCGTTTTACCGCCCGCCGCAATGCCCTGCTGGCCAAGCGTGTGGAGCGCCAGAAACGCATTGATGCGGGGGAGATGCCGGATTTCCGCGCCGATACCAAAGCCCTCCGCGATGCTGATTGGAGGGTGGCGCCGATTCCTGCCGACCTGCAGGACCGCCGGGTGGAGATCACCGGCCCTGTCGAGCGCAAGATGATTATCAATGCGCTGAACTCCGGCGCCAAAGTGTTCATGGCCGATTTCGAGGATTCGCTGGCCCCCACCTGGCAATCGGTGATGGAAGGGCAGCTCAACCTGCGTGATTATGCGAACCGCACCATCAGCTACACAAGCCCCGAGGGCAAGGAATATAAGCTGGCCGATAAGATCGCCACCCTCATCGTTCGCCCGCGTGGCTGGCACCTGGATGAAAAACATGTGACGCTGGCGGGCAAGCCGATCCCCGGCGCGCTGCTTGATTTCGGGGTGTATTTTTATGTGAATGCAAAAACATTGCTCGCCTCCGGCACCGGGCCGTATTTTTATTTGCCGAAATTGGAAAGCGCCGAAGAAGCGCAGCTCTGGGCCGATATTTTCGCCTATAGCGAAGATTCGCTGGGCTTAAAGCGCGGCACGATTAAAGCCACCGTCCTCATCGAAACCATCCTCGCCACGTTCGAGATGGACGAGATCATGCATGCGCTGAAAGACTATTGCGTCGGCCTCAATTGCGGGCGCTGGGATTATATTTTCAGCTTCATCAAGAAATTCTCCAAGAAGCCGGAATTCGTGCTGCCGGATCGTTCGGCGGTGACGATGACCACCCATTTCCTGCGCAGCTATTCCAAGCTTTTGATCGAGCAGACCCATCGTCGCGGCGTGTTTGCCATGGGCGGGATGAGCGCGTTCATTCCGGTGAAGAATGACGAGGTGGCGAATGAAAAAGCCTTTGCCATGGTCCGCGCCGACAAGGAGCGTGAAGCGGGCGATGGGCATGACGGCACCTGGGTCGCGCATCCGGGCCTCGTGCCGGTGGCGATGGAGGTTTTTAACCGCCTGATGCCGACGCCGAACCAGCTGCATGTGGTGCGTGAAAAAACCAATTTCACCGCTCAGGATTTACTCGCCGTGCCGGAGGGTAAAATCACCGAAGCGGGACTGCGCAATAATATCAGCGTGTCGGTGCAATATCTCGCCAACTGGCTTTCCGGCAATGGTTGCGTGCCGCTGTTCAATTTGATGGAAGATGCGGCGACTGCCGAAATCGCCCGCGCGCAAATCTGGCAGTGGATTCATCATGACAAGGGCGTACTTGATAACGGCCATGCCATCACCGAATCGCTCTACCTGCAATTGCTCGATGAGGAGCTGGGTAAGCTTACCGATACCGGCCTGCCTTACCGTAAAGCCGCCGATATGCTGACCGATCTGGTGACGCAAAACGAGTTCATCGAATTCCTGACGCTGCCGGGTTACGATAAGCTTGTTTAGTGATGTTTGCAGGCCGGGTCGCGCTTCAGGCTGCTGCGGTGGAATTCCGAGGTAAGCGCATCGAAGCGCAGCAGCGTGCCGATAAGTGGCGTGCCGATGCCCAGCAGTAATTTGATGGTTTCGAGCGCCTGCAAGCTTCCCGCGATCCCGGCGAGCGGGCTTATGATGCCCTCCTGCGCGCAGCTTCTTTCGCGCTCGGGTGCTTCGGGAACATAGCAGCGATAGCAGGGAAGAGCCACATCCAGATGCGGTGCGAAGGTAGAAAAATGCGCGGTAAAGCCAATCATCGCCGCATGTACCCATGGCGTTTTCGCACGCAGGCAGGCATCGTTGATGGCATAGCGGCTGGCGAAATTATCGGTGCCGTCCACCACCACATCATACCCGGCGATGAGCGCCTCTGCGTTGCCCTCATCCAGCCGCCCGGGATGGGTGTCGATGCGAATATCCGGGTTCATTTCCTCCAGCCGGTCCCGCGCCGCTTCGGCTTTCTTGCGGCCAATATCGGCGGTTTCATACAGCGTCTGGCGGGGGAGGTTGGAGAGCTCCACATGGTCCGGCTCAACAATGCCGATCTGCCCCACGCCGCTTGCGGCAAGCGACATCAGGCATGATGCGCCCAGCCCGCCCGCACCGACGGCCAGCACTTTCGCGGTGGCCAGTTTTTCCTGTCCGGCTTCGCCGATATCGGGAAGGACGATGTGGCGGGCATAGCGGCGGAGAAAATCGGCCGGGGGTGACATATCAGGCAGCTTCGGCGGAAGCGGCACTAGGTTCGCGTTCACGCACGCGTTCGATCTGCGCACCACAGGCGCGGAGTTTTTCTTCCAGCCGTTCATAGCCGCGATCAAGATGGTAGATGCGGTGGATGGTGGTTTCCCCTTCGGCCACCAGCGCGGCGATGACGAGCGAGAGCGAGGCGCGAAGGTCGGTGGCCATCACTTCGGCGGCGCGGAGTTTTTTCACGCCACGAATCATCGCGCTGGCGCCATGCACGGTGATGTTCGCGCCCATGCGGGTGAGCTCCGGCACATGCATATAACGGTTTTCAAAAATGGTTTCGGTCATCATCGATGCGCCATCGGCAAGCGAAAGCAGTGCCATCATCTGCGCCTGCATGTCGGTGGGGTAGCCGGGGAAGGGCTGTGTCATGATATCGACGCCGTGGATTTCTCCTGTGCGCTCGACCAGCAAGCCGCGTGGCGTTTCCGAGAAGCGTACGCCGGCCTCTTCGAATTTATCGATGACGCTAGCGAGTAATTCATGGGTGACGCCGACCAGTTCGAGCGAGCCACCGGTGGCGGCAGCGGCGGCGGCGAAGCTTCCGGCCTCGATGCGGTCGGCCACGACGGTGTGGGATGCGCCATGTAAATTATCCACACCCTGAATGATGATTTCATCGGTGCCGATGCCTTCGATTTTTGCGCCCATCGCTTGCAGGCAGCGTGCCAAGTCGCACACTTCCGGTTCACGTGCGGCATTTTTTAAAATCGTTTCGCCTTGGGCGAGCGCGGCTGCCATCAATAAATTTTCCGTGGCGCCGACCGAGACTTTTTCAAAGGTGATTTCTGCGCCCTGCAGGCGGCCATGGGTATGGGCGTCGATATAGCCTTCGGCCAGCTCGATATGCGCGCCCATTTTTTCCAGCGCTTTTAAATGCAGGTCGATCGGTCGTGTGCCGATGGCGCAGCCGCCGGGCAGCGATACGCGGGCCTTGCCGAACCGCGCAAGCAACGGCCCCAGCACCAGCACGCTCGCACGCATGGTGCGCACCAGCTCATAAGGCGCGGTTAAATTATCGACGGCGCGGGCGTTCAATATTACTCTTCTCCCTCCCCCTTGAGGGGGGAGGGTTGGGGTGGGGGTGGCAAGAGAGGTTCGGGCGTATGATTCATCACCCCCCTCTTTATCTCCCCCCCTCAAGGGGGGAGGAATAGAAATGGAAACCCCGTGTTGCTCCAAAAGCTTCGCCAGCGTTTTCACATCGGCGAGGTCGGGCACGTTGGAAAGGGCGAGCGTCTCATCGGTGAGCAGGCTCGCGGCCATCAGCGGCAGCGCGGCATTCTTGGCGCCGCTGATCGCAACGCTGCCCTGTAATTTATTCCCGCCGGTGATGAGGAGTTTATTCATAGGGGATAATAGTATGACATGATGATACGATGATACGTGTTATTTGAGGATTCCGTGTAATTTTGCAAGCATGGCGGAGACGGCAGCGTTGCTTTATGCACATCCAGCGATACGTGGTAAGCGCGCTTATACACCTCCAGATCCCAGGGATTTTTGATAAGCCCTGAGGTGGCGTGTTCACGTGTCATCGTATTATCTGCAATCATCATATCATCGCATCCTACGCCACTTTCTCAATGCGTGGCAATGTTACGCCTTTTTGGCCCTGGTATTTGCCTTTGCGGTCGCCGTAGGAGGTCTGGCAGACGGTGTCGCCTTTCAAAAACAGGAACTGGCAGGCACCTTCGTTGGCATAGATTTTTGCAGGCAGCGGCGTGGTGTTGGAAAATTCGAGCGTCACATGCCCTTCCCATTCCGGTTCCAGCGGGGTGACGTTTACGATGATGCCGCAGCGGGCATAGGTCGATTTGCCGACGCAGACCACCAGCACATCACGCGGGATGCGGAAATATTCCACCGTGCGGGCAAGCGCGAACGAGTTGGGCGGAATGATGCAGACGTCGGTCTTGCGGTCGACGAAACTTTTGGTTGAGAAATCCTTGGGATCGACGATGGCCGAATCGACATTGGTAAAAATCTTAAATTCGTCGGACACGCGGGCGTCGTAGCCGTAGCTGGAAACGCCGTAGGAAATCACGCCCTCGCGCTGTAAATTCTCGACATACGGCTCGATCATCCCTTTTGCGGCTTGGTCGCGTATCCAGCTATCCGGCATTATTCCCATAGTGATGCTCCTGTTTAATAAATTAAACGCGTAGGTTATCCACAGATCGGCAAAAGTTAAAGCCATTTCTGCCAAGTTATTTGCTTTTTTGTGCTGCCCGCGCTATCATTTGGCAATAGGGATTGTGATTATAATGAAAAAACAGACCGTTATATTGATATTACTGGCTGCTGCCGCCTGTTCGCCGATGGTGGATAATCGCGGCTATGTAAAACAGGTGGATATCAAGGACAAGCTGGTGATCGGCCAGACCGGCCGGCAGGAAGTGCTCGACCAGCTCGGCTCGCCCTCGTCGCAGTCGAGCTTCGGCCCGGAGACCTGGTATTATATTCATAACCGCAAGGAAACGGTGGGGTTTTTCGCGCCGGAAGTGGTCGATCAGGATGTGACCAGCATCGAGTTCGACACGACGGGCATGGTGAGCAAGGTGAACGGTTATGGCCGGGACCAGGCGCTGGAAATCACCAATGTGAAGCGCGAAACGCCGACCGAGGGCCATACGCTGAGCTTCATCGAGCAGACGCTCGGCAATATCGGGCGCTTCAACAAACCGGGCGATAGCAGCAGCACCGTCGCACCCGGCAGGAAGCCGAATTCCAGCGGATATTAGGATTCGGTGACGTGCAGCACCGAGAATTCCAGATGCGCGTCGCTTTCGGGTTTTGTCGCCGATTCCTTGTCTTTCCATAGGCTGAAACGGATGATTTCCCAGCGGTCGGCGTCTATCGCGATCGTGTGCATATAAAGATTTGGGTTGGAAAGCAGCGCTTCCTGCGCCGTTTTTTCCTTCGCGACATAATGGTCGAGCCGTTCTTCCGGTGCGATGATGTCGGTTTCGCGGCGGGCGTAGGTGGGGGTGAGCGTGCGGTTGCCATGGCCCATCTGTAGCACGAACCAGCTGCGCACGCGGTGGCGGCTGAAGGCTTCGATCACGCCCTTGAACAGGTCGTCCATCAGGAAATCGCGGGCTTCGACCACGTCTTTCCACAGGTAAAACGGCGCGTAGAGCTTTTCCTTATCGTTGTAGAGGAAGGATTTATGCACCAGCCCGGCATGGCCGTCGAACAGGCGGCTGCGCAGCGCTACCCGTTCGTGGATTTTCGCCTCGTCATAGCCCGGCGGCAGGGGGATGGTATATTGCATGGCTAACAAAGGAAGGCTCCGCTGCTTGGTATCCGTCATTTTTGTCGGTTTATGGGCAAGATGGCAAGCATTCTTTGCGCTGTGGCCGCGACTATGCGCCGGTATGCACTTTCCTGTTGACTTGCAGGCGCAGCTTTGCTTGATATAGCGTCCTTTTTATTGCCCGCGATAGTAGTAAAATGACTCCTTCGTCTAGTGGTTAGGACACCGCCCTTTCACGGCGGTAACACGGGTTCGAGTCCCGTAGGGGTCACCATTTATAAAAACAGCCCCGCATGGGGCTTTTTTTGTAAATGGCTGGTCCCCACGAGAAGCCGTAGGGTTCGAACAATTTTCAGGAAGAAAATTTTGACGGCGCAGTCATGCCGAAGGCGGGCGAGCCGCCCCTTGAGGGCGAATGGCAAGCAGGCCATTCGTCAGTCCCGTAGGGGTCACCATTTTTTCATGAGAAGCGGCAGCAGGGCCCAGGCCACTTCGCTGACGGCGATCAGCAAAATAATTTTCGGTGGGAAATGGACAAGGGCGAGGCTTACGCCGAGCGCCACGTTATTAAACGCCGAGCAGACGGCGTAGGTAATTTGCGTTTCCTTCGGCTGCCTGCGGCCGATCCACCGCGCCGACAGGATGAATGCCGCATAACAAAGAAGGCAGGCGATAAACGGCACGATGAGTGCCGAGAGGTCGGACAGGATCACCTCGCGCTGCTTGGCGATCACCAGCGCGATCACGAACGCCACCAGCACAATCGAAATCAGTTTCACCGAATCATACATGAGGTTGCCCCAGCGCGTGAGGTGCCTTGTCGCAAAATACACCGCCATCGGCAGCAGTATGCAGAAGGTGAGGGTGCGAAACAGCCCGAGCGGTGAAATATGCAGCGACACTTCGCTCGCCCACATGAATTGCAATGGTATGAGAAACGGCGCAAGGCAGGTGCTCACCATCACAATCGCAAATGCCGGCGGCACGCTGCCACCGAAAAGCTGGGCGAACGCCGGGCTGGATACGGCGGCAGGCACCAGCGCCAGCAGGAACACGCCCAGCGCATAATCGGGAACCAGCGCATGGGCGACGGCGAACAATCCCACCGGCAGCAGCAGGTAGCGCAGCACATAAAACCGCGCCACCTCGTTCCAGCGTATGGTGGAAAATCCGCCGTCACGCAGTTTGAAACAGGAGGCATAGGTGAGCATGGCGAGCGCAACCGACGCCGAATCGTCCGGCACATTGCCGAGCGGCGCGACAAGCCCCACCGCGGCGGCAGCGAGCAATACGAAACCAAAATGCGATTCGATAAACGTGCGGATCATCTACCCGGAGACTTTCACATAGCTCCCCGGTGCGGGTTCGATTCCTTTGCCGACAGCGCGGGCGGGCAGTTTCGGCCCCTCATATTGCGCGTGCCAGCTAATCCAGTCCGGCCACCAGGAGCCGGGCAGTTCTTTTGCATCTTCCAGCCACTTATCGCTGGATTTCGGCAGTTTCTCATTAATCCAGTGCGAGTATTTATTTTTGGTGGGCGGGTTTACCACGCCCGCGATATGGCCGCTCGCCGCGAGTACAAAACGAACTGGCCCGCCGTAAATCTGGGTGCCGGCATAGGTTGATTTCCACGGCGCGATATGGTCTTCGCGGGTGGAAAGCAGATAGCTTGGCGTTTTGATGGTGGTAAGGTCGATCTTCACGCCGCCGATGGTGAGCGCGCCGGGCTGGATGAGCTGGTTATTCTGGTACATGTTGCGCAGGTAGTAGCTGTGCATGGCGGCGGGCATGCGCGTCGAATCGGAATTCCAGTAGAGCAAATCGAACGGGAAGGGATCCTTGCCGAGCAGGTAATTATTCACCACGAACGACCAGATAAGATCATTGGCGCGCAGCATATTAAACGTCATCGCCATCTCGGAGCCTTCGAGATAGCCCTGCTGCGACATGCGCGATTCCAGCATCTTGAGCTGCTCTTCATCGACGAAGACGGAGAGTTCGCCCGCTTCCGAAAAATCGACCATGGTGGTGAGGTAGGTGGCGGATTTCACCCGGTGCGCCTGTTTTTTTGCCTCAAGCCATGCCAGCGTGATCGAAAGCAGCGTGCCGCCGAGGCAATAGGCGACGACGCTGGTTTCCTTGGTGCCGGTGATTTTTTCGATGGCGTCGAGGGCGGCGAGCGGGCCGTCACCCATGTAATCGTCGAAGGATTTTTTGCTCAATTCTTCGGTGGGGTTCACCCAGCTGATGATGAATACCGTATAGCCCTGGTCGACGAAATATTTGACCACCGAATTGTCCGGCTGCAGATCGAGGATATAGAATTTATTGATCCATGCCGGGATGACGAGCAGCGGCGTGCTATACACTTCCTTCGTGGTCGGCGCATACTGGATAAGCTGCATCAAATCATTCTGGTACACGACTTTTCCGGGCGTGGTGGCGAGGTTTTTTCCGACCTCGAACGCCTTGTGGTCGGTCATGCTGATGCGTAACGACCCTTTGCCGCGCTCCAGGTCTTCAAGCAGGTTTGAAAGTCCCTTCACCAGATTTTCACCGTTGGAATCGATGGTGGCTTTCAGCACTTCCGGGTTGGTCATCAGGAAATTGCTGGGGCTCATCGCGTCGATAAACTGCCGCGTGTAGAAATCGACTTTGCGGGTGGTGTGCGCGTCCATGCCTTCGACTTCGCCGATGGTATTTTGCAGCCAGCGTGCCGAAAGCAAATAAGATTGTTTCAGGAAATCGAACACGGCATTTTCCTGCCAGGCCTCGTCCTTGAAGCGCCGGTCGCGCACGTCGGGGGCGATGATCGGGGGTTTTTCGTCACCGGCCAGCTTGTGGGCGGTGTTTTCCCAGAGATTCAGGTAATCCTGCCAGAAGCCCAGCTGCCGTTCCACCAGCCGCATCGGGTCGCCCATCATGCGGGTGAACAGCTCCATGAACGCCTTGCCGACATTCAGCGGGTCCACCGGTGTATTGGCCATGTCTCCCGCCTGCTTGGCGAGGAATTCCTGCAAGATGAGCTGGCATTTCTCCGCCGCCTCGCCCATATTTTTAGCGAAGGTGGCGGCGTCGGGCGCCTCGTGTTTGTCAGCTTTTTTGCTCATGGCGTTATTTACAGCGATTTTGCGCTCAGGTGCAACAGTTATCGATTGCAATTTTTAACGGGTGGGCTTATCTTTCGGCCATGGTCCCATTTCGCTACGCTGTTTCTCTTTGTGCTATGCTTGCCACGCTGGCTGGCTGTCAGGATGCGCGGGAATTTGTTTATGAGAAATACACCGGCGAACGCGTTGGCGATCCCGTGCCGGGTCCGCGTCGGCCGCCGCTTTTGAATGCCGGCTATACGAAAAATGCACCACCTGCGCCTGCTGCCGTATCTTCGCGGGCTGTGCCGATCCAGCCCAAATCGGCCAGCATTACGCCCTATGACCAGTATGACAATGATGGCAACGATGTCAGCCGCACCAACTACATCAAGGAATGGCTTGGCGATGATAAGAAAGCGCCGGAGGCCGCCTCCGCCGCTTCCGCCTCCGCTGCTCCCGTGGCGTCGGGCCGCAAGCCGTTCAAAGGCTCGGTCGCGGCGCTGGAGCCTGCCACTCCGGTGGTGCTTACGCCACAACCGGCGCCTGCCCGTGTGATACCGCCCGCGCCGCAGATTCGCGCTGTGCCGCCTGCGGTCATCGAGGAGGAAAACGGTGTGTTTGTGCCGGAGCCGGAGCAGCGCGCAGAAGCCGTGCCCGTGCAGTTTTCGCAATTGCAGCCCGCCGCCGGTGGCAGCCAGCCTCCCAGCTATCCGCATCTGGCCGATGTGCCGAAAGTGCCGGAGGCTTCCGAAGCGGTAAGGAAGCAGAAAAATATGCAGCAGAAATCCTTGCAACGTGAGCATAAGGCGGCGATGGAAGAAAAGAAAGAACTGGACGCGGAGCCGACCGAGCTGCCGGTGACATTGCCGCAGGTGGATGGAATGCTGCGGGACATTGACGAGGCGATCCATGGCCCTACGCCTATCGTGCAGGCGACGAGGTAGGACATATCTATGCAAACCGAATTTTACCGTATTGGCCGCCTGCCGCCGTATGTTTTTGCTGAGGTCAACAAGATTAAGGCCGAGGCGCGTGCTGCGGGCAAAGACATCATCGATCTCGGCATGGGCAACCCGGATTCCAAACCGCCCGCGCATGTGATGAGCAAACTGCGTGAGGCGCTCGGTGATCCCAAGGCCAGCCGCTATTCGGTATCTAAGGGTATTCACGGGCTGCGTAAAGCGCAGGCGGGTTATTATAAAAATCGTTTCGGTGTCGATATTAATCCGGATACGGAACTATGCGTGACGATTGGCTCGAAAGAAGGTCTTGCCAATTTGGCCAATGCCATCTCGCAGCCGGGGGATGTGTTCGTGGTTCCGGACCCCAGCTATCCGATTCACACCTGGGGATTCATCATTCCCGGTGCCGAGGTGCGCCATATTCCCAACACCCCGCACGCGCCGGATTTCATGAAAAATCTGGAAGCCGCGCTTAGCGCCAAACCGAAGCCGGTGGCGGTGGTGGTGAATTATCCCTGCAATCCGACGGCGGAGACGGTCGATATCGGTTTTTACGAAGAGGTGGTGGGGCTTTGCCGCAAATATGAGGTGTATGCGATTTCGGATCTCGCCTACTGCGAACTGTATTTTGATGAGGCGAAACCCACGCCTTCCATGCTGCAAGTCAAAGGCGCCAAGGATGTGGCGGTGGAATTTACGACGTTATCTAAAACCTATTCGATGGCCGGTTGGCGCATCGGGTTTGCGGCGGGCAACAAACATCTCGTCGGCGCGCTTACCAAAATTAAATCCTATCTCGATTACGGCACATTCCTGCCCATGCAGATTGCGGCGACTTCCGCCATCAACGGCCTGCAGGACTATGTCGATCAAATGCGGGTGCTGTATAAAGACCGGCGCGATGTGGTGGTGGATGGACTTGCCAAAGTCTGGCCGATGGAAAAGCCCGATGCATCCATGTTCGTGTGGGCAAAACTGCCGGAAAAATACCTGCATTTAGGCTCGCTGGAGTTTTCAAAATTGCTGCTCACCGAGGCGGATGTGGCGGTGGCGCCGGGCATCGGGTTCGGCCCCGGCGGCAACGATTATGTCCGCATCGCGCTGGTGGAAAATAAGCACCGCCTGCGCCAGGCTGTGCGCAATATGAAGGCGTTTTTATCGCATCAGTAATGCGTCATCCCCGCGCAGGCGGGGATCTCTTTTGCCGCTTGCGCGTAGGATGTAGAGATTCCTGCCTTCGCAGGAATGACAAAAACTAATGCGAATAACCTTTTTTCTGCACCGGAACTTCTTTTCCTTCGTGCAATAATTTTACTCCGCTTCCCGCAATAATTTTGCCAATCTTCGTGGTGCCAGCGGGTGGTTTTTCTCCTTCCGGCAGTGTAAACAACAACTCATAATCGTCGCCGCCACTATAAATCAGCGGCCAGAGTTCGGGCGATGCTTCCAGCATTTTTTTTGCGGCATCCGACAGCGGAATATGTTCCAGCGAAATTTCCGCGCCGACATTGGAGGCATCGCAGATATGCCCCATATCGGCGAGCAGCCCATCGGAAATATCGATGCAACTCATTGCCTGCCCACGCAATTGCACGCCCAATTCCAAGCGCGGCTGTGGCAGCAAATATCTTTGCATCAAATAATCATCCTCCTGCCACCTGCCACCTGTCACCTGATACCTGTGCAAGCCCAGCGCCGCATCGCCCAGCGTGCCGGATACATAAATCGCGTCGCCCGTCTGCGCTCCGTTCCTGCGCAGCGCTGCGCCTTGGGGCACCAGCCCGTGCGCGGTGAGCGAAAAAACCGGTGCGCCGTTTGTGGCAATCGTGTCGCCGCCCGCGAGAGATATTCCAAATTCTTTTTGATCTTCCGCGAGGCCTTCGGCAAAGCGCCTGATAAAATCTTCGGAAAGCGGTGAGGGTAGGGCCATGGCAAGAAAATAACAATAAGGCGTGGCGCCCATGGCGGCGAGGTCGGAGAGGTTGGTACGCAGCAGTTTTTTGGCGATCATCGCCGGGTCGGTGCCCGCTAAATAATGGATTCCTTCGCTAATCGCATCTTTGGTGACGACCAGTTGCTGGCCTGCCGGAATATCGAGAATGGCCGCATCATCGGTAAGGTTCAGGCTTCCGGGGAACGCCTCCGCCAGCGGCGCGAAATATTTTCTGATGAGGGTGTGTTCGTTGGCCATTACCTGTCACTCCCGCGAAGGCGGGAGTCCACTCGCAAAGAATATAATATATTTATCAAGCGAATGGATACCCGCCTGCGCGGGTATGACAACGCTTACTCAAAACTCTCCGCAAGCGCCGAAAGCACCGCGAACACGAACTTCACTTCCTTTTCGCCGAAAAAGCTGCGGGTCAGGCGGCTATACTCGTCCTGCACCACTTTGAGCGGTGTTTCCTTGGCGAAGAACAGCTCCGAGATCGCGCATTGCAGGATGGCGATCAGGACCGGGCTCATGCGCTCGCGCTTCCAGTCTTTGGAAAGCACCGTACCCAGCATTTTTTCAATATCTTTGCCGTTTTTCTTCACGCCGGTGAGGATGGCTTCATAGAGCGGGTAATTCGGCTCCACCGCCGCACCGATAGTGGCTTTTTGCTCTTCCGGATTGCGGAAAAGCTGCACTTTCAGCGCCGATAATTGCTTTGCCGGGTCGAGCGTTTCGTTATTCATGGCGAGCTTGTACAGGCATTGCACGGCGGCCACGCGTGAGGCTGATTTTTTCTGCAGCGAAAGGTTTTTGGCGTTGGTCACCGGCATAAGATTCCCATTATCGAAATTGTTGTTTCAGATGGATCATGCGCAGGCAGGCATTCGCGGCATCACGGCCCTTATTGCCTTGCGATACGCTGGCGCGCTCCCACGCCTGCTCCTCATTTTCCACGGTGAGTATTCCATACCCTATAGCACATCCCTGTTGCAAGCTCAAATCCATTAACCCGCGTGCACTTTCACCGCATACATAGTCATAATGGGACGTTTCGCCGCGGATGACACAGCCGAGCGCGATGAAGCCGTCGAATTTTTTACTTTTGGCGGCGAAACCGATGGCGGCGGGAATCTCGAACGCGCCGGGCACGGCCTCCACTTCAAAGGTCGCGCCTGCATCCTGAAGCGTTTGCACCGCGCCGCTTTCAAGCTCACCGGCGATGTCTTCATAAAAACGGGCGGAGATGATTAATATATGGGTCATAATGGCTGGTATCCTGCAATGGTGAGTCCGTAGCCTTCCAGCCCGACCACGCTGCGTCGTGCGTTAGAAAGCAAAGTCATGTCACGCACGCCGAGATCGAGGAGTATCTGCGCGCCGATGCCGTAATCGCGCAAATCCATCGGCGCGAGCGGCGTTTCGCCTTTTTTCAGCCGGAGCTGGTCGGAGAGCGAGGTTTTGATCGGTTCGCGCAGCAGCACCAATATGCCGCTGCCGTTTTTCTCAATCGCCTTCATCGCTTCGGAGAGAAGGCTGCCTTTAGAGTCCGCATCGGCCAGCATATCCTGCAGCATGTTTGCCGAATGCATCCGCACCAGCACCGGTTTGGCGGTGTCGATCGTGCCTTTGACCAACGCCACATGCTCGGCATATTCGGTGGTGGTGGAGTAGACGATCATGGAAAAATCGCCGCCATGCTTGCTGGAAAACGGCGCTTCGATCACGCGCCTTACCAATTTTTCGGAGCGCCTGCGGTAGGCGATGAGTTCGGCGATGCTCGCCACTTTCAGCCCATGCTGTTTGGCGAAGGCGAGCAGTTCGGGAAGGCGGGCCATGCTGCCGTCGTCATTCATGATTTCGCAGATGACCCCGGCGGGGTTAACGCCCGCGAGCCGTGCAATATCCACCGCCGCTTCGGTATGCCCGGCGCGCACCAGCACGCCGCCATCCTTGGCGATCAGCGGGAACACATGGCCGGGCGAGCCGATATCGGCGGCATTTTTCGCAGGGTCGATGGCCACCTGAATCGTATGCGCCCGGTCGGCGGCGGAAATGCCGGTCGTCACACCCTCGCGTGCTTCGATGGAAACGGTAAACGCCGTCTGGTGGCGGGAGGAATTTTCCGGCGACATGAGGTTGAGGCCCAGCTGCACCACCCGCGCCCGCTCCATGGCGAGGCAGATGAGGCCGCGCCCGTGCTTGGCCATGAAATTAATGGCTTCCGGCGTGGCGAATTGCGCGGGGATGACGAGGTCGCCTTCATTCTCGCGGTCTTCATCATCGACCAGGATGAACATGCGGCCATTGCGGGCATCGTCAAGAATATCGGCTATCGGGGAAAGGGTCATAGGCGGGCGACTATAGTGCGCCGCTTGCACGGGCTCAAGATTTTTTCTGGAGGGCACACTCAAAAAGGCCGGGTAAAAGCCAAAGCGCACAGGATATTCGTAGCTGTCACCAGATAAATAGAGTTTACCCTGTCGCTGACGACAGGATCGCCATTGGATGGGGCATTCGTGCAAAAATCCCAGTTAAACGCAATGACCCTGCCGTCACCCGGTTTTCCATCATCGATTTTTGAATCCACATTCCATGCATCATGCGGTGTCAGCAGCACCGCATGGGTCAGGCTGTTGGTCGCCTTGGAACCGTAACGGTAATATCGTTGATAATCAAAGGCGAAGCTATAAGGATCGCCGGAATAATAGGGATCATAATCCATCGACCAGCCACCGTCCGGCATTCTGCTGCGCGGGACATTGGTGCCAAGAATAGCGTCGCTTGCTCCGTTGGGGCCAGATTTTCCGGTATAGGGCGTATCCAGAAATCCGGCATTGTATAAATGCTGCCAATACATGAATTCCTCACTATACTGGTTGATGCCGAGAGTATTGGCGAACATATAGTTGCCATCGCCATTGCAGGTTTGCGTTCCCGTGCCGGTGGCGGCGAGGCAGGCGGCCGGATTGGAGTTCGCCGCACCCCAGAAAGCGGTGGCGTTGGGCATGTCGCCCGGCAGCGAGTTAAATTTATTTTTAAAAGCGTTAGTGACCGTTTGAAAACGCTGATATTCGCTTACGACACTCCTTAGCTCTGCCGTATGGATCAGGGATCGCCCCACCAGTACACCCCCGACAACCAGCCCTATGATGACCAGAACGAGAGATATTTCGATGAAGCTGAACCCGGATTCCTCTCCGGATTCTTCTGTAAAAATAGTAAGTTGTTCCGTTTTGATCATGCGGTGAAGCTAGCGGGTAAGCGTTTAATAATTGCTAAATAGAAAATAAATCAAAAAAATTGCACTTTTTTCATTTTACCCCCTTCCGTGACACAAAAACCCGTGGGATCCTGAGAATAGAAAGGAGATTAAGCGAGGATATTGAGGATGGTGCCGCGGTCCCAGTGGAACCCTTCGCGCAGCGCGGTGACGGCGTTGCGGATGATGGTGGCGAGGGATTCCGGTTCCGGAATGAAATTTTCCTCCACCCGCTTCGGTGCGGATTTTAGCTTTTCGTCACGCGGGCGCTCGCGCCGGACCTGCGGGCGGCCGGAGGCGGGGGTATTAATGCGGCGGGGATCGATATGAATGACCATAGTTAGCTGCTCGGTAACTGGAGTTCAGAGGTCAGTGACAAGAGAAAAAAATACATTATATACTGCATTCTTTCCTTTAATCACCGGCCCCTGAATTATGCCCTACATCGTCGCTGCTTTCTACCATTTTTTTGACTTCCCGCATTTTGCAGGGAAGCGGCAGGAGTTACTGGAGATATTGGTAAAAAATGACATTTGCGGGTCGCTGCTCATTGCGGCGGAAGGATTTAACGGCACGATTGCCGGGAGTCGCGAGGGGATCGATTGCGCGCTTGCGCATTTATATAAGGTGGCGGGAGGGACGTTTGAGCATAAGGAGAGTATTGCGGAAAAAAAGCCGTTCAGGCGAACGAAAGTGAGGTTGAAAAAAGAGACGATTTCGATTGGCGAGCCGTGCCCGCCGAATATGGTGGGCGAATATGTCGAGGCCAAGGACTGGAATGCGCTGATCGATGATCCGGATGTGATTGTGATCGATACGCGCAATGTTTACGAAACGCATCTGGGGACGTTCAAAGGCGCGGTCGATCCGGGGTTGCGCATCTTCAAGCAGCTTCCGGGCTATGTGCGGAACAATCTGGCGGATGCGAAGGATAAAAAAATCGCCACCTTCTGCACCGGCGGCATACGCTGCGAGAAATTCACGGCGTGGATGAAGGCGGAGGGGTTTGAAAACGTCTATCATCTAAAAGGCGGCATCCTCAAATATCTCGAGGAGATTCCGCCCGAAGAAAGCCGCTGGGAGGGGGAGTGCTATGTCTTCGATAACCGCATCGCGGTCGGTCACGGGCTGGTGCCTTCGCAAACGGCGACGATGTGTCCGGGCTGCGGGCAGACATTGAAACCGGAAGATCGCACGCATCCGCTTTATGTGGAAAATGCGAGCTGCCAGTTCTGCGCGAAAAATATGCGGGAAAAATATGGCGTCATCGCCGGATCGTCGGAAGAATAAAAAGTGACCACTATATCTATGGGGTGCAGGATTTTTCCCGGCAGTTACCCACAGAGCAAAAAAGAAGGGGAGACAAGATTCTTACATGATTACACCGACTTATCCCCAGCTTTCACAATTGAAGAATTTAGTTAAAAACACATAATATAGTGGGTATCATGCAAAAATAATCACAATATCTAGTTGCATTACGGATTTGTAATGTTACACTTGTTTTTGCCCGACACAGGGGGGATTACGAAGTTGAAAATGCCTTCGCCGCGCTTCCATCAAGAGAAGCGCCCGGTGGTTTTTCTTCCTCGTAAAACTGGATGGGTTGCATTAAAATAATAGAAAAGAATGGGGAGCAGCATATGCGCATTGAAAGACACTTCACCAAAGCCGGCACGAATGTCTATGACAGCATCGCGTTTAAGAAAACCGATGTGGTGATGAAAAATCCCGACGGCTCGGTGGTGTTTGAGTGTAAAGGCGCGGAGACCCCGGCGGACTGGTCGCAGGTGGCGACCGATGTGATCGCGCAGAAATATTTCCGCAAGGCCGGTGTGGCGAGCAAGTTGCGTAAAGTGGAAGAAAGCAGCGTGCCGTCGTGGCTGTGGCGCAAGGAAGCGGCGGAGGGCGCTGAGATCGTAGGAGAATCTTCGGCCAAGCAGGTGTTTGACCGGCTGGCGGGTGCGTGGACCTATTGGGGCTGGAAGGGCGATTATTTCGATACCGAAGAAGACGCGCAGGCCTTTTTCGATGAGATGCGCTATATGCTCGCCACCCAGATGGCCGCGCCGAATTCGCCGCAATGGTTCAATACCGGCCTGCACTGGGCCTATGGCATCGACGGTCCGAGCCAGGGGCATTATTATGTCGATGGCGAGACCAAAGAGCTCACCCGTTCCGGCAGCTCCTATGAGCGCCCGCAGCCGCATGCCTGCTTTATTCAGAGTGTGTCCGACGACCTGGTGAACGAAGGCGGCATCATGAATCTGTGGGAGCGCGAGGCGCGCCTGTTCAAATATGGTTCCGGCACCGGATCGAATTTTTCCGACCTGCGCGGCAACGGCGAAAAACTCTCTGGCGGCGGGAAATCCTCCGGCCTGATGAGCTTCCTCAAAATCGGCGACCGTGCGGCGGGCGCGATCAAATCCGGCGGCACCACGCGCCGTGCGGCGAAGATGGTGGTGGTTGATGTCGATCATCCGGATGTCGAGGCCTTTATCGATTGGAAAGTGATTGAAGAGCAGAAAGTGGCGGCGCTCGTCACTGGCTCCAAGCTGTGCCGCAAGCATCTCGGTGCGATTATGGAGGCGTGCAAGCAGGGCGAATCGGAATCGCGCTTTCATCCGTCCGATAACCCGACGCTCAAAAAAGCCATCCGCGAGGCCAAGAAATCCCTCGTGCCCGACAATTATATTTACCGTGTCATCGAATTCGCGAAGCAGGGTTATGCCGATCTCGAATTCCCGGAATATGATACGGACTGGGATTCGGA
This sequence comes from Alphaproteobacteria bacterium, assembly GCA_033763575.1. Classification (GTDB taxonomy): domain Bacteria; phylum Pseudomonadota; class Alphaproteobacteria; order Rickettsiales; family SXRF01; genus JANRKF01. The sequence goes on along the minus strand of JANRKF010000003.1, from coordinate 8,879 downwards.
AGCCTATCTCACCGTTTCCGGACAGAACTCGAATAACTCCGTGCGCGTGACCAATGAATTTCTCGAAGCCGCGCTCCAGGACAAGCCTTGGGCGCTCACCCGCCGCAAGGATGGCAAGGTGCATAAAGAGCTTTCCGCACGCGAGTTGTGGGAAAAAATCGGCTATGCGGCGTGGGCCTGCGCCGATCCCGGCATTCAATATGACACCACGGTGAATGAATGGCATACCTGCCCGCAGTCGGGCCGTATCCGTGCGTCGAACCCATGCTCGGAGTATATGTTCCTTGATGATACGGCGTGCAACCTTGCCTCGATCAACCTGCTCAAATTTAAAAATAACGATGGCAGTTTCAACATCAAATCCTTTGAGTATGCGACGCGGTTATGGACGATCGTGCTTGAAATCTCAGTGGCGATGGCGCAGTTCCCATCGAAAGAAATCGCCCAGCTCTCCTACGATTTCCGCACGCTCGGCCTCGGTTACGCCAATATCGGCGGCCTTCTGATGGCCACCGGCGTGCCGTATGACAGCGCCGAAGGCCGCGCCATGTGCGGTGCGATCACTGCAATCCTCACCGGCGTTGCCTATGCCACCTCGGCGGAGATGGCCAAGGAGCTCGGCGCGTTTGACGGCTATGCCAGGAATAAAAAAGACATGTTGCGCGTGATGCAGAACCATGCGCGGGCGGCGCGTGGCGAGAAGTCCGGTTATGCCGGGCTTTCGATCCTGCCGGTGCCGCTCGATATTCCACACCTGAAAGACAAGGCGCTGGCCAAGGCGGCAAAAAATGCATGGGACGTGGCGCTCATGCTCGGTGAAAAATACGGCTACCGCAATGCGCAGTCGACCTGCATCGCGCCGACCGGCACGATCGGGCTGGTGATGGATTGCGACACCACCGGTATCGAACCGGATTTCGCGCTGGTGAAATTCAAGAAACTCGCCGGTGGCGGTTACTTCAAAATCATCAACCAGCAGGTGCCGGAAGCGCTGAAAACACTTGGCTACTCGGCGAAGGACATCAATGCGATCACCGCCTATGCGGTCGGTTGGGGAACGCTGAAAGAGGCGCCGGGCGTGAATCACAGCAAGCTGCGCGCCAAAGGATTCGACGATGAGGCGCTCGCCAAAATCGAAAAATCGCTGGCCAGTGCGTTTGAAATTAAATTCGCGTTCAACAAATGGTCGCTGGGTGAAGATTTCTGCAAGGAAAAACTAAAACTCACCGACGCTCAATTGAACGATTTCAACTTCGATATGCTGAAGGCGCTTGGTTTCACGCAAGGCGACATTGATGCGGCGAATGAATATTGCTGCGGAACGATGACGCTGGAAGGCGCTCCGAACCTCTTGGACGAGCATCTTCCGGTGTTCGATTGCGCCAATCCCTGCGGTAAAAAAGGCAAGCGTTTCCTCTCGGCCGAAAGTCATATCCGTATGATGGCGGCGGCGCAGCCTTATATCTCCGGTGCGATTTCCAAAACCATCAACATGCCGAATTCGGCGACGGTGGAAGAGTGCAAAGATGCCTATATCCTTTCGTGGAAGCTTTGCCTGAAGGCCAATGCGCTGTATCGCGACGGCTCCAAACTCTCGCAGCCGCTCAATGCTTCTATCGCCGCTGAACTTGCCGAGGTGGAGGATGATGACGATGATATGCAGGAACGCATGCGCAGTATGCGCCAGCCGCAGGTGATCGCCGAGCGTATTGTCGAAAAAATCATCCAGAAGAGTGAACGCAGCAAGCTGCCGGAACGTCGCAAAGGCTATACCCAAAAAGCTTCGGTCGGCGGGCACAAGGTTTACTTGCGTACCGGTGAATATGAGGATGGAAATCTTGGTGAAATCTTTGTCGATATGCACAAAGAGGGCGCGGCTTTCCGCTCGCTGATGAATAACTTCGCCATCGCCGTTTCCATCGGCCTGCAATATGGCGTGCCGTTGGAAGAATTCGTCGATGCGTTTACCTTCACGCGCTTTGAGCCGTCGGGCATGGTCGAAGGCAACGAGGCCATTAAAATGTCGACCTCGATCCTCGATTATATCTTCCGCGAGCTGGCGATCTCTTATCTTGGCCGCAACGATCTCGCGCATGTCGAGCTGGCCGATACCCGTTCCGATACCATCGGGCGCGGCGAGGGCGATTCGACCCGTCCCACCGACCAGCCGGAATTGCCGCAGCTTTTCAACAAGGCGACCAGCAACGGTTTCGTGCGTGGCCAGCTCTATGTAGTGGCGAACAATAGCGGTATGAAGACGCAAGGCGCACTGGCGCTTGCCGATGACGATCATGCTGAAACTTCCTATCTCAGGGAAGATGAGCAGGATGGCATGATCGTGCAGGTGGGTATCTCGGTGTCGCATAAGGAAGCCGATGTGAAGCGTGAGAAAATCCGCGTGGCTAAGGCCAAGGGCTATGAAGGCGACGCCTGCACCGAATGCGGTAATTTCACGCTGGTGCGTAACGGCACCTGCATGAAGTGCGATACCTGCGGCTCGACAAGCGGTTGCTCGTAGAGATTTCGCCCTCGACTCATTTTGACACGATTGGGTCGGGCGGCGGTAAAATGTTTCCCTATCGCATTTTTATATGAATGCTGTTAGGGTGGAGACATGAAAAAGCTCGCCGCATTTCTGGTTTTGCTATCGCTCGCTGCCTGCGCGACGCCGGAGGAGATTGCAGCCCGTAAGGCCAGGCTGGAGCAGGAAGATATTGATACCTGCAAGAGTTATGGCCTCAAGCCCGGCAGCGAGGCGTTCGGCATGTGCCGCCTGCAGCTGGATTTGTCACGGCAGCAGCAATATGATGCGCGCTACTACGCGCCTTATCCGCCGCTGCCCAGTCATATTTATTATTATCGCCCGTAAACCGTGCGGTGATTAGATGGTAGGGGAGTTGGCGCTGGGGTTCAGGCCGCCCAGGCGCACTTTGTTGCTGATAGTGTAGAGGATCTTTCTGCATTTACCGAGGCGGCCCTGATCGTCGGCGCTGCAATCTCCGCTCAGTGACACAAGACCATCTGAACTGCCCAGTGACCCGATGGCGGAGGTGTCGCTCGCGCTATCTCCGCTGTTCGGATTATTCGATCCGTTCGAGTTGCCATTATTACCGGCTGGTGCATTGGCACTGTTGCTATTGCCCGAAGCATTCGAACTGTTATTGCTACCCGACGAGTTGGAATTGCTACTTGTATTGCCCGAAGAAGTGCTTGGTGCAGGCACATCTGGCACGACTGGATTGACCACGCTGGTCGGGATATACGGGCCGTCTACCGTGAAGACGCCGGCATAGCGGGTCACGGTGTAGTTCGAGGCGCTGCCGCCCGACAGGTTGATCGCGTAATACCCTTTCGGCGTCATCATTTCTACGGTAGTGGACAAGGTATAGCCGCTGAATACCGATGCGTCATCCCAGCTTTTCAGCCCGGTGAGCGAGAGGGCCAGCGCCGGGTTGGCTTCACCCTGGCGTTTATAGAGATTGGCACCAGAGGCGATGAGCGTTGCAGGATTGATGGTCAGCGTGCCGGATTGGTAGGTGACGTTGTAGTTGCCCAGGCGGTTGCTCGGATCGTAGAGCGAGGCGGTGGTGATCGAATAGCTGCCGACATTGCTTTGTTGGGTGGCAGACGAGGTATAAGTTGCGGTGATCGTATCGCCGCTATATTTGCCGACGAGCGTGCCGGTCCATGTTGGGTTGGCATCACCATAAGTGCGGGTCATGTCGCTTGCGGTGACGACCATGCTGGCCGGGGTAATGGTGAGGGTGGCGGGCGCAAAGCCTACGAAATTGTAGTTAGTGGCGCTCAGGCTGCCGACGGTAGGTGTGATGGCATAGGTGCCGATGTCGCTACCTGCGGTAGCCGCCGTCGATACACCGGCGGTGCCGCTGACGACGGAAGAGGTATCGCTGTTTTTGAACCCGCTGAACCCGACGTTGATGCTGTTGCTGGTGCCGTAGACACGGCTGGTGTTCTGGCCGGTGACGGTCAGGTTCGCCTTGGTGATGGTCAGCGTGCCGGGCGTGTTGGACAGGGTGTAGTTGCCCGCGTCGGTGCCGGAAAGCGCGGCGTTGATGTCGTAAGCGCCGACATTGCTGGCTTGCGTGGCGGCCGAGCTATAGGAAACGGTGATGCTGTCGCCGGAAAGCAGGCCGCTGACCGTGCCGGTGAAGGTCGGGTTGGCATCGCCATAGACGCGGCTGAAACTGTCAGCGCTGATGTTCAGAACGCTTGGGATCACAGTGAGTGTGCCGCTGGCGTAGGAGATGGTATAGTTGCTGGCGCTGAAGCTGCCGCCGGTCGCGGCGGAAGGCGTGAGGGTATAGCTACCGACATCGGCGCTGTCGACCGCACCGGCGCTCGCGAAGGAAACGCTGCCCACGGTATCGCTGTATTGCAGGCCGCTGCTGGTGAACTCGCTGCCGCTGGCGGCGAGCGTGGTGGCGTAGCCTTTACTCCGGCTGGTGGCCGTAATGGTGAGTGCTGCCGGATCGATGGTCAGCGTTCTGCCAGCGGTGAGATTGATGGTATAGTTGGAAGCGGCCAGCGTGCCGACGGTGATGTTGTAGCTGCCGACATTATTGCCCGCCGCACGTGAAAGTGCGCCGCTGAATACGCTGCCCGTGTCGCCATTAACTAAGCCGCTATAGCTGTAGGTAAGGGTCGGATCGGCCGCGCCGTAGGTTTTGGTCAGGTTGTTGGCGGTAACGTTGACAGTCGCCGGATTCACGGTGAGGGTGCCGGGGACGTAGGCTAGCGTATAGTTGCCGCTGTTGTAGGTGCCGATGGCTGCGCTCGGCGTGATGGAATAGCTGCCGACATTGGCGCCGGTGCCGGTGCCGCTGCTCGAAAGCGTGACCGAGTCAATGCTTTCACCCGATTGCAGGCCGGAAACGGTGAAGTCGCTGGAGCCGTTGAGCGTGATCGACTGGCCGTAAGTTTTACTGTTATTGGTAGCGGTGATGATAAGCGAGGCCCGATCAATCGTGAGCGTACCGGCAACATAAGTGAAGTTGTAGTTGTTATCTGAGGCGCTCGCAGCGGTGATGGCGTAGGTGCCGACATCGGAATATTGCGTGGCGGCGGTGCTGTAGGTCGGCGCGCTGTCGATGACGCTGGCGGTATCACTGTTTACGAAGCCGGTGATAGTGCTCGTAAAGCTTGGATTCACGCTGGCAAAGGTTTTGCTGGTATTGTTGGCGGTCACCGTCAGGGTTGCCTTGTTCACGGTGAGGGTGCCGTCGGCGTAAGCGAAGACATAGTTGCCGTTGGCCAGCGTGCCGCCGCTGCCGGTGATGGCATGGGTGCCGGCATTGGATGCGCTGGTGGCGGCGCTGCTATAGGTTGGGCCGCTGGTGACGATATCGTTCTCAAGCTGACCGAGCACGAAGCCGGTGATGGTGCCGTCGAAGGAAGGATTGCTGCTGCCGTAGGTGCGTGATTTATTGTTCGCGGTGGCGGTTAGTACGGCAGGGGTCACAGTGAGCGTGCCGTTTTCCACGGTCAGGTTATAGTTGTTGCTTGTGAGCGTTGCGGTGGTGGTGATATCGTAATCACCGGCATTGCTGCTTTGGGTCGCGGCCGTGCTGACGCCGAGGCCGGAAAGCGTGCTGCCCGCCGTATCGCTGTTGCGCAGGCCGGTCACTGTGTAGGACAGGGAAGGGTTCACCGAACCGTAGCTGCGCGAAACATCATCGCCGCTCACGGTGAGCGAAGCCCTGGTAATGGTCAGAACGCCGCCGGTATAACCGGTGATGTTATAGTTGCCGTTGGCGAGCGTGCCGCCGGAAATATTGATGGCGAACGGTCCATCGGCGACATTCGAGGTAATGTCGGCCAGCGTGGTGAGGCTTGGGCCGGAGCTGAAAATACCGGTGCAGGTGTCGGAGCCGACCAGCGTGCTGCAGCTATAGGTCAGCGTGCCGTTGGCAACGCCATATTCGCGGCTGATATCGTCGGCGGTGAGGGTGATATCTTTAGCGCCGACCGTCAACGTGCCGGCGGCGTAGGTGATGTCGTAGTTGTCAATATCGAACGTGCCGCCGGTCGCGGACGATCCGGTGATGGCATAGGTGGTGGCGTTGGCGCCCGATGCGGCCCCCGAGCTGGTAAGCGTGATTGAGCCGATGGTCTCGCCGTTCTGCAGGCCGGAGGTGGTGAACTCGTCGCCATCGAAGGTGAAGGTATCGCCGTAGGTTTTGTTTTGGTCGGCGGCGGTGATGGTGAGCGCGTATTTACTGATGGTGAGCGTGCCATCCACAAACGTATCGAACGAATAGTTGGAAGACGACAACGTTCCGATCGTCGGACGAATATAGTGGCTGGTGCCGAAGGCGCTGGTAGAAGTGGCGTTGGTGGTAAAGCTTGCGCTGCCGCTTAAATCGTTCGCGTCATCGCCGTTGACGAAGCCATCGAAGGTGGCGCTGAACGATGGATCGGCGGAGCCATAGGCGCGGCTGGCATCGGCGGCGGTGACGGTCAGGGCTTTTTTATTCACGGTCAGCGTGCCGTTGGTATAGGTGATGTTATAGTTGGAGGCGTTGAAGCCGTTCGCGCCCGAGGCTGCCGAAGGCGTAATATTGTAGCTGCCTGCGCCCGCGCTCGATGCTGCGCCGGCGCTGGTCAGCGTCACGCCGGTGAGTGTTTCACTGTTTTGCAGCCCATCACCGCCGCTTACGGTAAATTCCGTGCCCGCGAAGTTAGTGGTGTCGCCATAGGTTTTGCTGGTGCTGGCGGCGGTGACGGTAATCGCTGCCGGATTCACGGTAATGGTGCCCGCGACATAGGTGATGTCATAGTTGCTGGCGGTAAACGTGCCGCCGGTGGCTGCCGAAGGTGTATTGGTGTAGCTGCCGACGTTGGCGCTCGCACCCGTGCCGCCGTTTTGCGCGAGCGTTACCGAGCCGATGGTCTCGCCGTTTTTAAGGCCGGTCGGAGTGAAGTCGGAGGCGCCGTTGAATGAAACGGTGCTGCCGTAGGTTTTGGTAGCCGATGAGCCGGTAATCGTGAGCGCCGCCTGGTCTACCGTCAGCGTGCCGTTTACGAAGTTCAGGGTGTAAGCGGCATAAGCGCCGCCCAAGGTGAGGGATCCCTGCGAGATATTGATAGCGAAGGTCGAGCCGGCGGCGGAAGTCGTCGTGCCGCCCGCCGCACTCAAGCTCAGCGAGCCGCTGGCCACTGCCTGGCCTTCCGTACAGCCCGTCGAGCAGGAGAAGCTGTAGGTCAGCGTCGGGTTGGCGTCGCCGTAATCGCGGCTGATGTTATTCGCTGTGAAGGTGATGGAGCCGCCGACGCTGTTATACACCCAGGTGTTTTCCGAATCGCTATAGGTCGCCGGTATAATCGAGGACGGTGCCAGCGTGTCATACGTATTACTGTAAATCAGCTGATCGGCGCTCAAGCCGCCCGCCGTATCGTTCGAGGCCTGGGTGGAGTAAATCACCCAGCGCTTGGTGCCGACGTTGGTCAGCGAAATGGTGCGGCTGGTGCTGTTCACAAAATTGCCGCCCGCCGCAATGACCACCGCGTCGCCCGCCGCAGAAGAAGTGATGTTGCCGGAAAGCGTGATGTTGCTGCCGGATTTATTGACGAAATGCACCGCCTTCGACCAGGTGCTGGTGTGGTTGATGTCGATTACGCCGGTGTTGGTCGTATCACCGATCACCAGCTTGGCGCTGCTGCCCCAGTTCAAATAGCCCAGGTAAGTCGAGCTGAGCGCCAGTGTGCCGCTGCCCGTGCCCACGCCGATCGTGCCGCCCGACGTCGTGGTTTTAACCACAATGTCGTTGGTGGTGGTGATGTTATACTCATTAGTACCATTCAATTCCATGCTGTTGGCTGCAATCGTGATGACACCGCTATAGCTGTTGGTGCCATTATAGCCGATACGCATTGGGTTGCTGCTGCTGTCAGCGTAGAATCTTAACCCCCAATTACTACTGCCGCTGCCACCGGTGCCGGAGATGGTGATGGCGCCCGAGCCGGTGCTGACGATATTATAGCTGGCGGTGCAGGTGTTATCGCCGCAGCCATAGTCAGACGTAATCAGAATACCACGATTGCCATTGCCTGAGCTACCGCCGGTGCCGTAAATGCTGATGGTGCCGGTGCCGCTGGTGCTGATCGAAGCGCTGCTTGCACCGTTGGTTTCCAGAAGGATACCAGAGTTAGTGCCACCACTATAGCTACCGCCCTGACCGTTGATGATGACGTTGCCGCCCGCCGCCGTCACGCCACCCTTAATCCACACGCCATAATGCTGGTATTGCGTGCCGGTGCCGATGGCATAGCCGCTGCCACCTGAGATGGCGCCGCTGCCGCCGCCGATGGTGATGTCGCCGCCGCCGGTAGTGAGTGCGCCGGTATATACATAGCCGGTGCTGCCACCGCCGCTGCGCGATTTAAGCGTGATGCTGCTGCCGGTGACGGCGGATTGATAGTAAGCATTGCTAACCAGATACCCCACCAGGATATTCCCGCCCGCCGTGATGGCCACCGGCGCGGTGCCCGCCGTGCCGGCATTGACCGCATGGGTCTGAACGTTACCGGCAGCGGTGACGGTGATGCCGGCATTGGTGGTGGTAAGCCCGGCGGTGTTGATGCTGCCTGAGCTGTTGGTGAGGGTAATCGCCCCGTTCGTGGTGCTGAGCGCGCCGAGTATCGTGTTGCCGGTGGTGAAGTTCAGCGTGATCGCCTGGCCGGAGTTATAAATATAAGTTCTGCCTTGATTGCTGTAAGATTCCTGAGTGCCGGTGATATTAGTAATCCCCGAGAGGTCCATCGCCACGCCGCTGCTCTGGATGATGGTGTAATCCGAATACATCCCGGCGCCGCTGGCGGCGATGGTGAGTAGGCCGGTATAGGCGTTGGTGCCGTTATAG
>JANRKF010000002.1:0-59808 GCA_033763575.1 Alphaproteobacteria bacterium | reverse complement strand
TCGCGCAGCGCGATGGAACGAAAAGATACGCCGAGCTGCGCTGCGTAATATCCGGCGCGGAGGGCGAGTATTTTTTTCGTTTCCCGCTTGATGAAATCCTCTACGCGGCGCGCGGAAAATTCCTTTTCGCCGGGAATGATGAGCGATGCGCCCTCGCGCCGCACCAGCCCGCGACCGCCGACATGCCGCAAGGTCATCTCCTCGCCGAAGAGCGAAATCCGCACGCCGTCTTCAAAGGCGGTGCGCGGGTGTTTTTCCATCTGGGCGGCGATCCACCCGCTTTTGCTGGCGGCAAATTCCAACCCGGACTTGAGCGACACATAGCGCGGCAAGGTCAGTTTGACACAATCCTTCCGGGCGTCGTAACGCACCACCATGCTCTTCGCACGCGGATGTTTTTTTGCAATTAACGGTAGGCGTTTATCACCGACGGTGATATAGTGCGCGGGTTGTTCGCTTAATTGTTTCATATACGGAGTCTATGCGATTTCCCCCGGCTTTCATAGAGCGTTTGCGGTCCCATTTCCTGATGTCGGAAGTGGTCGGAAAGCGCGTCCCGCTCAAGAAATTCGGCCGCGAATGGAAGGCCTGCTGCCCGTTCCACAATGAAAAATCACCGAGCTTCACCGTCAATGACGAAAAAGGATTCTATCACTGTTTCGGCTGCGGCGCGCATGGCGACGCCATCGAATTCATCCGCAAGCACGAGCGGCTTTCCTATCCCGAAGCGATCGAAACGCTCGCCCGCGACGCCGGTATTCCGCTGCCGGAAGTGTCGCCGGAAACCATTCGCAGGATCGAATCCTACAAGCAGCAGCAGGACGTGGTCGAGGCCGCCTGCCAGTGGTTCGAGAAACAACTGCATTCGGCGAGCCATGTCGATGCGCTGTCCTATATTGAAAAGCGCGGCATCAACCCTTCCACCATCCGCCAGTTCCGGCTGGGATATGCGCCCGACGAGCGCACGAGCCTCCATAACCACCTCGCCACCAGCGGTTATAACGTAGAGCAGCAGATCGAGGCCGGGCTCATCAGCCGCAGCGAGGACGGAAAAATCTATGACCGTTTCCGCGGGCGGCTCATTTTCCCGATCAGGAATGCCAGCGGCAAGGTGATCGCCTTCGGCGGGCGCGTCCTCAACAATAATAACAAGAACATCGCCAAATACCTGAACTCGCCCGAAACCGATTTGTTCAAAAAAGGCGAGGTGCTGTTCAATCTCGACCTCGCCAAGCGCCCGGCGCGGGATAAAAATACGGTGGTGGTGATGGAAGGCTATATGGATGTCGTCTCCACCGCGCAGGGCGGCATCGATTATGCGGTGGCCACGCTCGGCACGGCGGTGACCGCAGAGCATCTCCGCCTGCTCTGGCAGCTTTCCAAGGAACCGGTTTTCTGTTTGGACGGCGACGCGGCGGGACAACGCGCCATGCTGCGGGCGGCGGAAATCGCCTTGCCGCTGATCGCGCCGGGGCACTCGCTTCGTTTCGCTGTGTTGCCCAAAGGCGAAGACCCGGACAGCTATATCCAGAAACATGGCAAGGAGGCGTTTGAAAAACTCCTCGCCCATTCCAAGCGCCTGTCGCAGGTGCTGTGGGAGACGCTCAGCCCGCAATATAAACTGAACCTCGCCGAAGGCCGGGCCGGGCTGGAAGGCGCGTTCACCAAGCTCGCCAAGCAAATCAACGACCCCACGGTGCGCCAGCATTTCGTGAGCTTCTTCAAGAAGCAGTTATGGGAGGCGACCAGCAGCAAAAAACCGGCGGCGAAAACGCGCTCGACCAAGGTGGAGCAGGTGGTGGCGCAGCATCATTCCACCGCGCTCGAAATGCTTACCAGCCGCATGCTGAAAACGCTGGTGATTTTCCCCAGCCTGCTTGAGCGCGCAAGCGTCGAAGAATTCGTGTCGCATGTGACGATCGCCACGCCGCGCCTTGGCACCCTGCGCGACGCCATCCTTGTCCTTGCCCATGACGATCATGTTTCGGAGCCGGAATCGTTTCGTGTAAAGCTGATCGAGGCGGTGCAGGAATCATGGTGCATCGAATTCGTCGCCGACGCGCTGAAGCTCCCCTATAGCTCCACCCTCTCGGCGGGCGATGCGGTGGTGCTGTGGAACGAAACCGTCTCCGCCTACCAGATCGCCCATATGCAGCATGAGCTCACCGTGCTGCAGGAGCAGGTGGGCGGCATGGATGAAGATGGCCTGAAACGCCTGGTCGATTTGCAGAATGCCATCCGCTCGGCCCAGACCGCCCGCACCTTCGCGCCCATGCAAAGTGACGTGGCGTGATGCCGGTGGTTGCTGAGTATTTTTAATTTTCCTGTTGAAAATTCAAAATAAACCATTACATCTAGCCAGTTAAACTTTCCACATTATGGAGAGACGGAATGTTTTTTCCTTTTTTATTCAGCGACTTAAAGTCGAAGAAAGGGAAGAAATCGCCTGAATCCAAAACAAAGGAATCGCATCGCATGGCAAAAAAACCGGCCCCGCAGACAAAAAAAGCCCCTAAAAAAGACGCAGTAAAGGTAAAAGCCGCCGCAAAGAAAGCGCCTGAGAAAACGGTGAAAACCGCCAGCAAAAAACCTGTCAAAAAGCCCTTTTCCGCGCCGGTGAAATCCTCGGTCAAAGCCGCCAGGCCCACGCCAAAACCGGCGGCGAAGAAGGATGCGCCCGCGCCCAAAACAAAACCGGTAAAAATAAAACCAGAGCCGCAAGCGAAGGCTACACCGGAAAAAGCCAAAAAAACCGCCGCGCCAAAAGCCTCGGCGGCTGAGGCCAAAGGCGGCAAGGATTCGCTGAACCAGGCGATCATCAAAAAACTGCTGACGCTCGGCAAAGGCCGTGGCTTCGTGACCTATGACCAGCTGAACGCGCTGCTTCCCGCCGATGAATTCTCGCCGGAAGTGATCGATGCGGCGATCGGCGCCCTGTCGCAATCCGATATACAGGTGGTCGAGGATGACACGCCGATGGACCCGGCCGAAGCGCCCGAAGGCGTCGATACCGAGGAACAGCAGGATACGGGCGGCCGTTCGGATGACCCGGTGCGCATGTACTTACGCGAAATGGGCAATGTCGAGCTGCTCTCACGCGAGGGCGAAATCGAGATCGCCAAACGCATCGAAGCCGGGCGCGAAACCGTCATCTCGGCGCTGTGCGAATGCCCGCTGGTGATGAAAGAAATCCTCTCATGGCGCGATGAGCTTGATGCCGGCACGCTGCTGCTGCGCGAAATCATCGATCTCGACGCGACTTATGGCGCAGGATCGGACGCCAATAATATGTTCTCCGCCGACGACGCCGCTACCCGCGTGAAGAAAAATGAAGAAGACGAATATGAGGAAGAAGCGGAAGGCGACGAGGAAGAGGCAGAAGAAGAGGGCGCAGAAGCCGCCAGCGCCGAAGAAGGCGATGATGAAGGCGATGACGCCTCGATCTCCCTGATCGCGATGGAAACGGCGCTGAAGCCGCAAATCCTCGAAACACTCGACCAGTTCGCCAAAATCAGCAAGAAAATGCGCAACCTCCAGGAAAAGCGCATGAATAAATCGCTGGGCGAAGGCAAATACAGCAAGGAAGACGAAGTGGCCTACCAGAAGCTTCACCGGAGCCTGGTGGAGCTGATGATGGGCGTGCGCTTCACCATCTACCGCGTGGAAAAACTGATCGGCCGCCTGTATGAAATGAACAAGCGCCTGATGCTGCTCGAAGGCCGCCTGATGCGCCTTGCCGAAGCCCGCCGGGTGAATCGGAAGCAGTTTCTGGAAAACTATATCGGGAAAGAACTGGAGCCGGGCTGGTTAAAACGCGTGAGCGCGCTTGCCGATAAAGGCTGGAAAGATTTCGTGACCAAGGACAAGGCCGAGATCGAAGAAATCCGCGGCGAAGTGGCGAAAATGGCCGAAGCCATCGGCCTCGACATCGGCGAGTTCAAGCGGATGATTATGGCGGTGCAAAAAGGCGAGCGCGAGACCAACCGCGCTAAAAAAGAAATGATCGAAGCGAATTTGCGCCTCGTGATTTCCATTGCCAAAAAATACACCAATCGCGGCCTGCAATTCCTCGACCTGATTCAGGAAGGCAATATCGGCCTGATGAAAGCGGTGGATAAATTCGAATATCGCCGCGGCTATAAATTCTCCACCTACGCGACATGGTGGATCCGCCAGGCGATCACCCGCTCCATCGCCGATCAGGCGCGCACCATCCGCATCCCGGTGCATATGATCGAAACCATCAACAAAATCGTCCGCACCGGCCGCCAGATGCTACATGAAATGGGCCGCGAACCAACGCCGGAAGAGCTGGCCGAACGCCTCGTCATGCCGCTCGATAAAGTCCGCAAGGTGATGAAAATCGCCAAGGAGCCGGTCTCGCTCGAAACCCCGATCGGTGATGAGGAAGATTCGCATCTGGGTGATTTCATCGAGGACAAGAACGCCATCCTGCCGCTTGACGCCGCGATCCAATCCAACCTGCGCGAAACCACCACCCGGATTCTGGCAAGCCTTACCCCGCGTGAGGAAAGGGTGCTGCGTATGCGTTTCGGCATCGGAATGAATACCGACCACACGCTCGAAGAAGTCGGCCAGCAATTCTCGGTGACCCGCGAACGCATCCGCCAGATCGAGGCGAAAGCGCTGCGTAAGCTCAAACATCCGAGCCGCTCGCGTAAGCTGCGGAGCTTCCTGGATTATTAGGCTCTTTTTTAAGCTGGTTTTTTGTCGTAAACCGGGACTCATAGCGGTTTTGCGCCCAAAACTACCCATGGATATTTCCCGTTATATGTGATATAATTATAGGGTGAGTAACGGGTATCACTGTATTGCCAGATTATGAGAACGCTTCCGCAAATCCTCAAAACATGGAATCTCGAGAGGAGGGTGCTGACATCGCCCCCCATCACCGATAAAAAACTCTACCAGCAGATTAAACAACTCCTGATCCGGTCGATGATCCATGCCGATTGCATGGACACCCAGTCGATTATCAAGATTTCCTTAAACGCGCAGGAAAGTTCCGGCAAATCGAATCTCGAAAGACTGGAACGAATGAATATTACGTGGTAAGTCATCGGATATGACGATTACCACACAGCTTTATACGTTCTTTCACGGCAAAAAAGTGGGCGAAGATTCCCACGGCAACTGCTATTTCACGGAGAGAAAAACACCCAGACATCGCACCGCCAAACGCTGGGTGATGTATAAGGGGCAGCCTGAGCCTTCCAAGATCCCGCCGGAATGGCACGGCTGGATGCATTATACGCTGGACGTGCCGCCGTCGCAGCGTTCGGTGGCGCATCATGCATGGGAAAAACCGCACTTGCCCAACCTCACCGGCACGACGGGCGCCTACCTGCCGCCGGGGCATCTGGCCAAGGGCGGCCAGCGCGCTTCCAGCACCGCCGACTATCAGGCATGGAAACCCTAGGTTCCTAGAAGTTACCCTTCTTTTGATGATCACCTAAATCGGTGCGCCGGGCGATTTCGCTCTGCTTGAGCGCGAGCCTGACGTTGGACGGCGTATCGGCTTCGAGGAATGCGGTCGCCTCGCTGATAATGCCCGCCTGGCAGAGATCGATTAAATGCTGGTCGAAGCTTTGCATGCCCTGGTCGCGGCCCTTCTCGATGCATTCCTTCAGCTCGCGCACATGGCCGTCATGGATGAGCTGGCGGATGAGGCCCTGATTCAGCATGATCTCGATGGCGATGCTGCGCGAACCCGTCGTATTGGGCATGAGCCGCTGCGATAAAATGGCGCGCAGGTTGAGCGAGAGGTTGAGCAGCACCTGGCGGTGCTTTTCCTCGGGGAAGAAATTGACGATGCGCTCGATCGCCTGGTTGGCATTATTGGCGTGCAGCGTGGCGAGGCAGAGATGCCCGGTTTCGGCAAACACGATCGCATGTTCCATCGCCTCGCGGTCGCGGATCTCGCCGATAACGATAATATCCGGCGCCTGACGCAGCGTGTTTTTCAGGCCGATGCCGAAAGAGTAGGTGTCGATGCCGACATCGCGCTGGGTGATGATGCAATTCTTATGTTCGAGTAAATATTCCACCGGGTCTTCGAGGGTCACGATATGACCGTTGCCGTGGGTGTTGCGGTATTGGAGCATGCTGGCCATCGAGCTGGACTTGCCGGAGCCGGTGGGGCCCACGATCAGGATGAGGCCGCGCTTTTCCATGACCAGGTCGCCGTATATCGGCGGCAGCTGGAGCGTTTCAAAATCGGGAATGGAGGTGTGGATGCGCCGCATCACCATGCCGGTGCGGTGCTGTTGCCGAAACAGGTTGATGCGCAGCCGCGCTACACCCTTCCAGTCGATCGCGGTGTTATATTCGAGTGTCGAGGAGAATTCATCCAGCACCGATTCGGGCAGGATGCCCTTGATCGCCGCCTGCACATCCTCTTCGGTGAGCGTATCCGGATCGATGCCGACGATGCCCTGGGCGAGGCGGATAGACGGGTGCGCGCCCACGGTCATATACAAGTCGCTGGCGTCGCGCCGCACGAATTCGTCAATCAGCGTTTCGATTCCCGCTACCATATCAGAATCCAAGTTTTTTCTTTTCGGGCGTTGGCTGCGGCGTCGGGGTGTTGTTGCCGCCCTCGGTTTCTTCGCTGGTCGACGTCATCAGCGCGCTTTTGGCGGTTTCCGGCGAAATGATTTTCTTGTTCATGAGGTCGTAGATGCTGTCTTTCATCGACATCATCCCGAGCTTGCTGCCCATCTGGATCATCGAATAAAGCTGCGGCACCTTGCCCTCGCGGATCAGGTTGCGCACCGCCGAGGTGCCCAGCATGATTTCATGGGCGGCGACGCGGCCACCCTGAATCGTCTTCAGCAGCGTCTGGGCGATCACCGCTTCCAGCGACGCCGACAGCATGGCGCGCACCATGCCTTTGTCGCCGGCCGGGAACACGTCGATCACGCGGTCGATGGTTTTCGCCGCCGAGCTGGTATGCAGCGTGCCGAACACTAAGTGACCGGTTTCTGCCGCCGTCAGCGCCAGCTGGATGGTCTCGATATCGCGCAGCTCGCCAACCAGTATCACGTCCGGGTCTTCCCGCAGCGCGCTTTTCAGCGCTCGCGCAAAACTCTTGGTGTTGCGGCCGACTTCACGCTGGTTGATCAGCGATTTTTTGGAGCTGTGGATGAACTCCACCGGGTCTTCAATGGTGATGATGTGGCGCGCCTGGTGGGTGTTGATGTGATCCATCATGGCGGCCAGTGTGGTCGATTTACCGCTGCCGGTGGGGCCGGTGACCAGTACCATGCCTTTGTTGAGCGTGGCCAGCCGCGCAAGCGTATCGGGCGCGCCGAGATCTTCCAGCGAAATAATCTGGGTGGGAATGGTCCGCAGCACGGCTGCCGGTCCGGCGATGGTGTTAAACGCGTTGATACGGAAACGCATATTTTCGCCGAAGGAAATCGCGAAATCGAGCTCCAGATCGCGCTCGTAATCGGAGCGCTGCTGCTCGGTCATCACCGAATACAGCATCGACTTGATCTCATCGACGGTCAGAATATCGCTGTTATGCTGCACGATCTCCCCGTGCAGCCGCATGATCGGAGGGTTGCCTACGGATAAGTGCAGGTCGGACGCGTTATTCTTCTTGGTCAGTACCAGAAGGTCGGTAATATCCATGGCTCTACTGCTCTATATTTTCAGACGGAATTATCTAGAACTATTAGACCGGATAAAGGTTAATCTTTGCTGAATTTTCGTCGCGTCACCGGGAATAACTCCGCCCTTCGCGTGCGAATCGAGAAGCTGGGTGTAGAGCTTCCCGGCTTCGTCATATTTGCCGCTTTTATCGAGCATGATGGCCAGATTATAGCGATAGGTGATGTTTTCCGGCGCAATGGCGAGCGCCCGATACATTTTATCCACCGCCTTGTCCTGATCCCCTAATTTCTGGTAAATGATGGCCATCTGCGCCGGTATCGGGCTGAAGCCGGGATTTTGCGTCTCTAAACGCTCCATCTGGGAGAGGGCCTCCTGCGGCGCTTCGTCGGCAAGCAGCACCAGGAAATTATTCAACCCGTCGCGATGTTTCGGATCGATCTCCAGCAATTTTCCGTAAAGCGAGCGGGCGATATCGATCTGCCCCAGCCGGTGATAGGTGCTGGCCAGACCGAACAGCGCCTCTTTATTTTTGGGCGAGCCGGTCAGTATGTCTTCATAAATCTGTATCGCCGTTTCCGACTGGCCGGCAATGAGCGCGTTATAGGCCCGCTCCAGCTCGTAATTCACATCGACCTTGGTGCGTACGCTTCCCACCTTGACGCCGAGCGCTTCATTGGCCTGGGGCGCGGGCGCCGCACTCAGTACGTTGGTTTCCTTGGCATGGGTGATCTCCACCGGTTTTGCCGCTGCGGTTTCCGGTTTCTTATCCGCCACTGCCGGTACTTTATCAATGATGGCTTTGCTTTGGGAAGAGAGTGTCGGCGCCGGTTCCGAAGGATCGCTCGCTACCGCGACCGGCGCGGTCGGTGCGGCAGTCGCCACCGGTGCGGTCGGCGCTGCGGGGGTGGCCGGTGTGATCGGCGCGGGCGGCTGGGTGTTGATGGTTTCCGCCGCGCCCGCCGCCGGGGCAAGCATGGCAATGTTCGTCGTCGGAGTAAGCATGGCGATGGCGCGGGTGTCAACCGCCACGCTCGCATCAGGATTGGCCGGATCGACGGCGGCCACCTGCCAGCTTAGAGGCAGCGGCGCAAAAGGAATGTTTGGCCGGAACATGGTGCGGACGATCGGGGTGTTGCTCCAGTCGGCAATCAACACGCCGTTGGCAAGCGCGTTCTGCGCCTTGGCATAAAGTTCCTCGGAGAATTTACGCAAGGAAGAAGCCTCCGACGGTTCCTGCCTGCCCGCCGATTTCGGCCTGGCTTTTTTCACGTCGGCGACGCGTGTCTTTTCCTGCTCTTTGATGTTGGGGATGACGACGCGCAGCGGTTGCCCGGCGGCGGGCGCGGTTTGTGCGGTGGGTGGCGCGGCGATGGGGTCGGGCGCGGAAAGCGGCGGCAGTTCGGGAGGCGCTTCGGAAAAATTACCGGCCGACCGCGCCGAGGGGAAAAGCTTCACTTCCCGTGCATGGGAAGACAGCGGTAGGAGTGCAGTGACTGCCAATAACGATGCAGTACATATTCTGTTATGCCTATGTAAAAAACCCAGCATCCCACCAACCTGTTTGACTTATTTGTTTTGATTGTAGAGGGCTTGAGCGATTTTGCATTAAAAAAAGACATGGAAACCCAAGAATTTTTTTTCGGCACAGAAATTGCTTTTGGGGGTGCATGAGCATTGTAAAAAATATCATGGCCATTCTGTTGCTGTCGGTTTTTATGATGCCGCCGCTGGAAAGCCGTGCGGCGGAGGCAGACGCAAAGGCCGCTGTTTCAAAGCAGGCGGCGCTGCGTTTCATGCCGCTGCCGCCGCGGGAAAAAAAGACACGAAGCCTCGCGAGCGCCACGCGTTTTTATTCGCTGAAATCCGCCACCCGCCAGCAGCCGGGGCGTGTCATCCGCTCACGGGAGAAAACAGGAAAAGAACCGGCCAGCTATCTGGCAAGCGATGAAGCAAAAGACGCGCCACCGCCGTCCGGCGACCGCGATAAACTCCTGCTTTATGTTTACGACGAAATGCGCTAAACACGGCGGCGATGCAACCTGACCGCCTATTGCTGCCCTTCGTCCATCTGCTGCCGCCCGAGCAGGCGCACGCGCTTGGCCTGTGGGCGCTTAAGCGTTCGCTACTGCCTTCTGCCCCGATCACACCCAACCCGTTTCTCGAACAAAAACTATTCGGGTTGCCGTTTGCCAACCCGGTGGGGCTTGCGGCCGGGTTCGATAAAAATGCCGAAGCGACCGGGCCGCTGCTTCGCCAGGGATTCGGGTTCGTCGAAGCGGGCACGGTGACGCCCCTGCCGCAGGAAGGCAACCCGGCGCCGCGCATGTTCCGCCTGAAAAAAGATGCGGCGGTGATCAACCGGCTCGGCTTCAACAATAAAGGCATCGATGCCTTCGTGCACTCACTCTCTGCGCGGGAAAAGGGCGGTATCGTCGGCGCCAATATCGGCAAAAATAAAAATGCCGAAGATGCGATCGGCGATTACGTCACCTGCCTCAATGCGGTCTATGCTTATGCCGATTATATCGCCATCAATATTTCCTCGCCCAATACGCAAGGCCTGCGCACATTGCAAAAACGCGAACAGCTCACCCAGCTGCTCACCACGCTGATGACAGCGCGCAACCGGCACATCGCCGCGCAGGGAAAAAAGGTGCCGCTGCTGCTTAAAATCGCCCCGGATTTGAGCGAACCGGAGATGGAAGATGTGGCGGATGTCGCGCTATCGCTGGCGGTGGACGGCATCATTATCAGCAACACCACGATTAAGCGCCCGCGTACGTTGCAATCTTCTTTGCATGGCGAGCAGGGGGGATTGAGCGGCGCGCCGCTTTTCGCGCTTTCCACGGAAGTGCTTGCGCGCATGTATGTGCTGACCAAGGGCGCCATTCCGCTGGTCGGTGTGGGCGGTATAAGCACCGCGCAGGATGCCTATAAAAAAATCCGCGCAGGCGCAAGCCTCGTGCAGCTTTATACGGCGCTGGTCTATCAGGGGTTTGGCGTGGTCCGCGACATCGTCGAAGGCCTGCCTGTGCTACTGGCGAAAGACGGCTTCGCCCATATCAGCGACGCGGTGGGTGTGGATCACGCGCTGTAGGCTTGACCAGGCAATCGAGCATCGTGATGTCGTAGACCGGATGTTCGAGCGCCGAAATCGACGGGCTGGAAGAAAAAATCCAGCCTGAGAATGCCGTCACCGAATCCCCATCGGGTTTTTTATCCTCGATCGATAGCAGCGCCGCATTATCGGGCCGGTCTTCCGGGCGGGATTTGGTGCATTTCTTGACCGTGACGGTGAGCGTGCCGAACGCAACCGGCCCATCGACCGGCGCCTCAAAAACGACCGTTTCCGCGGTGACTTTTTTTAATCCCTGCAGCAGCGCCACGTTATATTCCGGCTGCGGCTCCGATGCACTCGCTTGCGGGTTTTTCGCGGCCGGCGGTGCGGGCGCCGCCGCTTCCGGCGACACTTCCTCTTCCACCGGCTCCGAATAAAACAGGGATTGGTCGATGGCCTGCGTTGCCGTGAGCCCCTGCGCGAAGGCCGCGCCTGCGCTTACTGCCAGGCCCGCACAACACAGCATCCATAGCGGGCGCATTAATGGCTTTCGGCCGGCGCTGTATCAGGTTTTTTATCGGCACCGCCGCCGCTGAATACGAACTTGCCGATCAGCTCTTCAAGATTGACCGCCGATTGCGTGTATTCAATCGTTTCGCCGCTGGCCAGCGTTTCCTCATCGCCGCCGGGAATGACCTGCACATATTTGCCGCCGAGCAGCCCGTCGCCGGTGATCGATGCCGACGAATCTTTCGGCAGCTTGGCGCTGTTGCGGATTTGCAGCGTCACCACCGCCTGGAACGTTTCCGGATCGAGTGCGATATCGGACACCACGCCCACCTTCACCCCGCCCACGCGCACATCGCTTCCGAGCGCCACGCCCGAGGCGTTGTCAAATTTCGCGCTGACCTTGTAGCCGTCTTCCATCCGCACATCGCTCTTGTTATAGGCGAAGATGAAAAACGATGCTGCGACCAGCAGCACGACCGCGCCCATGAGCGTTTCGACGATATTCTTTTGCATGATACCCTCAATATGTTTAAATAAACTGTCCGCACACTAGCAAAAAAGATTTACATGCCCAACATAAAAACATCGAAGCTGCCGATTTATGCCTTGTTCGGTTTTTTATATCTTCTCTGCTCGGTCTACGCGATGTCGTATTTTTTCTATAATTCGTCGCTGGGCGATAAATATATAGGCGGCCAGATGCGCTTTGAAGAGATGGTCGACGGCACGGCGCGCAAGCCCTTCGTGTACCGCCAGCTGGTGCCGATCATCGTGCGGGCGCTGGACCAGATCACGCCCGATGCCGTGCGCGAGGGAGGGAATCAATGGGTCGAAGGCCTGAAATATCGAAAGAATTACAAGGAATTGCAGCAGACCATGCCGTGGTTTTTTAATACGTTCCCCGATAAAGCCACCCATTACATCCGGCTACTGGGCAGCCTCATCATCTTCGGTTTCTGGGTCGGCTATATGGCCGGTATTTTTGCGCTGGCGCGGGCGGTGATGCCGTCTACCCCGGCGGTCGCATTCATCGCCCCGCTGTTTGCCACCGTTGCTTTTTCTTCCTTCGGCTATCAATGGCAGTATATTTACGACATTCCCTGCCTGTGCCTTTCCACCGCCTGTTTCTACTTTCTTTATACCGGGCGTTTGCGCCTTTATTTCCTCGCCTTCTTCCTTGCCTGCCTGAATAAGGAGACGGCGATTTTCAGCGTGATCTTTTTTTCCATCTGGTGCTGGGACAAGATGGATGACCGGAAATTCGGCCTGTTATGGGGCGCGCAATGCATTATTTATTGCGTCGTCAAAGTGTCAATCAGCATTTATTTTATGGCCAATGATGGCTCTTTCCTGGAAATTAATCCAGGCCTGATGCTGAAGCGCGATTTACTGGCGCAGGCGAATATCCATAAGGTGGCGCTGGTGGCGGTGCTCTGGTTCCTGTTTACCCATCACTGGCAGGATAAGCCGGAGTTCCTGAAAAAAACGCTGTGGCTGCTGCCATTGTTTTACGCGGCCTATTTCTTCGCCGGCTTTCCGGGTGAATACCGCGTGTTTTTCGACCTGCATGCGCCGCTTATCTTGCTTGCTCTCCATACGCTGGTGGTCGCAACCGGGGTTGCCGCATCGCCGGTATTCGCCCCCCTGCAACCTGACGAAGGATCCTCCTGATGCCGCCATTATTCAAGCTCCTGCGCCCGAAGCAGTGGATAAAAAGCGGCTTCGTCATCGCCCCCATCCTGTTCGCGCAGCAATATGAAGTTGCTAGCGCGTGGGTAGTGATCCTTCGTGCGGCGCTTGCCTTCGCGCTGGCGGCGAGCGCGGTTTATATCGTCAATGATTTCTGCGATCGCGCCGAGGACCGCCTTCATCCGGTGAAATCCAAACGGCCGCTGGCGGCAGGGACGGTGGGGGTGCCTGCGGCCATGATGCTTGCCGCCCTGTGCGTATTATTGTCCGGGTTGCTGCTGCTCGGTCTGCCCGCCCAGTGCGTGTGGGTGGTGGCGGTGTATGCCGCGCTCAATGTATTTTACAGCCTGTTTCTTAAAAAATATGCGCTGCTCGATGTGTTCTTTATCGCCTCCTGTTTCGTGCTGCGGGTGCTGATGGGGTGCTTTGCGCTGGCGGTGATGATTTCGCCGTGGATTATCCTCACCACCTTCATGCTGGCGCTGTTCCTAGGTTTCGGTAAACGTTACCATGAGCTGGGTATCGAGGGCTATGCTGCGCACAAGCAGAACCTGCAGCATTACAGCCGCGAGTTGCTCGACAGGCTGGTGGTGATTTGTGGTGCCTCGGCGCTGGTCTGCTATGCGATCTATACCGCCGACATCGCGACCCATACCGGCAATGTCGATATCGTCTATACGGTCGCGTTCGTCGCCTTCGGGCTGTTTCGTTACCTGCAATCCATCTATGTGCGTGGGCAGGGCGGTGAGCCCGAAAGCGTCATTCTCAAAGACCGCTGGCAGTGGATCAATATCGCGCTCTGGCTTGCAACGACCCTGATTATTCTTGGCCAGTAATTCTAAGCGGCGGTCTCAATCGAGTTGAGGAAGGCGCGTTCCAGCATGTCGGAGCCGTGTTTTTTCTTGAACTCGCCGGGTGTGCCGATGAAGAAAAGCCTGCCGTCATGAATCACCCCGATGCGGTCGCAAATTTCGTCAAGATCCGAAAGAATATGCGAACTGAAAAACACCGTTTGCTGATTCGCCTTGGCAGCGAGCAGCATTTCTTTCAGTTTAATGCGCGCCCGGGGATCCAGCCCGCTCATCGGCTCATCAAGCAGAAGAAGCGATGCGCCGACCATGAAGGCGCCGAGCAGTCCCAGCTTCTGCCCCATGCCCTTGGAGTAGGAGCCCACCCGCGCATCCAGGACCATCGGCGACAGATCAAGCTTGGAGGCATTTATTTTCGCCTGCTCCGGATCCAGTTTTTTTCCGTAATAGGACAAGGCCAGATCGAGATATTCGATACCCCGCAGATATTTCGACGGCTGGAATTTTTCTGGCAAATAGGAGAGTTGCTCGCGGGCCTTGATGCTGGTCGACGGCTCGCCGAAAATCTGCACCGCGCCGCTATCGGCACTTGCCAGGTCGAGCATGATCTTGATCAGCGTGGTTTTACCGGCGCCGTTCAGCCCGATGAGGCCAAAGATTTCGCCGGGGATAAGGGCGAACTCAATATCGCTCAGCACCTTGCGGCCGGAGTAGCTTTTAGTGACGGATTTCACATTCAGGGGAGAGAGCATAGGGCGGCGTCTACGGTTGTTTATTTGCGGGTTCAAGGCTCTTAAGCTGTTCCAGCACCGCGCTGGAGGCGGACTTTTTGCTTTCGGCAGCAGCGCCTGTAACCGGTTTTTTATCAGCCCCCGTATTATTTTGCAACGGGTTTCCTGCGTCGGCAGGTAGGGGTGCGCCACCATCTCCTGAAAGTTCTTTCGGGTTGACTACGCCTTCATTTATTCGCATGTCGTTTGCTGTAATGGTCTGGTTGACGCGCAGTGTGAAAATTACCACGTGCCGTGCCTGGTCGAGCATGATCGCCGGATCGCCGGGGGTGTAGGCATTCGACACCTGCAACCAGTTTTTGGGCGTCCATTCAAACGTCACCTCTTCTTTTTTTACCTGGATGATGCTGATCGCTATGTCTGCCGCGGCCAGTATTTCCGGCGTGAATTTTTTACTGGAATCGTTGCTTTTCAGCCATAACAGCCAATCGCTCGGGGTGTGGTACAGCAGGGATTTCAGGTAAAACTGCGCATAAAACCGTTCCTGCAGTTCTTCATCCGGCTTTTTGGCCGCCTTGATATCCTGCAGCTGATCGAGCAGGTCTAATTCACTTTCCACCGGGATGGTTTTGCCGGAATATTGTGTTCTTGCCTGCCCAATGATATCGCGTTCCACCGAGGTAAAAAAGATGCTGGTCAGGTCGTTGGGGTCAATAAATATTTCTTTCTTCTTTTCTTCCTTCTTCGCGGCGCCTGGCATTTGCGCCTGCGGCGGCGTTTGCGCCGATGCCGGTTGCATATGGAAGCATGACAGCAAAATAACCGCCCCCGCAAGCCACGCCAACCTCCCTCTGCAATGCAAAACTCCGGGGCATATCATGGGGCTGGCTCTTCATCCTGTTTGGGGATATATTTGTTGAAAGGGCTATCCGGGTTGGTCGATTTCAGGCCATACCATTCAAATGTCATTTCTGCCCTGACCGCCGGATAGGTGCCCGCCTTTCGCACCTCGGCAATGATTTCTTTCGAGAGCGATTCTTTTTTCGCCAGCGCAAAATCGGTGATTTTAGTGAAGCCCGGCAATTCCTGTTGCATTGCGCGGATGAGATTATACACATCTTCATCGGAGGCGGTTTCAATCGTCACCCTGGCATTGGAACGGGTCGCGACAAAATTTTTCCGCACATATTTAGGATCTTCCGTTAGATCGACGATGGGCTGCATTTCGACCCCAATGCTTTTCAGGAAAAAACGCGGCTGGTAGTCATTGAATAAATCGCGCATGGCCTGGCTGTCGATGAAAAGTCCGGGCTCTTTCGCCCATTTTTTCGATGTTTCATAATCGTTCAGGCCTTCTTTGACTTGCAGGAACCGGTCTTCCACCTGGCGTTTTTCCGCAAGCATCTGGTTTGCGTTTGACAGCGCTACTTTCTTTTGTTGTTCATACTCCTCTCCTATCATGCTGAGATACAGCGCGATGGCAGCAAAGACCACAATCAGCACCGTAAAGATGATCGATTCCTTCAGGATGGATTTGCGCAGCGGTGCAACAATCATGGCGCCCCCCAACGTACAATATTCGTTGGCATATTGCCGACAATCGCTATCTGCACCGTGACCGGTTTCAGGCCAAGGCCGCTTTCTGATGGTGTCTGGTCGAAATTCATCTGCAGGCTTCGGGTGTTTAAATATTCCGGCGGAATGTTGGTATAGGCGATGGTGTAGTTTGGCATGGCCTCATGCATCTCGCTCAAAAAATCCTCGCTGAATTTTTTGAATAATGCCGGGCTTTTAAGGCCAACCGGAAACTCAACCGACAAGCTTACCGACACGATATTGCGTGTTATTTCGATCCCTGCCGGCGCAGTCGTTTCTACGCGGGCGGCAGAGGCGGCAGCGACAGGGAGTGTTCCACCGGCAGCGCCGCCGCCAAATGGCATAAACATATCCCCCGACGGCGCTGCGGCGGCTGCGGGTTTTTTATCCACATTAAAGCTGATAAAATTGGGGACGGTATTTTCTTTCGAGAAGGCATCGCCAAATTTCCAGTACAACGATTTCAGCACGACCGGCGATTTGATCACCTGTGAAAGCTGGGCAAGGAATAAAAGTGGGCTACGCACCTCGCTTTTTATTTGCCGGAACATTTCGGTCTGGTTGCCCACCATCTCCACGTCGATTTTACTGTCCTCGATTTGTTTTTTGATGGCCTCCAACGCCTGCACGCTGATGCGCTGCTTTTGTTCTGCGTCTTCCAGTTCGCTTAGGGTGATCAGCACACCGTAGCCGGCATAGGCCGCGTAAATCACCAGCCCCAGTATGATGAAGGTCGCGCCCAGCCGCTGACCGAATTTGAAGAGCTGGAATTTGTCGAACAACCTCGATTCCAGCGTGGTCAACTTCAGGATATTCTTCCGGATTGAGCCGATCGAGGAGGCGAGGATCACGTCGCCGAACTGGTCGGTAGGCTGGGTCGCGCCCTTGATGCCTAAATGCTGGGCGACAGCATTCGGCGAAAAAGCCTGGAAATTTTTCGCCTCCAGGCGCCGCACGTCGACCAGCCTGCACACTTCTTCCGAGGCCAGCACATAGACGTCCAGACCGCTGCGCGGATTATAACCGAAGCGCTTGAGATATTCGACGGTGCTTACCATCTCCTGCTCGATATGCCCGGCCACCACTTCGGGTGAGGAATCGCCGACCGGCAGGGCAAGGCGCGTGAAAATCAGCTTGCCGTTACGCAAAATAATTTGCCGGAACCCGCCCACCTTGTTGTGGCTCACCAGGATTTTCCATTCGGACCCGGTGCCGGTTTTTGGTGAAATACCGAGGCTGCGCTCCAGATTTTTGACAAAAATTCCCGCTTCCACCGACAAGAGCACGATGCCGCGGAAACGGTTTTTGAACGTCATGATGAAGTCCAGCCACAACACCAGCTGCGGGCTTTTCTCCACCGAAATCATCAGGAAGTTCCAGTCTTTCCGGCCATCCGTATCTTTGCCAAGAGTAATGGCGCCTTTAATGTCTTCCGGCTTGAAATCGCGATCCAACCTGCGTTTTATCAGCTTCTGCACCGACAGTGAGCTGACCGGCGGCAGGGTCTGCTGCACGAATGACTGGTCGATGCTGTCGATAATCATCGTGATCGGCGCCTGGTGATCTTGTTCGATCGTCTCCCGCAACTCAGCAAGATTGCTTGGGCTGGCATCCGGCACGAACTGGCGCGAAAGCACTGTGTTGCCCTTCATGTGGAGCAGGATCGCGCCTTCATCGCCGATCAGAAGGGTGAACCGGGGTGTGCGCGGGTAATAGGGTTTTTTGCGCGATATTTTCTTTTCTTTGGCCGGCGCTGTTTCCTTGTCGGCGCCGTCTTCTGCCGGCGCGGCGTTTTCTTCCGGTATGGCGTTTTCTTCCGGTATGGCGGCTTGTTCCGGAAGGGCGACTTCCTCTTCCGATGTTTTTTTCTTTTTTCTCCTGAAAGAAAATTTCATAGCGGCTACGCCTTAATTTTGCTGAAGGATTCATAGAGCGGACCGAACACCGCAGCGATAATCCAGAAAATCATCAGGCCCATTACCACGGTCAGCGCCGGTTGGATGAATCCAGTCATCGATTCCACCGCATCATCCACCTCGCGGTTATAGAAGAAGTTCACGTTCTCCAGCGCTTCGGTCATATTACCGCTTTCCTCGCCGACTTTACACATGCGAATTACCAGATTGGGAAAACGATTCGACATGCGCAAGCTCGCCGTCAGCGAATTGCCCTCCACCACATTGGTTTTCACCACCTCGACGGATTCTTTCAGCACGCGGTTGCCGACGACGCCACGCGCCGCTTCCAGCGCCTCGATGATGTCGACGCCGCTATTGAACATGACGGCGAAGAAGTGGGTGAAACGCGCCATATTCACCTTGAGAATGGTCGGCCCTAAAAGCGGCAGCTTGAGCAAGAACGCATCCATCTTATAAGCGAATACCTCGGAGGTGCGATAGAGAAGCTTGATGATGATGAAAGTAGCGATAGGTATGCCGAATATGAGATACCAGTAATTCTCGAAGGCACCGGAAAAGGCGATGAGCGCACGGGTGTGCAGCGGCAGCGAAAATCCCTGGCTGATGATGAAGGCCACCAGTTTTGGCACCACCTGCGTCATCAGCACGGCAATCACCAGCGACAACATGCATAATACGGCAATCGGGTAACGCACCGATTTTTTCACCTTGCGGCGGATTTCAGACGACCATTTCAAATGTTCTGCCAGGTGGGTGAAGGAGTCCGACAGATTACCGGTGCGCTCTCCTGCGGCCACCAGCCCGACAAATACGCTGTCGAAAACCCGCGGGTAGGCGGCAAGCGCCTTGGAAAACACCTTGCCGTTGCGCACCGCTTCATACACGCCGGTCATGATATCGCGCAGCTTGGCGGATTCGGTGGAATCGCGCACGTCGGCGATGGCGTCGTGCACCGGCACGCCGGCGCGGTTCAGCTGTTCAAGATGCATACATAAAATAATGATGTCTTTGAGCTTGACCCGGCCGCCGAAGCGCGAACGCTTTTCTTTTTGTTCCTTGGAATCAATTAGATCCAGGTTGATTTCTTTAAGGCGCGCTTCCAGATCCACCACGTTGTCTGCATGGACCGAACCACGTATCCGGCGTCCGAGCTCATTAAATGCAGTGTAGCTGTAGAGTGCCATCAGAGCCTGTCTGTCATATCAATCGTATCCATCAATGCGTCGAACGATATTTCACCCGCGAGCACCTTGTTGATACCGTCCTGCTGCATGGGTACAAAGCCGCTATTTTTCAGGTATTCCATCATGACGCTGCGCGTGGCGTGGGTGGAAATCAACTCGTCCATGCCCTTATCGACACGCATCACCTCGACAATCGCGGTGCGACCCTTATAGCCTTTATGTTTGCATTTGGGGCAGCCGACCGGGTCGTGGAGCGTCGGCGGATTCGCCGGATCGACGCCGATGATTTTGCATTCTTCCTCGGTGGCGGTGCGGGGCGTTTTGCAATGCTGGCATAGTTTGCGGGTCAGTCGCTGCGCCAGGCAGCCGATCAGCGATCCGGCGAGCAAGTGTCCCGGCACGCCGATATCGCCTAAGCGCGGAATGGCGCCGATGGCATCGTTGGTGTGGAGCGTCGTATAGACCTGGTGGCCGGTGAGCGCGGCGCGCACGGCCATCAGCGCCGTATCCTCGTCGCGCACCTCGCCGACGAAAATAATATCCGGATCCTGGCGCATGAGCGATTTGATGCCCGAGAGGAAATCCATGCCCGATCCTTCGCGCACATTGCTCTGGCGGATGAGCGGCAGCTGGTATTCCACCGGATCTTCCAGCGTCATGATGTTGGTTTCGATATTGTTGATGTAGCCGAGGATTGAATAGAGCGTGGTGGTCTTACCGGAACCGGTCGGGCCGGTCACGATGATGATGCCTTCCGGGCGTTTGAGCAGGATCTTGAGTATTTTGATGTTATGCTCGGAGAAACCGAGATCCTCGAGCGGCACCAGCGATTTCGCCTTGTCGAGCAGGCGCATGACCACGTTTTCGCCGTGCACCGTCGGTTGCGTAGCTACGCGGAAATCGACCTCGCGGCCAAACACCATGTAGGAAATCCTGCCATCCTGCGGGTTGCGCGTTTCGGCGATGTTCATGCCCGCCATGATCTTAATGCGCACCAGCATCGCCGACCAGTAGTCGCGGTGGAAGGAGCGAATCTGCACCATCTGCCCGTCGATGCGGTAGCGCAGGCGCAAAAACGACCCTTCCGGTTCAAAGTGGATGTCGGAGGCGCCGAACTTGATCGAATCGACCAGCAGCGCATTCACCAGACGCACGGTCGGATTGACGTAGCCTTCCTGGCGGCCGTCGAGTTTCGCGCTGTTTTCGCGGATGCCGGTTTCGATTTCTTTCAGAATACCGTCGACCGAGACTTCATAATCGTAATACTGGTCGATCATCTCGAGAATTTCGGTGTCGGTACAAAACAGCGGAACGATCTTGACGCTTTTGGGCACCTGCCTGCGCACCTGATCGATGGCCAGAACGTTGTAGACGTCGGCCATCGCCAGTTGCAGCACATCGTTTTCGTATCCCACCGGAATGATTTTGTAGCGCAGCGCCAGATCCTTGGGAATCATGCGTACCACGGCCGAGTCGAGCACGGTGGATTTCGCATCGAATTTCTGCGTACCCGACGTTTCGGCGAGCACTTCGGCCAGCGCCGATTCGGTGAGAAATCCCATTTCGACCAGAATGGCGCCGAGTAATTTTTTACTGTTTTTCTGCTCGGTCAGCACGATCTGCAACTGGTCGCCGGAAATCAGCCCCAGATCCACGAGCTGCTCGCCCAGTCGCAGGCGCTTCTTCTCCGCACGCGGCGCCGGTTTCTCGTTCAGCATGTGTTCCATTTCGTTATGCATAATATTCCAGCCAACACAAAGGGTTGCGGCAAACACACCGCTTCATCCTCCGTTGTAGGGTTAAAAGATTGATAATGCGTTAATTTGATGTGTTTTGATTGCGCCCGCTACGCGGCTTTGTTTAAGCAATAATCAATCCACTCGGCGGTCAGTTTTTCGGCCAGTGAATTCTGCTTGAGGCGCTCGTTCAGATGCGACCAGGAGACATGATCGAGCAGCTGGTCCTGATTGAAGCAGGAATAGACATAGCTTTCCTTGCCCGTTACCGGGTCCACATGCTTTTGCAGGCACTGGGCGCAGATTTCCTTCATCATGCATTGCATCGGCGAGTTGATGGAACCGATCGCCACATGCGCCGGGTCGAGATGCGGGTGCAGCACGCCGTAGCGGGCGCTTGCCACTGCCGCCATCATGCGGTCGGAGCCAATCGCGATGATGCGTTTCACATCTTTCAACAGGATCGGTGCATCGCTCCTGTCGCCATAGGCGGAGATCGCCTCCACGATATTGCCGTGGAAAAATGTATCCTGTGGGCGGTTGGGCCGGTAATCCGCCGCTTCATCGCATGCCCAGACGATCGCGTCCGATGCCGCTTCGATTTCTTCGATCTTGTAGCGATCCTGAGCTTTTTTGTAACCGGCGAAATACAGCACTTTGCAGCCTTTCGCACGCATCGCCTTGCCGATGGAGAAGAGCACGGCATTGCCCAGTCCGCCGCCCACCAGCATCACCGTTTCACCTTCCGGAATATGGGTCGGCTCGCCGGTCGGCCCCATCAAAATCACCGGCTCGCCCGGCTTCAGCTGCGCGCATAAATTCGACGATCCGCCCATCTCCAGCACGATGGTTGAAAGCAGCCCCTGCTCTTTATCCGACCAGGCGCCGGTGAGTGCCAGGCCTTCCATGGCTAAGGTGGTCTTTAGTCTTTGGTCTTTGGTCGCTGGTGCTTCTTGACCATTGACCAAAGACCCATGACCATGGACCACCTGAAGCGCATTGGCTTCAAAATTCTGCAGGCGGTAAAACTGCCCGGGCTCGAACTGGCGGGCGGCAAGCGGCGCCTTCACCACCACTTCGATGATGTTCGGGGTGAGGCGGATAACCGCATGGACGGTGGCGCGCAGCTCGGCATTTATCTTGTCGATAAATTCGGTACTCGGTACTCGGTACTCGGTACTCCGTTTTTTCAAAATACGCGATACCACTGGATAGCCCTGCTTGGCGCTGCCCATCGCTTTCACCACATTGCCAGCGAAAGACGGGTGCAGGTCGCCAAAGAAACTGACCGCACGGTTCTGGTCGTCGAGCGACATCAGCACCCGCACTTCTTTCGGCTTGGAAATTCGTTCCGGTTTCGTAACGTTTCCTTCCTCGTCGATGGCGCGGAAATATTTACCGTCGAGCTGGAAATGATCCGGGTCCTCGCGGTGGAGCACGGTATTCGGGCTTGTCCCGGCGGCTACCAGGATGGTGCGCGCCGGAACTGTTACAGTGCCTCCCGGCGTCATGTTGCGCAAAGCAATATTTTTCACCGCGCCGAATTGATCAATTTCGATGGCGGCCGGCTCGTAGTTTTCAGCAATGAAAATACCTTCCTCAAACGCCTTTTCCACCTCTTCGTGGTTCAGGCGATAGCTCGGCGCATCAATGAGCCGCTTGCGGTACACCAGCTTCACCCCGCCCCATGAATCAAGCAGCGACCATACATCCGGATTCGGTTTCTTTTTTTCTTCGCGGATGGCGCGGCCATGCGCCAGGAATTCTTCGGCGACGATTTTGTCTTCCTCGCTCCAGCGCGCCCGCACGGCGTCTTCGCCGCGTTCTTGCACCAGCGTTTCATAGCGCGTAAGGAATTTTTCCACCTGCACCGGATAGTAGGCGAGCGATTCGGTCGCGGTGTCGATGGCGGTCAGGCCGCCGCCGATGACCACCACCGGCAGGCGCAGCTGCAAATTGGCGATCGAATCTTTCTTCGCCGCTCCCGTAAGCTGCAATGCCATCAGGAAATCGGAGGCGGTGCGGACGCCACGGGCTAATCCGTTTGGAATTTCAAGCACGGTTGGCCGCCCGGCACCCATGCACAGCGCCACATGGTCGAAGCCCAGCTCCCACGCGTTGTCGTAAGTAATCGAGGAGCCGAAACGCACCCCGCCGATCATCGAAAACTGCTCGCGGCGTTCCAAAAGCAGGCGGAGAATTTTCAGGTAATTCTTATCCCAGCGCACGGTGATGCCGTATTCCGCCACACCGCCAAACCCGGCAAGACTGCGCTCATCGAGGGCTTCATAGAGTTCGGTAATATCCCTGATCGGCGTAAACGGCACCCGCGTGCCCGCTTGCGTGACGCCGGAAATATGTTCCGGCAGCGGTTCGATTTTGAGGCCGTCAATGCCTACGACCGTATGGCCATCATTCATCAGATGATGCGCGAGCGTGTAGCCCGACGGGCCAATGCCGGCCACCAGCACCTTATAGCCGCTTTCGGCGCGGGGGATGGTGCGGGCGATGTTGAGCGGGTTCCAGCGCGTGAGCAGCGAATAAATCTCGAAGCCGTAAGGAAGCGCAAGCACGTCTTTCAGTACATGGGTTTCGACCAGCGGAATATTCACCGGCTCCTGTTTTTGATAGATGCAACTTTTCATGCAATCGTTGCAGATGCGGTGGCCGGTGCCCGCACACATCGGGTTGTCGACGGTGACGACCGCAAGCGCGCCCAGCGGCACCCCGGTGGATTTGAGCAGATTCATCTCGGAGATTTTTTCTTCGAGCGGGCAGCCAGCCAGCGCAATATCCAGTGAATTTTTTTTGACCTCGCCGGATTTTTCCTTAAGGCCTTTCGAGCAGGAATCTTTACCCTGATTGTGGCAGAAAATGCAGTAATGCGCATTGTCAAGCGCGGCTTCCAGCGGACCTTTATCGTCGGTGAGCTTGAAGCCGTCACGGGCGCGGTAGTGCGATTTCGGCAGGCGCAAAACGGTTATGCCATCGCGCAATTCCGTCTCTGTCTCCACCAGATGTTCGGGGTCAAGCTTCCTTGGTTGCTTGAACAACACGCCATGCCTGTGTTTTTCTTTTCCTTTCTCGGAAAAGAGCGCCCACGCGCCGTAACGCGCCGCAAGCTCTATCAGTGATTTATTGTCCTCTTCTTTCTCCAGCCATCCCATCACCGTTTTGGAAAAGGCCCATTCAAAAGCAAAGCCGTCGCATTCGGGTATCGGCAACATGGAAAGCAGCGCCGCGCCGTCGACATGGCTTGCTTCCTCGGCGGACAGCGCCTTAGCCGCCTTGCGCTGGATGAAAAGACGCTTGCAGCTATACAGCACGGCCCGCTCGTTATGTGTCTGCGCGAGCGCCGAAATTTCATTCCGGATGTGGAATAATTCGCCGATAAAATCTTCGACATGCGGCGCAAGATCCACCAGCAATTGCGAATGCTCCTTGTCGGCAAGGGCGCTTAAATCGGCGCGTGCCGCCATCAGGCGGTGATGCAGGGGCGTATCGGCCGCTGCCAGATGCGCCACAAACGCGGCATCGATTTTGATAAGCCCGCTCCGGCGATAGAGATCTTCAAAAGCAATATTATAGCCGAACATATTAAATTCCCGTCCCCGTATAATCGACCAGCTGTTTTGCCGGTTCCACCAGCTCATGCTCGACATATTTGACCAGTTTCGCGACCGATTCTTCCACCGAGAGCGCCTCCGTATCGACCACCAGATCGGGATTTTCCGGCGGTTCGTATGGCGCGCTGATGCCGGTGAAATCTTTGATCTCCCCGGCGCGGGCTTTTTTGTAGAGCCCCTTCACGTCGCGTTTCTCGCACGCTTCCACCGAGGCTTTGACATAGATGTTGTGAAACGCGTCCGGCGCCATGGCCCGCACCCGCCTGCGGTCTTCCTTGTAGGGCGAGATGAAGGAGGAAATCACGATGACGCCTGCCTGCGCGAAGAGTGCGGCGACTTCGCCGACGCGGCGGATATTTTCGCTGCGGTCTTCCGGCGAGAAACCGAGGTCGCGGTTCAGGCCGTTTCGCACATTGTCGCCGTCGAGCATGTAGACCTGGTAGCCCTTGTCGAACAGCCGCTTGTGAAGCTGCTTGGCGAGCGTCGATTTGCCGGAGCCGGAAAGGCCGGTGAGCCACAGTATTCCGCCGTTATGGCCGTTGGCGGCGGCGCGCTGCGCTTCGGTGACCCCGACATCTTCGGCGGTGATGTTTTTGGATTTGACCTTGGTGCCGCCATGGGTGCGCTGGTCGGCGAAGCCTTCGGTTGAGATAATGCCGCCGCCCGCCACGTCGTAATCCTGTAGAATCACGAAACGCCCGAGGCGCGGGTTATCGTTGAAATCATCGACCGCCACCAGGCTTTTGGTGCGTATCACCACCTCGGCGACATTGCCGCGCTCCACGCGGTCGGCCTTGATCTGGGCGAGCGATTCGGCGTCGATCACATGCTCGATGGTTTTGATTTCTGCCATGATCTCCGCCGTGCCGAGCTTGATTTTATAACGCTTGGCCAGCTCCAGCGGTTTTTTCCCCAGCCAGAAAAGCCGCGCGCGGAAATGGTTGGTAAGCAGCGGCGCCCCACCATCTTTATCATTGGCGGCATGGCTTGCGATATTTCCACGCTCGACGAAAATCTGCGATTCCAGCGTGATGCCGATGCTCTGGCCGGCGCGGGCCTCTCTAATCGGCGTATCGCTCGCCGGCCATGACTCGATGGAGACGACTTTTTGCGGCGTGTTGGTGGGTGAAAACATAATCGCATCACCGACCTTGATTACGCCGCTTTCAACGCGTCCGGCGAGGATGCGGCGCTCGTCGAATTTATACACATCCTGGATGGGGAAGCGTAGCGGCTGCGTTTCATCGGCAGCGGCGGTGACAAAGGCATCCAGCATGCTCACCACGCTCTTGCCCTTATACCACGGAATCTGTTGCGATAGCGCGGTGATGCAATCGCCCTCACGCGCCGAAATGGGAATGAAGCAGAGCGGTTCGACACCGAGCGTTTTCAAATAGCCGCGATATTCGGCTTCGATCGCGTCAAAAATTTTCTGGTCGTACCCCACCATATCCATCTTATTGACCAGCACCGCAATCTGGCGCACGCCGAGCAAATGCAGCAGCACGCCGTGGCGCTTGCTCTGCTCGCGGATACCTTCCTTGGCATCGATGAGCAGCAGCGCCGCATCGGCCTGGGCGGCACCGGTAATCATGTTTTTCAGGAATTCCTTATGGCCCGGCGCGTCGATGATGACGACATCGCGTGCCTTGGTTTTCAGCCAGATCTGGGTGGTGTCGAGGGTGATGCCCTGGTCGCGTTCAGTCTGCAATGCATCCATCAAAAACGACCACTCAAACGGCATGCCGCGTTTTTTGCAGGAGGCCTGCATCGCTTCCATTTTACCATCGGGCAATGAATTGGTGTCATGCAGCAGGCGGCCGACCAGCGTCGATTTCCCGTGATCGACATGGCCGACGATGACGATTTTTAACTGGTCCCTGGTCTTTGGGCTTTGGTCTTTGGCCATGGGGTGTGCATCACACATTTCTTGCCTGCAATTATTTTTTATCATCTTCATTCATTCCTTAAACTAAAAACCAAAGACTAACGACCAAAGACCCTACATATACCCATCGGCTCTTAATCGCTCAAAACTTGATTCATCTTCATCCGCGCCCATCGGCCGCCCGGAGCGTTCCGAGACCTTGGTGGTGCGGAGTTCTTCAATAATGCTGTCGATGGAATCGGCCTTGCTTTCGACCGGCCATGTAATGCCTTTTTCACCGAGCGAGCGGAAGCGCATCACCTTGCCGCCGAAATCGCGGCCTTCGAACTGGCGATATTCGCGTGCGTAGTAAAGCGGCACGATCGGAATATTTTCGCGCTTGATATATTCCCAGATATCGAGCTCCGTCCAGTGCAGGAGCGGATGGATGCGGATCGAGGTGCCGGGCGCAAATTCGGTTTTATACTGGTCCCAGAATTCGGGCGGCTGGTCTTTTACATCCCACCCGCCTTCCTGCCCGCGTGGCGAGAAGACGCGTTCCTTGGCGCGGGTCGCTTCCTCGTCGCGCCGTATCCCGGCGATGACGCCTACGAAACCGTTTTCATCGATCACCTGTTTCAGCCCCAGCGTTTTCCGCGAGGCGACACGCGCCGCATGCGGCAGGGTCGGGTCGGTATCTTCCAGCGGCGGGCAGAGATGGCTGATGAGATTCACGCCCCATTCCTTCGAGTAGCGATCCCTGAATGCGTAAACCTCTTCCATCTCGATTTCGGTATCGCAATGAATGAGCGGGAAGGGCACCTGCCCGAAAAACGCCTTGCGGGCGAGGTGGATCATGACGTTGGAATCCTTGCCGAACGACCACAGCATCGCGATTTTATCGATGGCATGAAACGCCTCGCGGAAAATATAAATGCTTTGCGCCTCTAACTTGTCTAAATGGTCCATGGTCGTTGGTCTTTGGTTTTTGGTTTTTGAGATTGAATAAGTTTAGTCAGCATTTTATTGACACTTTCTATCATTGAGCAAAACAAACCATATTTGTCTTTTGCTAAATATTTTCTTGCATAAGCAAGGATTAATTGCGTTTCCAATTCAGCAAGCGAGCCGCGTGCGATGTATAGGAATTGCACGAATTCCTTCTTGCCGGCGCGGGCGCTTCCTTCAGCAATATTGGATGGCACCGAGATGGCGCATCGCTGCATTTGTTGCGCCAGCCCAAATTGCTGATCCTTGGGAAAGGATTGTGTAGCGTCATATATGTCATCAGCCAAACGCATCGATAATTTCCATACTTCCAATCGTTTAAACCCGCTCATAAATTATATCCCTGACGAACGACCAATGACCAAAGACCAGCAACCATCTTACACGCTCCAATTCGCTGCTTCATCCGACGGCAAATGGATGCCGCATTCGGTTTTTTGTTCATTCTCAAGGCCGATGGTGTGCGCCCAGCGGCCCGACCGTTCGTCTTCCCCGGCGCCTACCGGTCTGGTGCAGGGCGCGCAGCCGATCGACAGATAACCTTTATCCACCAGCGGATGCTCGGGAAGGCCGAGCGCTTT
Source organism: Alphaproteobacteria bacterium (assembly GCA_033763575.1). GTDB lineage: Bacteria > Pseudomonadota > Alphaproteobacteria > Rickettsiales > SXRF01 > JANRKF01. The sequence continues at coordinate 31,853 of JANRKF010000002.1, read as the reverse complement.
GCTTCCCGCCCGCTGCTGTTCTTTGCTATAATAGGCCAGCGGGTTGATGCGGAAGATGCCCTTGTCATCGAGCTCAATCATTTCCAGTTCTGCGCGCTCGCTGGTCTGGTAGCGCTTGCGCCCGGTGATGAGCGCTTCAATTCCCAGCTCTTTCACCGCACGGTCGAGCGGCTCGACTTTGCGCATCCAGCAGCAGCGATCGGGGGTATGGCTCCATAAATCGCCCTTCGGGTCGATACGGGCGACCAGCGATGGATCAGGACGCAGCCAATGTACGCTCGAAAGCCCCAGATGCGAAGTTAATGTGCGTACATAATCCAGCGTTTCGGGAAAATGTTTTTCGGTCTCTAAAAATAATACCGGCGTGGCCATATCCACCTCGGCGACCATCGAAAGCAGGAGCGCCGCGTCCGCCCCGAAGGAGGAAATAAGGGCGATTTTCCCGGCAAATTCCTCGCGTATCATCACGCGCAAGAGCGCCTGCGCATCGAGCGAGCCATAAAAGGCGCTGAGGCGGGAGAGTGAGGTCATGCGGCATCCTTCCGGCAGCGCGTGCAATCAAGCCAGCCTTTTTGCTCAATCCATGCTTTGCTTTCGGCCATCACCTCTTTCATGTTTTTACCTTCGGCGCGAAGGGCCAGGCGGTGCTTCCTGGTTTCTTCGGTGAAGCCTGCCCATTCGGCCTGGAAACGGCCCGCGATATAATCACGCACGCGCCCCGCAAGCGTCGGCGAGGCGCCGCCGGTCGATACCGCGATCAAAAGATCGCCACGGCGGATATGGGCGGTGAAAATAAAATCGCACAGTTCCGGCACATCTTCGACATTCACCAGCTTGCCCGCCGCCCTTGCGGCTTTCGCTATTGTTTCGGATTCGGAATGATCAAGCCCGGCCACCATGACAACATTGATGTCATGCCCGCGCAGGCGGGCATCCAGCCCTTCTAAAAAAACAGATGGATTCCCGCTTTCCGCCTTCGCTAAAGCTTCGGAGGACAGGTCGCGGGAATGACAGGAGAGATGGGTGGCCCCGGCTTCTTCCAGTTGTGTTTTACGCTTAGCCAACGCGTCGCCCTTGCCTACCAGCAGGATGCTTATTTTGGTCAGGTCGAGCGCGATGGGGTACATGTTTATACCGCTATTCCGGCGCCTGCCGGAATCCCATTATTTAAGATGGATCCCCGGTTCGCAGCTATCGCCGCGCCCGAGGATGATGCATCTGTAACGCTCACAGGGTTCGCTGACATCTGCATCATTTTACCCAATCCTCGCCGATGGCGTTTATCGCATGTTGCTTGACCGTTTCAGCGCCGATGCGTGTGCAGAAATCGCCGAAGCCTTCGTTTTCTTTTTTCTGTTCGCTGTAAAGCGCGAACATGGGATCGAGCACGGCGGCAAGCTTGGCGTAGGGAATTTTGTCGAAGATTTTTTCGTTGAGCCGCGTGCCCTCAAAATCGCCGCCGATAAAGAGCGCGTAATGGTCCGGCATGCGGCCGACGATGCCGATATCGCCGACATAAGGACGCGAGCAGCCATTCGGGCATCCGGCGATGCGGATGGCGATTTTATCATCGATCACGCCCTGCTTACGCATGACGTTTTCGATGTCGGCGAGCAGGGGAATCTGCACCCGTTCGGCCTCGGCCAGCGCCTTGCCGCAGGTGGGATAGGCCACGCAGGCGAGCAGGTTGCGGGCGACATTGGTGATGTCACCGGCAAGCCTTATGCCGTAGGAACGCAGCCTGGTTTCGATCGCCTGTTTCTCACCGGCTTCGATGTCGCAGAGGATGATATTCTGGTCGGCAGTGAGCACCAGCTTCATGCCATATTCGAGGATGACGGCGCGAAGCCCCGTGCGGATCTGTTCGCCCTCGCGGTCGATGATGCGGCCGCTGGGAATGGGAATACCAAGGAACCATTTGCCATCGCCCTGTTCGTACCAGCCCATATGATCGACCACGCCCCACGGCTTCATCGCACGCGGCGCGGCAAGCGTCGTGCCCAGGTATTTTTCAAGCGTTGTTTTGGTCCATTCGATGCCTTTTTCCTGCACCACATATTTCAGCCGCGCATGTTTGCGATCACCGCGATCGCCATGGTCGCGCTGGAGGCGCACTACCGCTTCGGCAGCATCCACCAGCATTTCCGGGGGGATATAGCCGACGATGCTCGCGACACGCGGGTAGGTTTTCGGCGTGTTGTGTGTCATGCCCAAGCCGCCGCCCAAAGCAAGGTTATAGCCGAGATGGGTGTCGCCATCGAAGAGCGAGAGGAAGGCGAGGTCGTTGGTCATCACGTCGGTGCAGTTGTCGTCCGGCGTCGAAATCGCCACCTTGAATTTGCGCGGCATATAGGTTTCGCCGTAGAGCGGCTCGACATTGCCCGGCTCCGGCGGCAGGGGGTTGAACGGGTAATCATGCACGCGCTCGCCGTCCAGCCATACTTCGTAATAGCTGTTCGTGCGCGGGGCGAGCACGCGGGCGAGGCGGAAGCAATCCTCCTCCATCCGGTCATGCTCGGCGTCTTTGACCGGCGCCGGGCAGGTGAGCACGTTGCGGTTCACATCGCCGCAGCCGCCGAGGGTGGAAAGCAGCAGGTGGTTGATCTCGGCGATGAACGGTTTCATGCCGACTTTTTTTACGCAATGGAACTGGAAGGTCTCGCGGGTGGTGATGCGCATGGTGCCGTTCGCATATTTTTCGGCGAGCAGGTCGAGCGCGATATATTGCGCCGCCGAAAGCCTGCCGCCGGGGCATTTCATCCGCACCATGAATTCATGTTCTTTTTCCAGCCCGGATTTTTTGCGGGCGGTGGCGGTGTCGCGGTCATAACCATAATAGCTGCCGTGGAATTTGAGAAGCTCGTAGGTGGCGTCGGTCACGTCGCCCTTGCTGGCATCGGCCATCTCTTCGGCGATGCTGCCTTTTAAATAACCGCTTTCGCGTTTGATGGTTTCCTGGCCGGAAAGTTTTGGTTCGGTCATAACAATCCCCTTGGGTGAGTCAGGGTTTATAAGGACATTCTACCATAAATTCAATAATTTTTTGTGTTTTATTTTAATTCACAAATATTTATGACTAATTAAATAAACTATGTATATAATATAATATGTTAACACTATTTTTATAGACCACGCATACATAAAGCGCCAGTGCCAGCGCCGGGCCGAACGGGAAGACCTCGCCCTTGCCGAGCTTGCGCCAGATGAGCCCCAGCACCACGCCGAGCACGCCCGATAAAAACAAAAACGGCACGAGCGGCCACAGCCCCAGCCATAATCCGGCGACGGTGAAAAATTTGACATCGCCGAAGCCGAGCATGACGCGTCCGCGCAGGGCGCTGTAGCCGTAATGCAGCAACAAGGCGAGCGCGGCCATGAGGGAAGTCGAAAGCGCCACCTCGTCCCACGGGCTGCCGATGGTGTGATGATACCATAGCCCGAGCGGGATCAGCGCCAGATGCACCGAATCGGGGATGATGTAATGTTCGAGATCGACCACGATCATAATCATCAGCGCCACCGACATCAGGCACAAAATGGCGGTCTGTACCGACAACCCATATTGCAAATAGGCGAGGAGGAATAATGTCGCCGTCATCAGTTCGATCAGCGGATAGCGGATGGAGACGGGTGCTTTGCAATGGTTGCATTTGCCGCGTGAGGCCAGCCAGGAAAAGACCGGCCATAAATCGCGCACGGTGAGCACCGCGTCGCAAGACGGGCAGTAGGAGGGTTTTTTCACGATGTCTTCGCCCAGCGGCAGGCGGTGGCTCATGCAGGTGACGAAGCTGCCGAATGTCAGTCCGAGCGCGATGATGAGAATGATTTCCGCCAGCGGCATGTCTACCCGCGTATTTCAATAAACGCGTCACGGCGCAGGTTGCGCATGTATTTCTGCGCTTCCAGCTCGATGCGCTGCTGGTAGACCACGGCGCGTGCCCGCTCGTTATCGACCGGCGCGTTCACCCCTTCGCGCTTGCCGCAGAGCATGTAGAGTTTGACGCCGTCATCGTTTAAAAGCGGGCTTGAAATGTCGCCGACTTTCATGCCGTCGGCAATGACCCGCAGCGCGGCGGGCAGATCGGCAAGCATGGCGGTGGTTTTTTCGACAGCGATGCTGGCCACGCTGCCGCCCGACACTTCGCCGATATCCTTATCGTCGCAACTGCCCGGGGTTTTTTCGATTTCTTCAGCAATCGTTTTAAGCGCCTCCATCTCCTTGCTGTCGGCGCTTGAGCGAAGCTTGAGGCTGATTTCCCGCATGGTGATTTCGGTGCCGGTGGGCGTCTGGCCGGGCAGGTCGCGGGCGTCATACACCTTGATCAGCGTGTAGCCGATGCTGTTGCGAAGTGGATCGCTGATGCTGCCGGGCTTGGCTCCCGTCAAGGCTTTGGCGATGGACGGGTCGAGATCGTCCGGGCGCACCCAGAACGCGGTGAGATTGCCACCGTCGCGCACCGCGCCCCCGGCGAATTGCCGGGCGAGTTCTTCGAAATCGGCGCCGCCGCGTGATTCAAGCACGATTTTTTCCGCCGCCTGCCGCACTTCCTTATCGCGAGACGGCTTATCCACCGGCAGTTGCAACAGGGCGATTTTCAATTCCTGGCGGATGACGGGCGCAGCGAGTTTGCGCGCCATTTGCGTGACTTCTTCGTCGGTGATTTTGATGCGCGAACGAAGCTTGCGCTGCACCAGCTTTCCCCAGACAATCTGTGCGCGTATCTGGACCATGAGCGTTTCTTCCGGGATGCGGTTGGTGGCGAGTATCCGCCCGATTTCGCCCGGCTCCATACTGCGCTGGCTTTCAATCGCCACAATCGCCTGCTCCACTTCTTTATCCGTCAGCTCGATGTCGTTCTTACGCGCTTCCTGCAATTGCAGACGCTCATCGACCAGCGCCCGCAATATCTGCGGCTTCAGCCGTGCGATCGATTCGGGGCTGCTGGAAATTTTCGTGGTGGCGAGCACGAATTGAATACGCGCATTCAGGTCGTAGCTGGTGATTGCCTCGTCATTCACCACCGCCACGATTGCCGAGTTGGTGGTTGCGACCGGCGCCGCCTGCGCGGTTGGCGCCGTAGCGGCGAGCGCAAGAAAAACAGAAAATACGTAGCGTATGGGTACAAACATATTCGATCAATTCAGGTTTTTAAGCGAGATCCGCAGCAGGTATTTCGTATCGGGTTCCACGTCGCGGTCACGCGTGTATATACGATCTATCACACCCGATATATTTACACACTCGTTTTTAAAGGTGAGCTCGCCCCCGGCATTGGTTAGGAAATTAAGCTGGAGATCGCGGCGCACCGAAGCGCCTACCGCCCAGTTCTTGGTGACATCAAGCGCGACGCGTGAAGCAATCTCCTCACGCGAGGCAAAAATAGGATCGTTTTTCAGTAAAATATAAGTTGTCTGGATGTTAAGGCGTTTGCCGCTATATTGCAGGTCGATTTCGCGGCGGCGCGGGCTTAGCGATTCCTTATCAAGCCGGAAACGATAGGCGAAATAAAGCGGGTTGTATTGCAGGCCAAGCTTGCCGACATAGTCGGATAATTTATCCGACAGGTCGTTTGAGAACGGGAAGTTGCGATCCTCCTGCTGGCGGTAATGCTGCCCGAACAGCCCGTCGACATAAATCTTTTTGTAATTGACCAGGCTGCGCACGCCGTAGCTTACACGCGGCCCGTGCTCGATCCGGTCATAACCGGCGAAGCGATTGTCGGAAAAGAGGTTGGTGTCGGTAAATTCCGGCACGAGGCTATCCTCATTGGAGATTTCTTCCGGATTGCCGCCGTTGGGGCTGATCGCGGCGCTCACCACCGGCTCCACCATAATGCTCGTCACTTCCATCTGGTTGATGAACGGATAGCGCCATAATGCCGAGGCCTCCGGCACCAGCCGCCCGGTGACGCCGTCGAACGTTTCGCCGTTGTTAAGCGCCACCTCGCTCACCTCATAGATGTCGCCGCGCAGCTGCGTTTTAAATTCGATAACCTGCCCGTTATCGGTGATGTAGGGCAGGCGCCACCCGATGGTATTGGACAGCCGCCGCGTATTGGCGCCGATATCACGCGAGAGCACCAGCGCGTTGCTATCGATAAAATAGCGCGAGCCGTAAATGCCCGGCGATGTTTCATAATCAAAATTGACCAAAGGAAGCGCCAGCGGAATGCGCTGTGAGTCATCGCTTGCCGCGAGCCCCTGAAAAGCGACGCCTTCGGCGGAGAGCGCGCTACGGGTGCCACTGTCGGTAAAATTATAGGTCTGGCCATAGACACGCGATTGCAGCAGCGTCGATCCGTCGATGTCGTATTTACGGAGATAGGTGTCGTCGGTCGTGCGCTTGATATCAAAACCCCAGCGCGTATCGTCGCCCTCTTCAAATTCCCCCCCTGCAAACACATGCCCGCGCAGCTGCCGCCCGGGCGCCAGGTTGCCCGCCGCATCGCGGTCACGCGGGCGGGTGATCGAGGTGTTGATATCCAGTTGCCCGCTATCGAATTTCTGTTTGTATTCAGTGAGGAGTATCGGCCCTTCGCGGCTGGTATAGACCGGGGTGAAGGAGGCGGCTTTGTCGGGGGCGATGGCGTAATAAATCGGCAGCCGGTACACATTGCCGAGATTGTCGTTATGCTCGAATTCCGGAATGGTGATGCCGGATTTACCGTCGGCACCGGGGGTGGCGTGCGAGAGATAGGGCGTGTAAAATATCGGCAGGCCGAACAGCTCCATCCATGCGTTGCGATAGACCACCGTTTGTTTTTCATTATCGACCGTGACATGGTCGGCGCGCATCTGCCACATCGGCGAATGCTTGCTTTCCCCTTCTTCCAGGTCATCGGCGCAGGTGACCTTGCACGGTGAATAGACGGCATGGTCGAGCTTGAGGACATTCTCGTTTACGCGCACTGCCCGCGCTGAAGCGAACAGCGATTCGTCATTCATCCGCGCCTTGAACTGCTCGATCACCGCCTGGTTCATCTCGTCGCGCAGTTCGGCCTCCTCGGCGAAGACCACGTTGCCGGTCTCGTCCGTGATGCTGACATTGCCGTATACATGGACGATTTCCTGCTTGCGGTCATAGACCAGCCGGTCGCAGAGCACGATCGTCTCGCCCTGCACGATTTCGACCTTGCCGCTGGCAATGATGACCTCTTCCTGCTGCTGGTAATCGATCCGGTCGGCGGTAAGCAGCACCGGCTTTTCATCGCTCACAACCGGAGATTTTGGCATGGCAACGGTTTTGAAGGTGTTGGGCGCGGGCGTGAAGGAGGTCGGCCCCGCCCATGACCGTTCAGGCAGAAGCGCGGCTACCAGCATCACACACAGAATGATCACATGTTGCATCCAAAACTCCCGGGGGGCAGTGTAAACACTGTCGCGCAGAGAATGCAATAGTTTGCCGGGAACCACACCCCGCGCAGGCGGGGATGGCGGCATCAGTGCAGCTTCCGCCAGATATGTTTCTTCGCCACATAGGCAAAGGCGGTGAACACCAGTAAATAGAGCAATACTTTAATGCCCATTTGCTTGCGGTGTTCCATTTCCGGTTCGGCGGTCCATTGCAGGAAATTCACCACGTCTTTTGACATCTGGTCAAGGCTTGCTTCCGTGCCGTCCTCATAGGTCACCTGGCCATCGGAAAGCGGGGCGGGCATGGCGAGCTTGTGGCCGGGGAAATAGGGGTTATAATGCTGGCCGTCCGGTAACTGCATGTCGGCGGGCGGTTCTTCATAGCCGGTGAGCAGCGAATAGAGGTAATTCGCGCCGTCCGGGCGGGCCTTGATGATGAGGCTCAGATCCGGCGGGTAAGCGCCGTTATTGGCGGCCCGTGCGGCGTTTTCATTTGGATAGGGCGGCACGAATTTATCCGACGGCAGGCCGGGGCGCTCGAACATTTCGCCTTCATCGTTCGGGCCGTCTTTTACCGAGTAGTCTTTTGCAAGCGCCTTGATTTCGCCTTCGGAAAAACCGAGATCGGCAAGCGAGCGGAAGGCGACGCGGCTCAGTCCGTGGCAGGCCGCGCATACTTCCTTATACACCTGCAGGCCGCGTTGCGCGGAGGGCTTATCGACGCGTCCGAGTACGCCGTCAAACGACCATTTCACCTGCTTCGGGTGCTTCTGGTCACTGGACGCATGTGCTTCGAGAGTTGTCACTGCGAGGAGCGCCAGCGACGCGGCGATCCATATCTTTTTTGCTGGATTGCTTCGTTTCACTCGCAATGACGTGATCATTTCTTTTTTCATAAACAGTCCTCAGTGATGCGCATGGTTACAGCAGGAGAGCACCGATTTACTGATGCTTTCCGGGAGCGGCAGCGTTTTCTCGCGACCGCTGCGCGTGAGCACCCACAGCGCTATAAAATAGCCGAAATAAATCGAAAGGCAGATGCGTCCGATGATGATGTAAATGCCTTCCGCCGGCATCGCGCCTAAATAGCCGAGCACGATGGCGTTGATGATGAACAGCCAGAACAGCCAGCGGAACAGCGGGCGGAAATTACCACTCCTCACCGGGCTTTTATCAATCCACGGCAATACGAACATGATGAGGATCGAGCCGAACATCAGCAATACGCCCGCAAGCTTCGATTCGATGAAGGTGATGCCGGTGAAAGGAATGCCGATATCGGGCGTGGCGCGCAGGATCGCATAAAACGGCAGGTAATACCATTCAGGCACGATATGCGCCGGGGTGACCAGCGGATTGGCCGGAATGTAATTGTCCGGGTGGCCGAGCGAGTTGGGCGAGAAGAACATGAACCAGGCGAAAATCATGAAAAACACGCCGAAGCCGAACAAATCTTTCACCGTATAATAGGGATGGAACGGGATGGTATCCTGCTCGCCCTTCACATCGATGCCGAGCGGATTATTCGAGCCATGGATATGCAGCGCCCAGATATGTAGCACCACCACGCCTACGATCACGAACGGCAGCAGGAAGTGCAGCGAATAAAAACGGTTGAGCGTTGGGTTATCCACCGAGAAACCGCCCCACAGCCAATGGACGATCGATTCGCCCACCACCGGAATGGCGGAGAATAAATTGGTAATCACGGTGGCGCCCCAGAAGCTCATCTGCCCCCATGGCAGCACATAGCCCAAAAATCCGGTCGCCATCATCAGCAGGAAAATCACCAGCCCCAGCCACCACAAAATCTCACGCGGCGATTTATAGGAGCCGTAATACAGCCCGCGACAAATGTGAATATAGACCACGACAAAAAACATGGAGGCACCGACCGCATGCATATAGCGCAGCAGCCAGCCGTAATTCACATCGCGCATGATGTGCTCGACCGAATCGAAGGCGAGCGTGACGTGCGGCGCGTAATGCATGGAAAGAAACAGGCCGGTCATAATCTGCAGCACCAGGCAGATGCCGGCGATGGAGCCGAAATTCCACCAGTAATTCAGGTTGCGCGGCGCCGGGTAATTATTGCCGAGGCTGTTATTCAGGAACGAAAACACCGGCAGGCGGTATTCGATCCATCCTTTGACGCCGGGTGCTTGGGGTGCAGGTTTTTTCGCCATGGATTATCCAATTTTTATGCGGTTGTCGGAAAGGAACGTATATTGTGGAACGGCAAGGTTGGTCGGCGCCGGGCCTTTGCGGATGCGACCGGAGCCATCGTAATGTGAGCCGTGGCAGGGGCAGAACCAGCCTTTGTAATCGCCGGCGTCGGCAAGTGGAATGCAGCCCAGATGGGTGCAGACACCCACCATCACCAGCCATTGGTCATGGCCCTTCTGCACGCGGTCTTCGTCTTTTTGCGGGTCTTTCAAATCGCCCATCGCCACCGAACGGGCCAGCTCGATATCCTCAGCGGTGCGGTTGCGGATGAAGACCGGCACGCCGCGCCATTTGACCTTGATGGTTTGTCCCGGCTGGATCGGCGATAAATCGACCTCGATGGAGGAAAGCGCCAGCACATCCGCCGAAGGATTCATGCTGTTGATGAAAGGCCAGGCGGTGGCGCAGGCGCCGACCACGCCGAGCGCACCGGCAGTCAGCACCATGAAATCGCGGCGTGTGGTGCCGTCTTCGTAGCTATCGGCGGTTTCCGGGGAATGGGAAGGTGTGTGGTGGTCCATAAAGATGCTCGCAAAAAGAATAACTTGCCAGAATCTATAATGAATCCATTTCTAATTTCAACCTATATGTAGTGGTAAATGTATTAAGAGGTATATTATGCGCCTTGCCGTGCCATAATGGCGCGAAACAGGGCGAAAAACCATTCGATGATGTGATTGCCGAAGCCGATGAAGCGCTCCAGCCACATGTTGGATACCTCGGCGCATTGATCCACCGTCTCCATATCGAAAAAACACACGGTAAAGCCCGAAGCGAACGCCGCGAAGGAAAATCCGGTGAGCAGGAAAAAGCCGCCGATTCTGGGGTCTATATTATGTATCATAGTCTTTCCAGTATCTCACAGAGTTGCCCTTTACATAAGTGTTTTTTTGTGAACTTTTTATAACAGTTCTCATCTGCCGGGGGTGCCGTTATTTATGAATATTGTTTTATATCAACCAGATATACCACAGAATACGGGCGGATTCCTGCGGCTTTGCGCCTGTATGGGTGCCGCACTCCATATTATCGAGCCATGCGGGTTTGTGCTTGACGACAAGAAACTGGCACGGGTGGCGATGGATTACGGTTCGCAGGTGCAAATCACCCGCCATACGGGCTGGCAGGCATTTACGATGTTCATATCAAAAATCGCCGATGCGCGGCTGATACTGCTGAGCACCAGGGCGGATAAAATCTATACCGATGTTGCGTATCGCGGGGATGATTTTCTGCTCTTTGGCCGCGAATCCGCCGGGGTGCCGCCGGAAGTGCATGAGGCGGCGGATTTGCGCGTGACCATTCCGATGCGTACTGGCGCTCGCTCGCTCAATGTGGTAAATGCAGCGAGCATGGTGGTGGGCGAGGCGAGGCGGCAACAAGGATGGAAATGAGATGAATGTCGAAGAAAAAAAACAGCAGGCCTCGGCGTGGTTTCGCAGCTTACGCGATCAAATCTGCGCGGAGTTCGAAGCGATAGAGCAAGAAAATCGAACTGAAGAATTGAAGAACTGGAGAAATGAAGAAAAAAAAGATTCCTCAATTCCTCAATTCCCCAATTCCGCAATTCCTACTTTTACCCGCACACCATGGAATCGCGCCGAAGGCGGCGGCGGCGAAATGTCGATTATGAAGGGCCGGGTGTTTGAAAAAGTCGGCGTCAATATTTCCACCGTGCACGGCGTTTTTTCCGAGCAGTTCCGGAAGGAAATTCCCGGTGCCGAGGAGCGTCCGCATTTCTGGGCGAGCGGCATTTCGCTGGTGGCGCATATGTGTTCGCCGCTGGTGCCGGCGGTGCATATGAACACAAGAATGATAGTTGTGAGTTCCGAGTTGCTAGTTGCAAGCGACGAGAATGCCCGCAACTCACAACTCGGAACTCACAACTCTAAAGCATGGTTCGGTGGCGGCGCGGATTTGACGCCGATGATTCCCGACGATGCCGACACCGCCGATTTCCATGCGGCGTTTAAAAAAACCTGCGATGCGCACGACCCCGATTATTACGCCAAATTCAAGGCATGGTGCGATGAATATTTTTTCCTGAAACATCGGGGTGAGCCGCGTGGCGTCGGCGGGATTTTTTATGATTATCTTGCTACCCCCTCCCCAGTAGGGGGAGGGTCGGGGTGGGGGCATTCAAGCTCGGCTGCTCATGGAAGCCCCCCTCCTAACCTCCCCCCTAATGGGGGAGGAAATTCATGGGAAAAAGATTTTGCCTTCACCAAAGATGTCGGCCGCACGTTTTTATCGGTCTATCCGCAATTAGTGCGCCGCCATATGCTGGAAAAATGGACGGCCGAACAGCGCGAGCACCAGCTCGTCCGTCGTGGCCGCTATGTGGAGTTTAATTTGCTTTATGATCGCGGCACCAAATTCGGCCTGATGACGGGCGGCAATACCGAGGCGATCCTGATGTCGCTGCCGCCGGAAGTGAAATGGCCGTGAGAAATACTTGAGTGGGAGAATGGTGGAGGCGACAGGAATCGAACCTGCGACATCTTGAATGCAAATCAAGTGCTCTACCAACTGAGCTACGCCCCCGTAATATATTGGCACGACGCCAATCAAACAGGCATTGGAAAATCCAATAAGGGGGTGGAATTTATCTGTAAGATGTCGTGTGTCAAGGGGAATTCACGACGTCTCTTGCCCGCGAATGATTAACCCTCCAATATCTGGGTGATGCGCCGCGCCGAATCGTCGAGCTTGCCGTGGATGGTTTTGGCGACATGCTGCAGGTCCTGATACTGGCCGGTGAGCTGGCTGAAGGCCTTGTTCAGGTTTTCGCGCTCCGTCTTAAGCGATTCATTTTCGCGTATAAAAAGGCTGAGTTTCTGCTCGGTCATCACCTCGCGGTCGTGGGTCACGGTCACCTGCTGGAGGTTGCGCTCCAGATGGTCGAGCGCGCCCATCAGGCGGCGGGTGGCGAGAATCAGCGGATGTTCGGTGGTGGCGGTCATTCTTTGCTTGATAGGCAGGCGTTGTTTGGTTAAGTAAAGGCTCAACAATCCTTCTATATCACATTTACACCATGCCGCAAGCGATGACACACCCTGCAAATCTTTCCACAGTTTCCCATCATGATATGGCGAATGCCATCCGGGCGCTGGCCATGGACGCGGTGGAAGCCGCCAATTCCGGGCATCCCGGCATGCCAATGGGCATGGCCGATGTGGCGACCGTGCTGTTTTCAGAGTTCCTGAATTTCGACCCCGAGCACCCGAACTGGCCCAATCGCGATCGCTTCGTGCTTTCGGCGGGCCATGGTTCGATGCTGCAATATGCGCTTTTGTACCTCACCGGCTATCCGGATATGACGCTGGATGAGTTGAAAAATTTCCGTAAACTCGGCGCGAAGACGGCGGGCCACCCGGAATATGGCCATGCCACCGGCATCGAAACCACCACCGGGCCGCTGGGGCAGGGTATCACCAACGCCGTGGGCATGGCGCTCGCCGAACGCATGATGAATGCGCGCTTCCCGAATCTGGTCGAGCATACTACCTACAGCATCGCCGGTGACGGTTGTCTGATGGAGGGCATCTCGCAGGAGGCCATTTCGCTCGCGGGCCACTGGAAGCTGAAAAACCTGATCGTGCTGTGGGACGATAATGAAATTTCCATCGACGGCCCGACGTCGCTCTCGACGTCCGACGACCAGCTGAAGCGCTTCGAGGCAAGCCAGTGGCATGTGCAGGCGATTGATGGGCATGATGAAAAAGCCATCCGCCAGGCGATTGTGAATGCCAAAGAATCCGACAAACCGTCGCTGATCGCGTGCAAAACCACCATCGGTTATGGCGCACCCACCAAGGCGGGCAGCAAAGATTGCCACGGTTCACCGCTCGGTAAAACGGAAATCGAGGGCGCCCGCGCCAAGCTCGGCTGGCCGCACGCGCCGTTTGAGATTCCTGCCGATATCCTGAATGCATGGCGCGAGGCCGGTGCGCGCAGCAAAAATATATACGAAGCGTGGAATAAGAAAGCGGCATCGAATAACGAATTCGCACGGCTGATGGCGGGAGAATTGCCGGGGGGCTGGAATAAGGCGCTCGATGATTTCAAAAAAGCGATTGCCGAAAAACAACCGAACGAGGCCACCCGCAAATCCTCAGAAAATACGCTGGAAATCCTCACTAAAGCCATTCCCGAACTCGTTGGCGGCTCGGCGGATCTGACCGGCTCCAACAACACCAAAACCAAAGACCAAAGACCCGTGACCCGTGACGATTATAGTGGCAGCTATATTTATTACGGCGTGCGCGAACATGCGATGGGCGCGATTATGAACGGCATGAGCCTGTATGGCGGATTCATTCCGTATGGCGGCACGTTCATGGTGTTCACCGATTATTGCCGTCCGGCCATCCGCCTTTCGGCGCTCATGGAGCAGCGGGTGATTTATGTGATGACGCATGATTCGATCGGCCTTGGTGAAGACGGGCCAACGCATCAACCTGTCGAACATCTGGCGGCCCTTCGCGCCATTCCGAACCTGAATGTGTTCCGCCCCTGTGATGCCACGGAAACGGCGGAGTGCTGGGCGCTCGCGCTCACCCATCAGAAAACGCCATCCATCCTCTCGCTCACCCGCCAGAATTTGCCGAGTGTGCGCAGCGCTTACACGGAGGAAAATCTCTGCGCATACGGAGCCTATGTGCTGTGTGAATATTCCGCAGAGAAAGCGCAAGTCACCCTCATGGCCAGCGGCTCAGAAGTAGAGATCGCCATTGTCGCCGCCCGCCAGCTCAAAGAAAAAAACATTGCTGCGAAAGTTGTTTCCATGCCGTGTTGGGAACTGTTCGATGCGCAGCCGGAAAGCTATAAAAAAGAAGTACTGGGCAGCGGCCTCCGTGTCGGCATCGAAGCGGCGCTCGGCTTCGGCTGGGAAAAATATATTGGCGAAAACGGCATCTTCATCGGCATGAAGGGTTTCGGAGCTTCGGCCCCTGCGCCGGATTTATACAGGCATTTCGGTATCACGGCGGAAGCGGTAGTGGCTGAGGTAAAAAAGAAATTATGACGATACGCATCGGTATTAACGGACTGGGAAGAATCGGGCGCTGCGTGCTGCGTGCACTTTATGAAACCGCACCGGGGGATTTTGAACTCATTGCAGTAAACGGCCCGGCGCCGATTGAAACGCATGTGCATCTGCTGAAATATGATTCGGTGCATGGACGGTTTAATACCGCTGTGGAAGCGGATGGCGCGGATTTGAAGATCGCCGGGAAAACCGTAAAGCTTTTTCACGAGCGCGACCCAAAAAATATTCCGTGGGGCACACTCGGTGTGGATATTGTTTTAGAGTGTACTGGAAAGTTCAATAAGCGTGACGAGGCGGCCCAGCATCTCATTTCGGGTGCGAAACGAGTTTTAGTGTCTGCGCCGGCGGAAAATGCGGATAGCACCATCGTGTTCGGTGTGAATAACGCCATGTTAAAAAAAGAGCATCAGGTGGTCTCCGTCGGAAGCTGCACCACCAACGCGCTGGCGCCGCTGGCCAAGGTGCTCTCTGAGGCGGTGGGTATTGAAAGCGGTTTCATGACCACTATTCACGCCTATACCGGCGACCAGAATCTGGTGGATGGCAGCCACAAGGATTTGCGCCGGGCACGCGCCGCTGCCATGAGCATGATCCCGACATCGACCGGTGCCGCCAAAACTATCGGCATCATTATTCCGGAATTAAACGGCAAGCTGGACGGCACGTCCATCCGTGTGCCGACGGCGAATGTCTCGCTGGTGGATTTAAGTTTCATCGCCAGTAAAAAAACCACGAAGGATGACATCAACAATGCGCTTATTTCTGCTGCCAACGGGCCTTTTAAGGGCGTGCTCGGCACATCGGACGAGCCGCTCGTCTCCATCGACTACACCCATACCATGGAAAGCAGCAACGCCGATCTTTCCGGCACCAAAGTCATCGGCGGCAACCTCGTGAGGGTCGCGAGCTGGTATGACAACGAATGGGCGTTCTCCTGCCGCATGCTGGATGTGGCGCGGTTGTGGTCATCGCTATGAAATTCCTCCGCCTTTCCGATATTGACGTGAAACACAAGACCGTGCTGGTGCGCACGGATGTGAACGTGCCGATGCAGGGCGGCGAGATTTCCGATTATGCGCGCATCACGCGGCTGCTGCCCACCATTCAATATCTGACGGAAAAAAAGGCCAAGGTGCTTCTGATTTCGCATTTCGGGCGGCCTGACGGGAAATATGATCCGTCCCTGTCGCTTGCCCCGGTGGCCGATGCGCTTGCGCGCAAGCTCGGCCATGAGGTAAAATTTTCGGTGGATTCTGTGGGGCAGGTGGCGCGTGACGCCGTGGCGGAATTGAAGCCCGGCGAGGTGATGCTGCTTGAGAATCTGCGCTTCCACGCGGAAGAGGAGGCGGGAGATGTCGCCTTCGCCAAGGAGCTGGCGGTGCTGGCGGATGTATTTGTGAATGACGCGTTTTCGGCCTCGCACCGGGCGCATGCTTCCATTGTTGGCGTGCCGCAATTTCTGCCCACCGCCGCCGGGCTTCTGATGGCGGAGGAGGTGGGGGTGCTCACCTCGCTTTTTTCGGATGCGGAAAAGCCCATCGGCGCGGTGATTGGCGGCTCGAAAATCTCCAGCAAGCTCGCGCTGCTGGGGAATTTGATTAAAACCATGGATGTGCTGGCGATTGGCGGGGCCATGGCCAACACGTTTTTATATGCGCAAGGGGTGAATGTCGGCAAATCCATCTGCGAAAAAGGCATGAAAGACACCGCCCTTTCGGTGCTGGCCGAAGCGAAAAAACACGGCTGCAAGATTGTGCTGCCGGTCGATCTGGTGGTGGCGGAAAAGTTCGGCCCGCAGGCCCCCTGCCGGGTGGTGAGCATTGATAAAATTCCGGCGGATTTCACGGCGGTGGATATCGGCCCTGTTTCCACCATTCATTTCGCGGATGCGATGAAGGATTGTAAAACCCTGGTGTGGAACGGGCCGGTGGGCGCGTTTGAAACCAGCCCCTTTGATTGCAGCACGGTGCAGCTTGCCCGCCTGATTGCCAAGCAGACGCGGGAGCGCGGGCTTTGTTCGATTGCGGGCGGGGGGGATACGGTGGCGGCGCTTACCCATGCCGGCCTGGCGGAGGAATTTAGCTATCTCTCCACCGCCGGCGGCGCGTTCCTGGAATGGCTGGAGGGCAAGGAGCTGCCGGGGGTCGCGGCGCTCGCACAGACAAAATATAAATTAGGAGCGTCTGCGTAATGGGCGCGATTAAGAAAAATGTCCTGCCGGGCGCGGGCAATCTTGAAATCAGCGAGTTATCGTTCGGCGGTGCGCCGATTGCCGGGCTTTTTGATGAGGTGGGGGAACAGAGCGCCATCCGCGCCGTGCAATCCGCCATGCAAGCGGGCATCAACTTCTTTGATTCCGCGCTGCTCTATGGCGGCGGCAAGAGCCTGGAAATTTTGGGCGAGGCATTGGGTGAGCATCCGCCGAAGGATGTGGTGGTATCTTTCAAAGTCGGACGCGTGCTCGTGGATTCGCCGGATCAGGTTCCAGATGGAAAAGAGTGCAAGGAAATTGAGGGGTTCGCCGGGGATAAGCGCTATTATTATGACTATAGCAAAGAGGGCGTGCAAAAAGCCTTCGAGCAAAGCATGGAGTGTTTCAACCGTGGCAGAGCAAAAAAGGGATGGGCACCGCTTACGGCGAAAGACTTGAATTTGCTGGTGCTGGTGCATGACCCCGGCAAAGCGGAACATGGCGCGGCGCAGCCTGCGGTCATGAGTGCGGTGATGAGGGAATCGTTCCCCGCATTGTGGGAGATGCAGCAGCAAGGCATCATCAAGGGTTACGGCATCGGCACTAACGAGATCGGGCCTTGCCTTAGAGCGCTTGATGATCCGCATATCTCAGTGCTGCTTCCGGCGGGCCGGTTTACGTTGTTGTGCAATGGCGCAACCGCTGCGCCACAACAAATTCAAGAAGACAGCAGGAATTTACCCGCCTTATTGAACAAGATAAAAACCCATTCAAACCAGCCACGCATCATCGCGGCGGCGATCGGGAATTCAGGACTTGGCTATGGCGGCCCGAACTATAATTACGCTCCGGCTTCAAGCGAAGTGAAGGCATTTCGCGAGAAGGTTGCCGTCAGCCTTCAGGATTATAATGGTTCCCATGGCACAAATTATACCATGCCGCAGTTGCTCGCGCGCTATGCGCTTGACCAAGGGGATGGTCTGGTGGCGACTGTTATGCCTGGCCCGCGCTCTGAATCTGAAGTGCAGCAGGCGGTAGATGCACATCAGGCGACAATACCGGATGATTTATGGAAGTATCTTGCAGACCGGGGTTTGACTTCTTCGCGTGATGGCTTACATACTCAGCCATCGGCAAGGCGTATGGCTTAAAATGAAAAGGGAATGCCTATGAAAATGACATCAAAAGTGAGAAAAATTCTGGCGAATTACGAAAGTGATTGTCCCGGCACGAAGGCGAACCTCGCCCACATATTGATGCAGGGCAAGCTTGGCGGCACGGGGAAGCTTTTGATCCTGCCGGTGGATCAGGGGTTTGAACATGGCCCGGCCCGCAGCTTCGCCAAAAACCCGGAAGCGTATGACCCGCATTATCACTATCAACTGGCGATTGACGCAGGGCTTTCGGCTTACGCCGCGCCGCTTGGCATGCTGGAAGCAGGCGCGGATACATTCGCCGGGCAGATTCCGACGATTCTCAAGGTAAACAGCGCGAACTCATTGGCGCCGAAGGACGCCACCCCCAACCAGGCAGTGACGGCCACGGTGAATGATGCGCTGCGCCTTGGTTGCAGCGCGATTGGCTTTACGATTTATCCCGGCAGCCATGATACGTTCGATATGATGGAAGAAATTCGTGAACTTTCCGAAGAAGCAAAATCGGTGGGGCTTGCGACGGTCATCTGGTCTTACCCACGCGGCGGCGGTGTGAGCAAGGAAGGCGAAACGGCGATTGATGTCTGTGCCTATGCGGCGCATATGGCGGCGCTGCTCGGCGCGCATATCATCAAGGTGAAACCGCCGACGAATGTGCTGGGCGATGCGGAATCGAAAAAAGTCTATGAGAGCGAAAAAATCGCCATCGGAACGCTGGCTGAGCGCATCCATAACGTGACCCAGGCCTGTTTTAATGGCCGCCGCATCGTGGTGTTTTCCGGCGGCGCGGCGAAAAGCGACAAAGACATCCTCGACGAAGCCCGCGGCATCCGTGATGGCGGCGGCAACGGCTCCATCATTGGCCGCAACAGCTTCCAGCGCCCACGCGAAGACGCGCTGAAACTGCTGGATGGTTTGATTAAGGTGTATAAGGGTGAGCTATGACCTATCCCCGCCGAATGGCGGGGTCCGGAAAATATTTTTTAGATGGATCCTCGGGTCAAGCCCGAGGATGACAATATGACCCAGCTCTATCTTATCTCTCCGCCATCGATTGATTTGCCGGTGTTTAGCAAAGCGCTGGAAGCGGCGCTGGCAGTGGGCGAGGGCTTTGTCACATCCTTCCAGCTACGCCTGAAAGAGGCGGATGACGCGACGATTAGAAACGCCACCCGCGAGCTGATGCCTATCGTTCGGGCGCATGGGGCGGCATTTATCATCAATGATAGGCCGGATATTTGTGCGGAATTGAAGTGTGACGGGGTGCATGTCGGGCAGGAAGATCTACACAGCTCCCCCCTTGAGGGGGAGTCGCAGAGCGCAAGCACTGCGCCGCGCGATGCGGTGGGGGGTGAACTGCCACATACCCCCCACGGCTTAGCTTCGGGCAAAGCCCTTGCTTCGCCTGCTCCCCCTCAAGGGGGGAGCTATGCAATCAAAAATATCCGCAACATCATCGGCGCGGATGCCGTGATCGGCGTCACCTGCCATGCCTCGAAGCATCTCGCGATGGAGGCGGGGGAGCAGGGGGCGGATTATGTGGCCTTCGGCGCGTTTTACCCCACCACCAGCAAACCCAGGGAAAAGCTGGAGAAATGGGGGGCGCCAACGCCGGAGATTCTCAGCTGGTGGCAATCCTATATGACCTTGCCATGCGTGGCGATTGGTGGTATCACCCCCGGCAATTGCAAGCCATTGGCCGAATCGGGTGCGGATTTCATTGCGGTGATTACCGCCGTGTGGAACCATCCGAAAGGCGCGGCAGCGGCGGTAAAAGAATTTAAGAAGGAGCTTCAAGATGAGAATTGATGGTTCGGCGGTGCGCATGGGCATGGTGATTGAATATGAAGGCAAGCTGAAGCTGGTGGTGAAGCATGAGATCCGCACGCCGGGCAATTTGCGTTCGTTCAACCAGGTCGAGCTGAAGGACGTGATGAACGGCACCAAGCAGAACATCCGCCTTTCTTCGAGCGAATCGGTCGACCGCGTGTCGCTGGAGCAGGCGCCGTATAACTTCCTGTTCGCTGATGGCGACACCCTCACCTTCATGAATAACGAATCCTATGAGCAAATCAGCCTGCCGAAAGACATGCTGGGAGACTCCGCGCCCTTCCTGCAGGACGGCATGACGGTGCAGATAGAATCCTACGAAGGCAAGCCGATTTCGATTCAGCTTCCCTCCAAAGTGACGATGAAAATTGTCGAGGCCGATCCGGTCATCAAAGGCCAGACGGCGACGACTTCGTATAAACCCGCCATTCTTGAAAACGGCGTGCGCGTGCTGGTGCCGCCTTTTGTGGCCGCCGGCGAGAGCATCGTGGTCGATACCATGTCGCTTGAGTATATCGAGCGGGCGAAGCCTTAATGTCCCATTCCGCCATTCTCCATGTGATGAGCGAAGCGGCGATCAAAGCCAGCAAAGGGCTTATCCGCGATTATGGTGAAATCGACCAGCTGCAGATTTCCAAAAAAGGCACCTCGAATTTTGTGACCAACGCCGATGTGCGCACGGAAAAATTCCTGCAGAAAGAACTCTCCAAATCGCGCCCCGATTTCGGTTTCCTGCTGGAAGAGGGCGGTGATATTCCCGGCAAGGACAAGCAGCATCGCTGGATCATCGATCCGCTCGACGGCACCAGCAACTTCATCCACGCCGTGCCGTATTTCTGCATTTCCATTGGGCTGGAAAGAATCACCGCGGCGGGCAGCGAAATCATCGCCGGGGTGATTTACGACCCCATCCATAACGAGCTGTTTTCCGCCGAAAAAGGCAAGGGGGCCATGCTCAATGGCCGCCGCATCATGGTATCGCAGCGCGGCGACATGGAAGACGCACTTTTGGTGCTGGGCAATCCCAAGCTGTCGGCGCGGGAAAATAAGGATACCTTCCGCCTGCTTGATACCCTGCTTTCCAGCAAGGCGACCTTGCGGCATTTTGGCGCCACCGCGCTCGACCTCGCCTATATTGCGGCGGGAAGGCTCGATGGCTGCTGGTATTACTCGATCCAGCCGTGGGATATTGCAGCGGGCATCCTGCTGGTGCAGGAGGCAGGCGGGGTGGTCACCACCTTCGACGGACAGCCGGTTAACCCGCACTCCGGCTCACTTCTGGCCACCAACCGCCATTTATCCTTGCCTCTACGCGGGTTATTATCGAAAACGGCCTAATTTCCGGTTGCGAAGCGCAATAATACCCCCTAATTATACGGTCTTTATATCTCTTAACTCTGTCATGAGGCATTATGATGCGGTCACACCGTTTGTTCATTATTTCATTGGTTGGTATGTTTGGTGCTGCGCAGGTCGTTTCCGCGCAAACCGCTTCTGCGCCGCAGACCCAGCCGAGCATTGAGATCAATCAGGATGTGCTGCGCGGGCTGGGCGGCCCGCCTGTTTCGGCCAATGACACGTCCTCGACATCGGTGGGTGTGAGAACCTCGCGTGAAGGCGGCCTTGAACCAACGCCTCCGGCAGTGCGCGATGAAGATGCTCGCGGCATGACGATCACTCCCGGCACTCAGGGCCAGCCGCGCATGGTGTGGGTGAAGGGTCCCGAAGGCCAGCAAGTGCCGATGAAGCCCGATCCGAAACCGCGCAAGAAAAAAGTGAAAAAACCGGCACCGGCGCCAGAACCAGAGCCTGAAGCAAAACAATGCCCATGCCCTGATGCGGAAGCGGGAAAAGCCGCCGAAGCACCGAAAGCTGAAGCGCCGAAAACCGAGGCGCCGAAAGAAGCGCCGCCTGCTGCTGCACCTGCGCCTGTGAAAATAGAAGAAAAACCGGCAGCCAAACCGTCTGCCGCCGCTGCGCCTGTTGCGCCGGTGGAAGTTGAAGAGAAAAAAGTGGATGCCAAAGATCCGGCGATGGCTGATCCTGCAAAGGCTCCGCCAGCGCCTCCGCCAGCCGGTTCGCCTGCTGCGCCTCCTCCACCTCCGGGGGCGATACCGCTTCCTCCTTCGCCTGGTTCGCCGCCGCCGCCAAACGCGGTGCCACCGGCGTCTCCGGCTCCTCCACCGCCAGCGGGCGCAGTTCCACCTTCTCCGCTGCCACCGGCAGGGGTGCCTGCGCCTAAAGCAGCGGCTCCCGCTCCTTCGGCACCGGCTCCCGCACCGGCCACGGCTAAAGCTCCGGCTCCCGCTCCGGTGGCGGCGCCCGCCGCGTCGCCAGCCCCTGCGGATGCCAAGCAGCCTCCCGCGCTGCAGCTGGTATTCAAGCCGACCGAAACCGCCCTGCCGCTTACGATGAAAGAGGGCATGGATAAGCTGGTTTCCGAGTTGAAAGCCGATGAGGCCAAGCGCGTGAACCTCATGGCCTATGCGTCCGCCACCGCCGACCAGGCGAGCACGGCGCGCCGCGTTTCACTCTCGCGTGCGCTTTCGGTGCGTGCTTATCTCATCGATAACGGTATCAACAACCTGCGCATCAACGTGCAGGCGGAAGGCGACAAAAACCCCGGCGGCGAAGCCGACCGCGTGGATGTGTTCGTCGCCAAGTAGCTTTATATCCCCGCGAAAGCGGGGATCGTGTAGAAGCAACAGGCGCAATTTCTCTTACAGGACCCCCGCCTTCGCGGGGGATTTTAAACATGGCAGGTCATTCCCAGTTCAAGAATATCATGGTGCGCAAAGGCAAGCAGGATGCCAAGCGCGGCAAGGTCTTCACCAAAATCATTCGCGAGATTATCTCGGCGGCCAAAAGCGGCATGCCTGATCCGGCGGC
Source organism: Alphaproteobacteria bacterium (assembly GCA_033763575.1). Taxonomy (GTDB): domain Bacteria; phylum Pseudomonadota; class Alphaproteobacteria; order Rickettsiales; family SXRF01; genus JANRKF01. Next base: position 9,160 of record JANRKF010000002.1, on the reverse strand, counting down.
GAATCCGCGTCTGCGCAGCGCGATCCAGTGGGCGCGTGAAGAAAACATGCCGCGTGACAAAATCGACGCGGCGATCAAGCGCGGCAGCGGCAACTCGGACGCCGATAATTTCGAAACGATCCGCTATGAAGGTTATGGCGCAGGCGGGGTGGCCGTCATCGTGCAGGCGCTTACCGATAACCGCAACCGCACGGCGCCCGATATTCGTTCGACCTTCACCAAATGCAGTGGCACGATGGGCGAGCCGGGGAGCGTCGCTTTCATGTTCGATTATGTCGGGCTGATTTATTATCCGGCGGAAGCGGCGACCGACGAGGCGATGCTGGAGGCGGCGATCGAAGCCGGGGCCGATAATTGCGAGAGCGATGCCCATGGCCACAGCATCACCACCAGCGTGGAAAATTTCCTGAATGCGCGTGAGGCGCTCGACAAGGCCTTTGGCGCGGCGATGAGCGCCAAGCTTTCCTGGCAGCCGAAAATGACGTCCACCCCGAATGAAGAGCAGGCCAGGCAGGTGTTAAAACTGATCGACATGCTCGAAGATAATGACGACGTGCAGGACGTATTCACCAATGCCGATATCAGTCCGGAGTTGATGGAGAAACTCAGTGCCTAAGGTTTGTCATCCTGCGGGATGCGTCAGCATCAGCGCAGGATCCATCTGGATCCCGTGCTCACGATCATTGCATACGCAATGTTCTCGCCGCGGGATGACGGGGTTATGACACGCATCCTGGGCATCGACCCCGGATTGCAGCACACCGGCTGGGGCGTTATCGATGCGAAAGGCAACCAGCTTTCTTTCGTTGCCTGCGGCGCTGTGCATAGCGACCCAAAACTGCCGACGCCCGCCCGCCTGCAACAGCTTCATGATGGTTTGCACAAGATCATCGCATTACATAAACCCTCCGAGGCGGCGGTCGAAGAAACCTTTATCAATAAGAACGCCTCCAGCTCGCTCAAGCTCGGCCATGCGCGTGGGGCGATCCTGCTGTCACTCTCGCTTGCGGGGGTGCCGGTGGCCGAATACAGCGCCAACCTCGTGAAAAAATCCGTGGTGGGCAAAGGCCATGCCGATAAGGCGCAGGTGGCGATGATGGTGAAGGTGCTGCTGCCTCATTCCGTTGCCGAAAGCGCCGATGCGGCGGATGCGCTGGCGGTCGCCATCACCCATGCCCATCACAGGCGATAGTCTTTGGTCATTAGTCTTTGGTTGATAGATTGTCGATTGAGAGTATGCTCGGACAAAGACCAACGACCAGAGACCAAAGGCCAGCATGATCGGAAAATTACGTGGCATTATCGACTCTACCGACGGCGACACGCTCATCATTGATGTGGGCGGGGTGGGCTATCAGGTGTTCGCTTCGTCGCGCACCATCAGCGCGTTTCCTCCGGGGGCGGCCTGCGAGCTTACGATTGAGACGAATGTGCGCGAAGACCATATCCATCTTTACGGTTTTGCCAGCGCCATCGAGCGTGACTGGTTTCGCCTGCTGGTGAGCGTACAGGGTGTGGGTAATAAAACCGCGCTGCTTATTCTGGGCGCTTACATGCCGGAGCGGATTTCCCATGCCATCGTCGCCAGGGACATCGCGGCCTTCAAGGCGATAAGCGGTATCGGCCCCAAGCTCGCCGAGCGTATCGTGGTGGAGCTCAAAGACAAGGCGCTCAAACTTCCGACAAGCGGCGTGGAGTTCACCGCGAGAAAAACACCGGCGGCGAAACAGCCGCTTTCCAGCGCCGACGATGCGATTTCGGCGCTGGTCAATCTCGGCTATTCGCGCAGCGACGCCTACGCGGCGGCGCTCAAGGCGCTGGAAACATTAGGTGAACAAGCGGGGCTGGATGCGCTGATCCGCGCCAGCCTGCAGGAGGTGGCGCGCCGATGACCGCCATTGAAAACCGCCTCATCGCGCCAGCCACTAATGAGGAGGATGTGGTGTCGCACGCGCTGCGTCCTGAAGCGCTTGCGGAATTTACCGGCCAGAAAGAGGTGCGCGAAAATCTCGAAGTGTTCATCAAAGCGGCGCGTGCGCGCAGCGACGTGCTGGACCATGTGCTGCTTTACGGCCCGCCGGGGTTGGGAAAAACCACCCTCGCGCAAATTGTCGCTAAAGAAATGGGCGTGGGCTTTAAGCCGACATCGGGTCCGATTCTCACCAAGGCAGGTGACCTCGCCGCCGTGCTCACCAATTTACAGCCGGGTGATGTGTTGTTTGTCGATGAGATTCACCGGCTGAACCCGGCGGTGGAAGAAGTGCTCTACCCGGCGATTGAAGATTTTAAACTCGATTTGATGATCGGCGAAGGCCCGGCGGCGCGCAGTGTGCGCATCGACCTTCCGAAGTTTACGCTGGTGGGGGCGACCACCCGGCTGGGGCTGATCGCCGGTCCGCTGCGCGACCGTTTCGGTATTCCACTGCGCCTGCGTTTTTACGATGTGAAGGATTTGCAATTCGTCATCGAGCGGGCCGCGACGTTGCTTAATATCGCCATCAACAAGGAAGGCTCGCACGAGATCGCCCGGCGCGCGCGCGGTACGCCGCGTATCGCCATTCGCCTGCTCCGCCGGGTGCGGGATTTTGCCACTGCCGACGGTCGGGACACCATCGATAAAAAACTGGCCGATCATGCACTTTTACGGCTGGAGGTGGATAGCCTGGGGCTGGATTCGGCGGATCATCGCTATTTGCGTTATATTTCAGATCATTATGCGGGCGGTCCGGTGGGGGTGGAGACCATCGCCGCCGGGCTTTCCGAGCAGCGCGACGCCATCGAGGAAACCATCGAGCCGTATCTGCTGCAAATAGGCTGTATACAACGCACTCCGCGGGGCCGCTGCCTCACCGCCACGGCCTTTAAGCATCTGGGGCTGCCGCCGCCAAAAAATGATGATTTATTGAGTGGAATCAATGCAATGGCCGATAGCGACGAAGCCTGAAAATCCCCCGGATTGGCCGTAGCCCCCATGCTTTACCTAACCTTCATCTAATCTTCACATTTCTTTCAACCTGTCTGGGTTATCATGAGAAGGTGGAAACAGGTATTCTATGAGTGAAAAAAACCAGACGGTCATTGTCGGCGGCGGTATTTCCGGCCTGATGGCGGCGCTTGCCGCCGTCGAGCGCGGCGAGACCGACGTGCATGTCTATGAAGCGAGCAACCGTTTGGGCGGCAAGGTCCTGAGCGGTCGCACCAGCAAGGAATTCGGCAGCCGCACGATAAATATGGGCGCGGAATTCATCGCTTCCGAAGAAAAGAGCATGATCGAGCTGGCCCAAAAACTGGGTGTGCCGCTGGTGCCCGATGGTGGCGGGCAGCAAAAAGAAATATTCCAGGCTCCCGACGGCACGATGATGCCGGATTTCGTGCAGGATTACAGCAAATATTATTTCGCCAAGACCGAAAAGATCCGCGCCGAGATGGAGAAGGATCCGCAGCTTGCCGAGGTCATGCAGAGTGTGTCGGCGGAAACCTTTGTGAATAATTTGCGCAACCAGTCGGCCGAGCATTTCATCAATGAGCAAAAAGTGTGGGCCAAGCCGAGCTGGGGCATTGGCGATTATCTCTATGCGGCCGGAAGCTGGGTTTATACGCAGGGCGAAAAAATTTATAGCATGGCGGCGGGCCGACCGTCGCAGCAAATCGCCGACACGGCCCTTTCGGCTGCGCAGCATGAAGAAGGCGCGCTGGCCAAAAACATTACGGCGACGCAATATATGTCGGAATTCGCTGTAACGCCCGACCGTTTCCAGGCATGCGATTGCGGCCTGCGCGTACAGGGTGGCACCGCGGCGCTGATCGATGCGCTGGAGGCGCACTTAAAGAAAAATAACGTGCAGTTCCACATGAACCACAAGCTGGAAGCGGTGGGAAAAAACGGTGAGGAAAAGATACTCACGTTCAGCGGCCCGGACGGTGAGAAAATTATCACCACTGAAAAGGCGGTGATCGCTTTGCCGGCGTATGTGTTGCCGAAAATCAAGGGGCTGGAGCTTCTCAAGATGGACGAGAATCAGGTTCAATATACCAAGAACGTGAAATTCACGGTGGTGACCAAGCCCGGCGCCGATCTTCCGGAAGCCAACGCTTTTTTTGCCAACAGCCAGTCATGGAGCCCGGAAGAAGGGCTGCATACCTTCCTTGCCCATAACGAGCATGGCGAAGACAAGGACACGGTGATGAAGAAGGTGATGGCCAACTATGCCAAGGCGGTGGGCAAGCGCGTCGAGGATATTTTTTATGTCGATGCGAACGGTAAGCCGGTGCAGGGCAGCTATGTCTACACCAATCCGGGCGATGCGCCCTGCTGGTCGACGCCTTCGCCGCTCAATGCCGCCGCGATTGCCAAGCTCTTTTCCAAGATGGAAGCGCTGGCCGGGCAGGGCCTTGCGTTTGTCGGCACCTATTTCCCAACGCCGGACGGTAATACCGGATTCATGGAGTGCGGTGCCGAATCGGTGGAGCGCATGTCCGACCGCATGTTCGGGCCGCCGCTTTTGCAAGCGCATGAAGTAGGGCTTTCGCAGCAGCTTTCGCAGCCCATGCCTTCACTGGCTTCCCGCGTGCGTGGCGCGCAGCAGGAGCCGGGCGGCGGCATGCATCTCTAGCGTCACACGCCCTAGGCAAGAAGATTTTCAAATGCCATGGCGGTGCGCCGCACCTTTTATTTCCAGTCATTTCCCGCCTGGAGGGGCAGGCTCTAAGGGTGTACAAGACAAACTCTATCATTTAGTATGATTTGAATAGATAATTGCGTCCTAGCCCATTTTTGGGCCTTTCGGAATTTAGCCCCTCAAAATCGCCGAAATTGGCTCTGAGAGAGATGGTGGAGGAGGCTGGATTTGAACCAGCGAACTCCGAAGAGGACAGATTTACAGTCTGTTGCCATTGACCACTCGGCCACTCCTCCACACCACGGAAATCGCGTTAAGTAAAATGGTGCTGCTGAGGTGAATCGAACACCCGACCCCGTCATTCACGATATTACCGCTTTCGCGGCCACGGCGGACCGTGTTTACACCTCGGACTATCCCTTCACCGTGACCTTGCGGCCGTAGGTGCCTCCCGTCTAGTCTCTACACCTTCCCATTGCTGGGCTTGGCTCGGGATTGCCATGTCTTGCGACGAAGGTTTCCCCGAATTTGGGCGGTTACTCTCCCAGCCGTTTCCAGCTGGGCGGGCAATTGATACCAATGACGTGCTCTACCACTGAGCTACAGCAGCTTGATAAACCAAAATAACAATGCGCGATTGCATCGGAGAAGTGCGTATAACAACATGTCACTTTAATGGCAATTCTTTTCGTGCGGGAAGTGCGATCGCGACAAATGATAATGCAGGGTATTTCTAAGAACTATTACCCCGAGGCAAAAAACACGATTTAAACGGCTTTTCTTCGAGGTGTATTGGCATGATATATAAATATATTTCGATGATTTTTGGGAAATATTATCCCATAATTACCAATGACGTGCTCTACCACTGAGCTACAGCAGCGCAAGAAGCATCGTAAGATGCATCCACAAAACCTTTAAAACAGGCGGCGCACCATGCCACAGCTTCTTTGGGCTTGCAAGCGTTTGATAAAGTCATTGATTTGATAGCGGTTTAAGGCGAAAATCGGGGGATGGAGACCACCGCAGCACCTGAAAAACCCCGCCCTTCGGCCAGCGATGACCGGAAAACGCGGCTTTCGGCGGCGCTTAGGGCGAATTTACGGCGGCGGAAAGCGGCTGCTGCCAAGGAAAAGGATGTGCCATGTCCTTCTTCCTGACCCGTAAGGCCAAGAAAAAAGCGCAAGCCAAGAAAAACAAATACCACCAGATGATTTTCGAGATGGTGCGCCTGCGCCGCGAGGAAGACGGGCGGCTCAAAGAAGAAGAGGAAAAGCGTAGAAAAACCAACCGCCTCAGCGAGGCCAAGAAGGAGGACGATCTGGTCTGGAGCGCCAAGGTGGGCGAGGTCAGGAACCGCCTGACCGATAAGAAACGCGCCTCCAAAGAGCGCTGGAACCGCTTTGCCGGCACCGAGGGCGGCGGGGGGCGGGGGCTTTAACTTTCCCCGCGAAAGCGGGGGTCTTGTAGAATGGTCTGGTAAAGATTGACCTGTCTTGTAAAATGCTGCATAAACCGCGATCATTTGCAACTACAGGATCCCCGCCTGCGCGGGGATGGGAAAACGATGACACTTTCGTTTCAACAAATTCTCCTCACCCTCCAGCAATTCTGGGCGCAAGCTGGCTGCGTCATTTTGCAGCCTTACGATGTCGAGATGGGCGCGGGGACGTTTCACCCGGCGACGGCGCTGCGTGCGCTTGGCGAAAAGCCTTGGAACGCGGCCTATGTGCAGCCATCGCGCCGCCCGAAGGATGGCCGCTATGGCGAAAACCCCAACCGCCTGCAACATTACTATCAGTTTCAGGTGATCCTGAAGCCTTCGCCGGAGAATATTCAGGAGCTGTATCTCGAAAGCCTGAAAAAACTCGGCATCGATCCGATGGCGCACGATATTCGTTTTGTCGAAGATGACTGGGAATCGCCGACGCTTGGGGCCTGGGGGCTGGGCTGGGAAGTGTGGCTGGATGGCATGGAGGTCACGCAATTCACCTATTTCCAGCAGGTGGGCGGCATTGAGTGCGCTCCTGTGTCGGGCGAAATCACCTACGGGCTGGAGCGGCTCGCCATGTATATTCAGGGTGTTGAAAATGTCTACGACCTTGATTTCAACGGCAAAGGCACCACCTACAGGGAAGTGTTTTTAGAAAACGAAAAACAGTTTTCTGCCTATAATCTGGAATATGCCGATACGGATATATTGTTGCGGCATTTCAAGGACGCGGAGGCTGAATGCGCTGCGCTGCTTGCGAAAAACCTGCCGCTGCCGGCCTATGACCAGTGCATCAAGGCCAGCCATAATTTTAATTTATTGGATGCACGTGGCGTGATTTCGGTCACGGAACGCGCCGCCTATATCGCCAAAGTCCGCGCACTCGCCAAGGGTTGTTGCGAAGCGTGGGTGGAAGGCCAAAAATGAAAGGGAATGCTATGCAACTGACACTACTCAAAGGAAAGCTGCACCGTGCGACGGTGACGGGCACTGAGCTTGGCTATGAAGGCTCGATTACCATCGATCCGGCGCTGCTCGAAGCGGCGAATATCCTGCCCTATGAACAGGTGGATGTGCTGAACGTGAATAACGGTGCGCGCTTCACCACCTATACCATTCTCAGCAAAAAACGCGGCAGCGGGGAAGTGACGGTGAACGGCGCCGCCGCCCGCCTCACGCAGAAGGGCGACATCGTCATCGTGTGCGCCTTTTGCCAGATGCCCGCCGCCGATGCTAAAAAACATAAACCTGCCGTGGTGATGGTCGATGCGAAGAACAAGGTGAGGAAATAGTGCCCTCACTTCTCACCGTCATCCCCGCGAAGGCGGGGATCCATTCGCGAATAGATTGCCGCCTGCGCGGCAATGACGGAGGCGCACGTGGCTGACCTCCTCCTCGAATTATTCTCTGAAGAAATTCCCGCTCGGATGCAGGCGGATGCGGAGCTGTATCTGGGAGGTGCGCTGGAAAAAGCGCTGGGGGCGAAGCCGCAAACTTTTGTCACCCCACGCAGGCTTGCGGCGATCATCGAAAATCTTCCCGAAACACAACCGGACATCAATGAAGAACTCAAAGGCCCCAAAGTGGGGGCGCCGGAGGCGGCGATGCAGGGGTTCCTCAAGAAAACCGGGCTCACCATCGATAAGTTAGAGCAGCGCGATGGCGTCTATTTTGCGAAGATCGAGCGGAAGGGCCGCGCCACTTCCGAGGTGTTGAAAGAACTGATCGAAAAAATCCTTGCCGAATTTCCCTGGCCGAAATCGATGCGCTGGGGCAGCGGCACGACGCCATGGGTGCGGCCGCTTCATTCCATCCTCTGTATCTTCGACGGCAAAATAGTGCCCATCGAATTTGCCGGGGTGAAAGCCGGGGATAAAACGCGTGGGCACCGTTTCCTTGCGCCTGCGGAAATAATCATAACGGATCCGAAACAATATGAATCAGCGCTGGAGAATGCAAAAGTGATCGCCGACCGCGATAAGCGCAAAGCCATGATAGCCGAGCAGTTGAAAACCAAATGCACCGTTCTCGGCGTAAGCTTGCACAACGATCCGGGCCTCCTCGAAGAAGTCACCGGCCTTGTCGAATGGCCGGTGGTGCTTAGCGGAAAAATCGATGCGAGCTATATGGATTTGCCGGAAGAGGTGCTGATTCTGGAGATGAAAAACCACCAGAAATATTTTGCGACAAGAGAACCCTCTCCCGCTGGGAGAGGGCAGGGTGAGGGCCCTCATCCCAACCTTCTCCCAAAGGGAGAAGGAGCTTTATCCCCCCACTTCCTCATCACCTCGAACATGGTGACGAAAGATGGCGGCAAGGCGATTGTCGCCGGCAATGAGCGTGTGCTGCGCGCCCGCTTCGCCGATGGGCGTTTCTTTTACGATCAGGACCGCAAAACCACGCTGGAAGGCTGGGCGAAGAAACTTGAGGACGTTACATACCATGCGAAACTCGGCAGCGTGGGTGATAAGGTGGCGCGCATCAAAAGTCTTTCGTCTCTGGTTTTTGGTTTTTGGTCTTCTTCCCATGACCAGGGACCAACGACCAAAGACCAAATTCTCCGCGCAGCCGCTCTCTGCAAGGCCGACCTGACGACCGGCATGGTCGGCGAATTTCCGGAGCTGCAGGGGGTGATGGGTCGCTACTATGCCAATCATGAGAATCTTGATCCTGAGATTGCCGATGCGATTCGCGATCACTACAAGCCGCAAGGCCCGGGTGATTCTGTGCCGACCGCGCCTGTTTCCATCTGCGTGGCGCTGGCCGATAAGCTCGATACGCTTATTTCCATGTTCGCCATCGGCGAAAAACCGACCGGCAGCAAAGACCCGTTTGCGCTCCGCCGTGCGGCGCTTGGGGTGATTCGGATTATTCTGGAAAATAACCTGCGCCTGCCGCTCTTGCCGCTCTTACAGAACGCGCCGTTTAAAGCCATTGCCACGCATCAGGCGCAGGAAAAATTGGCGAAGGAAACGGCGGAGCAATTACAGCATCCCAAAAAAATCGGCAAATATTTAAGTGTGAATGAAATCGCCTGTTCGGATATTCC
>JANRKF010000001.1:0-42086 GCA_033763575.1 Alphaproteobacteria bacterium | reverse complement strand
CCTACGCGCGCTTTACGCCCAGTGATTCCGAACAACGCTAGCACCCTTCGTATTACCGCGGCTGCTGGCACGAAGTTAGCCGGTGCTTATTCTTCAGGTACCGTCATCATCTTCCCTGACAAAAGAGCTTTACAACCCTAAGGCCTTCATCACTCACGCGGCATGGCTGGATCAGGCTTTCGCCCATTGTCCAATATTCCCCACTGCTGCCTCCCGTAGGAGTCTGGACCGTGTCTCAGTTCCAGTGTGGCTGGTCGTCCTCTCAGACCAGCTAGAGATCGTAGGCTTGGTAGGCCATTACCCCACCAACTACCTAATCTCGCGCGGGCCAATCCTAGAGCGATAAATCTTTCCCCCGGGGGGAATATCCGGTATTAGCAGCAGTTTCCCGCTGTTATCCCAGACTCTAGGGCATGTTCCCACGTGTTACTCACCCGTGCGCCACTATGTATTGCTACATCGTTCGACTTGCATGTGTTAAGCCTGCCGCCAGCGTTCGTTCTGAGCCAGAATCAAACTCTCATGTTTTGATTCATGGCAAAATGTTCATGGTCTTCGTTAGAAGAGCCAAGAACGCTTGCGCAAAAATTGCCCGGTCTTTTGGACCGGGGCTTCAAATTTTCGGAAACACGCACAATGTCACCTTACCGGATGCGCCTTGGACTTATACCGATAAGTTTTCCATTATGCACAATGATCCGAAGATCATTGTTGTTTATAACGCAAATGACATTGTGCTGTTAATTTTTACAACATCCAACCCCCGAAAGAGATTGGTAGCTGCCACACGACGCCACCTGCGCTTAAATGCTATTCACTCTATCAACCGGCAGATTCTTTGACCCTCCTGAGATGGCCGAAAGAATCGATGGGGCGCGTTGACCTTCGCCCCTAAGGGAGCGCTGTTATGGCAAAACAAAAGGGGGGTGTCAAGCGCCTATTTCATGTTTTTTTCATTTTTTTGTGGATGGGGCGGAGAGTGGCGGAAACAAAGGGTTTTCAAGCGTTGTTTGCTAGCGCGCCATGCCCTGCGGAACCATCCCGCTTTGCAGGTAGGGAGTATGCATGACAAAATCTATCGCCCGGTCATGCACCACCGCCTCCAGCCCGCCATGCTGTATTTGTTCGGCGGTCACGGTGGAGGAAAGGAAATCCGCCAGTTTCTGCTGTAGTTCCGGGCTTTTTTCCAGGGCGTCGGCATAGTTCAGCAATCCTTGTTTCATGGGCCGGGATACGTTCTGAACACCGCCCATCAACAGCCCGAAACCCAATGACAGCGCCGATGCCACGCCACTGGCCCATTTCCATCGCCCCGGGATTGCCTTGGTGAAGGTGGCGACGCCAAGCGCCCCGCCCAGCGCCACGCCGCCCACTTTATACGCCGTGAATGCCGACATCGCCTTGTCAAAATTCTGGTCGAGTTTCTGGCGCAGCAAGGACGGGGCACGCGCCGCCTGCTCCTGCCAGAATTTGGCCTCGGCGTGGGAGATGATATCGGCGGGGATGTGTGGATTCGGGATCATTTTTTCATTCTACAGGCTTCCACCCGCTAATAAAAGTGGCATTTCCATGACAATTCCTAATAAACCCACGGTTTTCCGGCCTGTCACAAAAGCTTCATTTGTTTGTTAACCCGGCTGGGGTAGAATGGAGGGTGGGAAAGTGTGGGGAGGCGAAAAGTGGAAAAACCGGCTGAAAAACCTGAAGTTTCTACGGACGAGCAACTGAACAAGGCGCAAAAACGCTTGAAGCAGGCCCATGACGCCCAACCCATGAACGCGGCGAAGGGCGCGCTGGTGGGCGGCGTTACGGCGGAAACGGTGGCGTTGGGTGCGATGTATGTCCAGTTCATCATGGAAATAAAGAAAACCGCCAACCGCATGGGCATGAGTTTTCTGGAAATACAAAATCGTCACATTGGGCAGGATATTGTATCAGAAACTTTTACCAATCCCCAATCAATAAAGGCCTTGGCGCCTGCGGCATACATGATGATTGCAGCGCCATTCGTCGGCTCCGCGCTAGGTTCATGGCTTTCCACACGCTGGGGTAACCAGAAAATTGATAAGGAACATGCCAAGCTCGATACGTTACAAGAAACCAAATGGCAGGAAAAAATCGCCGCTGAATCTGCAGAAAAAACCACAGAAGCACCTACCCGATGAGCAGCAATCCCACAGACTCTCAACCTAAAATAGGCTATCGCACCGCGCATGATGACATGGTTTCTTTTCTGCGATCCCCCAAGATGCATGTCTACCGGATGGATAAGCGAACCGCGCCCGGCTGGCATGCTGCGCTGGAGGAATTATCGGCAAAAGCCGGAGTCTCGCCGCCTGCCCTTTACCACGTTCCAACACACCGTATCAATGGAGGCATGGCCCTTGATGCACTGGTGCTCACAGACGGATTAATACAACATTTGGGCTGCTCTCATCGCGATCCTCACCCCTCTAAAGGTGTCATGATGGTCATGGCTCATGAACTCGGGCACTGCAAACAAGGATTTGCAATGAAATTAGGGCAAACATGGCTCCCTTGGATGTTACCGATGGCCTCAATAGCAGCACTCTACATTTACGATAATACCATCAAAGAAAATAAAGAACTGTCACTGGAAAACATTGGCGCTGCTGTCAACAAAACAACGGATCGCCTGTTGCGCCAATTGCAATTGCGGCGGCCTGACCCTGAACAAGACGAGCACGCCCACAAAGTAGACACCGAATGGAAAAAATCGCTGCTCAATGCCGGAAGATATGTGCTGGCGGGTGCGCTTGGATTTGGAGTTGGCCTCGCCGGAGCGCGCTCAATGGCAAGGCATATGGAATTTGATGCCGACCGCATGGCTGTAAAACTCATGGGCAGCAAGCAGGAATATATTGATTTTCTGAAAAAAGCACAAAGCTCATCAAGCAAACAGCTTGGGGCAGAAATATCACAAAAACCCCGCCCAACTGAGGTCACCGAAAAAATACAGGATTTTGTCAGTGAAAAATGGAAGGATTTGATGGCTGAAACCGTTCACGCCCACCCTTCCATGGCAGAGCGCGAGGCGGCCTTAAACCGCACCTTCAAAGATATCGTCACCGAATCACGGGCGGGAGCACCGCCGCATTTATCGGTGTGAGGCTGCCACCCCCACGCTACACATCCAGCTCATCCAATAACGCGGCGCCACGCAGGGCCGTCTGTTCCTGAATGAAGGCGAAGCGGTGTTCGGGCTTCCTGCCCATCAGCTCATCGACCCGTTTGGCAACCAGCTCTTTTTCATCCTCATCGATCACCACCTGCAGCAAAATACGCGAAGCCGGGTTCATCGTGGTTTCCTTGAGCTGCGGCGGCGTCATCTCGCCCAGACCCTTGAAGCGCCCCACTTCCACACGGCTATTGCCCTTGGCATGCTCGGCGATGATCTGCTCTTTTTCCTTTTCGTCCTGCGCATAATAGGTCACGTTGGAAATGGTGATGCGGAAGAGCGGCGGCCGCGCAAGGAACAAATGCCCGTTCTTAATCAGCTCCGGCATCTCCTGGTAAAAATAGGTCATGAGCAGCGAGGCGATATGCGCGCCGTCCACGTCGGCATCGGTCATGATGATGATGCGTTCATAGCGCAGGCTGTCTTCGCTGTAATGGCTTCCGGAGCCGCTTCCCAGCGCCAGCAACAAATCGGCCAGTTCCTGGTTCGCTTTGATTTTATCGAGCGTCGCCGAGGCCACGTTCAGGATTTTACCACGCAGCGGCAGCACCGCCTGCGTCTCGCGGTTGCGCGCCTGCTTGGCTGATCCTCCCGCCGAATCGCCTTCCACAATGAACAGCTCGGTGCCGATGTTGGTGCTGCGCGAACAATCGGCAAGCTTGCCGGGCAGGCGCAGCCGCGTCGTCACCGCCTTGCGGCTCACATCCTTATCGGCCTTGCGTTTCAGGCGATCTTCCATCCGCAGGGTGATATGCTCCAGCAGCTTGTTCGCGCTTTCGGGATTGCCGGTCAGGTAATGGTCGAGATGGTCGCGGGCGGCGTTTTCCACCAGCCTCGCCGCCTCGACATTCACCAGCTTGTTTTTGGTCTGGCCCTGGAACTGCGGATCGCGCATGAACAGCGAAAGGATGATGATCGCGCCGCCAAGCATATCCTCGCCCTGAGCGCTGGAGAATTTTTTATTCCCCGCCAGCTCGGCATAGGCCTTGATGCCTTTGGTGATGGCGCTGCGAAGACCCGATTCATGCGTGCCGCCATCGGGCGTAGGAATGGTGTTGCAATAGGTGGAGACATAGGCCTCTTCATCGTCCGGCCACTCCACCGCCCATTCGATGCGGCCCATTTTGCCCGCGAGATCGGCCTCGCCGACGAACGGTTCGCTGGTGACCGAAGCGCGACCTTCCATCTGCACCGCAAGGAAATCCGCAAGCCCGCCGGGGAAGTGGATGGTCGCTTCCGCCGGGGTTTCGCTGCCTTCCGGCAGCAGTGACGGATCGCATTTCCAACGCACCTCCACACCGCGAAACAGGTAGGCTTTCGAGCGAGCGAATTTGAAAAGCTTTTCCGGCTTGAATTTATTTTTGCCAAAAATCTGCGTGTCGGGACGGAAGGCGACCGTGGTGCCTTTGCCCCGCGCATCCTGCCCCATTTTGGTGAGTTTGCTGGTCGGCTCGCCGCGTGAATAGGACTGGCGATAAACCTGTTTTTCGCGCACCACTTCCACTTCCAGATAGTCCGAAAGCGCGTTCACCACCGAGATGCCGACGCCGTGCAAACCGCCAGAAGTATCATACACCTTGCCGCCGAATTTTCCGCCGGAATGGAGCATGGTGAGGATGACTTCGAGCGCCGATTTTTTCGGGAATTTCGGATGCGGGTCGATGGGAATGCCCCGGCCATTATCACGGATGACGATGACGTTATCCGGCTTCACCTCAAACTCGATGCGGCTCGCGAACCCGGCCACCGCTTCATCCATCGCGTTGTCGAACACCTCGTTCACCAGATGGTGCATGGCGGTTTCGTCGGTGCCGCCAATATACATGCCAGGGCGGCGGCGAACAGGCTCAAGCCCCTCTAATACCTCGATATCATCGGCGGTATAGCTGGTGCCTTTGGGATTGTTTTTGGATGTGAACAGATCAGACATGGCAGCCGTAATAGCAGGTGGAGCGTGGATTTCAAGGGGTTTTAAGCGCGGCAATCTCCCCGGCCAGCTTTTTAAGCACGGTGATTTTTTCTGCGCCGTTTTTCCATTCATGCGAAAAACCGATTTTCTGGTCGGGGCGGATTTTGAGGGTGGAAACGCGGCGGGTGACGAAAGCAAGCAGCGCTTCCGGGTTCGTAAACTGGTTTTGATAGAAGCTGATGACCGCGCCTTTCGGCCCGGTATCGATGCGGTCGATGCCCGCCTGTTTACAGAGCAGCTTGAGGGAAAGCGTCTCCACAAAGGCGCGGGTTTCTTCCGGCATGGAGCCGAAACGATCCACCAGCTCGGCGGCAAAACTGCTGATTTCCTCCTCGTTTGCAAGCGTGCTGGCGCGGCGGTACAGCCCCATGCGCAGCGACAAATCATTCACATAATATTCAGGGATAAGGACGGAGAGGCCGAGATTCAGCACCGGCGTGAAGGTGTCAGGCGTCAGGTGCAAGGCGTCAGAAGATTCTGTCACCTGATTCCTGTCACCTGTATTCTGCCGAAGTAGCGCGACGGCTTCCTCCAGCATTTGCTGGTAAAGCTCGATGCCGACTTCTTTGATGTGGCCGGATTGCTCCTCGCCCACCAGATTGCCAAAGCCGCGAATATCCATATCATGATTAGCGAGCGTGAAGCCCGCGCCCAGCGAATCCAGCGTTTGCATAATCTCCAGACGCCGCGTGGCGTTCTTGGTCAGCTCACGCCGGTGCGGCAACATGAAATAAGCATAGGCGCGGGTTTTGGCGCGGCCCACCCGCCCGCGCATCTGGTAGAGCTGGGAGAGGCCGAAGAGATGCGCGTTATGCACGACCATGGTGTTGGCGGTGGGAATATCGAGCCCGGATTCGATGATCGCAGTCGAGAGCAGCACGTTGTATTTTCCATCGTAAAAATCATTCATCACCTTGTCGAGTTCCGCCGCCGCCATCTGCCCGTGCGCCACGCACAGCTTCGCATCCGGCACCAGCTCGGCAAGCGCAGTTTTAAGTTCGGCGATATGTTTGATGCGCGGGGTGACGACAAAACATTGCCCGCCACGATGCAGCTCACGCATGATCGCTTCGCGCACCGTCACCGGATCAAACGGCGTGACGAAGCTGCGGATGGCCAGCCGGTCGATCGGCGGGGTAGTGATGAGCGACAGGTCGCGAACGCCGGTGAGTGCCATTTGCAGCGTGCGCGGAATCGGCGTGGCGGAAAGGGTGAGCACGTGCACATCGCTTTTCAAACTCTTCAGTTTTTCTTTTTGCGCCACGCCGAAATGCTGCTCCTCATCCACAATCAGCAGGCCAAGATTTTTAAACTCCACTCCCTTGGCAAGCAGCGCGTGCGTGCCGATTACAATATCCACCTTGCCTTCCTTCAGGTCGGCGAGGGTTTGTTTTTGCGCACTTGCGGGAACCATGCGCGATAGCTGCCGCACCTCCACCGGGAACCCGGCAAAACGCGCTTTGAAATTTTTATAATGCTGGCGCGCAAGCAGCGTGGTGGGGCAGATCAACGCCACTTGATGGCGTTGATTGGATGTTGGATGATGGATGTTGGATGTTAGAGAAGTTTTCTCTCCATCATCCATCATCTGGCATCTATCATCTGCTGCATTTGTGACAACAAATGCAGCGCGCAGCGCCACCTCGGTTTTGCCGAAGCCGACATCGCCGCAAATCAGCCGGTCCATCGGCTTACCGGAGGAAAGATCGTCGAGCGTTTCTTCGATGGCGCGGGCCTGGTCATCCGTTTCCACAAAACCGAAACGGGCGGTGAATTCGTCATAAGTGCCGGTGGTGCGCTCGATGATGCTCGCCCGTTTCATCTGGCGAAGGGCGGCGGTTTTGAGCAGCGCTTCGGCGGCGATGGTGATGCGTTCCTTGAGTTTTGCCTTGCGTGACTGCCATGACGCGCCACCCAGCTTATCCAGCTTCACGCCCTCTTCTTCCATGCCGAAACGGGTGACGAGCTCGATATTTTCTACCGGCAGGAACAGCTTGTCGTCGCCGTCATAGACGAGCTTCAGGCAATCATGCGAGGCGCCATTTACCGCAAGCGTCACCAACCCGGCGAAGCGTGCGATACCATGCTCCTTATGCACCACCAGGTCGCCCTCGCCCCAGCTCGCCGCTTCGGCAAAAAAAGCGCTCGCGGTTTTTTTCTTCTTGCGGCTGCGGGTGATACGCTCGCCCAGCACATCCTGCTCACTCAGGATGATATTGCCGGGTGTTTCAAACCCATGCTCGATCGGCAGGGCAAAGAGCGCAATGGTTTTTCCTTTTGTTCGCGCCGCCTCTTTCCATTTTTCCACCTGCAAGGTGTGGATATTGCGCTCCATCAGCAGTGAAAACAGGCGGTCGCGGGAACCGGCGCTCACACAGGCGATGGCGACCGGCTTGCCGCGCTCCTGCATTTCGCGCAGCTGGTCAAACGGCGTGTTATCGACCTGCCCCTGAATGAAAGGAAAGAGCTTGCGGATACCGAGATCAATTGTTACCCCCGCTGCATGCGGGGGTCTAGAGCCACGCGTTAGAGCAGAGGGTGTGGCCTGATATCCCGGCTCGGAGGCCGGGATGACAGAAGAAAGAGAAGAAAACAGGCTCGCATTAATCAAATACCGCTCATTCCATTCGGCACCTGAAATAAACATCCGCTCCGGCGGCACGGGATGGTAGGTCCCTTCGCTGCTGATGATCCGTTTATTCTTCCCCTGCATCATGGTGCGGGCTTCGTAATAATCAGCGATGGTTTCCAAACGCTCCTCGGCGGCGGTGATGGCCTCCGCATCCAGCATCAACTCGGCATCCGGCGCATAATCGAATAGCGTGGCGGTTTCGCGGTAAAAGAGCGGCAGGAAATGCTCCATGCCCGGATGCGCCGCCCCCTGGCTGATGGCCTCATAAAGCGCATCATCCTTCCCCGGCAGGCCGAACAGCTCGCGGTAGCCCTCACGGAAAGCGGTGATGCTTTCTTCGGTGAGCAGCACCTCGCTGGTCGGGTTCAGGGTGAAGTCATCCGCCGGGCCGGTGGAAAGCTGGGTCATCGGGTCGAAACGCTTGATGGATTCCACCTGATTGCCAAACCAGTCGAGCCGGAAACCTTCGCTGCTTTCGGCGGGCATCACATCCATAATGCTGCCGCGCACCGAGAACTCGCCCGGCTCCATCGTCTTGCTCACCCGCGTATAGCCATGGCGCAGCAGACCTTCAATCAATTGCTGCGGCGATATTTCCTGCCCGCGCCGCACCGAAAGATGGGTGTGTTGCAAGGCACTGCGCGGCGGCAGTTTTTGCAGGACACCCGCAACGGTGGTAAGTAATATATACGGCCCTTTCGCCCCGGCCAGTGCCGAGAGCGTTTGCATGCGCTCGGCCATGATCGCAGTTTTGGGCGAGATGCGGTCATAGGGCATCACATCCCACGCCGGGAAGGAAAACACGCAGGCATCGGGAGCAAAAAACGCCAGCTCGTTCGCCACCTGTTCCATCGCGGCATCATTGACCGCGATATAGAGCAGGTTCTTCGCGCCCTTCTCCCACAACTCCGCCAGCACCAGCCCATGGGCCGAGGCGGGAAGAAAACTGAATTCAGACTTGCCGGCCATAGCCCTCAAGCATAGCGACGATCTCGGATAGCTCCACGGGCGGCGCTTCCTTGCCGGTGATCCAGCCCCATATCTGGTCGTCGTCCCTATCCAGTAACGTGTCATAGGCCGCGAGCTGCGCAGGCGAAAGCGTTGACAACCGGGCATCAGCGAACTGCCCAAGGATCAGGTCGGTTTCCTTCCAGCCACGGTGCCATGAACGAAATTGCAGCCGTTTCAATCGGGATTCATCGGTAGTTAATGCTTTATTCATTTTGTCGCTTTATCAATAAGATGGATCCTCGGGTCAAGCCCGAGCATGACAAACCGGGGTTTTCTTTATGCTTGGCTACCGTAGTAACGATGCTGTGATCACCGTTTGCCAGAATAACCAGGCAAAGTCGATTGAAATTATAGACCTCAATGAGGCCGCCGCCACCTCGCTGGGTTATGCCAAAACCGAACTGGCAGGACGCAGCTTCTCCTCGATCATCCCGATGCGGCTTTCGACATTGCTGATCGAATATGTCGAATACGAGGACGACGCCCACGACGCCGGCACGGTGCTTTCCCGGATGCAGAGCTTCAGCCTCGTCACCAAGGAAAAGAAGGAAAAAAGATTCCATCTGAAAGTGGTGCGCGGCGAATCGACCAAAGACCGCATCAGCTTCCAGCTGGTATTACAGGACGCCATCGATGCGCGAAAAGACAACGCACTGTACGACCTGATCCAGACCAATTTCAAAGGCCACGAAATCCTGCACCCCCTCCTCCAGATTCCTAACCTGGCTTCGCTGGAGAAAGACATCGACCTCACCATTTACTATCACCACAAAGCGCAACTGCGCGCCTCGCTGGTGCTGTTGCAGCCCGACCACCTGGCATCGCTCGAACATCAATATGGCGAAACCCAGCGCACAGACATGCTGAAACATATCGTGCAGGTCTGCCGCAGCAACCTGCGCCCCGGCGATGTGGTCGCCACCGCAAGCGATACCCAGCTCGGCATCCTGCTGCTGGACGCCGTATCGGATTCCACCCGCATGGTCGCCAACCGCCTGCGCTGGCAGATCGCCGCCCACCCGTTCGCGCTGTCGGATACCAGCCCGCTGAACCTCTCCGCCAGCATCGCCTATGCGAATATCGACGGCGCCCTGCCCGCTAAAGAATTAGTGGCGGCGTGCAAACAATCGCTGGCCGGGCTCTCGCCGGACGAAACCAATCAATTGATGGAAACGGCGCTATAGCGTTTATATTGGTTTGATGATTACCTCCTTATAAAAACAATCCTGAGCGCAATCCATGTGTCACGGAAGGGGGGAAATGCATTTTTTTTGAATTATTTTATATCCCCATGATTTTCTTGCTGAAAATCATATGGTATGCCGCTTCGCGGGCTCAGGGCTGGTTCGCGCCGCTGCGCTCACATGACCTGTGAATAAAGATTTTTCCTTATCGGAACTATAGCCCTTAACGAAAAGGTAGTCAGCCCTCATCCAGGCTATCGCCGCCCTTCTCCCAGAGGGAGAAGGTGCTCATTCCCTCTCCCTCTGGGAGAGGGTCAGGGTGAGGGCACTTCGTGCCTAATTTTTTTATGACCAATTTTTCGTTAAGGGCTATAATTGAAAAGGTAATCCACCGGCTTGTAAACGGGCGCGTTCGGATCGGCCTGCGGCTCCGGTTGGGCCACGGGTTCAGGCTGCGGCTCCGGCTCTTGCACCACCGGCGCGGGCTGCACAATTCTTTCTACCGCAGGTTCGACAGGGGCAGGCTGCTCGGCGGCAGGCACCGCAGCAGTCCCCGCCTTGGGCGGGCCGTCACGACGCGCAAGATAGTCCTCGATCGCCTTCTGCCCGGATGCCGGATCGTTAAAGCTCCACAGATTCCTGAGCGCGCCTTCCATAATCAGCGAGTAGACGCCGCTTTCAATCGCCTGACGCACGCCAAGCTGCGTCGGCTCGTTCACGGTGAACCCGACTTCGGCCTGAAGCAACCGGTCGAAGGTGATATATTTGAGCACGTTGGAATCCAGCTCGGTGGAGTAGATGGTTTTGGAGCTGGTCACCGAGAGCAGCACCTCGCCGGTTTTGATGCTGGTGGCGCGCAGATAGATGGTCACGATATCCTGATGGTATTTAGAGCTGGCGCCGATGCCAAGGTAAATGGCCCCGGCCCCGCCGGTGATGATGTTGGAATCATAGGAAACGATGCCACCGCTGATCATCATGCCCGCATATACGAGCGGCGGCAGCGCTGGCATCTGATTATTCGGATCGCCATATTCACCGCGCATCATCTTGATGATCTGGCGCTCCTGCAGCAGTTGCTGGATGTTGCCGCGCTCGGCCACCATGAACCATTGCGAATTACCGGCATCGAGCAGCGCCTTGGTCAGAATTGCATCGCCGCCCTTGGTCACCGCGCTCGAATAATCGGTGAACTTACCGTTATATTTAAATTGTCCGGTCTGGTCCTGGAAATCATACACCGCCACCGCGATCTTCTCCGTCGGCGCCGGAAGCGCGTTCAGCCTTCGGCCCGCCGGGGTCGTATCGGTCACTTCCGCTTCCGAGGCCAGCGGGCTGTCATCAAAAAACTTCTGGGCCGACGACATATCCCCGCATCCCGCAAGCAACAGGCACATGCAGGCGGATAAAACGGCTTTGGTGGTCATGTGCGCGCTGGATACAAGGGTCATAAGGGTGCTGCGGTGCTTTCTTGGGTTTACGACTAAACGTCGGGAACGGTGATGACGGTGGGGCCTTTTGACGGGTCAAAAATCGTAATGACGATATTGCCGCCGGTGCGCACATAGGAAATAGTGCGGCTGTTGCCCAGATCAAACGTGCCCGACGCATTCGACGAGTTGAAAATCTGCTGGTTGATTTCGTTGCTGATCTGGTTCAGCACCGATTGCTGCACCAGTTCGCCCGACGAGGTGGTCGGGATCGTCGAAGAGCCGGCACGCGGATCGTTCTTCGGCTTGTTGGTGCTGGCCAGCATCAGCGCCTGGCCGGAAGGGGGCGCGGTATTGAAAATGGCGCCGTTGTTGCCTTCGAATACCAGCGTGCTGGCTGAGGCCGATCCGGCAATGGCGGTGGAGCAGCACAGCGCCGCCGTCAATGCCCTTATATAATGTGTGTAATATTGACGCGAGAGAGTTTTCATCACAAAACCTTTCCTCATTATAAATTTTACCCCAAAACGATTAAATCAGCATTAATAGGCGTTTACCTCATCAGCCATATCGTTTTGAGTGCAATGGTTGATGGATATTAACATTAAATTTACTTTATTTGCAATGGTTTTTTTGCAACCACCCCATAACACCCCTGAGAAAATTATCAAGGGAATAAAAATATCAAACAATTTCAATGATGTATTGTTTTGTTTATTGATAAGCCCTCTAATTTTTAATGATTACTCAATAAAAGTTTATTTTTTGTTAAAAATGTATTGTGTTTAATTTAAATTTACTATAGAAACATCTTTAAGGTTTTTGCAACGGTATAAAATACAGGGTTGCGAAAATTGGTTTTAACCGTGCCGAACTTTAACCCAAAAGGAATTACACTATGAAAGCCTCTTTTATTTCAATCGCTCTGACCTCTACCGTCCTGACGCTGGCAACAGCGGGCGCGGCACTGGCAGACTCCCAGACCATCAACCAGACTAGCCGCACTAATAGCGTATCCATTCAACAAGTTTATAACAACGCCGGCATCCCTTCTGCCGCCCCCAACATCGCAACGGTGAACCAGAACGGTTTATACAACCGCGTGTCGGGCACCCAGTTCGGCAACCAGAACGTTGTGTCGCTGACCCAGAAATACGGCAACAGCAACAGCATCGCTTTCTCGCAAAACGGTGGTGACAACACGATCCAGGCGACCCAACAAGGCTTCTCCAACAGCCTGAATGTTGTTAAACAACAAGGTTATGGCAACACTGTAGCCAGCACGCAGATCGATGATGCCAACACCGCAACCACCTCGCAAATCGGCAACGATAACGGCATCACCGTGCAGCAAACCGGTGACGTCAACTCGGTAAACGTGGCGCAAAATGGCGGTGGCAACTTCGTCAGCGCTAAACAAAGCGGCTTCAACAACAGCTTCAGCGCGCCTACGGTATTCGGTTACGGCAACAGCGTGAACAGCGTTCAAGGCGGCAACTCCAACAAAGCGACCGCCTATGTAAGCGGTAATGACAACGCCGTTTCCGTGTCGCAAGTAGGTGTTAACAACCAAGCGTCGGTGAATATCGGCTCGCAAGGTTCCAGCGCCGGCAACAACAAGGTTGATATTGCACAAAACAACACGACTGGCGCCAAAGCTACCGTGTCGGTCATTGGCAACAGCAACTCCGCTTCCGTAGCCCAAACCTATGGCTATAACAGCAAAGCTGCGATCAAAATCAACGGTACGCAGAACACCGCATCGGTCACTTCGAACGGTGGCTACGATACCGCTGAAATCAACCTGCTCAGCAACTACTCGAACGCCACGATCCAGCAAACCGGCTACTTGGTCTCCGGCGCGAACAACGCTGCGATCAACGTGTCCGGTCAGGGCAGCGCACGCGCAGCGATCATCCAGAAAGGCTTTGGCAACACCGGCCAGATCACCGATTCCGGCTTCAGCAACAGCACGACGCTTACGCAGAACAGCAACTACGCTCAGGCGAACATCACCCAGGCGGGCAACTACAACGCTGTAAACGTGACGCAAGGTTATGCAAGCCGCGCAGCGGTGACTTTCTCGCCAACGACTTCCGGCCAGACCTACTCTGTAGTTCAACCGGCCTACTCTTCGATCACCGTTACCCGCTAATTACCTAGCGGATACCCGGTTCTCCCCGACCCACGTGCCAAATATTTGGCACGTGGGTTTTTTTTGATTATAGTCCACGCATTATGCGCGATCCCCTTCTTTATCCTTTATTCGCTCCCGTCTCCCACATCAAAGGTGTGGGCAGCAGCGCGTCGGAAGCGCTGATGCGGCTCTTGCCACAGGCCACCCAGCGTGACGGCGGCGGCCTGCCCATCGTCCGCGATCTACTCTTCCATTTACCGACCGGCATGATCGACCGGAGGCAGACCTTCCCGCTCGCCGAAGCGCCGGACGGAGCGGTGGCGACCTTCGTGGTGACGGTGGAGGAACATCTTGCACCCAAGAATTCACGCTATAGCAAAAAACCCTATAAAGTGGTGTGCAGCAACGATAGCGGCGACATCACGCTGGTATTTTTCAATGCCCGCGAGGATTATATCAAGCAGGCACTGCCCGTCGGCCAGCAACGGGTCATCAGCGGCAGGATCGAACGCTTCGATTACCAATTGCAGATGCCGCACCCGGATATCATCCTGCCCGTTTCGCAACTGGCCGAGGTGCAGAAAACCGAGCCGGTGTACCCGCTGACCATAGGCCTCACCTCGCGCCGCATCGCCAAGCTGGTGGAGCAGGCGCTGGAAAAATTGCCGGAACTGCCGGAATGGCGCGAGCCTAAGCCAGCGATCTCTTTTAAACAGGCCCTGCTGCAACTGCACCACCCCGAAGGCGAAAATGCGTTGGCCCCGGATCACCCCGCCAAACTGCGGCTGGTGCAGGACGAAATCCTCGCCCATCAACTGCAACTGGCACTGCTTCGCCGCAAAATGCAGCAGCAGGAAGGCGTTGTGATTACCGGCGACGGCACACTCACCGAACCGCTGATCCGCACCCTGCCCTACCGGCTCACACGCGGACAGGAACAGGTGCTGGCCGACATCAGGCACGACCTGGCCTCCGGAAAACGCATGGCGCGGCTGCTGCAGGGCGATGTCGGCAGCGGCAAAACCATCGTAGCACTGCTGGCGATGTTACAGGCCGCCGAGCAAAAACTGCAAAGCGCCTTCATGGCCCCCACCGAACTGATTGCGCGGCAGCATTATGAGGTGATTTCCAAACTCGCAGATAATGCAGTGCTTCTCACCGGCAGCGTGAAGGGCAAGGAGCGCGCCGCCGTACTCGAAAAAATCGCTTCCGGCGAGGCGAAGATCGTCATCGGCACCCATGCGCTGTTCCAGGACAAGGTCGAGTTTAATAAGCTGTCGCTGGCCGTCATCGACGAGCAGCACCGCTTCGGCGTCGCCCAGCGCATGGCGCTTTCGCAAAAGGGCGACGCGCCGCACCTGCTGCACATGACCGCCACGCCGATCCCGCGATCGCTCACCATGATGATCTACGGCGATATGGAATGCTCGCTGCTTACCGAAAAACCGAAAAACCGCAAACCGATCACCACCCGCATCATCCCGCGCAGCCGCACCGAAGAGGTGCTGACACGGCTAAAAGCCGCGCTCGACCGGGGCGAGAAAGCCTACTGGATATGCCCGCTGGTTGATAACCCCGCAGTTGTTGCGGGGTCTGGTCGTATTCCCGAACATTATATGAGGGATACTCGCAAAGATTTCTCGTTAGCGCCCGGAATGACAGAATACCGGACCCCGCCATTCGGCGGGGATAGTGATATAGCGGCGGTGCAGACACGCCACCGTGAATTCTCCGCCCGTTTTGGCAATATCGTCGGGCTGGTGCATGGGCAGATGAAAGCCGAGCTTCGCAACGAAGCAATGCAACAATTCGCAAGCGGCGCCACCACATTGCTGGTCGCCACCACCGTCGTCGAAGTCGGCGTCGATGTGCAAGACGCCACCATCATCGTCATCGAACAGGCCGAACGCTTCGGGCTGTCGCAACTGCACCAGCTGCGCGGGCGCGTCGGGCGCGGCGAGAAGGAAAGCGCCTGCGTGCTGCTCGCAGATGATAGATGCTGGATGATGGATGATGGAGAATCCTCTCTATCATCTAACATCTATCATCCAACCTCTGGCGCGTTAGAACGCCTCTGCATTCTTCGCGCCACCGAGGACGGTTTCAAAATCGCCGAGGAGGATTTGAAATTGCGCGGCGGCGGCGAGCTGCTGGGGCTGCGGCAAAGCGGGGCGATGCAGACGGTGTTCGTCGATATCGCCCTGCACCATGCGTTGATTGCAAGCGGGCGTGACGAAGCGAAAACGCTGCTGGAGCATGATCCGGAACTTTCCGGCGAGCGCGGCAAAGCGGCGCAACTGCTGCTGCAATTATTCGAGCGGGAGACGCCCCTCGACTAGGCAACAATCGATAATACCCGCCGCCGTGCCCGCCTCGATATCGCTCTGTTTATCACCCAGCAGGCGCGAATTTCCAAGATCGATATTCCAGTCTTTGGCCGCCTGCACTATCATCCCCGGCTTCGGCTTGCGGCATGCGCAGCCATCCTCCGGCAGGTGCGGACAGAAGTAATAGGCGGTAAGCGGCGCGCCTTCTTCGGTGAATTTTTCTTTCATCCATGCCATCAGCGCGTGGAAATCGGCCTCGCTGTAAAAACCGCGCCCGATGCCCGACTGATTGGTGACGATGATGATTTTTTCGCCCGCCGCATGCGCACGGCGGCACAGCTCAAAAATGCCGGGCATGAAGGTGATCTGTGCGGGCAGGTAGGCGTAATCGATCTCGACGTTCACCACCCCGTCGCGGTCGAGGAATAATGCTCTCTCCATCACGCGGCGCGCCTCAGGCGATGATGTACCTCCAGCTGCGCCCGCTGGTAATCGACCGGAATGCCGATATCGATGAAATATTCGACATGCTCGAACATCGCGGGCCGCAATGTCGGCGTATGCACAGCGAGGAAATCGCGCTCGATGGAAAATACTTCCGGCAGCGCATGCGGCACGAAAATATCCGGATTCACCACATAAAAACCGGCGCTGATCGCCCCCGGATTGCCGTCGCCCAACAATTCATAGCGTGTGATGCGCCCGCCCTCACTGGTAAGCCTGCTATAGCGATGGGTGACAGGCATCAGCACCGACGCAAGGGTGATGGGCGCGCCAGACGCGTTGTGCCGGGACAGCATCTCGCGGTAGTTGAGCATCACCAGCGAATCGCCGTTGGCGACAAAGGTCGGCGTGTGGCGGCGCAGCATCGGCAATGCTCTTTTGATGGCCCCGCCGGTGCCCAGCGGCGTGCCTTCGATGCTGTATTGAATATCCATCCCGGCGAAACGCTCACCGAAATAATCACGTATCATCCACGCCTGGTGATGTAGCGCGAATACCACCTCGCGCACCCCCTGCGTGTGCATGTAGCGGAGCAGCGACACGAGGAACGGCTCATCGCCGACCGGCGCCATCGGCTTCGGCACGTGCGGAACGACCGGTTGCAGTCGCGTACCGAATCCTCCCGCGAGAATGATTGCTTGCATGGTTGCATCCATTTGTTACAACTCGTATTTACATTACCCCAATATCATACCGCAAGCGAAATATGCCGCAGTCTTTCTACCTGACCGAGAAATCCAAGCAATCCGTAACACCGATTATCCTGCTTTCCGACACGCAATATGAGGCATGGTTGAAAAAGCAGCCGCCGCATACCAGGGCGTGGCTGGCAGCGACCCAGTTCAAGGCGAGCGCGGGCAATGTTTCGCTGGTTCCGGCCCCAAGCGGGGGAATTACGCAAGTAGTGGCCTGCGTCGACTCCCCGCTCAACGTGTGGAGCATCGCCCATCTGGCCACCGCGTTGCCGACGGCGCATTATGATATAGACGCCAAACTCACCCCCGCTCAGGCCACCGACCTCGCGCTCGGCTGGGCGCTTTCCACCTACCAGTTCACGAAATATAAAGAAGGCAAGAAATCCTTCGCAACGCTGGTGGCTCCCACCGGCACCGACATGGAATATGTGCAGGCGATGGCCGAAAGCATCTGCTGGGCACGCGATCTCATCAACACCCCGGCGGGCGACATGCACCCGGAAGCGCTCGCAGAAGAAGCGGTCGCATGGGCGCAGGAAGCCAAGGGCAAAGTGCGCGTCATCAAAGGCGAGCAACTACTCAAATCAAACTACCCGATGATTTATACGGTGGGCAAGGCTGCCACCGTTCCACCGCATCTCGTCGATATTCATTTCCCGAAAAAAGGCGCGCCGAAAATCACACTGGTCGGCAAGGGTGTGTGCTTCGATTCCGGCGGGCTGGATATTAAAAATACGGCAGGCATGAAGCTGATGAAAAAAGATATGGGCGGTGCCGCAAACGTGCTGGCGCTGGCCAAAGCCATCATCGATACCGGGCTTGCGGTGGAGCTGCGCGTGCTGCTGCCGATCGTCGAAAACGCCATCGCCGGAAACGCCATGCGCCCGCTCGATATTATCAAAACACGCAAAGGCATCACCGTCGAAATCGGCAACACCGATGCCGAAGGACGACTCATTTTATGCGACGCGCTCACCGAAGCCGATAGCGGCAAGCCCGACCTGCTCATCGATTGCGCGACACTCACGGGTGCTGCCCGCGTCGCCCTCGGCACCGACATCCCGGCATTCTTCACGCATGACGATGCACTCGCTGAGTCACTCTCCAAGGCCAGCACGCGCAAACACGACCCGCTGTGGCGGCTGCCACTCCATAGCGCCTATCGCAGCCAGCTCGATTCGCCGAACGCCGATTTATCGAACGATCCGGATTCGGGTTATGGCGGCGCCATCACTGCGGCCTTGTATTTGAATGAGTTTGTGAGTAGAACAACCCCCTGGATTCACATCGACATGATGGCGTGGAACCCGAAAAGCCGCCCCGGCCGCCTGGTTGGTGGGGAGGCCATGGGAATTCGCGCCGTTTATAGCATGATAAAGGAACGTTATGGTAAAAGATAAAGTGGAAAAAATCGGAAACAACCGCACCATCCGTGCATTGTCTTTCTGGCATGGCGTGACCGCGAGCGCGCTCAAGCAAATGCCGGTGGATTTATCGGCACGGCAAACCGCCGTGCTTCTGAATGTTTATCTCATGCCCGGCGCGCACAGCATCAAAACCATCGCCGACGAGTTGATGATTTCCAAACCAGCCATCTGCCGCGCCGTCGATGCGCTGGAAAAAGCCAAGCTGGTCAAACGCATCCGCGACCGCGGCGACAAGCGCAACGTGCTGCTGCAACGCACGGTCAAAGGCTCGGTGTATCTCAGCGAATTCGCCGATATCATTCTAAGCGCGAGCAAAGAAGCGGCTTGACGTATGGCATAAGAGTATGGTATATTTAACCATACTGGAGAATCCCATGAAAACCACGCATCGCGATCACGACGAAATCCGCAAAATCACCATCAACCTCCCCGCCTCATTGATCGACATGGCGATGCTTGGTAGCGAAAAAAGCCTCACGGAAACCATTCGCGAGGCCCTCAAGCGCTATGCTCATCACCTTGCCTGTCAGGAACTTCTGGCGCTTAAGGGTAAGGTTAAATTTTCGCTGACCTATGAACAGATGAAGGCATTACGCGATTGATTATCGCCGTAGATTCCTCGGTGCTGATTGACCTCCAGCAAGGCAAAAAAGCGCCCTATCTCGCCATGCTCGAAGATGCTTTGGCCGCAGATGACGTGATGCTTCCACCGGTGGTGCTCGCAGAAATATTGAGCAACCCCAGAGAAGACCAATCTAAGAATTACGAATATCTACGCAACATCAACCTGCTGGAGACGGATGAAGGTTATTGGCAGCGCGCGGGACTCCTTCGCAAAAAGATATTACAAAAAAAACTTAAAGCAAAACTCGGCGACGCCCTCATCGCTCAATCCTGCATCGATCACGCCGTGCCGCTGCTGACCCGTGACGAAGACTTCAAACATTATGCGAAATATTGCGGATTAAAACTGGTGCAATATTAGGGCATGTGGACATTCATTTTAAGCGCGAGCAAAGAAGCGGCTTAGTTATAGCGCTTGTAAAATAGCAGACCACAGGCCGCATCGGTATAGGCGACATTATAAAGCGACGTCGCCGGATCGGCGGATGTCGTGCAGTCCGGTTGCAGCGCCCCGGGTGGTCGAGCGATAACCCGTCCGGTGCCTGGCATTGAATCATCTAATTTCCTGTCAATACTCAGTGCATCGCTGGGCGAAAGCACCGGCGAGTTTAAATTGCCATTGATGTCCAGCCTTCTCGCGTACGATATCAACTGGCCGGGATTAACAGGAAAATTATCAGCGTCGCCCGCGCTGTTCCAGTAGTAGGTCAGGCTGAAACCGCCGCCCCTCGGAGCCTGGGGACAGGATATGCCAAGCACGCAATCCTTGCTGCCCGCAGGGCCGGAAACCCCGGTGTAATCACCCGGAATAAAGCGCGCCAATGCCAGCATGCGCCAGATAAGGAATGTTTCATAGTGGAAGGCAGGATCAGTAGAACCGTCCGTCGTATTGCCGATTCTTCCGTCACCATTGCCGTTTTGCGCTACGTCCATGAAGCTGGTCGCATTGGTGCAATCGCCGGGCAGACAATTATACTTCACGCGGAATGTAAAAATAGCAGTTTCAAATCCCTCTATCGTGCTGCTAACTTTCCGTAGCTCCGCCGCACCCACCAGCTCTTTGCCGACAAGCACCCCTGCCACCAGCAATCCGATGATTACCAGCACAATCGAAAGCTCTATAAGTGTGAATCCGGACCTTCTCATATCGATGCATCATACCATGGAACAATTAAAACTCATCTAAACAGACGAGCACGAACTTACCCACAAGCTATCCACAGATATTTTTTGCTTATCCACAAGAAAGTGATTTCCCCCTCTTGTGAGACCACAACATGTATGGCTTATACGCAATGTAGGAAAAAAATTCCTGCTTTTAATAAATCGTCAATCTTTGGCGGTTATGATGGGTCTTAAGAAACGAAAAACGGGGATGGGTTATGGCAGCACTGAACGATACAATCAAACAGATGGGCGGCGCCAAAGTCGCGGTGCTCGCCGCTTCCGGTATCATCATGCTGGCCTTCTTCCTGATGCTAGGATTCCGCACCTCGGTCGCCCGCATGGTGCCTTTATATAGCGACCTGTCGCTCAAGGATAGCCAAAAAATCGTCTCCCAACTCGAAGGCGCCGGCATCGCCTATGAACTCGGCGCCAACGGCTCGCAGATTTCCGTGCCCTCCGATAAAGCACTGCGCCTGCGCATGGACATGGCCGGGCAAGGGCTTCCTTCCAACGGCTCCATCGTCGGCTATGAAATATTCGACAAGCCGGAAAGTTTCGGCAGCTCAAATTTCGTGATGAACGTGAATGCGATGCGCGCCCTCGAAGGCGAGCTGTCGCGCACCATCGCTTCCATTTCCGGCATGGACTCGGCACGCGTGCATCTGGTGGTGCCCAAACGCGAAGTCTTCACCCGCGATAAAGATAAACCCAGCGCGTCGGTCACCGTCAAGATGGCGGGCGGAAAAACGCTGGAACGCGGCGAAGTCACCGCGATCACCCATCTCATCGCCTCTGCGGTGCCGGGGCTTGAAGCGTCGAGAGTCGCAGTCATCGACAATCACGGCAGGCTGCTCGCACGCGGCAACGGCGACGGCGGACTCGACGCCGCCGCCGACAGCATGCTCGAATACCGCGTCTCCTATGAAACGCGCACTCAACAGAATCTTGAAGAATTGTTGGAGAAAGTGATCGGCGCGGGCAAGGTGCGCGTTACAGTGAACGCCGACATTAATTTTGACCGCATCGTTACCAACTCGGAAAAATTCGATCCCGAAGGCCAGGTCGCTCGCTCAACGCAAAGCAACTCGCAAAAAGAAAAAGAAATGGAAAAAAGCGGTGGCGGCGCAGTGAGCGCGGCGAACAACCTGCCGCAAAATGCCGCGGGCGGAGATGGAAGCGGCGGCAACGACCGCACGGTGGAAAAAGCGGATGAAACCACCAATTTTGAAATCTCCAAAACCACCCAAAACCAGGTGAGCGAGGGCGGCAAGCTCAATAAGATCAGCGTCGGCGTATTGGTCGACGGCGTCTATAAACAAAGCGGCAGCGGCGATCCGGAATATTCCGCCCGGCCCGACGATGAGCTGGCGAAAATCAAATCGCTGGTCGCCTCTTCCATCGGGTTTGACGAAGCACGCGGCGATAAAATCGAAGTGGTCAATATGCGCTTCACGCAAGACAAGTTCGAGCTGGCCGAAGAATCCTTCTTCGAGCGCTTCAAAATCGAAATCCAGGGCATCCTGCAAACGCTCATCTTCGCTGGCGTAGCGGTGCTTGCCATCGTGCTGGTGATTCGCCCGGCCGTGACCCAGATCATGAAAGGCGCGCAGGTCACCGCCGACCGCGCCAACGAACTGGCGGCGCTGGAAAACGCCAGCATGGCACGGCTTAGCGGAGGCGGAGGTGGCGGCGGCATGGGTGGCGACATAGAGGATGAAGCCGATTCGCTGATCGATGTCGCCAATGTCAAAGGCGGCATGAAATCTTCATCCATGCGCAAGGTCAGTGAAATCGTCGATAAATATCCCGAAGAAACCATGGGCGTCATCCGCCAGTGGCTCACAAAAGCTAGCTAGGAGCAGGTTATGGCAGCCCCGAAAAAAGAAGAAAAAGGCAAGGTCAGCGGCGCGCAGAAAGCAGCCATCTTCCTGATGGCGCTCGGCGAGGAAGCGGCGGTGAAACTTTTTTCCATGATGGAAGAGGATGAGATCCGCGAAATCTCCAATATCATGTCGAGCCTTGGCCAGGTTCCCTCCGACACCGCCGAAAAACTGTTCCTCGAATTCAACGAGCAGGTCTCGGCAAGCGGCGCGCTGGTCGGCAACTACGACTCCACCGAACGGTTGCTGGTGAAAGCGCTCGGCAAAGGCCGCGTCGATTCGATCATGGAAGAAATCCGCGGCCCGGCCGGACGCACCACCTGGGACAAGCTCGGCAACGTGAATGAGGAAGTGCTCGCCAATTTCCTGAAAAACGAATATCCGCAGACGATCGCGGTGGTGCTGACCAAAATCCGCGCCGACCATGCCGCCCGCGTCATCATGAACCTGCCGGAAGATTTGTCGATGGAGGTCATCATGCGGATGATCTCGATGGAAACGGTGAAAAAAGAAGTGATGGAAGGCATCGAAAAAACATTGCGCATGGAATTCATGAGCACCCTGGCCAAACGCCAGACCCGCGATTCCCATGAACTCCTCGCCGAGATCTTCAACAATTTCGACCGCAACACCGAAAGCAAATTCATCGGCAAGCTCGAAGAGCGCAGCGTCGAATCCGCCGAACGCGTGCGGGCGCTGATGTTCACCTTCGAAGATTTGAAAAAAATCGATGCGGCAGGCATCCAGACGCTCATGCGCGGCCTCGACAAACAAAAGCTCACCATCGCCATGAAAGGCGCCTCGGAAGTCATCAAAAAACTGTTCATCGGCAACATGTCGGAACGCGCCGCCAAGATTTTGCAGGAAGATATGGCGAGCCTCGGCCCGGTGCGCATCAAGGACGTGGACGAGGCGCAGATGTATATCGTCGGCATCGCCAAAGACCTCGCAGGCAAAGGCGAGATCGTGATTGCCGGCGA
This sequence comes from Alphaproteobacteria bacterium, assembly GCA_033763575.1. Lineage (GTDB taxonomy): Bacteria > Pseudomonadota > Alphaproteobacteria > Rickettsiales > SXRF01 > JANRKF01. The sequence continues at coordinate 18,920 of JANRKF010000001.1, read as the reverse complement.
TTCCGAAGAAGAACAATTGATTTATTAGTCTTTGGTCGCTGGTCTTTGGTCGTGAGTTAAACGACATAGTAAGACCAAAAACCAAAGACTAAGAAGTAAGAACCAAAGACTAAAGACCAAAGACCAAGGACTAAAGACTAATGAGCATAGCACCATTCAGTTTTAGAGAATTCGGCACGAGCGAGGTGGAATTTGTCGCCACCGCGAAGCCGAAACCGTTTCTGCCGACGGGCAGAAAGAAGGAGGAGGCAGCCCCCCCGCCTCCTCCTCCCCCCCCTACCTTTTCCGAAGAGGAAGTGCAGGCCGCCGAACGCGATGGCTATCAGAAGGGATTCATCGACGGCATCGTCGAAGGTAAAAAACAGGCGGAAAACAAACAGGCCGTTATCGATCGATCGCTCAGCGAGTCGGTCGCCAACTTCGCCGAGCAATATGCGCCGCTCTTTTCGATCTATCGCGATATATTACGCCAGCAGGCCGAACAAATCCCACAAATCGCCCATACCATCGCCAGGAAAATCGCCGGCGACGCGCTGGCCGAAAACGCCTATGCACTGGTCGAAACCATTGCAATGCGCTGCGTATCTGCCATGGTGCATGAGCCGAAACTGGTCATTACCATCAACGAATCGATGCGGCAGACGCTGGAGAATAAAATGCAGGCGGCAGCGAAAACCCTGCAAATGTCCTCGGAAATCAACGTGGTCGGCGATCCGAATATCGCGCCGCCGAACTTCCGCATCGAATGGAAAAACGGCGCGATGGTGCGCGATACCGATGCGCTGTGGCAACAGGTTGAACAGGTGGTCGCATCTATGGTAGCATCCAGCGGGCATGAGGCGGATAAACAATATGAGCAATTGCAGGCGGCGGCCAAACCGCCCGCGCAAAACGAAGCGGCGACGGATACAACAACAGATGCAGCGACAGGCGTAAAGACACAGGATCCTGAATGAATTAACATATATCCTGTGGCGGCGCCGTTAGCATGTCATGGGATTGAACGAGGAGAAGAGTTATGGCGGACGATATCAACCAGAGTTTTGTCGACCAGGCGGCGGCCGAAAACCTGAGCCTGGAGAATGTCTATGACATTCCCGTGCAGGTCACGGTCGTGCTCGGCAAAACCAACATGCAGGTAAACCAGCTTTTGAAGCTCGGACGCGGCGCGGTGATCGAGCTGGATAAAAAAGTCGGCGAGGCCATCGATATTTTTGTGAATAACCGGCTGGTCGCACGCGGCGAGGTCGTCGTGGTCGAAGACCGCATCGGCGTGACCATGACCGAGATTATCAAGGGTGATAAACAGTAAGTCGTTAGTCATGAGTCGTTAGTCTTTAGTATAACGGCTTCACTAACGACCAAGGACTAACGACTAAGGACTCATTATTATGCGACTTTTAATAATCGGCGAACTCTACGGACAGATCGGCACCGCCAGCAGCATTGCCAAAAGCCGCGGCGCACGCGTGGCCCATGTCGGCGATATCGAAGCGGCGATGGATGCACTGCGCGGCGGCCAGGGCGCCGACCTGATTATGATCGAAGTGCGCGAGGACATCGAAAAACTCGTGACCATGCTGATGCGCGAACGGTTCAATCTCCCGGTCATCGCCTGCGGCATCAAGGCGGACAAGGACGCCGCCGTCAAAGCCATTAAGTCCGGCGCGAAAGAATATATTCCGCTGCCGCCGAACGAGGAACTGATCGCTGCGGTGCTCGAAGCGATCACCGAGGAGGCGCATTCCTTCATCTACGCCTCGAAGGCGATGGAAAAACTGATCGCCACCGCCGACCAGATCGCACCTTCTGACGCCAGCGTCCTCATCACCGGTGAATCCGGCACCGGCAAGGAAGTGGTCTCGCGCCATATCCATAAAAAATCCAAGCGCAGCGGGCATAAGATGATCTCGGTCAACTGCGCGGCAATCCCGGAAAACCTGCTGGAATCGGAATTATTCGGCTATGAAAAAGGCGCCTTCACCGGCGCTTCGGCCCGGCGTATCGGCAAGTTCGAGGAGGCCGAAGGCGGCACTATCCTTCTCGATGAAATTTCTGAAATGGACATGCGCCTGCAAGCGAAATTGCTGCGTGTATTGCAGGAACGCGAGGTCGACCGCATCGGCGGCTCCAAGCCGGTGAAAGTGAATATCCGCGTGCTCGCAACCAGCAACCGCAACCTGCAGGAGGAAGTAAAAAAAGGATCGTTCCGCGAAGATCTCTATTTCCGCCTGAACGTGATTAACCTGGTGATGCCGTCCCTGCGCGACCGCCCCGAAGATGTCGAACCGCTGGCCAGGCATTTCATCGAGAAATATTCCAAGGCCAATGGCATCGCCGTGCGCAAACTATCGGAGGCGTCGCTGGCCAAACTGAAAAATTACAGCTGGCCGGGCAATGTGCGCGAGCTGGAAAATACGATGCACCGCACCGTGCTGCTCGCGGCCGGCGACGCTATCGAGCCGGATGCCATCCTGCTGCAGGGCGCGCCTGCCGAACCTGCCGCCACGTCTTCTTCACCATCAACCAGCAACCAACAACCAACAACCAACTTGGTGGGCCGCACCGTCGAAAGCGTCGAGCAGGAACTGATCCTCGACACGCTGTCGCACTGCCTCGGCAACCGCACCCACGCCGCCAATATCCTCGGCATTTCCATCCGCACGCTGCGCAATAAATTGAAACAATACAGCGAGCAAGGCGTATCCGTTCCGGCGGCGGCGGGAGGGGAGTAAACCCCCGCATAAGCGAAGCGCATTGCGGGGTCCGGTATTAAGAAAGAATAGTTATGACTGTCATTAAGTGCTTTCAATATGGGACGAACCAGACCCCGCAACAAGTGCGGGGTTAGCCATGGCTGACGCTGCCGCAACACCATCCGCTCCCTTAGGCTTCGGTGGCAACCTGCGGCTGGCCGCCGGTCGGCGCGACATCATGTTCGCGGTCGGCGTTATCTGCATTCTGGTAGTGCTGATACTGCCGCTGCCGCCGGTACTGCTCGATCTCATGCTCGCCATTTCACTCACCGCTTCCGTGCTGGTGCTGATGACGGTGCTGTTCGTAGAAAAGCCGCTGCAGCTTAGTTCATTTCCGACCATCCTGCTGATCGTGACCATGCTGCGGCTCGCGCTCAACATCGCTTCCACGCGCCTCATCCTTTCGCACGGCCATGAGGGCACCGATGCGGCGGGCAAGGTCATCGAAGCCTTCGGCCATTTCGTGATGGGCGGCGACGTCGTCATCGGTATCATCATTTTCGGCATTCTGACCATCATCAATTTCGTGGTGATTACCAAAGGTTCGGGCCGTATCGCCGAGGTGTCGGCGCGCTTCTCCCTCGATGCGATGCCCGGCAAGCAAATGGCGGTGGACGCCGATTTATCGGCAGGACTCATCGATGAAGCGACCGCCAAAGCCCGCCGCAAGGAGCTCGAAGACGAAAGCAATTTCTACGGCTCGATGGACGGTGCCTCCAAGTTCGTGCGCGGCGACGCCATTGCGGGCCTGCTCATCACCTTCATCAACTTCATCGCCGGTATCATCATCGGCGTGGTGAACCGCGATCTTTCGTTCGAAGAAGCCGTGCACACCTACACCATGCTCACCATCGGTGACGGGCTAGTCGCGCAGATCCCGGCGCTTATCGTCTCCACCGCATCCGGTATCCTGGTCACCAAATCCGGCGTCGCCGGTTCGGCGGAAAAAGCCGTGCTTTCACAGCTTGGCCGCTCGCCGACAGCAGTCGCGATCACCAGCGGCTTCCTGCTGCTGATGGCGGCTCTGCCCGGCATCCCGATGGCGCCGTTCGTCCTGCTTTCGAGCGCCACCGGCTACCTCGCTTATCATATCATCAAGACCAATAAAAAAACCGCAAGCGACGCTGCTGCTGCCGCCGCACCGATGAAGAAGCTGGAAAACGGCCAGACGGTCGGACCCGACGGCAAAGTCACCGACGAACAACCTGCCGACTTCCTGCATATCGACCAGCTACGCCTCGAACTCGGCTACGGCCTGCTGCCACTCATCAACTACCAGAAAGGCCACCGCCTCACCGAGCAAATCAAGGCGCTCCGCCGCCAGATGGCACGCGAGCTGGGCTTCGTGATTCCTTCCGTGCGCATTCAGGATAACATGCAGCTACCGCCCAATACCTATGTGCTCAAGGTGAAGGAGATCGAAGCGGCACGCGGCGATATCCGCCCCGACATGCTGCTGGTGATGAACCCAAGCGGCGCGAAAATCACCCTGCCCGGCGAGGAAACAGTGGAGCCGACCTTCGGCCTGCCCGCCATGTGGATCGGCGAAGCACACCGCGAAGAAGCCCTGTTCCGCAACTATACGGTGGTCGATCCGCCGACGGTGATTACCACCCACCTCACCGAAATCATCAAAGACAATATGCCGGAATTGCTCTCCTACGGCGAAACGCAGAAGCTGCTCGACGACCTTGGCACGACGCAGCAGAAACTTATCACCGAGACGATTCCGGAGCAAATCACCGTCTCCGGCGTGCAGCGCGTGCTGCAAAACCTGCTGCGCGAAATGGTCTCGATCCGCGATCTTGCCACCATCGTCGAGGCCATCGCCGAAGGCTCGCGGAACAGCCAGAATGTCGCCGTCATCTCCGAGCATGTGCGGATGCGGCTGGCCCGGCAGATCAGCTTCAGCAACGCCAACGAGGCGGGATATATTCCGATCATCGCCATGTCGGCGGGATGGGAACAGACCTTCATCGAAGCCATCACCGGCACCGCCGACGCAGGCGGCCTGTCGCTCGCACCTTCGCGCATCCAGGAATTCATCAGCGCCGTGCGCACCGTGTACGACAAAATGGCGATGCAGGGCGAAGTGCCGGTGCTGCTCACCAGCCCGGCCATCCGCCCGTATGTCCGCTCCATCATCGAACGCTTCCGGCCTTCGACTGTGGTCATGTCACAGAACGAAATCTATCCGAAAGCGCGCATTAAAACGCTCGGTCAGTTATGAGGCTCCGTACCTTCACCGCAGGCTCCATGCCCGAAGCCTTTGCATTGGTGAAGGAGGCGCTCGGCGAGGACGCCATTATCCTCAGTACGGAAGAAAAAAAAGACGGCGTGCATATCACCGCCGCGATCGACGCGGATAGCCCCCTCCCCAGTAGGGGGAGAGACGGGGTGGGGGCATCCACGAAAAATCGCACAAAAAATGCCCCCCTCCTGACCTCCCCCCTAATGGGGGAGGGAGTGCGCTACGACGTGCAGCATGCGCTGCGTTTCCACAATGTGCCGGAGCTGTTTATCAGCAAGATGAGCGCGCAGCTGAATGACGCCGCCATCGCCAGCATCCTCGGCAAGGGCCGCATGAATATCGCCAATGAGAACCGGCATTTCCTGAAGCTCGCGCTCGAACAGGTATGCGGCAATTTCTTCCAGTTCGACCCCATGCCCGATGCGCCGCAGCGGCTGATGATCGCAGGCAGCCCCGGCATCGGCAAGACGCTCGCCATCGCCAAACTCGCCACACGCTACGCGCTGGCAAAAGAAGCGCTGGTCGTCATCACCACCGATACGCACCGCGCAGGCGGCGCAACCCAGCTCCAGTCGTTTACCGATATATTGGGGATTCCGCTTGCAGTCTGCGCCGACAAAAAATCGCTGGCCACCGCGCTCAAACGTGCCGGTAAAGACACCTATGTGCTGATCGATACGGCGGGCTGCAACCCGTATGAGGAAGACGCGCTTGCCGAACTGGCAGGCATGGCCGACGCCGCGCATGCCAAGGTCGTGCTGGCGCTTCCTGCAGGCCTTGACGTGCAGGAAACCATCGACCTCACCGAAGCCTTCATGGCGCTGCCGGTGGCCGAACTCATCGCCACCCGCACCGACTGCGCGCGCCGCTTCGGCGGGCTGCTGGCCGCAGCCGCGGCATATAAATTGCCCTTTGCCATGGAAAGCGGCAGTGCCAGCGTCACCGATGCGGTGTCGGCACTCACCGCAAAAACATTGGTGCAACATCTTCTTAAACCCCTATAATGCAAGAACTGGATAGATTTATGCCTCAACAAAACAACATTATTGCCATCGCTTCCGGGAAAGGCGGCGTGGGAAAAACGTGGCTGTCGGTGACGCTCGCGCATTTATGCGCCCGCTCCGGCCGGAAAGTGCTGCTGTTCGACGGCGATATCGGGCTGGCCAATGTCGATGTGCAGCTGGGCCTCACCCCGAAATATGACTTAAGCAGCGTGCTCTCCGGCAAACACCGCATGAAAGACGCCATCACCCGTTACGAAGACGGCAAGTTCGATATCATCGCCGGGCGCTCCGGCTCAACGTCGCTGGCCACCCTGCCGCCGGAACGCCTCGAAATCCTCTCCAAGGCGCTCATGGATATTTGCGGCAGCTACGACATCGTATTCGTCGATCTCGGCGCCGGTATCGAGCAGAATGTGCAGCATCTCGCCTCGCTCGCGGCGCGCTGCGTCGTCGTCGCCACCGACGAGCCAACCTCGCTCACCGACGCCTACGCCTTCATCAAAATCGCGCTGCAAGGAAAACATCCGCCGGAAATCAACATCGTCATCAACCAGGCCGCCACGCAAAAAGAAGGCGAAGCAACCTTCCATACGCTGAACAAAGCCTGCATCAATTTCCTGCAAATGTCGCCGACGATGCTCGGTGTCATCCGCAAGGACAACAAGGTGAAGGATTCCATCCGCGCCCAGAAATCGCTGATTATCCGCGCACCGCATACCACCGCCGCCACCGACGCCGCCACCATCGCCATCAAGCTGATGCAGCAGAGGTAGCGCCATGGTCGATGTGCGGCTTATCACACTGCTGCCGCCACCTGCGATTGCGCAGCCGACCGGGGCACAGCCCGTCACCACCCAGGGCGCCACGGTGGTGCCGCAACTCCCCGCCGGGTCGATCCTCTCCGGCTTCATCATCAACCGCGACCCCGCCGGCAATCCGATATTACGCACCGACCGGGGCGATTTCGCCTTCACCAGCAACCTCTTCCTGAAAATCGGCAGCGAGGTGGTGATCCGCATCCAGCAGACCGCCGGGCACGCAAGCGCGCATATCGTGAGCGTCAACGGCCAATCACCGGAAGCTAGCGCCCAGCAAACCTCCTTCTCCGATGGGCCGGAACCGGTCACAGGCCGCACGCCGCAACCGGCAGCGCAGCAACAAAGCACGCCGCAAACGCAAACCGCTCCTACTACAGCCACCAGCCCGACACTGCCTACCCCCAAAACCGGGCAAACCATTTCGGCGATTGTGGTGACACCTGCTTTTTCACCATCGGCGGCGCCCGGTGTAACGCCGGGCACCAGCTTTTTATTGTCGGTGCTGGGCGTGAACCAGACACCCACAGCACAAACGCAAACCCGCTCGCCGCTGGCGCAACTCACCCCCGCCGCGCCCGCCGCAGCACCCTCCGCACCCTCTGCCACCAGCGCGTTATCGAGCCTGCTGCCCAGCGCCCCGGCTACCGTGACAACGCCTGCAACCAATGCAACAACAGCAGCAGCGCCACCCGCAACGCCTGCTGCCACCGTACAAACACCCGCAGCGCTGCCGCCGGGGCAGGTTGCGCCGAGCGCCGCCTCCAACCAGCAGGCCGCCACCGCGCAATTTTCTGGCCCGCTCGGACAGACCATCACCGCCACCGTGGTCGCCGCGCATCCGGATGGCAGCGTCACGCTGGGCACGGCGATCGGCACACTGCGCGCAGCGGAAATCGGCGGGCTGCCCATCGGCCAGCAATTGACACTGCGCGTATCGAGCGTCGCCAATCCGAATAATTATACCGTCGCACTTGCCAACAGCGCCGCACCCGCTCCCCCGGCACCGCTCACCGAGCTGGCCCGCGCATGGACGAGCCTGCAACAGATCGCGCAAATCCTCGGCGCGGGACAGGCTGGGCAATTCATCCCGACCATTCCCACCGCCGCGCTCAACAGCGATACGCCCGGACGAATCACCCAGAGCGCGAGCCAGATTCTGTTCTTTATCGCCGCGCTAAAAGGCGGAAATTTCCGCGACTGGCTGGGCAATACGAATGTCAAAGCGCTGGAGGAAAAAGGCTACGGCTCGCTGGTGCGCAAGGCCGAGGGCGAATTCCTGCAGATGGCGCGGCAATTTGCCGAACCGCTGCCCGGCAACTGGCAGAGCAACTTCTTCCCGGTGATGGTGGCGGGCGAATTGCAGCAGGTGCGCGCCTTCGTCAAGCGCGAAAAAAAGAAAGACGAGCAAGGCCGCCCGACCAAGGATGAGGATACGCGGTTCGTGGTCGAAATGTCGCTGTCCGTGCTCGGCGAAATGCAGATGGACGGGCTGGTGAAACGCCGCGAGGATAATTTGCAGTTCGACCTGATTATCCGCAGCCTCCACCCCCTGCCGACCTCGCTGGAGCAGGATATACAGTCGATCTTTATCGGCACCGCCGAAGCCACCGGCACCCGCGGCCAGATTAGCTTTCAGGCGGTCCACAGCTTCCCACTCCACCCGCTGGAAGACACCACCCCGCACGTGTTTGACGACGTGGTGGTATAAGTTCTCCTAGCTTTTTTCCAAGTAGCGCTTATTTTATCCCTGTATGCAACCGCTGGCCAAAGAAAAAACGACCGTATCGCTCGACGTGCTTTACCGCCTGATTCAGGAGGATATGAAGCATGTCGATGCGACGATCCTGTCGCGCATCCGCGAAAAAGCGCCGCTTATTTACGAGGTGGCGCATCACCTGATCGCGTCCGGCGGCAAACGCATCCGCCCGGCGGTGACGCTGATCTCCGCGCTCGCCTGTGAATATAAAGGCGGGCAGCATATCTCGCTTGCCGCCGCCGTCGAACTGCTGCACACCGCCACCCTGCTGCATGACGACGTGGTCGATGAAAGCGGCCTGCGGCGCGGCCTCGCCACCGCCAACGCCACCTTCGGCAACAAGGCGAGCATCCTCGTCGGCGATTTCCTGCTCTCCCAGGCCTTCCAGCTTATGGCCACCAGCGACACGCTCGACGCCCTCAAACTGCTGGCCGATGCCTCCGCGGTCATCTCACAGGGCGAAGTGCTGCAACTGGCAAACCAGGGCAATACCGCCGTGTCGGAAGCCGATTACCTCGCGGTGCTCGCCGCCAAAACCGCCGCGCTGTTTTCCTGTGCTTCCGAACTCGGCGCAGTGATCGCCGGACGCCCGGAACTGCGGGCGCCGCTCGCCGAATACGGCACCGCCATCGGCATGGCGTTCCAGCTGGTCGATGACGCGCTCGATTACAGCGCCGACCAGAAAACATTGGGTAAAACCGTGGGCGATGATTTCCGCGAAGGCAAAATCACCCTGCCGGTGCTGATCGCCTATGAGGCGGCCAATGACGAAGAGAAAGCCTTCTGGCGGCGCACGATGGAAGAAGGCAACCAGCAACCGGACGATCTCGCGCAGGCCACGCTCTATCTCCACCGTCACCGGGCGCTCGCCAAAACCATCGAACGGGCGCAGGAGCAGGCAGCACGTGCGAAAGAAGTACTCGCGCCGCTGGCGGCGTCTCCTGCAAAAAATGCGATGTTCGACCTCGCCGATTTCTGCATCGCACGGGCGTATTAAAAACTAGAGGCTGAAGCGTTCACCTAGATAAAGGCGGCGCACATTCATGTCGTTGACGATCTCGCCCGGCGCGCCTTCCATCAGCACCGAGCCGTCATGCATGATGTAGGCGCGGTCGATGATGTCGAGCGTTTCGCGCACATTATGGTCGGTAATCAACACGCCGATGCCACGGTTTTTTAAATGCTTCACCAGCTTGCGCACCTCATCGACCGCGATCGGGTCGATACCGGCCAGCGGCTCATCCAGCAGGATGAAAGAGGGTTTGGAAGCCAGCGCCCGGGCGATCTCCACACGCCGCCGCTCACCGCCGGAGAGCGTGATACCCTGCGCGAGCCGCAAATGGGTGATGGAAAATTCCGCAAGCAATTCATCGAGCATATTCTGGCGCACCGCCGGATCCGGCTCGACGATTTCCAGCACGCAAAGAATATTCTGCTCCACCGTCATCCCGCGAAATACCGAGGCTTCCTGCGGCAAATAGCCAATGCCGAGGCGGGCGCGGCGATACATCGGCAGCCGCGTAATATCCTCACCGTCGAGCAGTATTTTTCCGACATCCGGGCGCACCAGCCCGGTAATCATATAAAAGCTGGTGGTCTTGCCCGCGCCGTTCGGACCGAGCAGCCCCACCGCCTCACCGCGCTGCAGCCGCAGGCTCACATCACGCACGACCGGGCGGGCGGCATAGCGCTTGCCGATATGCTGCACTTCAAGCCCACGGCTTTCCGCGACCAGTTGCGGCGACGATTTCACACGCTCGCCCGCACCGATAATCGTCACGCCGTCTGGGAGGAAATCGTCGATCTCTGTCATTGTTTTTTATCAGGTACGAATAATGCGCGCACACGCCCTGTACCTTTGCCAGCAGCATCTTCGGCCACTGCGCCGCCGGTGATTATGCTTTTTCCGCTGGCAAAATTATAGGTGAGTTCGCTGCCTTTCAGCGTATTGGCGCCGCGTGTGAGTACGACATTTTCATAGAGGTGAATCTCTTCACCCTCCACATCATAATTACCGCGCGCGCCACTCGCCGTTTCTTCCGGCGTGGCGAGGAACACATTGCCATCCACATCGATTTTTTTGATGGTCTGTTTGGCCGCATCCGCCTGCGTCGCGGCTTGCCCGCTATCGGATTTTTTTTCTTCCGCCGAGGTGTAATACACCGTCATCTTGTCGGATTTGAGGCGCACGTCATTTTGTATCGCCACCACGTTGCCGGTAAAAATCGCAACGTTTTCCGCCTGATGCACTTCCAGCTGGTCCGATGTGATTTCGATCGGCTGCTTGCTGTCAAAGCTCTTGCTCTGCGCCAGCGCCACGCCGGGAAGCATACAGAGCAGCCACATCATATTGCGCAATCTATTCACGATAAATCTCTACCTTCACCGCACCTTCAAACATAATCACCTCCCCACGGCCAAACACCGAAAAGCGATTGGCGCGCAGCGTGCCCATCGGCCCCTGCCCCGTCACCGGCGTATCGCCCGACGCCGTGCCTTTACCGATATCGACAAAAGCACGCTCGCTACGAAATTCGTAGCCGCCATCGTAGAACATGTCCACGTTTTTCGTCAGCATCAATGTTTTGGCCTCGGTCTTCATTTCCCCCGCACCCGCATGCAGCGCCAGCCATTTGCCGTCCTTGGTGTCCATGTCTGCCTTGATGTCCTCCAGCAGCACCGTCTCCGCATCTTTCTGGACGGCCTTCGTCGCCGTCACCGAATAGGGCATATTGTCTTTATCAAGCCCGTGGTAATAAGGGTTTTTCATGATGTTCTGGATATCACCCATCTGTTTGATCTGGGAAAAAACCAGCCGCGCACCATCCCCTGTACCATTATCCGCCGCCATGTACACGAGCACCGCAATCATCCCCGTAATCATCAGCCAGAGCAACCCGCGCCCCACCACCACTATCCGCGTATAACCCGCTGCCCGTTCAATAATCTGCTTGCGGCCGCGCACGCTACACCACTCCCGCGCGCAGGCAATCGTGGATATGGATAATACCGATCGGCCTTTCATTCTCGACTACGAAGAGCGAGGTCACCCGCCGCTCGTTCATGATGGCCAGCACTTCGGCGGCGAGCGCCTGCGGGCGAATGGTGAGCGGCGCCGCCGTCATGATCTCAAAGGCGCGGCGGGTGAGCAGGTCCGGGCGCATATGGCGGCGCAAATCGCCATCCGTAATAATGCCGACCAGCTTGCCGCTGGCGTTCGTGACACCGACGCAGCCGAAACGTTTGCCGGTAGCGGCGATGAGCGCCGCGCCCATCAGCGTATCGTGGCGGATGAGCGGAAGCTCGTCATCGGTATGCATGAGATCGGACACGCGGATAAAGGCCTTGCCGAGCTTGCCGCCCGGATGCAGCACCGAAAAATCATCGACCGTGAATCCACGGCGCTCCATCAGCGCCATCGCAATCGCATCGCCCAGCGCCATCATCATCGTGGTCGAGGTCGTCGGCGCATTCACCGGCGAGGCCTCCGGCGTGTCCGGCAGCACCAGCGCGATATTCGCTGCCTCCACCAGCATACTTCCAGCGCGGCGGGCAATCCCCACCAGCGGAATCGAAAACCGTTTGGCATAGGAAATGACATCGGCCAGCTCCGCCGTCTCGCCGCTGTTGGAAAGGGCGAGCACCGCATCATCCGTGGTAATCATGCCGAGATCGCCGTGGCTCGCCTCCCCCGGATGCACGAAGGAGGCCGGGGTGCCGGTCGAGGCCATGGTCGCAGCGATTTTCCGCGCCACATGCCCGCTTTTGCCCATGCCGGTAACGATGATGCGCCCCGCCACATCGGCAAAACACTGCACGGCGCGGGCGAATTCATCGCCAAGCGATGCCTCAAGCGCCTGCAGCCCTTTGATCTCCTGTGCCAGCACGGCCTTGCCGTGGGCGGTGTCATCCTGCTGAGTCATACTTCAACTATGCGCGAAGAGATCGTCATGTTCCCAGCCGGCAAGATCGAGCAGCGCACGGTGCGGCAGGAAATTAAAGCAGGCCGCAGCCAGCTCATGCCGCCCTTCGCGCACCAGCATTTCATCGAGCTTGGCGCGGAGCTTATGGAGGTGGAGCACGTCGCTCGCGGCATAATCCACCTGCTCCGGCGATAGCGGCGAGCTGCCCCAGTCGGACGATTGCTGCTGCTTGGAAATATCGACGCCGAGCAGCTCCTTGCAGATATCCTTGTAGCCGTGCTTGTCGGTATAGGTGCGGGCAAGGCGCGAGGCGGTGCGCGTGCAATAGACCGGCTGCACCAGGATACCCAGATATTCCTTCATGATCGCCACATCGAAGCGCGCAAAATGGAAGAGTTTGACGCGGGATGGGTCGGTAAGGACCTTACACAGGTTCGGAGCATCATAATATTGTTGCGCTGCCGCTCCGCCACTTGAGCGCGGACCGGGCGCAAACTGCACCAGATGGGCATCCCCGCCGCCATCCGAGAGCTGCACCACGCAGAGCCGGTCGCGCTTGTTATTGAGGCCCATCGCCTCCGTATCCACTGCAATATCGCCGTTAAACGTCACATTTGCCGGTAAATCGCCCTGATGTAAAAAATTGCTAATAGCGCGTCTCCTCTCACTTTTTTGTGGGTTTACTGTACGTTTTAACCGCCCGGCTGTCAATGCGGGAGGAGGGCCGCCTCCCCATCCGTTAATCTACCCGCTTCCCTTTTCATAAAAATTACACTATATATGGTATCAGCAAGGGAATTGGCGGGTTTTGAGACGATTCATAAAGAAAACATTGCCCAACTTTCTTGTGTTTTTAACCGTTTTGCAACCTCTGTTTTACAGTGCCTTTAGCATTTGGTGCCATAATGAGCTTAGACGACGAGAATACTACACATCGCGTGGAAGCCCAGGGTGAGAACCCTGGGGGGGGGATAGAAGAAGTCAGCAATGACACGCTTCTGCTGGTGGAACCGGAGGTTAAAACCAAACGGCCGCCCTTCTTCAAGGTGGTGCTGCTAAACGACGATTTTACGCCGATGGATTTTGTGGTGTTTGTCCTGAAAGACATTTTCCGCAAGAACCACGAGGAAGCCGTCAGCACCATGCTTGATGTCCACCACAAAGGTGCCGGGATTTGCGGAGTCTACACACGGGACGTGGCGGAGACCAAAGCCGAGCTGGTGGTCACACTGGCAAGGCGCAATGAGTATCCCCTTCAGTGCCGGGTGGAAAAGGAATAAAACGGGGCGCACGAAGCCCCGGCATAACGGGGGAACGCACATGTTGTCTAAAAACCTTGAGATCAGCCTGCACCGCGCACTGGCACTTGCAAAAAAATACAAGCATGAATATGCCACGCTGGAGCACCTGCTCTATGCCCTGACCGACGATCAGGACGCCCAGTCCGTGATGCGCGGCTGCGGTATCAACCTCGCCGATATCAAGAAACATGTTGCCGAATTTTTAGAAAACGAACTCACCTCGCTGGTGGTGGATGAGCTGGAAGAATCGCGCCCGACCGCCGGTTTCCAACGCGTCATCCACCGTGCCGCCATCCATGTGCAGTCGGCCGGCAAAAATGAAGTGACCGGCGCCAACGTGCTGGTGGCCCTCTTCTCCGAACGCGATTCCCATGCCGTGTATTTCCTGCAGGAACAGGAGCTCTCGCGCCTCGATGTGGTGAATTATATTTCGCACGGCGTAGTGAAATATGAAGGCAACCACAAAATCGCCGAATGGCGCGTGGATAATCTGGATTCCGATGAAGAATCGCTCTCCAAGCCGCAGGCCGCAAAAAAAGAAGGCGAAAAAGATAAAGGCGATGCGCTGGCGCAATATACTGTAAACCTCAATAAAAAGGCCGAAGGCGGCAAAACCGATATTCTCGTGGGCCGCGAAGAAGAAGTGGACCGCACCGTGCAGGTCCTCGCCCGCCGCACCAAAAACAACCCGCTCTATGTGGGTGAGGCCGGTGTCGGAAAAACCGCGATTGCCGAAGGCTTAGCACTGCGCATCGTGCGCGGCGAAGTGCCGGATGTGCTGAAATCCGCCATCATCTTCTCACTCGATATGGGCGCCCTGCTCGCCGGCACGCGCTATCGCGGCGATTTTGAAGAGCGCATGAAAGCCGTCATCAAAGAGATCGAAAAAATTCCCGGCGCGATTTTGTTCATCGACGAAATCCACACCATCATCGGCGCTGGCTCCACCAGCGGCGGCGCGCTCGACGCCTGCAACCTGCTGAAACCGGCGCTCGCCCGCGGCAATTTCCGCTGCATGGGCTCGACCACTTATAAAGAATATAAAAACTCGATTGAGAAAGACCGTGCGCTCGCCCGCCGCTTCCAGAAAATCGACGTCGAGGAACCGAGCATCGAAAATTCCATCAAAATCCTGCGCGGCCTGAAGCCCTATTACGAATCGCACCATAATGTACGCTACACCACCGGCGCGATCAAAGCCGCCGTGGAGCTGTCGCACCGCTATATCACCGACCGCAAGCTGCCGGACAAAGCCATCGACGTGCTCGACGAAGCCGGTGCGGCGCAAATGCTGCTGCCGGAAAACAAGCGCAAGAAAACCATCACCAATAAAGAGATCGAGGATATCGTCGCCAAAATGGCGCGGATGCCGGCCAAAACCGTCACCATGGATGATGCCGAGCTGCTGCGTAACCTCGACAAAAACCTGAAGCTGGTCGTATTCGGCCAGAACAGCGCCATCGACGCCCTGTCATCGGCCATCAAAATGGCGCGTGCAGGCCTTCGCGAAGAAGAAAAACCGATCGGCAATTACCTGTTCACCGGCCCCACCGGCGTCGGCAAAACCGAAGTGGCGCAACAGCTTGCCACCCTCATGGGCATGCACCTCATCCGCTTCGACATGTCGGAATATATGGAAAAACACGCGGTCGCACGCCTCATCGGCTCCCCTCCGGGCTATGTCGGTTTCGATCAGGGTGGATTGCTCACCGACGAAGCGGATAAACATCCCTACTCGGTCATCCTGCTCGACGAGATCGAAAAAGCGCATCCGGATGTTTATAACATCCTGCTGCAGGTGATGGATTATGGCCGCCTGACCGATAATAACGGCAAGACGGTGAATTTCCGGAACTGCATCATCATCATGACCTCGAACGCAGGTTCGGCCGACGCCGCCCGCGCCCCGATCGGCTTTACCAAAATCGACCGCGCCGGCGAGGAAACCGAAACCGTGAATAAAATGTTCGCGCCGGAGTTCCGCAACCGCCTCGACGCCATCATCCCCTTCTCGCATCTTTCCGAAGAGGTGGTGGCGCATGTGGTGAACAAGTTTATCTTCCGCTTAGAGTCGCAACTGGCCGACCGCAACGTCACCATCACGCTCGACGAGAAATCGCGCACATGGCTTACCAAGCGCGGCTATGACCGTGCGAACGGCGCCAGGCCCATGGCCCGGCTCATCGCCGAGAAAATCAAGCGTCCGCTGGCCGATGAAGTGCTGTTCGGCAAACTCTCCAAAGGCGGCAGCGTGAAAATCACCGTGGTGGACGACGAACTCGCCTTCAACATCGGCAAACCCACCGCCGCGCAGAGCAGGAAACAGGCGGATGAGGAGCTGGTGGAATAGGTGAATATTCGTCACCCTCACAGGATTCGAACCTAAAAATATTAGGCAAAACAATACTCTAACTTTTACGTTGCCCAAAGCGTTTCCTTGCAACGTATTTCATCTGCTTACGCTCCGCTACAGCCTGATTATCATATAGTCCGTCTCCGCTAAAGCTCCGACGTGACATCCGCTTCGTACGCTCCGGCGTAGTCACGCCGTAGCTAGATTTTGCCTTTGGCAAAATCAGCGAAGGCGGATGGTCGGAGTGAGAGGATTTGAACCTCCGACCCCTGCGTCCCGAACGCAGTGCTCTACCAGGCTGAGCCACACTCCGACATACATATTTCCCCGGGAATCCTACTTCTTATTCCGATTATGCGGCAAACTCCAGAATTTTTCCATCGCAAGATAGGTGAACGTCACCGTCCAGCCGATGAGGATGAAGCCGGTAAGCCCCTCCACCCCCGCGATCATACGCAGCGCGCCTTCAGGCGTCACATCGCCGAAGCCCACGGTGCTGTAGCTCACGGCGGAAAAATACAGATAGCCGAAAAAATCGAGGGCGTAATTGCCGGAGGCGATTTCAGCGCCCACAAGCGTACCCAGCCCAACATGGGCAAGCGCGTAATAAGCGATGCCGAAAATCCAGATATTGATGATATGCCCAAGAAATACCGACGCCACCACCAACAGCACACGCGCACGCGGCATCACCGTCATCCGCGGCAACCGCCCCCACACAAAGCGCAACAGCTCATAAATCACGAGGCTGCAAACGCCAATGAGCAGAATACCGATGAGAGAGGTGATGAGAAATTCTCGCATGGCTTTCAGGCTAACTCATGCGAAAGAAATTGGAAAGAAGCTTATCGCGCGTGGCGGCTATGCTGCCTTTACCAATGCCTGTCCATTGACTTCCAGCGTCACATCGATATTGCCATGTGTGGCTTTTGAATAGGGGCATACATGATTGGCTTTGCTGACTAGACGTTCTGCCTCTGCCTTCTCGATCGATGGGAGGGAGACATTAATATGTGCGGCAAGGAAATAGCCGCCCTTATCGTCCTGATTGAGGTCCACCGCGATGCCCACTGACACCTCGCCGAGCTCAACATTTTCTTTCTTCGCCACCGCGTCGAGCGCGCTGCCAAAACACGCGGCATAACCACAGGCAAAAAGTTGCTCAGGATTAGTGCCAGTGGTGCTTGCCGATGGCGTGAGATCAAACGATAAACGCTTGTCATCGGTCTCGACATGCCCGGCGCGCCCACCGGTGGATGTCGCTTTCGCTGTGTATAGTTTTTTCATGGGATGCTCCTATGGTTGATTGTGAGAAGCGTAGTTAAACAAACCGCGTATAAAGATGCGATGTGGATTTAAAACATGTACTTTCTACGTATTGGCCCAGTATCAGAATAAAAATTGTTAAATAATACACTGTATAATTCAGGATGCGGCGTTAGCCCACCATTTCGGGCGTCTTCTTGATAAAAATGCAAGCACAATAAAAACAGGCCAGCTACCGCATTTAAAAGATTGCCAAGTGAAGCGGACGGAAAATCTGTGTGTCGATGATGCTTTACTTTTCCATATGCATCCCACCAAGATGGTGCTTGATTAGAATCTTTCCATGCTTCCCATGGTACAAAAGAAAGATTAAAGCGAGGCATTGATACTACAAATTCAGCAAGTTTTGGATATTTAGCTATTACGACGTCTCTAATTTCCTTTTGATTTTCTTGAGCGGCAATTTGCTTCTTGAGAACATCAATTTCAGCACAAGTTGCCATAAGTAAACGTGCAATTTCTATTGAATAAGATTTATAATTATTTGGATGAACTTCAATATATCTCGACAGTTTGATGAGATCAGCCTCGATTGATAAATAATAATTCCAATGAATATGTGCCATAAATAATCCGAGCGCAGAGCCGCCTCAAGCGAGGATAAACGAATCAAAGTACACTGAATGTAGCGAAGGACTTTGATTCGAACAACAAAAAAGCCCCATAGGGACTGGCGACCACATACTCTCCCATGCCTTGAGACATAGTACCATCTGCGTCTCGACGTTTCACGGTCGTGTTCGGAATGGGAACGGGTGTTTCCATCGAGACTATAATCACCAGACCCTATGGGGCTTTCCCATAGAGTGAAGTAGGTTTTTCTGATCATCGTGATGATGAGTTGCCCACAAGGTCAGTAGACCTTGTCAGCCTTGAGCAAGTTTCATGTGCCACCGATCTAAAAGATCGGTTTTTTCTAATACCTGCGTGCAAAGCACGCGGGCAGGAGAAAATCACGGAAACAACCTCAAGATATTCTGCACTGCACATTGAAATGTTCAGGCAATCGTTCGGTGTAATTTCTCATTTAAGAGATAGAAATAAATCAATCGGATTATTAGTACTGGTTAGCTTAAGACATTACTGCCCTTACACACCCAGCCTATCAACGTGGTAGTCTACCACGATCCTAATGGGGAAAACTAGTTTTGAGGTCGGTTTCACGCTTAGATGCTTTCAGCGTTTATCCGTTCCGCACGTAGCTACCCTGCGTATGCTCTTGGCAGAACAACAGGTACACCAGCGGTGCGTCCAACCCGGTCCTCTCGTACTAAGGTCAGATCCTCTCAATTTTCCTACACCCACGGCAGATAGGGACCGAACTGTCTCACGACGTTCTAAACCCAGCTCACGTACCACTTTAAATGGCGAACAGCCATACCCTTGGGACCTTCTCCAGCCCCAGGATGTGATGAGCCGACATCGAGGTGCC